>CAVPDI010000004.1:0-375769 GCA_963702605.1 uncultured Pseudomonadota bacterium
GACAAAAGCGCGAGACTTGCAGCCGAAGAGAACCGAAGCAGAATGGCGGAAGTGTTGGCGCGTATCCTGGCCGAACGGCTCAAGGACATATTCGGCCAGTCCTTTGTCATCGAAAATCGCGGCGGGGCCGGCGGCAATATCGGCATTGCCGCGGTTACCGGCAGCGCGCCCGACGGTTACACAATGGGCGCCGCGACGATCGGCCATTTTGCAATCAACCAGTATCTCTACAGCAAGATGCCGTTCCGATCCCGAGCGCGACATGATACCGGCAACATTGACCTGGGAACTGCCGAACGTCTTTGTCGTTGCAGCGGACTACTGCCCGGCCAAATCGGTGCCCGAGTTCCTCAGCTGGGCCAGGCAGAAAAAAGGCAATCCAGTTTCGGAAGCCCGGGGGTCGGCACCTCGCCGCATCTTTCGGGCGTGATGTTCACCAAGCGTACCGGCATTGACGCAATCCACGTTCCGTTCCGCGGCGCCGCACAGACGATCCCCGCCATGCTCGCGGGGGACGTGACCTTCGCGATCGATAATCTCGCGTCCTATGTGCCGGTAATTCAATCCGGAAAAATGCGCGCCCTCGCGGTCACTTCGGCGCAGCGCTGGCCGACCTTGCCCGACATTCCCACCATGGGCGAAGCCGGCATCAACAATTTTGTCGTCACCTCGTGGGCAGCCTTCGTGCTGCCGGCGGCGACACCGCGCGTGATCGTCGACAAGATCTCGATGGCACAGGGCAAGATTGCGGCCGAAAAGGCTGCGCAGGACCGGTTCCTCATTGCCGGTGCGCGCATTTGTCCAGCACCCGGAAGGCGCCATTGCCTTTGCGGCAAAGGAGCGCGTCATGTGGAAGGACGTCGTTGCTGCGTCCGGCGCCAAAATCGACTAGCGGCAAAGCCGGTGCACCGCGCTGGCGCCTGTGCTAAATCGCGGCCCGACGGTCCCGTAGCTCAGCCGGATAGAGCAGCGGTTTCCTAAACCGAAGGTCGGAGGTTCGACTCCTCTCGGGACCGCCAATGAAATCAGGCACTTTCTGCATTTTCGGGCGGCTTACGTCCTCGTCGAGGACGTAAGTGGTTATCGCGAAGCTGCGTCCTATGGCTTATATGGTTTGCACTCAATGACGATGACATTGCCGTCCTCGGCGGCGGTGTATATGACGTTGAAATTCGCCGCGAGCGTTTGAAACCATCGCGCACGCTTTTCCATTTCCCAAGCCTCTCCCGGTTTCGGATTTTCGGTCTCATGCATGGTCGTACTCCTCTGTTGACGAGGAGACGAGCATGCGCGCCTGATCTGATGTCGGCCTTTCTGGCCGCGATCAGAGGCTTAGCCGACCAAACGCCGTAAATGCAGGACGATCGCTAATGACCCCAAGCGGACATCGATCGCTGCCATGCGATCATTGGCCCCCCTTTCAGTCTGACCGTTTGACACGATACGATGCCTAGTCCTGAGCTTTGGGGGAGGCGATGAGACGACGCGATTTGTTATCGCTACTCGCTAGTGCGGCCGCCGCGTGGCCGATCGCCGCGCACTCGCAGCAGCCAATCGCCCAAAAGGGAAAGATGCCTCGATTGGGCATATTGATGACAGGGCCCTCTGGGCCTTCGACGGCAATTCTCGAGCCATTCTACCTGGGCCTTCACGAGCTTGGATATGATGAGGGACGAAACATAGCAATCGTGCGCCGATACGGCAACTCATTGGTCGAAAAGCTACCTGCTTTGGCGGCCGAGCTGGTTAAGCTCAAGGTTGACATCATCGTCGCGTGGAGTACGCCAGCGGCCCTCGCTGCCAAAAAAGCTACAAACACAATTCCCATCGTTGCAGCAGTAATGGCTGACCCAGTTGGGGATGGGCTGGTCGCCAACCTGGCGCGGCCAGGCGAAAACGTTACGGGCACGACCTTTCTTGGTCCGGAATTAGTTTCCAAGCGTCTGCAGCTTATGAAAGAAATCATTCCGGGACTCTCGCGGGTGGCCGCTCTCTGGCAGCCCCATGCGTATGGCGCGCGTACAATGACAAATATGTCGAGGGAGATGGAAGCTTCGGCTCGGACTTTGGCAATGCAGCTTCAATTCGTGCCTGCTGCTGGACCCGACGACCTCGCCAACGCGTTCTCGATGATAATTAAAGACCATCCAGATGCATTCATTTTGATGCCTAGCCCAATTTTGTTTGGCCAGTACCGACGAATTGTAGCTTTTGCAGCGAACAACCGGTTGCCAGCAATGTATCAAGCAAGGGAAATTGTGGAGGCCGGTGGCCTCATGTCCTACGGCGCAAACTTGGCTGATCTGTTCCGGTCGGCTGCTCCGTTTGTGCGCAAGATCCTCAATGGTGCCAGCCCTTCAGACATACCTGTCGAGCAACCGACTAAGTTCGAGCTGGTCCTAAATCTCAAAACCGCAAGGGAGCTGGGGCTGACGATCACCCGCGAGATTTTGCTAATTGCTGACGAAGTGATCGAATAGCGGTTTCTTTTTTTGCCGCACTGCATGAGATTCCGCTATTGGCCCATTGCAGACAAAGTCTGGACTCGATCAATCGACGGACGCTATCTTTCTGGGGCGGCCGGAGCGAAAAGGCTGGTGGGGGATCGATGGACAAGGCTGTCATTGGCGCCGTGCTCGCGGTCGCCGCATGTGGTCTATTTCCTAACTCGCTGCATAGCGAGGAATCGCCAACGTTTCAGCGTATTCGACAAACCGGCACCATTGTCGTCGGTTATCGCGACAGCGGTGTCCCGTTTTCATATAAGAACGACAAGGGAGAGCCGATCGGCTACTCGATCGATATCTGCACGCGCATCGTCGACGCGATCAAGGCAAAGCTCGCGCTTAAGCACGTCGATGTGACGTTCAAGGAGCTCACTGGCGCGATGCGGGTGCCGCTGGTGGCCAATGGCACGGTCGATATGGAATGCGGCTCGACATCGAATACGCCGTCTCGGTCCCAATTGGTCTCGTTTTCCGACACGACTTTCGTTGCATCGGCGCGGTTCGTGACGAAGAAAACTGCAAAGCTGACGTCGCTGCAAAGCCTCAAGGGCAAGCGCATGTCGACCGTTGCCGGCACCGAGACGCTCCGCGAATTCAATGCCATGAACGCGCGCCAGCAGCTCGGAATGATCGTCGTGCCGGTTAAGGACCACCCAAGCGCTTTCAAAATGTTGGAGGCAGATGAGGTGGATTCTTATGGCGCCATCGATACGTCGGCGCACAGCATGGTTGCGCGATCGAAATCGCCCGGCGCCTATTTCATCTCGGAGCCGCTTTCGGTCGAGCCTTTCGCGATCGCACTCCACAAAAACGACGCCGAGCTAAAGCGCGTCGCCGACGACGTCATCACCGGCCTGTTTAAAACCGGAGAAATCAATCAACTTTATCAGAAGTGGTTCGAGTCATCACTGCCGCGATTCGGTTTCAATCTCAAAATGCCGATGGGTGCGGCTCTCAAGAACGTCATCGCCCATCCGATCGAACTGCGTCGAATCCAAACGATTACGTGCAATGACAAACGCGCGTGAGCCCCGCCGGTCTCCGCAAGCATGAACCGCGAGCTCTTTATTCTGGTCATGACGCTGCTGTTAGCAGGCGGGGTGGTCGCGTGCTGGATATGGAGCTGGTCGCAATCGAAGTTTTCCATTCATGACAGCTTGAATGCGCCGGTGCTGTCGGCGGTGTCGGTTTTGTTCGGACTTTTCGTATCATTCAGCGCAACCGACGTTGTTCAACGATCGCGACAGCTTCAGCTTTTTGCCCAAATGGAGGCCAACAACGCGCAGGCACTTTTCAGTTTGACGGAAAGCATTGGGCCGGCCGCCAATCCATTGAAAGAAGCGCTGATCGAGTACGCACAGGCGGCTACGACTGTCGAGCAAAGCTGGCTCGAATCCGGAAAGCAGGGACAACCTCCTGCACAGCCGCAAGCGGACGTGATCCTTCAGTTGGCAACGCTTTACGTCTCGCAGACACCCGGGTCGGATACGGTCAAAGCGCTATTGACACGTAAGGTCGACGAGCTTCGCCAGGCCAGAGTCGAACGGATCAATCTTTCCCATGCGACAAGTCGAATATCGCTGTGGATCGGCCTGCTGGTGATTGCATTTGTCATTCAACTCGTTATTGCACTCACTCATTTCGGCAAGCGCATTGCATCGAGGGTGGCCGTCTTTGCGTTCACGGTCGCCGCGGCATCGGCGATGGTCTACATGGGCTGGGTAGATGGCTTGGTCGGCCCGTCGAGAGTGGTTCCGTCTCTCGAGCCGATGCGACAATTCTTGATTTCGGCCAATCCGGATTGAGGGTTTTTTGCAGCGACAGCTCGCGGATGGCAGCTTCTGGCACATGGCTGCGTTCGCCGCGCCGCAAAATCTAGGACGCTATCGGACTACCAACGGACAAAGGTCGATTTTGGTCCGCACCGGCTATGACGTGAATGACCCGCAGCCGACATGATTGCCGCAGGAGTGGACGTCGATCTCAGCTACCACGGTCGTTAAGCCGCTGCTTCGGGCCAGTTACCGCTACCTTGGGTCAATAACAATGTAGTAATTTCGTCCCGGCACTCTGAACGATCAGTTTGTGGTAGTGGCCGGGAATACCTCGGGCAGAAACACTCGGGGGTTTTTTGAACGCCCTCTAGCGGCGCAAGTGTCAGGCGGCCTCATCGCGGTGCGCATTATACCGTTTGGCGCTGACCGCTTCTGGGTTGCGAATTTTGTGGGCCAGCACGCGGGCACTTGCGATCTTGATGCTCAATTCAGAAGCAATTTGGGTTGTGCCTTTGCCCTGCAGGAGCATGCCGTAGATCTTACGCGACAGCGTGCCGTCTCTCGGAATCATCCAACCGCGTTCGTCTCGCGGTAGTCGTTTTTTGCCCACCTTTTCTCTCCTTTAATGGCTGGACTAGACGCTTTGCGACCACCCGCGCCAGTGGGATGGGGAAACTTCGATCCGTCGCTTGGTTCCCGAGTCGATCCAGCCACCAACAACGCGACGGCATGGAAACACAAGTGCGTGTTTCCCATCGTAATCAATGACGGCGAGTTCGAGATCGCAGCCAAACGGCGCTGTGGCTAGCGGGCGCCAAGCCTCTTCACGCTTCATTGTGTGATCGCCCTATGGCGTAGATACAGGGCAGACGCCGGCCCGCGTTGCGTTAGATCAATGTGATCTGACGTATGAGACGCCATTGTTCAAAGACGATGATCCTGCCGCTGCCAATGGAGTAACTTGAACCCCAGCCGCAACGTAGCGTCGCGACCGGGGTCCTCCAGTGTTCCTCCCTAGAAAACACACGGAACGAGAGCTAAGTAGAGGGGACTCCCACTCGCTCTTGTTACTGGCACGCGACCGTATAAGGGATGGGGAAATCCCGCGCGGTCTCTCAATAAACGTCAACCAACGCCCGTTCGTTCCGGCTCGACCTTTAACCGATACAGTTCCATCGGTTCCACACTTCGTCGCGTGGGCCTCTTGCTAGAAAAAAAGTTCAAAACCGTACCTGACTGAACATTTGTTCAGGTCAGTCGTTATCGGCTTATGGGCGAACAGCAGACAGCGCGGTTATTTGGATGGTCCTTGGGCGGCGTATTTTTGGTCATCCTCGTGCTAAACGCCATAACCCGATAAACGTCTGGCAACAACCTGAGACGCCGCCAGTGGAAGGCACACCCGGTGTCAAAAACTAATGAATGGGAATTACTAAGACGCCAGTTTGATGCGCTTACACATGATGAAAGCGTAGAAAGCGTTGAAGACATTTTTGATGTTCAGTTTCGTCGCCGCTTCACCGAATTAATAAGCCAGGCTGCGGAGATACCGAAGCTAAACCGGAACGCCCACCGCTCCTCGCGCACTCGATGAGGACCATTGGCAAAGATTTGAAAAGATGAACCAACATGATCTCGAACTTTTAGACAAGGAACTGTGGGCCGTTAGTCCTAGTCCTCGACGCAGCCGGGACATCATCGGTTTGGCCTTAGTCACGGTATTTTTAGCGGGTATCGTCATCGGCGGCATTCTGTTTAAGCACGACAGCAGCAAGCAGACACAAATCGCGTCGCATGATGCGGTAGCTGCGATTTCTCTTCTCAATGGTGTACCGCCCATGGCGCGCTAGGCGCTGCGGCCATTTTCGTTATTTCATTCAATTACGACTTGATGCCCGCTATTGGCACAAATCAGACATGAGCTTGTGCGCTGCACGCGTCCGCTAATGAACAGCCAGCTCAACCGGTCGACGCAACACGGGGGCTGAATCTCTCTGCTGGGGTTTCGAATTGCAAGGTCTCCCGCGGCCGCGACGAAACCTCTGATCCATCGCCACACCCCATCTTTTCCCTCAAAGATAAAGTGTTGCGTCGATCGGTTAAATCCACCGGGGCAAAGCGGACATCCCGGTGTTACGGTTCCCGATTTAGGACGCGACCGCATGGCCGGCGATGGCGCGACGCGCCGCCGGCTGCGGCCGCACCAGCAAATAGAATGCGACGATGTGCGTGATCATCAGTAGCGGCACGTAGATGATCGGTATCGCGTAGGCGGATCCCAATTCACCAGCTAGGGCCGGAAGGCCGAGCTGGGTGGCGTTGTAATAGTCGATGATGAGGTCGGCCGCGCCCACGAGATTGAAAGCGACGGCAAACAGCCAGAAGAGCGGTCGCATTCTCACAGTGAGGAGCGCCAGCATGGCTAGCAGCCCGGTCGCGAAATCGCCGTAGGCCGCGAACGTGGCGAAGCTTTCTGGCAGATTGCCGACGACGCCCGGAAGGATGAAGACGAGACCGAAGAAACGGAAGCTATGCAAGGTCGCGATGGCACGATGTGCTTCGATCCCGTCCATAGCCTTGAGTCTGGGCCAAATGTACGCACTAAAACAAAGCAACCACGCAACATAACCCAGGACGAGGTGGATTCGGAAAAGGGTTTCTGGTGACATGTGGCCTCCATTGAGATGCAAATTCACGTTCGCGTCCAGCGCGTGGGATACGGTTCGCCGCCCTTCGACGGCAGGGGGTGCTGGGTTACTGCTTGGCTGACTCGTTCCGCGTTAACAGACGCAACGGCGTCAGCGGCCCGACTGGAATGTACTCGTGATCCAGCATGCGCTCTTTAGCGAGCGGCAAAGACTCCATGATGGATCTTGCCTCTGCCACGTCCAAAGTGTTCAGGAGGAAAACACCTCCCTTGCCGTCTTGTCGCGAGTACCATTCGCGGATTTTCCCATCGATATAGAGTTGGACCGTCGCCCGTATCTCGGCCGGCATGATGGCCATGACCTGCTCGCGTGTTACGCCCGGCTTTGCTTTAAGCAGCGCGAAGACACCTGTGGTCGTTGAGCTGGAAGTTTGAGTTTGGGTGTTCGATCGGTCGGTCATAGAGAGAGCTCCTTTCGGGATGATGTGACCGAGAGGTACGACGGCTTCCATCGAGTGACTATCCGCGATAATGTCGATAGGCTATGAAGCACAACTTCACAGTCAGACAGGGCGCACTTGACGGCGTTGAGGCGTTCCTGAGTGTCGCGCGGCATCGGAGTTTTCGCCGGGCTTCTGCCGAACTCGGGGTGACTCCGTCCGCGATAAGCCAAGCGATCCGGGCGCTCGAGGCACGCGTCGGCGCCGCGTTGTTCATCCGCACGACGCGCAGCGTTGGACTGACCGAAGCCGGCGAACGCTTTCTGTCGCGGGCAAAACCCGCGTTCGAGGAGCTCGTCGCCGCGAGCGCGGCGGCGCGTGATCTCGGGCAAAGACCAGCCGGACTGCTGCGCCTCACGGTGCCGCCCTCGGTCGTGCCGATTGTGCTGGAGCCGCTGATTGCATCCTTCTGCGAGGCGTATCCCGAGGTCGAGGTGGAGCTCGCCGCAAACGAGGACCTTGTCGATATCGCCGCCGAAGGATTTGACGCCGGCGTCCGACTTGGCCACTTCATCGCCGCCGATATGATTGCCGTGCGATTGACGCCGCCATTTCCGTTCGTCGTCGTCGGCAGCCCCGATTACCTGCGCAGCCGGAAGCGTCCCGAACGAGTTGACGACCTGCGTCAGCACGCGTGCCTGCGTTTGCGACGCACGGATGGGTCAATCGCGCCCTGGTCTTTTATCAACGGCAACAAGACCGCTGACGTGATTGTCGCGGGGCCTCTCATTGCCAACGACTTTGCGACCTTACTTGGCGCGGCCATGCAAGGTGTGGGTCTAGCGCAAGTGCCTGGGCCGGTCGCCGCTGCGTCGGTGAAAGCGGGACAACTCGCGCGCCTTCTGGAACAGTTCGCGCCGATGCTGCCGGGCGTGTTTCTTTACTATCCCAGTCGCCGGCAAACCATGCCGAAGCTGCGGGCTTTCATCGATCACGTGAAGGGGCGTTCGGACGCCGCACAAAAAACCAGAGTTCACATTGCCAGACAACAAAGCAGACCCCGCAAGAGAGGCTGATCTTTTGCGGCAGGCCAAGTTACCGATCGTCAGCCCTCGCGCGGCGCGACGGCGCTCGATGGCATTGCGCTGTACTGGCATTTCGTCGACATCATCTGGATTATTCTGCTGCCCATGATCTACCTGATCGGGCGTGCCCCATGAGCGTCGATTGGGCCAAGGCTGTCCACCTTTGGTTTGCGCCGAGCGTAATTTGGGTCGCTCTTGTCGCACTGGTTGCTTTGACGGTTGGCTCGGCATTTGTCCCGCTCGGCTTGTTTAACGGAGTTATCAACGCCGGCGTTGCGGGCGCCAATCGGTGGAAGTTCGCAATAGCCGCCAAAGCGGGTCTACATGAGGACTGTCGCCCCATGGGTCATGCCCTGGCTCGTGCCCCTGGGTCGTGCCGCTTGCAAGCCCTTGAAATTGCTAACTCGTTACCGGGCGAGCAGTTCTAGGATACGCTGCGACGGCGGTTGGCATCTGTGCGCATTGGACGTATCTTCCCATGTCAACATCGGAGTTTGAGGATGGCCAAAGGCACTGTGAAGTGGTTCAACCCGACCAAAGGGTACGGATTTATTCAACCGGCGGGCGGGGGTGGGAAGGACGTTTTCGTTCACATCTCAGCCGTTGAAAAGGCCGGCTTGAGTACTCTCAATGAGGGGCAGACTGTCGAGTACGAAGAAGTACCCAACAAGGGCAAGACATCGGCAGAAAATCTAAAGATCGTGTGACGGCTAGGAACGACTGTCGGACAAGTCGGAAACAATTTTCTCGTCGGCTGGGTATCCAGCCGACGGGGGATAGGGCAATCTGCTCTCCGATTTCGCCGGTATTACCGAAGCAGCCCAGTCGCCAAGGTAATTTTCCTCCGGCCAGTTGCATGGCCATTAGAGGCAGATGACGGCGGCGCTTCCCGCGATCGTTCAAACAGGACGGTACCCGCGTTGCCACCCCAGTCGGCAAGGTCGTCTTTGTCGCAGGTTGCCGCAATCGCTAATCCGATCGACGCAAGGTGGGCGCGACGGTAGCAATACACGGCGAGCAAAACTCTGGTTGTCGGCGAGACCGTCGCAATGAGTTCGTCCAGCCCGTGTGCGCTGGCGCGATACATTTCGCCGAGGATTTCATCGGGGACAGGACAAGGCTCGTCTTCAAGAAGTGTACGGTGCTCGGGCAGCATCGTGAGGCCTCCGAAACGGTTGTTCCCGTGGCAACCATTCGGTGCGCCGCGTTAATGTAGGGTTAATCGACCCTTTTAAGTCACCGCGCGTGGAGATTCTTTCAGGGTTTGCGAGCGAATATCGGCGCGCTTGCGCGATGTCTCAAAGTTAGATCGCGGAACACCTGCGGTGCGCTCAGCTACTCGCCGGTAATCGCCTTCATCAACTCAGCTATCTTTATCGTCGCGAAAGTGGAGAAGGTGTCGGATACTGCGTACGGCAGAATGATCTGATCGCGATGACGAATCGCACCGCAGGTATAAACAACATTGGGTACGTAGCCCTCGCGCTCGGTCGGCTGGGGGCGGACCAGAGGCCAGCGCGAACGCGCAAGAACCTTGGACGGATCATCCTTGTCCAGCAGGACAGCCCCAATCGAATAGTGCCTGACGGGGCCAACCCCGTGCGTCAGCAACAGCCAGCAGTCGTCCAGCTCGATCGGTGAGCCGCAATTCCCGATCTGCACAAATTCCCATGGATACTCGGGCTGAAGAATGGGCTGGCCACCGTTCCATGCGTAGAGGTCATCGGAATAAATCAGATAAAGATTCTCGTTGTCCTGTCGAGCTATCATTGCATAGCGGCCATTGATCTTGCGTGGAAACAGCGCCATGCCCTTGTTGCGTGTCGCCGATCCGCCAAGCGGAGACATTTTGAATGATCGGAAGTCAGTGGTTGCGAGCAACTCGGATCTAATTGCCCTGCCGCTGTATGCCGTATAGGTGGCATAGAACGTTCTCTGTCCGTTATCGCGGAACTCAACGAAGCGCGCATCCTCGATGCCGTTCGACTGGGCATCAGTTACCGGAAAGATAACTCGTTCGCTCAGTTCTTCTTCCGGCCCGAAGATCACTTCGACATCATCTCCGGTTGGCCCGGACGTCCGGCTAAGAACTTTCGGAACTGACGCGAGACGAGCGGCGGGGTCGATCGACACGCTGCCATCCGCAGCGAGGGTGCCCGACCGGAACGTGAGCGACGAAATATGCCCTTCACCGACGGCGCGAAGGCTCAGGATGAATCGGCAACCATGTCCGGCGCGCCCGTCTGGTCCGGATGCCGGACAATACTTGGATTGAACAGGGCCGAAGCCTCGAACGAGTATTCGTTGAGAAAATAGGCACCGATCAAGCCACGCTGCGTCTTGTTCAATGGAGCATGGGGGTCAAGCGCGTCCTCCATTTCCGCGGCGCGCGCCGCGAAAATATCGAGCAGGTTCCTGTGCCGCCCCCCGAAGTACTCGAGCACCTCGCTCAATAGCCGCGCGGAAGCTTCGGCATCGAGCCGAAGCACCCGGCCAACGATATGGTTGGCACGGACCTTGTCGGTGGGGTTGAAGTCGCGCGGCTCAGTCGCTGGCCTGAAGGGCCTGACGACGACCCTTGCTGGCTCCGGCCGAAGATAGAGGTTCTGGCGATGCAAGAATTTGAATTGGGACAAAGATGCTCCCTGACGGCGATCGGGCTGCTATTTCGCCGACGCGATTAGATGATAATTTCTTTGGCGCAAGCTTCGCCCGGCCTGCCACAGCCATTGTCATGGCTGTGAACTGCCGCATCTCCACGAGACCGAGGAGATACGATAGCACCGATTCGGCACCTTTATTCTCGTTTGCTCGATCCGGATGAAGGCCATCCGAACAGCTCCCGGTAACGGGATCGACCAGCGCCATCTGCAGGTCATTTTTGCCCAGAAACCAGTCGAATGCGCGCCTTGCCTCCAGGGACCACGCTTCGTCATGGCTCACACGCCAGGCGGCAACGCATGCGGAAATTGTCGCCCACGCCTCGACCGGCTGCTGATCGAACGCTTTGGGCTTTTCGTGAATCCGGCCGAAACTTTCGGAGCCGACCGGTCGGAAGCAGCCCGACGACGTGGTCTAAATCGACATGAGCCACCGTAGCGATCGCAGGCCGATCTCTACATACGCCGACATGTCGGTCGCAAGCCCGGTTTGGATCAGAGCCTGCGAAAGCCGAGCATTGTCGTAAGCGAGAACGCTTTCAAACCAGAGCCAATCCTTGCGCTGATTTGCGAGAAACAACGCCATCAGCCTGTCGCCCAGCAGCTTGCGCATGCGGTTCGCAAGCACATCTCCGTTTTCCAGTGTGCAATAAGCGTCCAAACCCAAGAGCGAGAAGGCCCAGGCGCGTGGAGACGAGAACTCCTCGACAACGGGAAGGGCGGTCTTGAAAAGTGCCGCGGCCCACGTGCGGCGGGACGGATCGGTGTCCGAGCGTGCGCATTCCCCTAAAGCCCAAAGCGTCCTGGCATGGCTGTCTTCCGAGCCCAACTCTCCAGCCATCGCCGGTCATACCCCATAAAATTTCGGAACCGATGTGTGTCCGGATTCCATGCGTGCTGAATGAAAGCTGCAAAAGCTGTAGTGTCTATTTCCGACCGCAATTGCGTCGCGCCTGAGTATGCAAGCGCGCTTGAGAACAACTGCGCGGGCGTTGTCGTCCACACAATAGCCATGGGCGCGGTCAGGTACCGAACGGACTGCGTGTTGAAGCATGCCCGTGCTGTCGCAAAGCGAAAGAAAATGTCCGATGCGCGGTTTTGGAATGGCACTGCGTCGGATCGCGGAAAGAGTTGGGGCCGGAAGCAATTCTCTTTGGTGTGCTCTCGTGCGCTCTCGAATACCGCGAGATAGTCCTCAGCCGTCTCCGGCCAGGTCATCGACCGACTTGCCGCGTATGCCCGCTTGCGCATGGCGTGACGGCGGACGTCATTCGTAAGCAAGGCGGCAATCTCGTTGCTGATGGCTTTCGAAATGCCAAATGGCACGAGGATGCCGCGCCCATCACTGAGCAATTCCCTGGCGTGCCAGTAGGGGGTCGATACGACCGCCTTTCCCAATCCAAAGCTGTAGGCGAGCGTACCTGACGTCATCTGCGCTTCGTTGAGATATGGCGTAACGTAGACGTCGCACATTGAAATGAAATCCAACAGCGTGGCCCGCTCGACAAACTGGTTGAAGAAGACGACATGATCCTCGATTCCGAGATCGCGCACGCGTTCCGTCAGGCTGTGCCGGTATGCCTCGCCTTGTTGACGCACAAGATGCGGGTGGGTTGCGCCAAGGATGACATAGACAGCGTTAGGGCACGATTTAATGATTCCCGGCATGGCATCGAGCATGATTTCGATGCCTTTGTTCGGCGACAGAAGCCCGAACGTAAGAATGACGGTCTTTCCCGTGAAGCCAAGTTTTGCCTTGGCATCGTGCGTTTCGCGAAACGGCATGTCGGGAATTCCGTGGGCTATAATTTCAACCTTGGAGGCCGGTACGTCATGCGCAGAATGAAGTAATTGCCGGCCTTTCTCAGACATGACGACGATTTTGGACGAAACATCGATGATGCGTTGCATCACTCCGTGCTGGGCGGGGGCCGGCTTGGCGAGTACCGTATGGAGGGTCGTTACGACCGGCATCTTCAGCCGCGACAGCAGCTCGGTGATATTGCCGCCGGCCTGACCGCCAAAAATTCCATATTCATGCTGGAGGGAAACAACATCGAAGCCGGCATTGTTCAGGTACGCAGCCCCTGCAACGTACTCCTCGATGTTTTCGTCTTGAATTGCCAGGCGGACGGCGTGCGGGTAGTCATAGACGCCACCGGGATCAGTCATCGCCACAACAACGGTCTCGAGATCCGGGCGGGCCATTGAAACTGCCTGATGAAGATCATTGGTAAACGTTGCAATGCCGCAGCGGCGCGGAAGATGATTGCCGATGAATGCCATTCGTTAAATCAATTTCATTGAATTGTTTCCATGTCGACGCACTTCAGCAACTGCGGGACCAGACCGCCTGCGTAGGCTACGAGAGCCACCATGCCGTTCCGGCCAGCACGGATGTTGACGTGATCCGACTGCGCGAACAGGGCGTCGCCTATCGTAATGGCGTTCGCGGCGGCGCTGGCGCCGCCACTGACAACCAGCATCCAGGTCTCATGTTCCGCTTCGAGGCTCGAGGTGGAATCTGGCATCAGATTGATCCGCTCGAACGTGAAGTACGCATTTGAAACCAGAAGCGTCCGCGCGTCGGAAAGTCTTGTCGGGTCGACCAGAAAATCGGCGGGGCCGGCATTTGCCACCGCAAGTGCGCCCTCTATATGAAGGTCGCGCCCGCGGCCGTAATCGAAAAGACGAAATGTGGCGTCGCTGCGTTGCTGGATTTCAGCGATCACCATGCCTGCACCGATGGCGTGGATCGTTCCGGCGGGCACCAAGATGGTGTCGCCCGAATGTGCTGGATGCCATGCCACAAGCTCGGAAATCGAGCCGTCATCGATGGCATGCCGCAGCTGTCGTGAGCTGACACGCCGCTTGAGGCCCGTGGCGAGCTCGGCATCGGGCGCAGCGCTCAGAATGTGCCATGCTTCGGTCTTGCCTGTCGGCCGTCCGGTTGACTGCGCGTATGCATCATCCGGATGAACCTGAATGGAAAGAGGCTGGTTCGTAAAAAGCAGCTTCAGCAGAAGCGAGGGAGGCACGGCCCCAGCGTTGGTGCGCTCGTACCAGATTTCACCGATCGTAGTGACGCCGTCGCCTGCGTTACTCCATGGACGTGGATCCACAACACCCCATGGCTTCGGTAAGGCACGTGCATGGGCATGTTCAACCGTCATGAGCTACGTTATTATTCGGCCGAGGGAGCATTTTTCGGATACTTTCAGTGGATCAGGCGAAAACGCTGGTCGAAAGCGCGAGTGTATTCTCAGAAGCGACCCGTTCATGTTTTTCGGCGGTGTTCTTGATGCGGTAGCACGGGTTGCCGGGATCTTTGTCTGAAGAAGGCACGAGATGGCGAATTTCGTATCCGCCCGGCGCTGATTGTCGAAGAACGCTCGGTTCAAGCTCGACGATTTGACCGATTTTGAATTTATGCACGATCGGGTTTTCCTTCTGGTGTGGAACCGGAGGAGCAGCCGGCAGGGTTCTCTTTGTCTTTATGGTCATGCAGAAAGCGGGCAATCTGTCCTCTGAGTTCAGTGGTTTGCCGCACGTCACCCAGTGAGCCCGCCGTATCGAATAGCTCGCGCTGCAGCTTCGTTGGGATTGTGTTCCACTGCATGATAACGGCCGCGCCGAGGCGGCGAAGGATATGCTCCTCGATCTCAGCGACGGCGTTTTCCTCGAGGCGTTTTCCAGCTGGCTCGTCTTCCGTGCGCGAGCGGATCATTTTGTCGAAATTGTCCGCCAGCCAGGTCTCGTTCTGCGCGAGATCACTGAAACTTTGTTTCGACCGCTGTAGCTGACGGATTTCGCCGGGAACAACAGTGGATTTGAGCGCTTCGGCGCTTTCCTCCGCTTTTGCTCGAAAATGTTTGGCCGCGAACATTGGACCGTGCTCCGTGACACGGAAGGGCGGTTTACCGCTCCACGGTGCCGTAGCGTCTGCTTATTGGGTGTTGCTGGCTCAATATGGGGACGATCAAGTCGAATTGCGACGGCTATTTATGCGATTGTGACGGCGGGTCCGCGGTAAGACCAAGTTGAAACAATTCTTTCACAATGCCTGCGCGCGAAAGGTGCAAGGCCCAGTGTTGTCCGATGGTTCGGCTCCTAGTGCGCGCAATGTTCAGGCGTCGGACCTGAAGAAAAAGCCCCACTCGCCATCATCTGTACCCTGCAAAATACCGACAGCGGCGCCAGTCTTTTGCAGGAAGTCCTTATCGGGGTGCTTGCGCGGCGCAGGAAGCGGAAGAACAAAGCTGTCGCGGCCTGATCAAGCATTAAATCGGAATTAGGGGAGGCCACCACAAAGCGGCCTTTCTGTCTTAAACACTCGCCGAGCTGAGCGCGACGCCAATCGCAGTCATCTCTTCTGCGGCTCGCGGCCCACTAAAGGTTAGAGCCAATTCGTCGATGCCCATCGCCTTGTATTCTTGGGCCCGCGCCATGCATTGGTCCGGTGTGCCCGAGAGCGAAAAGGCTGTAACAAAACGATCATCGAGCACCGCTGCGGCTTTTTCGCCGGCAAGGATGCGGCGGCCACAATCTGAAAATTCGGCCTCGCTGATATGGGTGCCCGCGAGCAGCGCCTCTTTCGCGGATTCGAGCTTCTGCCCAAGCAGCCAGAATCGCGGCAGCATTTCGCCGATCGCAGTCTTGGCGGCGGTGAACGCTTGGCGCGAATCCGCATGCGTGGAACACGGCATGTACTGAACCACCTTTCCAGGCGCCGTTCGCCCGGCGGCCCGCGAACTGGATCGCATCAATGCGGCAAGACCCGAGGCAAATGTGAGTGAGCACATGTTCGAAATGAGCAGCCCGTCTGCGAGTTCGCCGGCCAGTTTCACCGTGACATTTCCTCGTCCCGCAAGATAGATCGGGATGCCATCTCGTGCGCGATAATCCAGTTTGATCTGCTTCGCCGAAAACGTGCTGCCCGAATAGTCGATTTCCCTGTTTTGCAGCAGCCTGCGCACGATGATGAGTGCATCACGAAGCGCAGGCGCGGGTTTTTCAGCGTTCAATCCCATTTTTTGGGTTGCCGCCATTATGCCGGCTCCGATGCTGAGGCTGGCGCGTCCATTGGACAATTCGTCCAATGCACCGACTTCCATCGCCATCATGGTCGGATGCCGGCTATACGGATTGAATACACCGGCGTTAATCCGGACATTTTTCGTTGCGTTCGCGCAAACTGCGGCCGTCGGCAGAATTCCCCGGGCAAAAGCATTTTCGGCAAACCAGACGCCCGCCAGGTCGGAGGCGTCAGCGGCTTTTGCGAGCGCCACGCATTCCTGCGGGCTCATTGATCCGTCGAGCCGGATGCTGATCTCAGGCAGCTGGTTCATTGTTCGGCCATGCACAATAAGAGTTGGCCATGCACATTAGGAGACGGACAAATGAGACTGACGTACGACACGGGCCTGCTCGATCAGGCGCCACAATCGCGGCGGCGCCAAAGGCAGATCGCACGGCTCGACCGATAACGTCCTTAATGCGGCCGCTACCGCGTTGCAAATGACGCCACCGACCGCAATTAGACCCCCTTCACCCGCGCCCTTGGCGCCGAGCGGATTGTTTGGACATGGCCGAAGGCCAAGCGAAACGGAGCGGATGTGCGGAAAATCGGTTGCGGTCGGCAAGCAATAGTCGGCGAGCGAGCCGGTCAACAGCTGTCCATTCTCATCGTATTGCAGGTGTTCGAGAAAGGTGCTGCCCAAGCCCTGGACGACGGCGCCAAGCACCTGTCCGTGCAATGTCGCCGGGTTGATAACGCGTCCCACGTCCTCAACAGTCACATAGTCAAGCACGTCAACAACCCCCGTCGCGGCATCCACTGCGACATGCGCGGCATGTGAACCGTAGCTGTAGGTCAGTTTTTTGTTGACGAACTTGCGTTCAACGGAAAGTCCCGCGAACTCAGCGAGCTCAAGCCGCGTGTTGCCGTGCCGTACGGCGCCTTCGGCGATCGAGATTGCAGCCGGAGTGCAACCGAAGCGGATCGCAGCATCAGCCCGTACCCTGTCCATCAGGGCTTCAGCGGCCAGCAAGATCGCCGAGCCGCCCATAACCGTTGCCCTTGAATGAAACGAGCCGACCCTTCGCTCAAAAGGTTGGTCGAGCCGTGGACCAGGCGGACCCGCTCGATCGGGAGCGACAGCGCGTCCGCCGCGATCTGGCACATGACGGTCTGCAAGCCTTGCCCGAGCGCCGTTGAACCAACCGCGACCGTGATCGTTCCATCCCGAACGATATCAATGCGCGCATTTTCGGATTGCCCGCCGGCGCCGCCCTCGACGAAGTTGCCAATTGCGATGCCGTGATAACGGCCGTCGATAAACTGGCCTTGGAGCTTCTTCTTTTCAGGCCAATCAAATTCCTCAAGGCAGCGCCGCATGACAAGCCCGTAATCGCCATTATCCAATTCCGTTTGCCAGGTCTCATCGAGGTCGAGCATCGTTGCGAGCGGCCGCGGCAGTTCGCTTTCCGCAATCAGGTTCTTCAGGCGAAATTCCGCCGGATCAACCCCGAGATCCATTGCCGCCATGTCGAACAGGCGCTCGCAAAAGAAGCTCAATTCATATCGGCCCGGGCCACGATATGTGCCGGTAGGGGTCTTGTTTGTCGCGAAACAATAGGCGTCGATCGTGATATTGGGCATCCGGTAGGGCCCCGATACAAATTGGACGACGTTTCGCGGCGCGCTGAAGCCGTTGGTGCGCGCATAGGCGCCAAGGTCGATATCGACACGGCCCCTGATGCCGAGGACCGTGCCATCGCGCCGGCAGGCGATCTCCAGGTCAGCATACATTTCGCGCGCATGGTTCATTGCCGTGAAAGTGCTCTCGGCGATCTTCCACCCATCGCACGCTGCCGCCGACCTGGCAGGCGGCGAACGGAATCAGCAGGTCTTCAGGATAAAACTCTCCACGCGCGCCAAACCCGCCGCCGACACTAACCTCTATCAAATCGACGTCGGACACTTCGAGACCGAGCATGGCGGCCAGCACGCGCCGATTGAAGAACGGAACCTTCGTTGCTCCGTGAACGGTCAGGTGCCGGCGTTTTGCGTCCCATTCGGCGAGAAGCCCGCGCGTTTCCATCGGAAAGGCGGTGTGGCGCTGAACGCTGAATTTTTGCCGGCGCGTGTAGTCCGCCGAAACAAAAGCGGCATCGGTATCGCCCATGCGCGCCCGAAAGGTCGCGGCATTGTTCGTCGTGGTGTTTTCGAAGAGCAACGTATCTCCACGCGCCGATATGACGTGGTCGGATACAACCGGCAGCTCGCGCAAACGAAGATCGATGAGTTCAAGCGCGTCTTCGGCAATAGCTTG
The DNA here is from genome assembly GCA_963702605.1 of uncultured Pseudomonadota bacterium. Taxonomy (GTDB): domain Bacteria; phylum Pseudomonadota; class Alphaproteobacteria; order Rhizobiales; family Xanthobacteraceae; genus Pseudolabrys. Next base: position 18,449 of record CAVPDI010000004.1, read on the forward strand.
TTCGGACGCGATGATGACTGCGACGGGCTCTCCGACATAGCGCAGTTTGCCGTCTGCGATGACCGGTTGGCGATAGGCTTCTCCCTCCGGCACCGCATGCTGGCGGATGGGGATTATGGGAACGTCGCTGAAGTCGGCAGCCGTGATGACGGCAACGACCCCGGGGGCTGCGCGCGCAGCGCTGGTATCGATCGATTTAATAACCGCATGCGCGACCGGACTGCGCAGTATCACTGCGTGCAGGAGCCCTGCGGGCCTCAGATCGCCGACAAAGGTACCGGCTCCGGTCAGCAATTTTGCATCTTCAAGCCGGCCGATGGCACTCCCGACATAGGCGTTCGGCCGAGTCATGCCGCGGGCTCCTTGCGCCGAAAGGCCCTGCGGGCATCGTCGGCCTTAAGCCGCCTGCGCGTGCCACTGATCGTTGCCTTGATGAATCGAGTGCTCATCGTACGGTCCGTTGCGCTGAGCTTAAGGCGTGCGTGAGGCGCAATGCCAGCGCGGTTGAAGAAGCCGGATGCCGCCTTCGGCGGACCGCGGGATCGCACAATCGACGTATGGAAGTTTCACGATGTTCCGGTATTCAGAACAGTGTTGCAAACAACATCTCATCGCGAAATCGCGCTGTCAATTCTGTTTCCAGTGTTGACTAATTGCCCTGCGCCGACCACGCTTGTGAAACATTGTTCTAAATATCGGTACACCGCTTTTTAGAGAGCTGCCATGCTCGCCAATACGGCCCGCCTACAAGAGCTCATGAAACGGGACAAGCTCGATGCAGTGATTGCGACCTGTCCGGAGAACGTAACCTATCTCAGCGGGTTCTGGGCGATGTCGCAATGGGTGCGGCGCGGCCCGCAGGCCTACGTCCTGTTTCCGGCCGACACCCAGCAGCCATGCATTATTGCAAATTCCGGCATTCTCGATCTCGTCGCCGATCAGAAACCCTGGGTGAAGGACATACGCCGTTACGGATATTTCCAGCTCGACGTCGATGCATCGGTCGAACTCGATGCCGACGACACGTTGCAGCAAAAGCTTTTCGGCAGTCAGGCGTACAAGGATTCGGTGGATGCGCTCGTTGCCGCAATCAAGGAAAAACGGATCGAGCGCGCAACGTTCGGCGTCGACGAGATGGGAATCACGCCGCAATGCATGGATCAGCTGCGGTCGGCTTTGCCCGATGCCAAGTTCGTTCGCTGTTTCGGCCTTTTCGAGAGGGTCCGTTCGATCAAAACGCAAGGCGAAATCGAAATATTGCGCAAGGCGGCGCGCGCGACCGAGCTTGCTATCGATGCGGCTCTCAAGGTCGCGGCCGAAGGCATCACGGAGCGTGAGATGCTTCGTGAATTCAATGCGTGTCTCGCACAGAACGATACTGCGCCGGTCGTCGGATGCATCGGATTCGGCAATCGCAGTGCAATGATCAACGTGCAGCCGTCCGATCGCAAGCTCAAGCAGGGCAATCTCATTCGTTTCGACGTCGGCGGACGATACCGTCACTATCGGTCCGACATGTCGCGCGGGGCGAGTTTGGGTGAGCCGGCCGCGAAAATCAGCAAATATTACCGCGCTGTCGAAAAGGGCGTTTTGCGCGGCTATGACATTATCAAGCCCGGCCTAAAGGTTTCGGACTTGTTCAAGGACATCGTAGCGACCGTTCAGCGCGAGGGAATTCCACATTTCAAGCGAAGCCATGTTGGCCATGGCATCGGTGTCGACGGTTACGACCCACCGAACATCGCCGAAAGCTCGGCGGACGTTCTGGAAGAGAACATGGTCGTGTGTATCGAGACGCCTTATTACGAGCTCGGCTTTGCCGGATTGCAGGTCGAGGACATGGTTCGCGTTACGAAGGACGGCGCCGAGTCGCTCATGACGCTGCCGACCGCCTTGCGGGTGGTCTAACGCGAACTGCGAAGTGAAGGCATATTGCGACTGCCGGAGATCGATACCGATGAAATACTCCATCTGTCTGGCGACCGGATATGAAGGCCTTGTCTATCCGGTAAACTTCTGCAAGCCGCAGGATCTGGTCCGCCATGCGCAGATCGCGGAAAAGCTCGGCTACGATTCGGTCTGGGGCAACGATCATATCACGCCGCCGCACTATGTCCGCGATCACACAAAGGGCTCGCCAAATTTCTACGACGTCCTGATCACGCTCGCGATGATTGCGCAGGCCACGACCACGCTGCGTGTCGGGACAGCACTGCTGGTCATGCCCAACCGTGAGCCGGTCTATCTCGCCAAGCAGGTGGCTACTCTCGATCAGATGTCCGGCGGGAGGTTCATCATGGCGATCGGGATCGGCGCCTATCGCGAAGAGTTCGAAGCATGGGTCGGAAGCCGCTACGAGCAGCCGCATCGCGGCGACATGATGGAGGAGGGGATCAGCATCTTTAAGAAGCTGACGACGGAAAAAGTTTCCTCCTTCGAGGGAAAATATTACTCGTATAAAGACATCGAGATGTTCCCGAAGCCGAAGCAGAATCCTTTCCCGCTCTATATCGGCGGGCACAATATGAAGGCCGTCGAGCGCGCCGCCACGATCGGCTACGGCTGGCTGCCGGGGTGGAGGCCGTTGCACGAGATAGAGGAACGCATTCAGGCGCTCCATAAATATGCGCACGACGCGGGGAGAAATCCCAAGGAAATCGAGATCGCTCCGCAATTTTCGTTATTGATCGGCAAGACCCAGGAGGCGGCGGAATCCACCTATATGAAGAGTGGGCTGGTCGCGCATCGCGTGTCGCTTGCGCATACCGGCCGCGACCCGGTCCACCAGGTCACCGCCAATCTTGTCGGGTCGCCGCAATCGATCGTTGAAAAAATTCACAAGCTCAAGGCAATGGGCGTTGATCATTGCGCCGCGATGGCCGTTGCGGTGAATAATCAGGAAGAGTTGATCGAACAGCTGCATTGGTTCTCTGAAGAGGTCATGCCGCATATCGACTAGCTGCCATTGCGGCAACTGGTGCGTGGCCGCGTCTTCCAACGATTGTCGTGGGAGCAGAAAAAGGGAGCGCACAATACTTTCGCCCAATCACGCTTCACTGCGCGATATTGAGACACCGGCGCTTGTCATCGACGCCGCTGCCTTGCGACGGAACATTGAAGGCATGGCTGCATGGGCAAGGGAGGCGCGCATCGCATTGCGCCCGCATGCCAAGACACACAAATCCGCGCAGATAGCCCGGCTCCAAGAAAACGCGGGGGCAAGGGGCATTGCCTGCGCCACGGTTGCGGAAGCTGAATTACTGGCTTCGGCCGGTATCGGGGGCCTGCTGCTGACAGCTCCGCAAATGGGCGATGGCAAGTTCGCGCGCATAGCGAAGATCAACAGTGCACACGATATTGCGGTTGTCGTTGACCACATCGCGCAGGTTGATGGGCTCGCTGCGAGTTCCCGCGCGGGCGACAAACCGCTTCCCGTGCTCGTTGACGTCGACGTCGGTCACTCGCGCACCGGTGTCGCGGACCTCGGCGAGGGTGTTCGCCTTGCACAGTCAATTGCGGCGTCGGACAAACTGAAATTTGTCGGGAATCCAGGGGTTTGCCGGCCACGCACAACATATTCCGCGTCCGGACGAACGGAATTCTGCGGCGGACAACGCGGCCGATATCCTGCGGCGGTTCGCCAAGGCGCTGACGGAAGTGGGGCTCGACTGCGAGTTGATCAGCGGGAGCGGCACCGGAACTTATCGGAGGGATGCCGCGGGACCCTACAACGAGCTTCAGGTCGGCTCGTATGTCTTCATGGATTCTGATTACGCCCGAATTGTCGATGAAAGCGGCGCGGGACCTTGCTTCGAGCCAAGCCTGTTCGTGCTTGCGACGGTTGTGTCGGTCAATATCCCCGGCCAGGTCACGGTCGATGCCGGCAGCAAGGCGCTCGCAACCAACGGCCCGCCGCCTTGCAATCTTGTCGGCGCCCCCAAAGGCAGCAGTTACCGGTTTGCCGGCGACGAGCACGGAATTGTCGGCATTCCGGCGGGGCAAAAGGCGCCGGCGCTCGGCGACCGCCTTCTTATCGGCGCAACGCATTGCGATCCGACCGTCAACCTGCACGCCTGCTATCACGTCATCGATGCCGGCCAGGCTCAAACTTGGTCAATAGGTGCGCGCTACGGCGAATGACCGCGATAATCCATGACTGCCGTAAAAAAGCCGGCGCCGCGACGCCGGCCTTTTAATGCCTCAAGCTTCCTATTGCTTCGGGATCTTTGCCGCCTTGATAGCCGCCTCCCATCGCGGACGCTCGTTTTTAAGAAATTGCGCCGTTTGTTCCGGCGTGCCGCCGACGGGCTCCGAGCCGAATGAGCGCATGGTTTCCGCGACCTTCGGAAGGTGGACGATGCGATCGCACTCTTTGCCGAGGAGACTGACGATGTCCTTCGGCGTTTTTGCAGGCACGGTGAGGACATTCCACGAGCTCAGTTCGTAACCCTTCAGAACGGACGCAATTGGCGGCACGCCAGGCAGCAGGGCGACCGGCTGTTTTGTTGAAACGCCGAGCGCGATGAGTTTGCCCGCCTGGATGAACGGCAGAATGGGGCCGAGATTATCGATCGTGAACGCGACGCGCCCCGCAACAAGGTCCGGCAAGGATTGCGACGTGCCTTTGTAGGGCACCGCAACCATGTCGATGCCTGCCATTTCCGCGAACAAGGCGGCGGACAAGTGGCTGGTCGCGCCGATGCCGGCGATCGCATATTCGATCTTGCCGGGATTTTGCCTTAGCTTTGTCTATCAGCTGTTGAATGGTGTTCACGCCCAATGACGGATTGACAACGAGGACATTTGGAAATTGCGCCGCAAGGCATACCGGTGCAAACGACGTATCCGGATCGTATTGCAGTGTATTATAGATGAACTGGTTGATCACAAGCGATGCGGGCGCATTGAGCAGCATCGTGTATCCGTCCGGGTCGCTATTGGCTACGAACGCCGCGCCGATATTTGTGCCGGCACCCGGACGATTGATCACGGTGACGGGCTGCTTGAGGGAATCCTGCATATGTTCCGCGAGCAGGCGTGCAATCGTGTCGGTGTTTCCCCCGGCGGTGAACGGCACCACGATCTGCATCGTTCGAGTGGGAAAATTCGAGGCTGCGGTTGCGGGTGGCCCGGCAGCCAGAAATGTTGCAAGCACCGCAAGTATTGTTTGAGTTCGCATTATTTGTTCCTCCCTTTTTCGCGCGCGTTGAGGGTCTTTTCGGCCTTTGGCGTCCGTCGGCCGGCTCGCCCCCTGCAATGCAAGTTATATTCCAAATTGGCGGTCATTGTTCCTGTCTTGGCTTCTCCCACTTCTGCTTTTCTCTTGGCTTTTCGCGGCCGCAGATCTCGATTGCGACGCCCGCATAAACCTTTGCCGCCCGCAGAAGATCGTCAACTCTCATCGCCTGTTTTCGGAAACTGCGGGGCGGCCCGTAGGTGATTGACGGAATGCCCATTTCATTGAACGCCAGCACATCTCGCCACATGCTGGAAAAAACCGGTTCCGCCAATTCGAGCTCGCCGCCTATCGTTCTGCGGTGCGCTTCTCGCAAACCGTCGAGCAATATGGCGTTTTCGCCGCTGCCATAGGAGCGGCGATAGAGAAACAGTTCGACAGTGCCGGTCAGCTTGAGTTGCGACAGCAGTTCGCGAAGTTCGCGCCGCAGCGCAAGCGGGTCGGAGTCCGGGGTCAACCGGCAGTCGAGATAAAGTGCGCAGAGTTCCGACGTGCGCGTGACATGGTAGGGATTGCCGCCCCGGATGGCGCCGATCACCGCCTTGGGGACAATAGTGCCGTCCTTGCAGCGATACACAAAACGTCGTTCGTATTCGCGCGCCCATTCTTGCAGGCTCGGGATCAGGATGCCCGCGCGGACTATTGCGTTCGGGTGATCGGCGTTGATCTCGGCGTCCGGCACAAATGGCGTGTAAAACTGCGGCGCCCCGTGAACGGTGATCTTGAAAAATGCCTTGCCCGCCTCGATTGCCGCGTATCGGAAGTCTGTGCCCTCCGCCACCATCGCGAAGTCGGCGACGCCGCCATGCTGGATCAGATAACGGCTGCCAACTTCCTTGCTCAGGTATTGTGGCGACTTCGAACTCATCGACGGCCTCATATCCGATCTCGCCCGGGACCGCCGAAAGCAGCAGATCGCCGCGCAGGCTCTTGCCGGATTTTTTGACGGCTTTTGCGGCCAGCAGAAAAGCGGCCATTGGCCCCTTGTCGTTGACAACGCCTTCACCAAAAAGCGTCTCGCCTTCAAGCCACGCATGGTGATTGATCGGTGCTTCGGCGTCACGCAGGCTCAATCGATCGCTCTTGCTGCGTCCTGTGTCGAGGTGACTGTTGAAAATAAGACTGTAGCCGTCGCCATTTCCGGGAAGCGTGCCGAGCACGTTGAAGCGGTCGGGAAACATTCCGATCTTTCGTGGCGCAAACCCTTCCTTTTGCATCCAATCAAAGACGAAATTACCGGCCGCGGCTTCCTGGCCGGCAGGGCTGGGAATGTTGCAAAGGTCGAGTGTGAGCTTGATCAGCTCGTCGCGATCAATCGCAAACTCGGCGGACGCTTGCGTCACGGGGCGAATCCGATGTGCCGATATACGGCACAATGTTCTAATAATGCTTGCATTGTGAATCAGGAGTGTCAATTCAAGCGGTTTTGCCGCCGAAGCACGAATGCACTTCCTTAAGCCGCCGGACGGCCGCTATTGCGCTTGGTGGCGGATTTGCGCAGGCCAACAGCAGATTGGCGAGCGGGGCGGCCGAAGGCGCGCCGAGTTTTCTCGATGCATTGAGCGCGGCCTCGATCACCTGCCGCGCAATTGCGGAGCGGTCATTCGCCTTCATGGTCACGGTCGGAACGGCTCCGCTGATCACCGCGATCGCGGCGCCGCTGACGTCTCGCACCACCGCGCCGGCAGAAAAGAAGCCCTGGCGATTTTCTTCCTCGCTTGTCGCGTAGCCGAGGCGGCGGACGGCTTCGATTTCCTTTATCAACTGCGGCAGCGCGACCTTGGTTGAGGGCGTAAGGCGCGGCAGCGGACGTGCACCCAGCAAGGCGCGGATTTCATCATTCTGCATTTCCGCGAGAAGCGCCTTGCCCATGGCGGTCGAGTGGAGATGCGTCTGCGATCCCGGTCGATGAGTGATTGCGACCGGGCCTTCACTTTGCACTGTCGCAAGATAAACCAGCGCTTGGTTGCGGCGGACGCCCAGGAAACCGGTGATGTGCTGGCTGGCCAGTGCGTAGAGTTCCGGCATGACCGCCGAGTAAAGACTGTTTTGCCCAACAAATGCGCTGCCGACCTGGAAGGCTCGGTAGCCGATCTTGTAGCGCAACGTGCCTTGCGTTTGTTCGAGGAAGCCTGCCTTGGCGAGGGTCTTGATCAGTCTCTGTACGTTGCTTGGGGCAAGAGCGAGGCGCCTTGCGATTTCTCGCACGCCGATCGGCTCGGCATTACCCGCCAGCAGGTCGAGAATATCGATCGCGCGTGTCACCGACTGGTTTTCGCCACTGGGTACTGCGTTGCGGGTCATGCGAAACTCTGTCGAGGGATCACTGGGCGACCGCAATCAAACGCGAAGCTTGCATTTGCTTGACACTAGCCGGATGCGGCCGATTTACTCAAAAAGTGAAACAATGTGCCGATATGTAGTACATCGGAAGGGCCCGATCAATTCCCGAGCCTCGTTATAGTCCGAGTTGAAACATGGCAGCAGTAGTTGGGCTCCAATGCTTGCGCTGCGGATCGCGCTATGACCGGCTGCATTATGCGCAGGATTGTGAGAACTGCCATGCGCAGACGCCCAGCAATCTTGTCGTTGAATATGAGGCCTCGTTCAATGCGTCGCGCGCAAAGCCGGGTCTTGATGCAGGAACTGGACTCTGGCGGTATGGCGATTTGCTGCCGGTGGCGGAAGCCGACGCGGTCACGCTCGGTGAAGGAGGTTCCCAGCTTCTTCCCCTGGGCAAAATTGGCCGACGCCTAGATGTCGAAACTTTGTTCGCCAAGGATGAAACACGGAATCCAACGTGGTCCTTTAAGGACCGCCTGGCCTGTATCGCAGTTTCGGTTGCAAAAAAAATCGGCGCTCCCGCTATCGTGTCAAGCTCGACGGGCAATGCAGGAGCCGCCGCTGCCGCCTATGCAGCCAAGGCCGGGATGCCGTGCATTGTTTTCACTGCCAAAGGTGCGGCCGGTCCGCTGGTCACGCAAATGCGGGTCTATGGTGCGACCATTGTCGAGACCGCGAACAAGGCGGATCGCTGGCCGCTGATGCAGCGCGCCGTGCGGGAGTTTGGCTGGTTTCCGACATCTCCGTTTTTCGGACCCGTGGTGGGCAGCAATCCGTTCGGCATAGAAGGCTACAAGACGCTGGCCTACGAGATTGCCGAACAGATGCAATGGCAGGTGCCGGATTGCTGCGTGTTGCCGGTGTGCTATGGCGACGCGTTGCTTGGAATGTGGCGCGGCTTTGAAGACATGCGAAGCTTCGGCTGGACCGATCGCGTTCCCAAAATGATGGCGGCGGAGATCTATGGGTCGCTCGGCGCCGCGCTCAAAAGCGGCAGTGATGCGGTTCCCGACATGCCGCAGTCCCACGATACGGTCGCCAAGTCGACGACCGCAACGCGGAGTACATTTCAGGCGCTGCATGTCTTGCGCCGATCCGGGGGAGCCGCAACGACAGTGAGCAACGAGTCAATTATGCAGTGGCAGCAAGATCTGGCGAAGGCCGAAGGACTTTACGTTGAACCCGCCTCTGCAGGCGCGCTTGCAGCCGTCGCGCAATTAAAGGGCAGCGGCCACATCAAGGCCAAAGACACGGTCGTGGCGCTTCTGACAGCGAGCGGTCTGAAAGATCCGGATGCCACCGCTGCCGTGCAAAGGCCGCTGCCGGCGGTGCCCAGAAACTCCGAAGACGCATTTCTGCAACTAAAGGCATTGGCGAACTCATGAGGCGACGGGAATCCATTGGTCGTTTGGGCAGAGCGGCAGCGGCATGGCCGTTCAACGGACATCCGCTTCTTATTTGCCGTCATTCCAAATATCTGCGGAGAGTTTCCATCCGTCCCAGACCCTCTCCCATACAACAAGGTATTTCCCTGAAATTTCCTTCGGTGACGGCCCCTTTGTCGTCAAACTAAAGGTTCCGATCTCACGCGCCGCTCTCGGACTCAACCGTTTTACGTCGAGAATAGTAAGTCTCGGATTGCCCGCTTGCTCCGCCAAGCTTTTCCACATTTTGCCGATCTCAGACCTGCCTCTGACCATCGGAGAGCCTGGCGGGAATGCGGTCGCGTCGGCGGTATAGAGCTTCGCGATTCCTTCAAAATCCCCCTTATTGAACAATTCCACCCACTTGGCATTCACCGCTTCAATCCTGGCTTTCTGAGCGAAAGCCGGTGCAATGAATGCAACGCAGAACGCGATGACCAATGCAATCCTGTGCATGATTGGCTCCATACTTTCAATCTAGCTATGTAGTTTAACGCCAATACCTCGACTAAGGGCGAATCAATGCCGATCAAATATCGACCAGCGCGTTCGGAAGACCTCGTACGCGCCGACGAGCTTGTCGTCGGTAGCATCAACAACCTGACTGAACGTCACGGATTTGGCAAAATAGCGTCGCCGCGTCCTCCTCCCTTTCAATTATTTTCCTTGAAAGACGACCCCGATGGGTTGTGGGTGGCTGAAGACGGTGGGCAAATGGTTGGCTTCGCCTGGAGTTGGGTATGTGGGGATTTGTGGTTTCTTGCACAATTATTCGTATCACCCGCTCGACAGGGGAGCGGCATCGGCAATGAGCTGATTAGGCGGACGTGGGGACTTGCGCAGAACAAAGGGGCGACTAATAAGGCGCTGATCACCTTCACCTTCAACACAGTTTCTCAAGGGCTTTATCTTCGGCACGGAATATTCCCCCGGTTTCCGATTTATGTTTTTAGCGTTGCAAGTGAACGCCTAAAAGCGCGACTGAGAGTCCGCAATTCCGGTGCGTGAAGCTTGAAGAGACGAGCTCGCACCTGCGCTACCTCGCCAGCATTGACGCTCAAACATTAGGCGTATCGCGCGAGAAGCATCATCGATATTTAATCAACGACCAGTCCACTAAAGGCGTCCTGCTCTATCAGCAGGATGCTTGCGTAGGCTACGCCTACGTTGCCGATGGTCATATTGGGCCGATGGCGGTGTCGCAAAGCGATAAGATGGGCACAGCATTCAAGACCGTCCTTGCGATGGCGGCCGATAGCGGCACTTCGCAGGTATCAGCATTCCTTTCGGGTGCATGCGGCGTAGCCCTGAGTGCCGCCGTCGAAGCCGGTATGCGCATCACGCTTCCGATGGTCCTGATGTCATCGCGAGATTTTGGAAATTGGGCGCAGTATCTTCCCCGCAATCCGGGGTTCATGTGACGGGAATGTCCGCTTCCGCGGTAAAACGGACCGGCGTTGCCGTGTCGCGATTTTCACCAATGACGCAAAGCCGACATCGGCTAGCGAGAACTCGAAGGCACCTTCGTCATAGCCGGCGATTGCGGTGCGCTGATCATTTGGTTTGCGCCACCGCTGAATAGTGGAAACCAGCTGGCCCCGCCCGTCAGGAAGAAGAGAAAACCAAATACAAGAACGATGGGCCCCAAAATTCTGATGTTGGAGCTGCCGTCCGCGGGAGGGTCGAAGTTTACCGGTTCGAGCGGGAGAAATATGTTGAACTTCAGCATGGTGCCTCCGCCAACAAAATAAGTCGCAATTATACGCCTGAAAAAAATATTCTCAAAGGGGGCCCCTGAGGGAAGGGGCCACATGCCCATAGTCGCTTAGCAGTCATCCCGCCCGTCGCGGTGAGTGTCCAGGCGGAGAGGACTTGAACATCGTCAAATGTCCACTGATGGCCAAAAGCAAACGTGATGTTTGCCCGACTGCCCAAGTTGACAGGCATTCAAGTACAAGCAATCCTTCAATTGTCAGCCCGAAAACCGGGCATGCTGGGCTGGCAAACTTGTTCGGTGGAAACTGGTGCAGTGTCCGGAGGGTGAGCCCATGCCGATCATTCGCACCTTGCGTGTTCTCGTTTTTTCCGTCGCCTTAGGGTTCGGCGCTTCTGCAATGGCGGAAGATGTCGTCAACTTCGGTGTCCAGCCGTCCACGCAACCAATTTTAATCGCGCATGGCGCCGGCTACCTCAAGCCGATTGAAGAAAAATACAAGATCAAGATCGTACTTCGATCTTTTTCCTACGGCGCTCCCGAAAACCAGGCGCTCGCCGCCGGTGAATTGCAAATTGCATCCGCCGGTATGGGTCCCGCAATGCTAGCGGCTGCGCGCTTGCCTGCAACTCTGGTCGCGATCGATATCCTCGACCAGACCGCAATTCTGGTGCCGAAGGGGTCGAAGATCACGACAGTTGCGGGTCTCAAAGGGGCGAAGATTGCGTTCCCCGGTGAGGGCTCGCAGCAATATCCGCTGCTTATCAAGGCGCTCACGGACGCCAAGCTCACGCTTAACGACGTACAGTTGTTCAAGACCGACGGGTCGCAAGTCGCGACGCTGCTCGCCAACAAGAGCGTTGACGCCGGCATCACATGGGATCCGCACGTCTCGCGTGCGCTTGCCGACGGCGTTGCTACCGTGCTCGCCAACTCGGCTCAGATCATGCCAATCAAGAATGGACACTATGTGGGCGATGGCACTTATGTGCGTGACGACTTCATGAAGGCGCATCCTGATATCGTGCAGGATCTGATCACCGTGCAGGTGAAGGCGGTCGACCTCCTCCTCAAGGATCCGGAAAAGGCGATCGATATCTGGACCAAGGAAAATGGCTTCCCACGTCAAGTCATTGAATACGCGGTCAAGCAGAAGATCTCGGTGTTCGATCGCAACATGGTTCCTGAAAAGAGCACGGTCGATGCATACACCTCGTTCCTCAAGAAGGCCGGGTTGTTGAAGGAGACTGACAATCCGAAGTTCGAGACGAAATTTGCAGAGCAGGCGTTGAAAGACGTCAAATGATGCTGCCATCATCGAAATGATCGATAGTTTCGCGTCTGCTGGTGACAAGTCGAGCTGGGTGGTGGTGCTTCGTTCAGCGGCGCGATTGATGCCTTATCTCTACGCCGCCGTCGGCGTAATCGCGGTGTGGTGGGCGGTCGTGCTCATTTTGAAGCCGCATATGTCGTTATTGCCGTCGCCGCTGCTAACGGCGCAGACATTCGTCCAACTGGTGAAGAGCGGCGAATTGCCCACCGACGCCGCCTACAGCGTCAGCCGCGTGGTCGTCGCTTGGCTGCTTTCAGCGATCGTGGCAGTGCCCCTCGGCTTCGCCATGGGCCGATGGCCAAAGTTTGAGCGCGTGATCGATCCGGTGGTCGAACTGTTCCGGCCAATCTCGCCGCTTGCCTGGATTCCGTTGGCGATCCTTTGGTTCGGCATCGACGAGGGCGGCAAGATTTTCGTCATCTTCATTGGCACGTTTTTCCCGATTCTGCTCAACACCGTCGCCGGCGCAAAAAACATCGACCCGGTGCTGATCCGGGCCGGGCGCATCCTCGGTTGCGCCAGCGACGCGTCGCTATTCCGTAAGGTCGTGCTTCCGGCAGCACTGCCGCAGGTCATCGTCGGTTTGCGCGTATCCTTCGGTACCGGCTGGGCCGCGATTATCGCTGCCGAACTAGTCGCGGCCCGTTCCGGGCTCGGCTATCTTATCTCCAACGGCATGGAGGTGTTGCGGTCGGATTTCGTGCTGGTCGGCATGGTCACTATCGGCGTGGTTGGCGTGCTGTTCGATGCCGTGTTCCGCTGGGTCGACAGCCGTTACAATTGGATGGCCGAATGAACATCGTCGGATCCGGTGCAGCCAAGCCTTTATCGCTGCGCGGCCTCGCGAAGAGTTACGCCACTGCCGACGGCCGCAACATCGAAGCGCTTTTGCCGGTTGATCTCGATATCGCGCCAGGTGAATTTCTGGTGGTGGTCGGCCCGTCCGGCTGTGGCAAATCCACGCTACTCAACATTCTCGCGGGTCTCGCTGCGCCGTCGCACGGCGAGGCGAGGGTGGGCGATGTCTTGGTGCGAGGTCCCGACATCGACCGCGGCATGGTTTTCCAGGATTATGCGCTGTTTCCTTGGCTTAACGTGATTGGCAATGTCGAATTTGGCCTCGAGCGCAAGGGTGTGCCGCGGCGCGAGCGCCGCGAGATCGCGATGCGCTATCTCGCGATGGTCGGACTCGCCGAATTCGCCGAAAAGCGCCCGCGTGAGCTATCTGGAGGCATGAAGCAGCGGGTGGCGATTGCACGCACCTTTGCGACCGAACCCTCGATCATTTTCATGGATGAGCCGTTCGGTGCGCTCGATGCGCTCACGCGGCGCCACCTCCAGCACCAATTGCTGCGCATCTGGCAGCAGCATCGTAAAACAGTAGTATTCATCACCCATTCGGTCGTGGAAGCGATATATCTGGCCGACCGGATTGTCCTGATGACTGCGCGGCCCGGTCGTATAAAATCCGTAATCCGAATTGAGTTGCCGCATCCGCGCGATCCTACTTCCGACGAATTCCGTTTGATCGAGCGCCAGGTTTATTCCGACCTCGACGAGGAATTAGCCAAAAGCTTTCACATGGAAGGGCATGATTCTGCCGGGCCATCCAGCCATGCCTTAAGTCATGCCGCGTCGTGCGTGGGCCTTCGGCCGATCCAGCCATTTCCAGCGAAATTCCGCCTCTGCATAGAGAAAACCTATATCATCCAGCTTCTTTTTGAATTTGCGCAATGGCCTGCGATTTGAAAGCCTGAATGTAACAACCTCTGCCGGACGAATGGTTGGCCGTAATCCTTATGGTAAGCAGCGTTGAATATGGTGTTCCTACCGATCGATGCGGCCTGCAAATCCGGCTGGGTATCGAAAAAGGCTTCTTTCGTGACGCCGGTATCGATCTCAAAGTGCGGATCGTTTACGGCGGACCCGAAATAGCAGCCGAGTTTGATTCAGGCCGCCTCAAGATAGGCGAACTCGGAACGCCTCCGGGTCTGACTGCGCTCGCCAAAGGCGCGCGTTTCAAAATCGTTGGCAGCAGCGTCCGCCGTGGCGCGGTCCAGTATTTCGTGATGCACCCGCGTTTTTCCGACTGGCGCGAGTTGCCGGGGTCGCGATTGGGCGCGCTGAGCCGCGGCAGTTGCAGCGATTTCTACATGCGTACCATTCTTTCGCATCATGCGATCGATCCCGACAGCGACGTGACCGTCATCGGCCTCGGGCCGCGTTATCCTCAGATCTTGAAATTGCTGGGGACGGGCGAACTCGACGGAGCGATCATTTCGGAACCGCACGTGACGATCGGCGAGGACGCGCGATTATTCAACGTTTGGCTCGGGCTTAATTCGCTCGACTTTGTTCCGCAAGATGCAGTGGAGCGTCGCAGTCGCCAATAATGATGTGCTGGTGCAACAGCCTGGCCTCGTTGCGGCCGTTCTGGACGGCTGCCGCCGCAGCTATCGTCATGCCGCCGACAATCGCGACGAATGGGCAAGCTTCGGCGCCCGTCACTTCGGCATCACACACGAAACCATGACAAGATCGATTAATCGAGAGCTCAACGACCTGCATTTCGATTGCGAGATCGACGTTGAAGGCATGGAAGCAGCGATGGCGTTACAGCAGAAACTCGGTGCATTCAAGAAACCGATGCGCCTTGAAGATATTGTCGACATGCGGTTTACGCCCATGCCTTCCGCTGCTGGAAAAAGAGAGCCGATTGACCAGCCGTCGCTCGAAACATACAAACGTAAGAAAGCCGGCGTGAGCCACGCAATACAGAAGAATAAATCACTTTGGAGCGTACTAGCCGAATTGATGCATTAGCAAGCGAGGTGGTCCATGGACATGGACGATGACGACTTCATGGGAGAGATAGAGTTCGATCTTTCGCCGGAGCAACAGAAAATAGTTAGTCGCGCTATCACGCTTGCATCAGAGAGCAAAGTGGACGGCGACGAGTTCATGAAGACAAACCCGCTGATATCGATCATGCAATGGTGGGAAGAAAATGGTGCCGAGGCGGGCAAATCTGGCCAATCGCCGGAGGTCACTCTCGCGGAGGTGTGCCGCCAATTTATCCTGGTTCACGAAAAGCCTTGATCGCCGCGTCGGCGACTTTAAGCGCCGCAGAGAATTTCTTTTGCAACTTCGATAAAGTTTGAAATCAGCGGGTTTGAACGGCGGTCAGCGAGACATACGACGTCGACCTTTGACGTGAATGGGGGTCCGTCGATTTTGAGTTTAACGACGCGGTCTTCGGGAAAGAATCCCTCGTCAAAGATGGTAGCAAGGCCGATGCCCTCTGCGACCGCGCTGATAACGCCCTCCCGGCTGCCGAATTGAAATATGCGGTTGGGTGGGATTTTCACTTTCTCGAAGAAGCGATCATGAGTCGCGCGCGCAGCGGATCCGCGCTCGCGCCGGACGATTATTTCATTTTTTAGTTCAGCTGCCGACACCGACGTACGGCCGGACCATTTCTCGTTTCTTGGTGCGATGACGACAAGTGGTGGACGGCTGAACGGCAGCATACTGAACTTCGGCTGGCGTTTTATGCGACCGAGCACCGCAATATCCAGGTCATAGTTGAGGAGCTTTTCGGCCAAACTTTCGGAATTGGCGAAGTCCACCCATAAAGTGACGAACGGAAAACGCCGCTGGAAACGCCCGATTATTTTTATGACGTCGAACGGACCATAAGACCCAACTCGCAAGGTTCCGCGCCGCAGTCCTTTAATTTCGCCGAGGAGAGTATTCGCCTCATCGAAGTTGCCGAACATTCGGCGAATGGGAGGTAATAAAGATTCCCCGAGAGGCGTAAGCGCCGCGCCACGACCATTGCGGCGAAATAACTCGACGGCGTAGTACCGCTCTATTTCCTTTACTTGGCTTGTTACCGTCGGTTGACTGACGCGAAGGCTTCGAGCGGCTTCACTGAAGCTGCCCTTGAGGGCTACGGCGAGGAAGGCACGGGCCTGCGTAGGGGTCATAGAACAGAGCTATATCTGCGCGCATAAGTTTGTATTTGATTTATAGGCCATCACCTGTAACCCTGCAAACAAGCATTTCAAGCACCCGTCAAGGATAGCGCTATGAAACGCCAGGAAATGGCTGTCGATCCATTCGCAATCATCAGCAAAAAAGATCGAAAACTCCTCACCCGCCGAAGCGACCTCATGGGATTGACGTATCTCCTGGGCCATTTTTCGGCGATCGGCTGCACGGGCTTCATGGTCTATCTCACCTCCGGCACCATTCTCATGCTTACCCGCCATGATGGTGCATGGCGTGGTGCTCGCGTGTCTATTCGCGCCGATGCACGAATGCAGTCACGGCACGGCATTCCGTACGCGGCGGTTAAATGAGGCCGCTTACTATCTCGTAAGCCTTGTCTACATCAGCCAACCCACGTGGTATCGCTACCGTCACGCGGTCCACCACACGTACACGCAAATTCAAGGCAAGGATCCGGCGATGGTCCTGCCGGGCCCGACCACTTGGCAGCACTACGTAGAGCAAATTGTCGGTTGGCGTTTCTGGACAACATTTCCGGTTGCGATCACGAAGCATGCTTTGGGAACAATGCGGCACCAGGATTCGTGGTACATACCCAAGGCCGATCTTTCGCGCATCTATAATGAAGCGCGTTTGATGATTGCGGTATACACGACCGTCGCCGGCGTAGCGGTCTACTTCGGAACCTTTGCGCCTCTTGTCTACTGGCTGCTGCCTCGAATGATGGGTGAGCCATTGCAACGCTCGTGGCGTGTCGCAGAACACAAGGGATGCGACGAGGGGCCCGATGTGCGAACTAACACGCGTTCCACCAAGGCCAGCGCGCTGATGCGTGCTTTATGCTGGAACATGCCATTCCATTCCGAGCATCATGTCTGTCCGCAGGCGCCGTTTTTTGCGCTACCGAAACTCAACGCACTGGTGGCCGATCAGCTTCATCCGATGGGCGAAAGCCTCTGGGCGGTCGACAAAGAGGTCCGCCGTACCTGTATCGTCTCACGCGCGGAAGCAGACTTGATCATCGCCGAACGTAAAAGAAGAAACGAAAACGTGGACACCAGCTGGCTGTGTGCGCTCGACTAAATTTCCAGCAGGCGGGGTGTACGAGGAAGCGTGATGACTGATTCAGGGGGAGAAGATTGGCATTTAGCCGGAAATGTCAGCGACTTCGAGGATGAGGACGTCGAGCAACTGAAAGTTGGCTCGCTCGCGATCGCCGTTTACCGCGCCAAGGGCCGATTTTACGCCACACAAGATCTCTGTACACACGAGCACGCCTATCTTTCGGACGGCGTAGTCGTCGACTGTATCATCGAGTGTCCGTTCCATCAGGGTCGTTTTGATGTAAGAACCGGCAAGGCAATGGGGGCGCCGGTCATTGTTCCGCTCAAAACCTATCCGGTGAAAACGGTCGACGGGCGCATTTACGTCCAGGTCAGTGCTGCGCAGGCCGAAGCGGACGCGGAGGCGCAGGCAAAATTCGGCACTTAAGCTGATGATGCGAGCCGATTTAGTCTCAAGGAAATATCATGACGAATTTGTCTCCACCTTCGCACCGAGGGCCTGAGATTTGGCATGACGAAGTTGATGTCATTGTAGTCGGCTACGGCTATGCCGGCGCGATCGCGGCACTCGAATCCCAAGAGGCTGGCGCCGAGACCTTGCTTGTCGAAAAGATGCCTGATCCGGGCGGCATCTCGATTACGTCGGGCGGCAACGTTCGTATCATCGAGGATGTCGAGGAAGGCTTCAACTATCTACGCTCGACCAATGATGGCACTACGCCGGATAGCGTCCTGCGTGCGCTTGCGGTCGGCATGAAACAAATGCCGGCTTATTTCGAAAAGCTCTGCAGGATCGATGGTGCGATCGTCGATCGCCGGCAGGCGGACGGCAACTATCCCTTTCCCGGCACAAAAACCTGGGGTTACGTCAGCATCAAATCCGTTCCCGATTTTGACCCGGAAAAGACCTATCCTTTCGTATCGAGCTACGTGCCGATTCACCGCGCCGCCGGCGTTCGTCTTTTCAAAGTGATCGAAGACAACATCAGGGCGCGCAAGGTGAAGATAATGCTTTCGACGCCGGTCAAGCGGCTGATTGCAGGACCTGACCGTGAAATCCGCGGTATCGCGGCCGAGCGCGGCGGCAAGACGATCAATATCAAGGCGCGCCGCGCGGTCATTTTGGCTTGCGGCGGGTTCGAGGCAAATCCGGAGATGCAGAAACAGTTTTGGCAGGAAAAGCCGGTACTGAATGCTGCATACATGGGCAATACCGGCGACGGTATCCGCATGGCGCAGGACGTCGGGGCCGCGCTATGGCACATGTGGCACTATCACGGCGTCTACGGTTTCAAGCATCCCGATCCGAGTTATCCGTTTGGTATCCGCCCGAAACGGCTACCCGACTGGATACCAGGCGAATCCGCGCGCCCTGATGTCAAAGTGCCGTGGATTATCACCGACCGGCATGCTCGGCGCTATATGAACGAATACCAACCCTACACGCAGGACACGTCTTGGCGCGCGATGGGGGTATACGACAGCTTCTCCATGAGTTATCTGCGAATTCCATCTTACATGGTCATGGATGAGGAAGGGCGCGGTGCCTATCCGATCGTTTCCCCGACTTTCAATGACCGCCGCTTCACGTTCAGCTGGAGCGAAGCGACATTGCGCGAGCTGGAAGCCCGCATCCTGAGGAAGGCAAACTCGATTGCCGAGCTTGCCAAGCTGATGAAAGTTGACGAAGCCGTTTTGGCCACAACGATCGACGAGTGGAACGAGGCTTGCGACCGCAACAACGATAGGATGTTTGGGCGTCCGCCGGCGTCCATGGTCAGGATTGCAAAACCGCCATTCTATGTTGCGGAAGTGTGGCCCATTTGTTCCAACACCCACGGTGGGCCTGTGCATGATGCCGAGCAGCGCGTGATCAATTCATTCGGAGAAGCGATTCCCAGGCTTTATGCAGCGGGTGAATTGGGCGGAGTGTTCGGGCATCTTTATATTTCCGGCGGAAACCTTGCAGAATGTTTCGTCGGCGGCTGGACGGCAGGACGGAATGCCGCCCGACTGATGCCCTGGGATGCAGAAAAAAAAGTCGCCTCGCGCGCCTGACATTCGGCTTCGACTTATTGGTCCAGTGATGAAACCGCCGCCATTCCAATATCACGACCCTACGACCGTGGCGGAAGCCATCGCTATTCTCCAATCAAATCCAAACGCAAAGTTACTCGCCGGCGGGCAATCGCTGATGCCTATGCTGAACATGCGTTATGTGCAGCCAGATCATGTCATTGATCTCAACAAGATCAAGGCGCTCTCCTATATCCGCGAGGAAAAGGACGTCATCCACATCGGTGCGATGACTCGACAGTTTGAGCTCGAATTCAGCTCGCTGATCCGCGAGCGCTTGCCTTTAATGCACGAAGCACTGTTGGCAGTTGGGCATCGCCAGACCCGCAATCGAGGCACTATCGGCGGCAGTCTCTGCCATCTAGATCCCGCAGCCGAATTGCCGTCTGTGGCTTTGGCGCATGACGCGATCATCGAAATAATCGGTAAAGATGGACTCGCGCGAAATTCCGATGGCCAAGTTTCCGGCATCCTACATGACTCCGGCGATCGAGTCGGACGAGATGGTGACCGGTCTGAGGCTTGCACCTTGGCCGCGAGGGCACGGCAGCGCCTTTGCCGAATTTTCACGACGGCACGGCGATTTCGCGCTCGCTTCCGTCGGGGTACTGCTTAACCTTGGCCGGGACGAAATACGCCACGCCTCAATCACGGTTGGTGGCTTGTCGCACGCGCCGGTGCGCGTGACCGAAGCAGAAAGTGCACTGACAGCGGCGCCGCCGAGCGACGCCCTATTCCTCCGGGCAGCGGCTGCTTGTGGTGCGTTCCAGGCGACCGCCGATGTTCACGGCTCGGCCTTCTATCGCCAACATTTGGCAAAGACCTTGGCACACCGCGCGATTTCAACCGCATATGCCCGTGCACTGGCGTCCCGTTCGGGGCAACAGACATGAGCGGTACCCGCCAAATCTCGGTTACCGTCAACGGCGTAATGCATCGCAAGGTGGTGGACACGCGCCAGACGCTCGGCGACTTCCTGCGTCATGAGTTGGGCCTGCGCGGAACTCATTTCGGCTGCGAGCACGGTGTCTGTGGTGCCTGCACGATTTTGATGGATGGCAAGTCAATACGGAGTTGCTTAACGCTGGCGGTACAGGCGGATGGCCACAGTCTCACAACGGTGGAAGGCTTGGCCGAGGGCAAGACTCTGCATCCGCTCCAAGAGGCATTCCGCGATCATCACGCGCTGCAATGCGGTTTTTGCACGCCAGGCATCCTGATGAGCCTCGTTGAACTCCTCGCGACTAACTCCGATCCGAGCGAAGACGCCGTACGCGACGTGTTATCCGGGCATTTATGCCGTTGTACCGGTTATCAAAATATCGTCGACGCGTGCCTTGCGGTCGCGCGCCGCGACCCGGTCAAAATCATCCATAAAGACGCGCGGCAGCCGAGCGTCGGCGAGCGGTCACGGCGAATAGAAGATGCGGCGTTGCTTACTGGGGGTGCGTCATTTGTAGACGACATAACATTGCCGGGTACGCTTTCCGCAGTATTCGTGCGCAGTCCATTCGCGCATGCGGTTGTTCGCAAGATCGACAAATCGGCCGCGCTCGCACTTCCGGGCGTCGTTGCCGTCTATACGCTCGATGACTTGCGACCTCACGTGACATCGGATCGAACCCCGCTTGGCCAGTCGGTGCGTGAGTTGGTGGGATTGGCAACCAAAAGCCTGCGAGAAAATATTTCGCCATTTATCCTGGTGCGGGACGAGGTGTGTTACGTCGGTGATCCTGTTGCGGTTGTCATTGCCGAAAATCGTTATGTTGCCGAGGATGCGGCCGCGATAGTGGAGGTTGACTATGAACCTCTCGCGGCGGTTTCGGATTTCCGTACGGCTGCCAAACCGGACTCTGCGTTGGTCCACCGCAATGTACCGAGCAATATTCTCGCCGAGTACACGGTCGGTTATGGCGATTGCGATCAGGTTTTCTCGAACGCGGCTCACGTCTTCGGTCTTTCGCTCATGCAGCATCGCGGCTGTGCTCACCCAATAGAAGGGCGCGGCGCACTTGCGCATCATGACATCATCGAGGACCGCACGACGTTATGGACGTCGACGCAAAGCCCGCACGAAGTTCGTCTTTCACTCGTGCAGCTGTTCGACGTCGACGATGAAAAAATTCGCATTATTACGCCGGATGTCGGCGGCGGGTTCGGCGCTAAGTATTTGATTTATCCTGAGGAAGTCGTGGTTCCGCTTGCTGCGCGCCTGCTCGGCCGGCCGGTAAAGTGGATTGAGGACCGCCGAGAGCATTTTCTTACATCGATCCAGGAGCGGGACCAGCATTGGGATCTCCAGATTGCGCTCGACGGCGACGCCAAGATCCTGGGTGTGCGCGGCACGCTAATCAACGATCAGGGCGCCTATACGCCGCAAGGCATTAACGTCTCCTACAATTCAGCAACATCGTTGCCCGGGCCCTACCGCTTGCCGAATTATCAGCTCAAGGTTCTCGCTGTCGAAACCAATAAGGTGCCGACGATGCCCGTTCGCGGCGCCGGTTACCCGCAGGGAGCGTTCGCGATCGAGCGGCTGCTCGATCTTGCGGCGACAGAATTAGGTATGGACCGGGCCGAGATACGGCGGCGTAACCTTGTGCCACCCGAAGCGATGCCATACACGACGCCGCTGAAAACACGCGCGGGTACGCCTGTAAAATACGACAGCGGCGATTTTCCGAAATGTCAGGACCTGGCACTGCAAGCCGCCGGGTATTCCGAATTCCGCACGCGCCAGGAAAAAGCAAGAGCGGAAAGACGATATATCGGCCTCGGCGTCGCTAACGGCGTGAAAGGTACCGGGCGTGGACCGTTCGAGACAGGTACCGTTCGCGTTGGACGCTCGGGCAGGATCTCCGTCTATTCAGGCGCCGCGCCAATGGGGCAAGGCACTAAAACGATGTTGGCTCAAATTGCCGCCGACCAGTTCGGTGTGTCGCCGGAGGCGATCAATGTCGTCGCCGGTGATACGGCTTATGTCTCGATGGGGCATGGCGGCTTTGCGAGCCGGCAGACAGTGAATGCGGGATCGTCCACACATGTTGCAGCGAAGGCCGTTCGAGAAAAGGCATTAAAGGTTGCCGCAAGTTTACTTGGAGTTCCCATCGGCAATTTAACCTTGCGTGACGGCCGCATCATTGACCCCGGTACTAATCTGTCGATCGGCCTCGGCGACCTTGCGCGCGAGGCGACGGGGATTCCCGGGTATTCACTGCCGAAGGGTATCGAACCGGGCCTGGAGCAAACGACTAATTTCATGCCCACGGGGCTCGCCTACAGCAATGCCAGCCATTGCGTCGAAGTAGAGGTCGACGTCGGTATCGGCTCGGTACGCATCAAGCGCTACGTCGTCGTTAGTGATTGTGGACGACTCATTAACCCGATGATCGTGGAAGGCCAGATCGTCGGCGGTGTCGTCCACGGCATCGGCAATGCCCTGCTTGAGCGGATGGCATATGATGAGAACGCGCAGCCGCTCACCACCAATTTCGGTGAATACCTTCTTCCGACCGCGACGGAATTGCCGCGAATCGAAGTCATAACTCATATCTCGCCGTCGCCTCTCAACCCTTTGGGCGTAAAGGGCGTCGGCGAATGCGGTGTCATCCCGGCTGCCGCCGCGATAATGTCGGCGATTGAGAACGCGCTTGAGCCATTCGGGGTGCGGATAACCGAAACGCCGCTATTTCCCGAACGGCTTCTTGAATTGATCGAGGCCGGCCGTGCCGCAGGTCGCGCTTAAAAATCAGGCATTTCCCGCGAGTTTCTTGAACAGCCGCGCCACCGCATTCGACAGCACCCGGAACGCGATCTCCAATGCTGAAACCGGCCTTGCAGGTAAGCGTAACGGCGCTGCCGGTGTGTCGCATTCGCCTGTTGCTGCGCCGCCGGCCGAATGTGCGATACGCCGGTTCAAATTGGCCGAAAAATCGTCGACAAGATGTTGCGACACTTCCGCAATGAGACCGAAGGCGCGCCCATATTGTGCGACTGATCCGGCCAGTTGCAAATCGGTAACGATCGAGACTTTAGTGGCCGAGCCATTCGGAAGAAGTCGTATAACGACATTTGCCTGCGCGGTACCGCGGCCTTTTTTGTCGGTACCACGCGCCTCGACGCGGGCGCAATGTGTGGCTTCATCAATCTCGTTAAATGTGGCCAGGCCCTCGAACGTAAGCAGTACTGGGCCAAGCTTCACCGAAATGCGGCCTTTGAATGAGCGATCGCTGATTTTTTCGACGAGTTCGCCACCCGGAACGCATTCGGCCACTGACGCCACGTCGAGTAAAAGAGGCCACGCTTGCTCGATAGGTACGCTGACTTCAAATTCGTTTTTTAGCTCCACGGGCGCCTCGACTGCGATCAGAAACCATATGCTTCGCTTCATCGAGCCTAACTAACCGGCCTCGCTTCGACAATGTCTGAGCACCACATCGATGGTTGAGAAACGGACGGTGTTAATTGTCGGCGCCGGTCAGGCGGGTGCTTGGGCGGCTATGACCCTGCGGCACGAAGGATTCGAAGGAAATGTGATTTTAGCAGGCGCCGAAAGCCACCCGCCATACGAACGCCCGCCTTTGTCGAAAGGGATCCTGGCCGGCGGTGAACCGCGCCGCGCTTATCTGCGTCCGGAAGGGGACTATGCGCTGCTCGACATCGAACTTCGTTCGGGGACCGAAGTCACGCGAATTGATCTTGCAAACTCCAGTGCGTGGCTGCGCGGCAATGACCAGATAGAGTTCGACAAGCTCATCTTGACGACGGGATCGGCGGTGCGGCGCCTGCAGGTACCGGGCGCCGACCTTGCCAACGTGGTCTATCTTCGCAACCTCGACGATGCGGTGGCCCTTCAAAGACATTTCGTCACGAGGCCGCGAACGGTCATCGTCGGCGGCGGCTTCATTGGGCTCGAGGTTGCCGCCGGAGCGAAGGCAATGCAGTGTGAGGTTAATGTGCTGGAGACTCAATCCGGCGTAATGCAGCGCGTGGCGCCGCCGGAAATTGCCGCTTTCTTCACGGGGCTGCATCGCGACCGCGGCATTTCAATCCACCTGAACACTACCGTCCAGAAGATCGAGGGCGACCAGCGTGTCGAACGCGTGATTTGCGCTGACGGCCGGCGCTTCGACGCCGATTTGGTTGTCGTCGCGATTGGAATTGTTCCCGACACGGCACTTGCGGATGCAAGCGGCCTTGCGATTGACAACGGAATCGCAGTCAACGCGTTCGGGCAGACTTCTCACCCTGCTGTTTTTGCCGCCGGCGATGTCACTAGCCACCCCAACGACCTGCTGGGCCGGCGCGTGCGGCTGGAATCCTGGCAAAACGCCCAAAACCAGGCCATAGCGGCTGCGAAAGCGATTTGCGGTAAGCCGGAGCCGTACGCGGAACTCCCGTGGTTTTGGTCCGACCAGTTCGACGTCAACCTGCAAATGGCAGGACTGCCATTGGCTTGGGATGAAGTCGTCCGCCGTGGCGTTACTTCATCGAACAGTTTTTCTTTTTTTTATCTACAGGAGCAGCGCGTCGTCGGCGTGAGCGCCGTCAACAGTCCACGCGATATTGCAATCGGACGGCGACTTATTGAACGGTGCACAACGATCGATGCCGCAAAGCTCGCTGACACGCAGATTCCGCTTAAGGCGCTTTTGAAGTAAACCTTTGCCCGATACCTTGCGCTAACGGAAGTCGTAAAGTCTCATGACGATCTTTTCGGCAACGACGACCCCTCCATAGAGGACAAGGCCAACGGCGCAGAGCATGGTGATGCACGCCAAGGCCAAATCTGTTTGTTGGCGCGACGATGCAAAAAGAATGAGATAGCCGAGGCCGGATTGCGATGCGATGAATTCTCCCACGACAATGCCGATGATCGCCAGCGTGACGGCAACCTTCATGCCGCTGAAGATAAAAGGCGGGGAACTCGGAAATCGTACACGGATCAATACCTGCCAGTCCGACATCCGCAGCGAACGGCATAGCCGCAGCATACTGTCCTCTACCGATTGCAGGCCGGCTGCAGTCGCAATGAGGATTGGGAAGAAGCATATGAAGATTGAAAAGGTGATACGCGAAGGGGAACCAATTCCGAGCCACACTATAAAGAGCGGGGCCAGTGCGATTTTCGGAATGAGCTGGAAGAAAATAATGTTCGGATAAAGCGCCTGGTAGGCCGTCGTCGAATAGACCATCAGCCCGGCGAGCGCGATTCCGATTGGAATTGAAATCCCAAAGGCCAGCAATGTCTCGTATGTCGTCGGCAGTGTATGTTTCATGATCAGCGGGAAATTCTCGGTAAGCTGGTCAAAAATCATCGTCGGTGGCGGCAATATCGTGGGCGAGATTCCCCCAAGCACCGTAATGGCTTGCCACGCAACCATGAAAACGATGGCGGTAATGACCGGCAGTACGAGCGCCGAGAGCTGATTTGACCATAGGTTCGAGAGTAATGTATTCGACCCGGCAACGGGCATCGAAACAGGTGCTGCCGGCGAGGCTTGCTGGTCGATCATAGCTGAACGCTCAATGCCTCGTTTCACGCGCCTTGGTGATTAGATCGCGTAAGTCACCGCAAAGCTCGTTGAATTCCGTGGTCTCGCCGATTGCAAAATTGCGTGGCCGCCCAAATGGCACCTTGACGTCGGCGATGATCCTCGAAGGGCTGCGGCCCATGACCAGGATGCGATCGGAGAGAAGGGTTGCTTCCCGGATGCTATGCGTCACAAATAGCACCGTCTTGCGGTAACGTTCCCACAGATCGAGCAGTACGATGTTCATGTCGTCGCGGGTGATGGCGTCGAGCGCACTGAATGGTTCGTCCATCAGAAGAATACTGGGATCGGCAATGAGCGCGCGGCAAAGGGAAACCCGTTGCCGCATGCCGCCGGAGAGTTGAGAGGGCCGTTTACTCAGGGCATCGCCCAGCCCGACCAACTGCAGCAATTTCGTAGCCTGGTCGAGATATTGCGCGCGATCACGATGCATCATCTCGATAGGGAACAGGACGTTCTGAAGTGCCGTTTTCCAGGGCAGCAACGTGGGATCCTGGAAAACAATCCCGATTTCTGGGCGTGGTTCGGTTATGGGGGCCCCTGCGGCGAGAATTGTACCCCCGCTGATCGCTTCCAGACCGCCGATCATCATCATGAGCGTGCTCTTGCCGCATCCGCTCGGTCCGAGAAGAGAAACAAACTCTCCCTTTTCGACCGAAAAAGTAGCCGAATTGACGGCCTCGAATGCGGCGGCACCTCTTCCGTAAATCTTTCGCGCTCGTTCGCAGGTTATTTCAGCCGCCATAAATCACGCCCCTCCAAGGAGCTGGGCGTACTTCTTCGTGGAGGAGCGGACTTCATCCCACTCTGCCGCGGTCAGCGTGACCTTGCCTTCGCCGCTGTTGCCGCAAAACATCTTTGCTTCGGGCAAGTCGCGGTCGGTCGATTTTGCCGCGTATTGTTTAACCACTTTCGCCTGCGCATCGATCTTGGTGAGATCGGTGTAGCCCACGCCGTGCTGGATTAATTCCGGTGCCATCATGATGGCCCGGGTCATTCCCATTCCGAGCTCAACGTAAAGTTTTCCGTTTTTCCCGAGCGCGAGTTCCTCGTGCTCCTTCAGGTGACGCTCCATCGCCTCCTGCGGATTGAGCAGCATGAACTTCATGCCGTCCATGATGCCCGCCTGAACATTCTCGACGAGCTCTTTATTGTCCTTGAAGAAGGCGCCGCTCACGATGGTGTTTACCCAGTAGAACTGCAATCCGACCTTTGAGAATGGCAGAAGCCTGATCGCAACGTTCTCCGAGACGAAATTTGGTATCGAGCTCAGACCCGTCACGACAATAGCGTCGACGACGCCTGACATCGCCGATTGCTCGAGAATCTTGCTGTCCAGCTGAACGATAGTGACTTTGTCGAAGTCGACGCCCGCCAGCCGGCAATACGCCGGCAGGAAAGGAGTGTCACCGCCGGCTGCTGAAACGCCGATCTTCTTTCCTTCCAGGTCTTTTGGTGTCTTGATCGGACCTTTCTCGAGGACGAGGATGCCGAGCGTCGCGTCATATCCTTGCGTGCCGATGATCCGAAGATCCAGGCCCTTCATCATTGACAGCAGATTTGCGCCGGTCTGGGCGCCGCCCATCTGGAATTTGCCGGTCGATACCGCCTGCGTTGCGGCCATCGAACCGTAGCCACGCGAGATATCGAGATCGATACCGCGCTTCTTGAAATAGCCGAGCTGCCGCGCTGCGTAGAGGTAGGCGTATTGTCCGGTAGGCAGCCACGACAGCGTGTAGGAGACATTTGCGAGCTGGGCGATTGCTGGCCTGGGAAACGAAAACCCGGTTGCGAGTGCCGCAGAACCGGCTGCGGCGGTGACGAACTTACGGCGCGTCAAGCTAAGCGAGAACGACATGACCAATCCCCCACGGTGCTGTTCACGATTGGCGCTGATTTCGGTGGCGCGATTTGAAGGTACGTCTCTTTCTCTTGACCCCGCACCACTATCGGATCGTCGCGCGGGGGCCTGGTCGTCCTATTGATAGAATAACGATACCTCTATCTTCCCTGATTACGCGGGAATTAAGCAAGGGTATGTTGTGTGCAATTAGGTAAGCAAGGCTGCTATTTTTTGGGCATGCGTCTCACGGATGCGTTGGCCAGTGCCAATCACCAGCGTTCGTTGTTTTCGACGAGGCTACATTTGGCCACTGTGCGCTTCCCACGGATTGCGATGCCGAAGAAGGACAAAAGGCGCCTCGCGCGCCCATGTTCAGACCTTCGAGCCGTGCCGCGATGCCGGAGAAATAACCTACCGCGACAGCTTTCCCGCGAGCTATGCGCGAAGTTGGACGACATTCACGCGGAGCGTGATGTCCGAGAATGACAGCCGGCCGCAAATCGTTGTGCCGCGCCACAGCTCCGGGCACGCCACGCGGTCTTGAACTTTGCGACCTGGCGTGTGGCACGCCGGTGACGGCCGTGTCACAAGACCCTGTGAAGGCCCGCGCCTGCAGAGACCGGAATAGTCGCTTTCTGGGGCCGCCGGCCGATCCGGGGGCGTGGTCGCTTGTGGGACACCCATGCAGGTCAAGGCGAACGGAATTACGTTCAATTGTCTGATCGACGGCGGTCATGATGCGCCTTGGCTGATTTTCAGCAATTCACTCGCGACCAATCTGTCGATGTGGGACGATCAGGCGAGGACGCTGAGCGGACGATTTCGCATTCTGCGCTATGACCAGCGGGGCCACGGCAAGACCCAGGCGCCAGAGGGTCCCTATCCGTTCGCAACCCTTCTGGCTGACGCGGTCGCACTAATGGATGCGCTTGAAATAGACCGTGCCCATTTCTGCGGTCTTTCGCTTGGCGGCGCGACCGCCCTCGGCCTTGCCGAGCAACATTCCGATCGCATCGATCGCGTGATTGTTTGCGATTCTCCCTGCGCATCGACGCCGGCAAGCGCCAAGCAATGGCAGGAGCGGATTGGCGTGGCAAAAAGCGGCGGCATGGCGGTCATTGCCGAACCGACGCTGCAGCGATGGTTTCCGCCCGAGGTCTATGCCGCCAATCCGCCCGGAGTTGCCAAGGTACGCGCGATGGTCCTCTCGACCCCAGTCAATGGGTTCATCGGTTGCTGTGCCGCTCTTGCCGATCATAATTTCCGTTCGTCGGTGGCAACCGTCTCGCGACCGGTTCTGTTTTTGGTTGGCGAAAAAGATGCGCCAAATGCGGCGATGCGAGAAATGCACAAAGAACTCGCCGGCTCCCAATTTGTTGAGATCGCCGGTGCTGGTCACATTTCAAATGTAGAGCAACCCGAAGCGTTCACGCGCGCACTGGAACAGTTCTTAACGACATAGCTTGGGGAAACACAATGACACGCGTAGGTCACGAACATGATTGCATCTCGACGCATTTGCGGAATGTCGCGCTTGCCGCAGCGACAATGGCTACGCTCGCCTTCTCCATAACGACCGCTCATGCGCAGGGCAAGATTCCACTGCGGGTCGCGTACATCGGAGTCATCACATGGCTGCCGGCCATGATCGCGAAAGAAGACGGTATCTTTGACAAAAACGGCCTCGACGTGACGATGACGCGGTTCACCCAAATCGCCAATCTCCCGGGGACGCTCGGCAAGCAGTTTGATCTTGCGCCGACTACGGCTCCCGACGTGCTCAACGCGATCGCGAGCGGGATTAATCTCGCGGTCGCCGTGGGCAATACATATGAATCGTCCGACAAGAAGTCCTACGAAGTCCTGGTCCAGGACAGCAGCCCGATCAAATCGCCCAAGGATTTGGCCGGCAAACGCATTGCAGGGCCCGGGGTCGGCTCCGTGATGCATGTTGCGCTGGTCGATTGGGTCAAGAAGGACGGCGGTGATCCGAGCGGCATTGTCGGGGTCGAGGTTCCATTCCCCAACATGGCGGATCAGCTCAAAGCCGGGAGGGTCGATGCAGTTGAGCAGCTCCAGCCGTTTGTCGGTGCGATGCGCGCCGGCGGCTTTCGATCGATCGGCGATCCTTTGCTGAAGATTTCCGATCCGGTGTTGTTTACGTTCTGGATCGCCGATGCCGATTGGGCGCGCGCTCACAAAGACGTCTTGAAGAAATTCCGTGCCTCGCTTGAAGGCGGGCTCGCCGTCATCAATTCCGATCCCGCAAGAGCGCGTGCCGTACTGACCAAATATACCGGTCTGCCGGAGCAGGTCGTGGCGAAAATTCCGTTCCCGGGCTATGATTTCAAAGTCATGCCGGCACAACTCGATGTCTGGCAGAAGCTCCTGGTCGGGCAGGGCCTTCCGGTCGGCAAACTCGACATGAAGAACGTGGTCGTGACGTCCGAGTGAGCTGATAGGGGAGTGGCCACTGCCGGGTCAGGAAACCATCTTTGAGTGTCGTGGTCTCGACTACGGTGTAGAGCTTCCCCGCGGCTACCGCCGCATTCTTGAAGCGATCGGATTGGACGTTTACCGCGGCGAGTTCCTGACCATCGTCGGCGGGTCCGGGACGGGCAAAACCTCATTGCTTCGTCTGCTCGGCGGGCTCACGCCTGCCAGCGGAGGCGATATCGCTTTTCGCGGTCATCCGGTAATCGGTCCGCCCGCTGGCGTCGTCGTTGTTTTTCAGGACTATTCGCGCGCGCTTCTGCAGTGGCGTACCGTTGCTGCCAATGTCGCGCTCGGACTCGAGGACGGTCTCGACGCGCGCGCGCTCAAGGAGCGCGTGGACAGGGCCCTCGAAATGGTCGGGCTTCAGCACTGCGCCGGCGATCAGCCGTGGCAACTGTCAGGTGGCATGCAGCAGCGCGTGCAAATCGCGCGGGCGCTTGCGCTGCAACCCGACGTTCTGATGATGGATGAGCCATTTGGGGCCCTGGATGCCATGACCAAGGCAACGCTGCAGGATGAATTGCTGGGGGTCCATGCCCGCACCGGTACCAGTTTTGTTTTCATCACGCACGACATCGATGAGGCGGTCTATCTCGGAGATCGCGTGATCGTTTTAGGTGGCTCACCCGGCCGCATCCACAAGACCGTGTCGATCGGTTTACAGAGGCCGCGCGATCAGATTTCCACACGCCAATCGCCGGAATTTCTACGGCATCGAGTGGAAATTCATGCCGCTGTCCGTGAATCGGCTGGTGGCGATGCGCATCTCTAGAATTCAACTGGCCGGGATTTCTCACCGTGCTGCTCTTGCTCGCCGGGTGGGAAGCCCTGGTGCGCACGGGCACAATCAAATTCGAATATCTGCCGGCACCGTCCGGCGATCTTCCTGGCTTGGGGTTCTTTGATCGCATCCGGCGAAATGCTCACTCACACGCTGCATACAGTGGAATCGATCCTGATCGGATGGACGGTCGCTGCGGCGATAGGCATAGGGTTCGGCCTTTTGCTGGGCCTCTCGCCGCCGGTGCGCCATTGGTCGCTGGCATCATTTGAAGTGTTGCGCCCATTGCCGGCCATCGCATTTCTTCCGCTCGCACTGCTCCTCTTTAATTTTTCGCTCACGACGGAACTGGTGTTGATGATCTATGCCAGCGTCTGGCCGGTCCTCATCAATACGATGGGCGGTGTGATGAGCGTGACGTCTCGGCTCTACGACGTCAGCCGCACATTGCGTCTCTCCCGCAAGCAGACTTTGATCAAAGTCATCATTCCGGCGGCCGCGCCGGCCATCGTCATCGGCTGCCGTTTGAGCATGGGTCTGACACTCGTCATGGCGATTATCGCCGAGATGATCGCCAACCCGCACGGCCTTGGCTATGCGGTGATCAGCGAGTTGCAGGCGATGCAGCCGCAGCGAATGTTCGCTTACGTGCTCTACATCGGACTTCTGTCGATTGCACTGAACGCCGGACTATTGTGGGTAAGCGCCCGAATCCTGCGCGGCCATCGCTGGATGAACGAGAACAATGCGTAGAAACCATGCCTTCAATGTTCTCATGGCGCCACTGCAATACGGCCGCGGGCTGGTGCCTTTGGTTCTTGGACTGGCGATCTGGCAGGCGTTTGGCCCCGCAAAATCACCCTACTTTCCGCCACCCGGTGCATGGCTCGACAGCATTGTGTTCCTCGCACGAAGCGGAAGGCTCTGGCCCGCGTTTGCCGCGACCTTGACCACTTTCGCGCTCGGAATCACGCTTGCGAGTGCGATCGGGTTTATCCTTGGTCTCTTGATCGGGCGGTCGCGCGGCCTGCGGAGGGCATTGGGGCCGCTGCTCGAATTTTGCAGGGGCTTGCCGCCGCCGGTCTTGGTGCCTGTCGCGGTGCTTCTGCTCGGCTATGCCGAGAGCCTTAAGTTGCTGGTTGTTGTTTGGGTTTCGGTCTGGCCCGTATTGCTCAATACAGTGACCGCGAGCGGCCTTCTCGACGAGCTCTTGATCGACGTTTCGCGCACGTTCCATTTCAATGCGATTACGACCCTACGAAAAATCGTGGCCCCCGCGGCGGTTCCAGCGTTCTTGCTGGGCGTGCGCAATTGCGATCCCCCTCGCCATCATCATCACGCTGCTCGTAGAAATGTTGACCAGCCTACCGGGCATCGGCAGCCTGATCGTGACCAGTCAGCGTCAGTTCAGGTCTGCCGAGGTCTACGGACTACTCGTATTGGTCGGCGTTCTTGGCCTTGCAGTGAACGTGATCTTTATTTCATTTGAGCGAGTTGTGCTTAAACGCTGGCCACCGACAACAAACTAAGCGGACGCTGGGCGCGGTACCGCTTTTCCGATTCCCAGCGATTGCCCGTCGATCAGTACGATCGCAATTCGGGCGGGCACGCTGCCGCGATTGACCCATGCGTGGTTGGTGCCGCGCTGGACCATGACATCGCCGGCTTTGACCTTCACACTCGAATTATCCATGTCCATATCAAGTTCGCCCGACAAAACGATAACGTAGTCGATCGTCTCGGTGCGGTGCATAAAGGCTGCGTTACCGGGAAGAAAATCAACGATTGCAAAACGGGTACCGTTGGCGGCGGGGGGCAACGAAATTTCACGGTTACCCATGTCTTCAATGGTCTCACCAAGCTTAAGCTCCGACGGGGTTTCAAATGTCGTCCACAAGGTTGTTGAGACAATACCTGGTGCCGGGTATTTGACGTTGGCAGGTGCGCCATCCAATAAAACTTTGGCGACATTCCCGCTGCCGTGTCCCGTCACGATGCGCCGGATCGGCACAACATCCGGCTTGTTTTCCGCCATGACACCCCCCTCTTGGATGATGCTCGGTTCGCGCCATTTCACATCATCAGCAGGCGCATCAGCTCGTTTTGCGTAGAAATGCCCAAGCGCAAATACGCGCGTTTGCGGTAGGTCAAAATAGTGTTGACGCTCAGCCCAAGGCTCAACGCTATTGCTTCGGAAGTCTGGCCGCACACGATGCCGACGCAGACATCCAGCTCACGTGGGCTCAGCTCCGGCTCCGCCAGCAAAAGGCGTCGCCGTGCGGATTCCGTTGGCGGGTCCTGATGCTGGCTGAGGTCATGATGCTTGGTTATCAGAGCGAATAATATGCTCGACGTGTCGACAATCGTTGCGATCTGTGCGTCAGAAAAGCGGCCCGACGACTTCGAGCGATAGAGATTTAACCGCGTTGTTCTATGATCCCGCTTCTGCAAAATCGAGAATCGGTCGACCAGATCCAGGCTATTGTAGCAATCGCGCCGGTAATTCTTTTCATTGATCTCGTCTGGTGCAAAACGCGCGCACAGCTTGGCCGTCTGGGCGTTTCCGGCCAGGCGGTTGGCGGGGTCGTGTTTCCAGTATTCGACGACGTATTTTTTGGCCGTACGTTTGGCAAGCGCGAGCGGACCCTCATTGGCAGTCAGAATGATCTGGATCGGCCGGCCACCGGCAAAGAGCAAAGCGGAAAGGTGAGCGCAGCCTGTAAAGCCACGCAGTTCACGAAACAGAAGTTCTGGGAATATGGGCATACCTGCGGCGCCGATCAGCTGATCGAGCCGAATCAAGGGGGGCACTTTCGTCGCGTGTCTTTGGCTGATGTCCTGAACTTCCATCGGGTAATTCTGACGTTGCCGTTATTAAAGTCGCGGGGCCAGTCACATGTCATGGTGACATGCGTCTGCAGAAGAATACGGCACAAGGACACTCTTGTGGGCCAAGCGAAGTGGCTGAAAAGTCTGGCGCCCTTTTTGCAGACGGTCAAGGATTGGGCTTCCGCCCGCAAGCCCGCCATTTGGGGAGCAGCACCATGACGAATCCCAGGGTCATCGGAGTGCGCAGTATAGAGCTCGGTGTGCCCAACCTTGCGAAATCCGTACAGTTTTATCGCGACGTTTGGGGTTTGACCGAGGTCTCAGCCGAAGCCGGGATCGTGCACCTGCGCGGCACCGGGGTGGAACACCATGTGCTGACCTTGCGCGAGCAGCCGGAGACCCGCCTGATCGCCGTTCACATGGCGGCCCCCGATCGCGCTGCAGTCGAGGGGCTCGCCAGACGGGCGGAAGCATTTGGTGCAAAAATCAAAGGGCTTGGCGAATTGCACAGCCAGGCGGGTGGGGGATTCGGGTTCCGGTTCGAGACGCCGGACGGACTGCCCATGAGCATATCTTCGGACGTGCGGACGCATGCGGACACGACCGTCGACAGATCGCGGCCGACGAAAATCAGCCACGTCGTGCTCAACAGTGCGACAACCGATGATCAGGTGAACTATTTTGTGGACGTGCTTGGCTTCAAGTTGTCCGACAGTTCGCACATGATGGAATTTCTCCGCTGCAGCTCCGATCATCACAGCATGGCAATATTTCGCAACAAGGGGCCTTCGCTCAACCATGTCGCCTATGAGATGCCCAATATTGACGGCTTGATGCGTGGCGCCGGACGTATGAAGGAAAGCGGTTACAATATTGAATGGGGCGTTGGCAGGCACGGGCCGGGCAACAATGTATTTTCCTACTTCATTGAGCCGAATGGATTTGTCACCGAATATACGACCGAAGTCGAGCAAGTCAGCGACGCCGATCACGTCCCGCAGCCGGCGGAATACTGGCACAAGATCGCCCCGATTCCGGATCGGTGGCGAACGGCGGGCCCACCCGGGCCGAAAATGCGCAAGGCGATGGCGGGCGACTTTATAGGACTGATCCAACTGACATGCGATGCGAGGACATTATTGCCGAAAAGCTTCATCGATGAATTGATTGATCGGCGATCTTGGCCACAGATCGGATCTGTGCGCTATCCGTCTTCCCGCCGCGACACGAAATAGTCGCGTACGTAATCATGCATTTCGGGCCTATCGGAACTCCAGCTCCAGGCCGTATTGCGCTCAGCGGCAATATCGGTGAAGGGATCGAATTGAAATCGCCTGAATTCCTCGTTCCGCGCGCGGTAGCGGCGATCTTCCGTCTTGCCGTGCCATAGGTGAAAGATGTTGCCGTCGACGAACGCAACATTCGAACCTATGGCGTCATGGAACGGCTGCGCCCAAGCCAAATAATGATCTCGGTGCAGGGGTTGAAGTCGCAGCGCATCGTCAAATTGACCATACGCAGCACGGACCATGGCGCTGTCGGCCCCGCCAATAACGCAGGCATCATAAAGACGATGCTCCTCAAGCAATTGACGGTTTGCCGCCCAAGCATACCCGTGGGCGCAAGAAATCTGGGAAGCGGGGGTGCCCAGGCAGGTAGCGACCGGCATGCCCGATGAAATCAGATAGGGCGAGCCACGTAATAATTCGGCATCGGGCGGCATTTGCTGGTCAGGCTTCCAGTCAGGCGGCATCCGATAAACGCGGCTGAATAGTTGGACGAAAGGTGCGCGGTTAAGAAGTCTTGCCGTGAGCTCAGGCCAGCCGGCATCTTCGAAGATGACGTCGCAGTCCACCCACGCGACATAGCGGCAGGACGGGGAAGCTCTTGCAAGGCCAAATTCAGTAATCGCTCCTTTTGCCATAGAACATCGCCTCCGCGCATTCGGATGAGCATTTCGGCGTCGCCCTCGCGTAATTCAAAGTCGGCATCAAATGCCAATTCTATTGCGACCAGCGGGACTTCTAATCGCTCTCGGAATAAGCGGTAGTTTGCGTATTTGCGCTTATAGCGGACCGGATTCCAATAGGAGGTGATTGCCCAGAAAGCCGTTTGGTTTCGACCCGAAGGGAATTCAAACGTATCCATTGCGATTTGATTGCCCACACACTCGGCCGGTACGTATTCTATTGTCTATCATCAATCGTCGTTTTAGGCGTATTTGCAGGGCTCCCCATCTATAATTCGCCTTGATGGATTTATGTTTTTCACTCTCGCACAGCTTGCATTAAAGCAATAAACTTCCAGCCGGATTGGGCCTAATTGCGAAGCTGCCGTCAATCACCTCCTCGGTGCCCGAGCTTCAATGAGCAGGCTTCCACCTGAATCATCATGCAAAGCCTTGACGCCAATGAGCTGCGCCCAAAGATGCTTCGCGTTCAAAAGATTTGCAAAATTTTCACGCGCGAGCAGGGGCATGATGATCTGGAAGTTCTGCGTGATATCTCTTTTGACGTCATGCCGGGCGAATTC
Organism: uncultured Pseudomonadota bacterium; assembly: GCA_963702605.1. Lineage (GTDB taxonomy): Bacteria > Pseudomonadota > Alphaproteobacteria > Rhizobiales > Xanthobacteraceae > Pseudolabrys. Next base: position 54,688 of record CAVPDI010000004.1, read on the forward strand.
GTTTCGATTATCGGTCCGAGCGGCTGCGGCAAGACAACGTTATTGCGCATCATTCACGGGCTGGAGCCGGCCACAGAGGGCACCGTATCCGTATTGGACCAACGCGTGCGAGGTCGTTCACCGTCAAGTGCGATCGTATTCCAGCAATTCAACCTGTTTCCGTGGCTGACCGTCTCCAAAAATGTGGCCTTTGGCCTGGAAGTTGCAGGAATTTCCGCCGTGGAATGCGCGGCACGAACCAATCAGTACGTGCGCGTGGTTGGGCTTGAAAGATTTGCGGAGCACTATCCGCATGAGCTCTCTGGCGGTATGCAGCAACGTGTGGGTCTGGCGCGAGCGCTCGCGCTCGATCCGCAAATCCTATTATTGGACGAGCCTTTCGGCGCGCTTGACGCGATAACGCGCGAGCAGCTTCAGTACGAAATCGCTGAATTGCTGGCGCGATCGCCAAAGACGGTTGTCTTCATCACCCATAATATGGACGAAGCTATTTTCTTCTCCGATCGAATAATTGTGATGAGCGCGGGCCCGGCGCGGATTTTGGAAGAAGTGCGTGTCGAGCTTCCCCGGCCACGAGAAGTAGATTCCGTTCGGGCCAGCAGGCAATTTGCCGAAATTCGTAAGCGTCTTTGGGAGTTGCTTTCGCAAAAGGCGGCCGCGCAGTGACCAAAATAGTCGGCATCAAGCGGAATCAAAGCAGTCTCCGCGTGGTGATACATCTCTCCATATTGGGGGCCTGGGAGCTATTGTCGCGTTTTGTCGTGCCGCCACAGTTCCTGCCCCCGCCCAGCGCGATTATCCGCGCCTTTGTTACGACGACCGAATCCGGGGAACTGCCACGGCAGCTAATGCAGACCGCCGGTGTGCTCTTCGCGGGTTTTGGGCTCGCAATAATTTCCGGCATGGCTATCGGCATTGCAATGGGCATGTTTCCAACGCTGCGCCGAATCCTCAACCCATACGTCAATACATTTAATGCGATGCCCACAATCGCTCTGGTCCCGCTTGTCATTATCTGGCTTGGCCTCGGATACGAAGCGAAGGTGTTTCTGACCTGGGTCGTCTCGGTGTCCAGTATCATCATAAGCGCGGAGACAGGTGTCGCTAATACGCCGCCGGCGTTTATCGAAACCGCTCGCGCGTTCGGATGCAACAAACGGCAAATCTTTTGGCGCGTGATCCTTCACGCGGCCGTGCCCTATTTCGTTAGCGGAATTCGCCTTGCTCTCGGGCGCGCGCTTGTCGCTGTCGTCGTTGCCGAAATGTTTACGGCGCTTTCTGGCCTCGGCTACATGATGGTATTGTATGGCAATACTTTTCGAGTGGCAGAGCTGTTCGTTCCGATTGTCGTGTTGGCGATTCTCAGCATTACAATCACAAAACTCATCTACTATATCGAGCGCAAAATTGCGCCATGGCGGGTCGTGCAGGAATAATGGTGATATAGAGTTTGGACTGGGCGTGGATCAAGCCGAACCGTCGATCATGTGCCGTTGGTTTATGTGGAGTAAGGGGCAATGCGAAACCTGGATCGCTTGAAGTTACGTTCAACGTCACGCCGGCAGCTTCTCGCGTTGATGGCTGGCGCGTGTAGCGTAGCCGCATCGCCACGCATTAGTTCGTGCTCAAGGCCAGACCTCGATTAAAATTGCAGCCGGCGTAACACCGCCGTCAATTCATAACATCTATCTCCACGTCGCTTACGAGCGTGGCTTCTTTCGCGCCAACGGCATCAACGTTACAGAATTTATTCAGCTGCGCGGTGGCCCTTTGGCTATGCAGGCGGTTGCTTCTGGACGAGTTGATGTGGCTCCGGTTGATCCGGAGGGATTGCTGGCGGCGGTCGCAAGTGGTTATCCCGTTCGCGCGGTCTCGGCACCGGGCGCGCGGCTTTCTTACATGGTTGCGGTTCGCAAAGAGATCGAATCGATTGCCGATCTCCGCGGCAAACCGTTCGCTATTTCGCGGCCGGGGGCGATCTCGCAATACCTGATGTACCCGTTACTTGACAGCGCCGGCGTACCGCGCAGTTCAGTGCAATGGTACGGCGTTGGCGGAGGGTATGAGCGCATGCTTGCGCTCTTGACCGATCGGGTTAAGGGGGCCTTGTTGAATGTCGATTTTGCGATGGAAGCGATCAATGACGGCAATATCAGAATGATCAAGTCCATGGCCGAGATATTGCCGGAATACCCGGTCGAACTCCTCGTGCTCCGCAATGACATGCTGGATAAGAATCCTGACGCAGCGAAGGCCATTACAACGGCCATGATCCAGGCCTGTCGGTACATCGTGAAAAGCAAGTCCGGAACCATCGAAGTTGCGCACAAGTACATTCCCGGCATGAATATTACAGTGCTTGAGCGCGCGTACGACGAGCTGCTTCGCATCAAGGGCTTCGGCGTGAACGGCGGAATGACGCCTGCCAATCTAAAGATTGCTTACGACCTGGCTCTTCAGAACAATCAGATCGATCGTCCGATACCGCTCGACGAGTGGGCTGACTTCCGATTCCAGAAGCGTGCCTTGGAAACTCTAGGTGACTTTTCCGGGTGAACCCCGGCTTCATCGCCGCGCTTTCCACCTTCGATCCAATTCATATTTTTTGCGAGGCAAGATTTGACGAAGGCGTGGAAGAAAGATCGACTAGCCTGTTAGACCCGCCGAACACGATGCGCATCAGGTCGGTAGCATTTCTGGCACCGAATTTCTGCATAATGTGGGCCCGATGCACCTCAATAGTACGAGGGCTTATGCCAAGCCGGCGCCCCGCTTCCTTGTTCGGTGCGCCGCTGGCAATTTGGACCAGTACTTCGCTTTCGCGCGCAGTCAACGGGTGGCGGGATAAGAAGCCGTCCAATTCGCCGTTTCGGGCACGATTGGTATTTCGTTTCGCAAAAGTCGCGATAGCAGTGCTTACCCGGCCGACGATGCTGCTGCCGGCAAACGGCTTTACGATATAGTCGAAAGCACCTCGCTTTATAGCCTCCACGACGAAGCCGATGTTATCGTCACCCGAAATAATGAAAATTGGTGCCGGATAAAGCCGCGCATCGAGCTCCTTCAGAAGTGCGACGCCGGAGCGGCCAGGCAGGTGTAAATCGAGAATGATACAGGCCGGAGTATTCATGCTGGTGGCAGCAAGAAACGCGTCGCCATCTGCGAATGCGGTAGCCCTGTAACCGGCTGAATTGAGCGTGATCGAGAGCGCCTCGCGCACGCTCACATCGTCATCGACAATGAAGATGTCAACTTGGGAAACCATGCCCCTTCAATCCTCGCACGACGGATTTCGTCTTTCATGTTTTGCTCATAATTTTGTTGCGATAGGTTAAAACGAAGGTGGCGATTGCGGGCTTGCGGTACCATTGGGGAGGAAACCACTACCCATGTAGGAAGTGATGCAAAAATATTTGAATATTCGGCGAAAATGCAGCTCTGTCGGCCGCGGCAAGATGCGTAACTTCGGTCCAAACTCAGAGACTCAAATTGACTTGAGTTTTGGATCAACGGTCAAGGTCTACGCGAAGCACCGTGTAAACGCACACACGCGACCTAGTCATGGGTGACGTGTCATACCCATTCTTGTCCGTCAAAAAAATAACGAAGACTTCGGCCGAGTACTGAATAAGGATTGGGCAGATCGCCCGCAAACACCGTGACGATCGTTTGCAGTCATCGCCGGCAACGCCCAATCGCTGCTAACAACGGAATCAGAAAAGTCAAAGTCGTCCGGACATGTGCGGGTAAGATGCTCGGCTGTGGTTGCCGAATCAGTCTCTTCGTCCGGTGCTTGTCAAAGCTGCAATATTTTCTCAACGCCTCAAAAAGCTCATCCGTATCGAACGACTTCTTGAAAATATGTGCTGCCCCGGGACGGCCGCAAATTTCCCGCCTCAGGTCCTGTTTGACTATTTCGCTAAGGTGATTCCCACTTATTACAATGACAGGAATATTCCCTGTTACCGCCGTGCTGCGCAATCGATAAAGAACGTGTTGTGCGTCCCCGTTCGGCATAAAGTTGTCGATTACAATCACGCTCGGGCGCGCTTTGACCGCAATTCGGTACCCGTGCGTAGCATTGGTTGCATACAAGGTATCGACGCCGTATTTTCCAAGTCTGCTGGCGAGGAATTGCTGTATTGCCGGATCATCATCAATCACCAGCACGCGCGGGCGTTCATGCACTTCGGCGTTTTTCGATCGCGCCTCCAAACCAGTAATCTCGCCAACCATGTTTGGAAATATCTCGACGAGTGCGGCCTCGACACTTTTCCAGAATTCGAAACTCTTGCATCCATAAAACATTCCAAGGCTTTCGCACCGTTCGGCTGTCGCTGCATCTGAGTTTGCCGTGACAACGATTACGTCAACCGGCTTCCCTCCAGGATCCAGCAATCGCGTGCAAGCCGAAAATCCATCCAGTTCAGGCATATTGATGTCGACGATGATTATATCTGGACGACTCTGCATCGCCTTGATCAGCAGCTGTATTCCGTTGGTGGCCGTCTCAACATTAAATCCTATCTTCAGGCATTTGTCAGCCAGGACACTCACAATGGCGGGATCGTCGTCCGCGATGAGCATCTTGGGCTGAGTTTTTCGGCCCGCCTCAATCATGTCTGTCATGTGCACCTCAGGAGTCTCCGCCTAAATCGAAGCAGCTAATGGACCGCAAAGCAGGCACATCAACTCCAGACGATCTGCCATCTATGCGTGCTCAATGCATTCAAGAAGTGCATCAAGGTTGGATTCGACAGTTCCAGGAATGCCGCGGCCAGCGCGTCGCTCGATAATGGAGTGTTCAAGGGCTGAAGCGGTTAAACTTACCGATTTAAAATTGAAAACCGCCGCGGCGCCCGAAAGCTTGTGAGCGCACAATTCGAGGCCGTCTGGAAGCATCGATGCGCTCGAATTGTCGGAAAGGGTTTTCCGATATCCCGCGAGCAGGACCGCATCAGCGCGCAAGCGACCGGCAAAGTTATAACGCGCCGCATCTAATTTGATTGAATGCAGCTGGCCGCGCACCATGGCAGCGAGATACATGGGGTCGAACGGCTTGGTGAACACCGCCGTCGCGCCAAGAAGTTTTAATTGCTCAAGCTCGCCTGTTTGCGCGCGCGCTGTCATGAATATGATCGGGATCTTTGCCGTCCTGGGGTCCTCCCGCAGATGCGTAAGCATGACCGGTCCACTCATTCCCGGCATCAACACGTCTGAGAGGACCAGATCCGGCGCCCATTCCGCCGCGGTTGCCAATGCGTCGATTGCGCTAGCGCAGCTGATCACGGTGAATTCGGGGTCGACGTTGAGCGAAATCTCCACTACGTCGCGGATATCGGGGTCATCATCAACATGGAGAATGCGAAGGGACATTTTGCTGACTTTATTGCTCTACCGTTCAACCAATGCTGCTTCACGCGCCCGTCATTCCGAAACGAAATAAATTGCGACATCATTCAAATCAATAATCGCTAATGGGGTGCTAACCGTTGGCTACGCACTACTTCGTACGTTAAATCACCAACGATCACGAAAGAAAGCTGCGCAACGTTGGTCTGACCGAGCGACCGCGCGCCCCAAGCACTTTATGTTCGGTAGGAACTCGGCCTTTTGAGTTGAGTTAATTCGGCGGCCTAATATTTTTTATTTGGATTTTGGACCGCCATGGTTTGATTTTGGCTTTAGTGGGTAGTAACATTTACTAGTGCAAGTTTCGATTGAAATAGAATATCATTATAAATCAGTTGTTTAAGACAGATTTCTTTTGGCTTTGGTGCGGGATGACATGGGAATTGCTCGTGCGGCAGCCGATGCCCGCATGTAGCTTCTGATAGCTTCGGAACAAAAATCCGTCGGCTCTTGGATCGGGCTGTGTTTGCTATGGCGGCCACCGCGAACCGCCACGCATGGGCTAAGGGACGATTCGGGCCATGTTGAGGGAAAGTATAATAGATCAGTTTGACTGCAGCTCCTTTCTCGCCAAATACGGAGGGGGAACCATATCTAAATACCGCGACAATGCGGTTATCTACAGGGAAGGTGATCAGGCAGATACTCTGTTCTACATCGTCGATGGCAAAGCCAAGATGATTGTCAGTTCGGCCTTTGGCAAAGAAGCCGTCATCGCGATTCTCGGTGCCGGTGATTTCTTTGGAGAAGGCTGTCTGGATGTGGAGCCACTGCGAACATCAAGCATTGTCACCGTAAGCGAATGTAAAATCGCGCAGTTCACGAAGTCGGCCGTTCACCGCGCGCTCAAAGAAGATCCAATTTTTTCTGAATTGCTTATGAGCTTCATATTGTTCCGGAACGAAAAACTGAAGTCGGATTTGATCGACCATCTATTCAATTCGAGCGAGAAGCGGCTCGCTCGAGTTCTATTGACACTCGCAAATACCGAAAATGATATCGCCTCACACATAATAGCCGTGCCAATGAATCAGGAAATTCTCGCCAGGATGGTCGGCACGACCCGTTCGCGCATTAGTACCTTCATGAATAAATTTCGGAAGATGGGATACATTAACTACAATGGGAAAATTGAGGTCCATAAGTCTCTCGTAAATATAATCGTAGGCGATAGCTGAGAGCTCGAGCGCGGTAAGCCGCCAGTTTCTCGCCGATGCCAAATGTTTTCGAGCGGCCATTTTATAGGCCGACCGAAAGTCCGTTTACGTACAATACTACCGCAGATTACATTGATGCCCCTGTTCAATCATGAACATCGCGGCGCTGATGCTTGTGGTATTTGTGACAATATCCGAATGCATCAACGCGTCGATTTGCATTCGTCGTATTAGTCGTGCGCGAAAGGTTCGGAAACGAAGAGCAGGCGCAGGCCACGGCTCGAATGGAATTTCGCGTATAGGCATGAGACGCGCAGTCGGCGCAAGCGCACGGACGAGGCCGCAAAACCGGTCTTTAAATCTGGCGCTTTGCCTTCTCCGAGGGCGAACTTATGAAATCTCTCGTCGTCAAGCGCTCTATCATCGTTCGTGGGCATAAAACCAGCGTAAGTCTCGAAGACGCATTTTGGCAGGGGCTGAAAGAGATTGCGCTCAGTCAGCGCATCACGCTGTCGAATATGGTGGCCGAAATAGACGCTCGCCGCCAGCACAGCAACCTTTCCTCCTCTATCCGCATCTTCGTGCTCGAGCGGCTGCGCATTCCCGCATTGAATTGCTCCATGAAAACTGGGGATCGACCTGGTATGGATGGAAACGACCAGGTGTCACGTACGCTCGAAGTTGGATCGGCCGGATAAGTTGTCCGATTGTGACGATGTCCGTTGCCACAACCGCTAAGGTCAGCGAGTTAAGGTCGGACGTTTTTCGGCTCGCGGTGGAAGCGTGTCCCAGCTGTATCGTCTTAACTGACGACGACGGCACGATTATGTCGATCAACGAAGAGGTCGAGCGCTTATTTGGGTATCGTCGCGATGAACTATGCGCCCAGCCGATCGAAATACTTTTGCCTGAAAGATCGCGCAGCAAACATGCGCACCAGCGTACCGGCTTTATGGCCAAACCGGGTGCTCGCCGCCTCGGAACAGGGCGTGATTTTTTGGGGCGGCGCAAGGACGGCAGCGAATTTCCGATTGAAGTTGGCCTAAGTCCGATTCCATACCACGAAAGCATCATAGTGATCTGCTGCATCGTCGATATCAGCGAGCGCAAGCGGTTGGAGCAATTGCAGGATGAATTTGTATCAACGGTAAGCCACGAATTACGCACCCCAATAACCTCGATCGCCGCAGCGCTCGGGCTTCTGACCGGTGGGATAGTCGGTGATCTGCCTGATCCAGCCCGACATATGCTTGCGATTGCCCATTCGAATTGCCATAGGCTCGTCCGGTTAATCAACGATATCTTGGACATTAAGAAGTTGGAATTCGGACAAATGGCATTCTCCATTCAACGGTGCGACGCACGCTTGTATTTGGAGAAAGCGATCGAAGCCAACGGCGCCATTGCGGATAGCTGCGGCGTTCGCATCCGGTACAATTCCCTGCCCCGCGACATCTTCGTTTTAGCTGACCCGGATCAATTCATTCAAGTCATCACGAATTTGCTCTCAAACGCGATCAAATTCTCTCGGCGCGACGAAGAAGTCATTGTAACGCTCGAGAAGCGTAGTGACAGGGTGCATATTGCAGTTCGAGATTTCGGCTCCGGCATTCCGCCGGAGTTCAAGCCACGCGTTTTTGAAAAATTCGCGCAGGCAAATCAAACAATTAAAAAGAAGAAAGGCGGCAATGGCCTGGGCCTCGCCATCGCGAGGCAAATTGTCGAGCTTATGCACGGTCATATTTCGTTCGATGATGCGGCCGGAGGCGGGACAACGTTTTATTTCGATCTGCCGTCCGTTGACCGCTTGATGGGCACGGATGCCAGGCCCGCCAGCGAAGCAAATCCTGGCCCAAACCCGATGATGGCCGATATTTGATCTGCCGGCTGCGTTGACAAATTCTATATTGAGATAGGGCAAGCCGCAGCTGGACCGTCAATCCGGTGTAGCCTGAGACGCCCACGCGAGTACCGCCTATTTCGCGAAAGAGGTTGTCACCGGGAAATGGCGGAATCCCGCTGTAGCGGTATGATAAGGAAGTCGATGGACGACAGGGGTGCAAAGCTCATGCTTCGAATACTTGCTCTTTTGAGTCTGGCATTCGGTTCGGCGTCTGCAGTGGCGCAGGCGCAGCAATATCCCGATCATCCGGTCAAAGTCGTTGTCGGTTACGCGGCCGGCAGCGGCCCCGATATTCAGGCGCGCACGGTCGCGCAGCAGCTGGGCCGTGATCTCGGTCAGCAGTTCTTTATCGAAAACCGCTTGGGTGCGAACGGAACGATTGCGACGCGTTCCGTGGTGCAATCCCGTCCCGATGGATACACGCTGCTTTTCTCATCGAATGGAATCGCGCCGACGCCCTTTGTCTACAAGAACCTCGGTTACGATATTTTCACCGATCTCACGCCGGTCGCGACCATCGGCATTCTCGACGGCCTGTTCATGCTTGTTGATTCAAAGTCTCCGTACAAAACGCTGCAGGAATTCATCGAGCACGCGAAGAAGGATCGCGCCATATATGGCTCGCCTGGAGTTGGGAATGGTCTGCATCTAGCCGCCGAGATTTTCAGCAAAAAGGCGGGCATCAAGATGCAGCACATCCCTTACAAAGGGGCCTCAGAGGTTATGACCGGAATGCTCAGCGGCAGCGTTGAGGTCATGTTCGTGACGCCACCGTCCGTCATGGGACTGCTCAAGGAAGGGCGCGTGCGCGCACTCGCCTTCACTGGAAGCAAGCCGTTCCCGGCATTTCCGAATTTGCCCTTGATGAAAGACATCCTGCCCGGCTTCGAACCGATAGGTTCGTGGGGCATGTTCTTCGCGCCGGCTAAGACTCCACCGGAGATCGTTGAGAAGCTCAATGCGGCCGTGCGCGCCGCGTTGCAGGCCCCGGCCGTTGCTTCCGTCATGCAGCGCGACGGCTATATGCCTGATAGCCGGAACGTCTCCGAAACATCGGCATATTTTCGGCAGGAAGTTAAGCTCATGGGCGATGCGGTGAAAGCGGCTGGCATCGAACCGAACTGAAATCGCTCACCCGGTCGCGTTGAGCTGGTTGCCGGAGGCATTCACCGGCTTCGCGCTGATCAACACGAAAGCAATGACGCAGGCTTCAGAGCCGCGATTGACCCAATTGTGGATAGTGCCTCGTTGCACGAGGACGTCGCCGGCATTGAGCTCCACGACCACGCCGTCGTCCAGCTCCATGTCAATCGCGCCGGAGATGACCACGGCATAGTCGATCGAGTCGGTCCGGTGATTGCGCGGGGTCACACCGGGCTCGTATCGCACAACGCGGAAAACCGTTCCATCTTCGACCGTAGTCTTGAACGAACCCGACGTCGGATCATGGAATCCGTCATTGTCGACGGGAAATCCCCTGGTCGACCAGACAACACAGGACGAAGCGCCGGGCCGGTTAGAGATGACGTTTTTGGCGAATTCATCAACCTCGACTTTGGCCCGTCCGTCTCGGGTGTGCCCGGTCACGACACGGCGAATTTGCAGACTCATTGCCGATCTCCCCAGATTGTCACTCTATTTGCTTTCGGCGCGCTTTAGAAATGCGGTAAAAATTGCGACGATGCGCGGCTCGGCGTCGCGCCATTCCTTGCGATCCCATTCTTTCAGGAGGGCGTCATCGGCGCGTTTTTCGACCACGTCGTCGTGCAATTCGCTATTGCGAATAAGCGATGCCGCCTTGCGTGCGGTCGCCGGCGTGTGAATGACATCGTTTCCGGCAACGAGGCAGACCGGCACCGTGAGCGCACGGAGATCGGCTTCGGTGGCGCCGACGACCGGCAAATTTGCCGACTGAAGAAAGGCATCGCGCCAATGCCCCATGACCCGGATGAAATCCGCGACTCTGGTCTTCAGCAGCCGTTCGCGGTTGTCAGGGCGTGCATTGATGCAATCCCTGAAGTGTTCGCTTTCGCATACCGCCTCCATGCCGCCGGCCTTCGCCATCTTGATGTACTGGCCGTAGTAATTTTCAGCCAAACGATCGACGGCTTCCTGGCCCCCGGTCAACCGCCACAGCAATAGGCCGCTCAGGCCGTCCGGATGCCGCATGGCATAGAGGATCGCAAGGCGCGCACCCGCCGAGGAACCCCCGACATACATCGGCAGGGCGTTCAATTCATTGCCGAGCGCATAAAGATCGTCGGCCCAGATTTCGTGCTCTGACCCGGAGTTTTCGAACGCAACGCCGGAAGCGCCGCAGTTGCGTCGGTCATGCAGGAGCACGCGGTAACCCGAAGCCGCAATATTCTTCGACAGATCGACCAGCTCGCCGTAGGGCCGGCGGCTGCCTGGCGTGAACGCAATCCAAGGGCCGCCATTTCCAATGACCTGATAGTTGATCGAAACGCCCCGAACCATCGTTTCAGGCATTGTCAATTCCACCCGTTTGGCACCACGACCGAGTACTGCAATGGTGCGGGAAATGTTGCAAGCGCGTGCTGCGAATTTTGCCGGTCCGGTATGCCCGTGATATCGCTGGTGGATGGGCCGCCCGCGGAGTCACGACGTCATGCCGCTATTCAATCTGTCGCTTTCCAATCGCCTCCGGGCGATGATTTTCAGTTCCATTCTCGCCGTGTTCGCAACTCCACCGGCGCAGGCGGCGGACTATCCAAGCCGCCCCGTCACACTGGTTGTTGCCTTCACCCCCGGAGGGCCAAGCGACGTGCTTGCGCGCATCGTCGGCAAGAAGATGGAGGATCTGCTCGGGCAGCCGTTCGTCATCGAAAATCGCCCCGGCGCCGGCGGCAATGTCGCGGCCGAGGGCGTCGCCCATGCGGCGCCTGACGGCTACACGCTGTTGATGGGCAACAATAGCATCCTTGCTACCAACGAGGCCCTCTACAAGCACCTCAACTACAACCCGGGAAAGGATTTCATCCCGATCACGCTTGTGGGAACACAGGCTAATATTCTGGTCGTGAACCCAGATGTGCCGGCGCATTCGCTGAAGGAACTCATTGCACTCGCCAAAGCGCAACCGGGCAAGATCAATTTTGCGTCTTCTGGCTACGGTGCGGCTGCCCATCTCGCTGGCGAGCTGTTCAAATCGGAAGCAAAGATCGACATTGTGCATGTGCCCTACAAGGGCGCAGCCCCGGCCTTGCAGGATGTAATCGCCGGGCACGATCAAATGATGTTTGCAACCGCTGCGTCTGTGATCGGCCACATTCACGGCGGCCGCGTACGCGCGCTGGCGGTGACGACTCTCAAACGCACGCAAATTCTACCCGACCTTCCCACCATGGATGAGGCGGGCCTTAAAGGGTTCGAAGCGAGCACATGGCATGGCCTGGTCGCGCCTGCCGGCACGCCGCCTCAGATCATTGCGGCGCTGCATGATGCTGCCGTGAAAGCCCTGCACGATCCTGGTGTCCAGTCTTCGCTGGGCAAGCTAGGCGTCGATATCGTCGGCGATACGCCACAGGAGTTTAAAACCTACATCAAAAACGAAATTCCGAAATGGACGGCGATCGTCAAAGCGTCTGGCGCCAGCATGGACAAATAGCCGATGGGTAAAATCGATCGGCCGAATGGCGCGCTCGCCCGCAACATGCGGCGGATCGCGCACCTCGATTTGCCGGGTGCGGGGCAGGTGACCGTGGCGGGCAGATTTGCCTTTGTCGGGCACATCCCGAACAAGCAGAATCTCGGCACGTCGATCATCGACATCTCGGATCCTGGGAATCCCCGTCTCGCGGCCGCGATTACGCTCGACGACCCCACTTCGCACAGCCACAAGGTCCGCGTCGCCGGCGATCTGATGGTCGTCAATCACGAGCGCAACCCGACGCCGGTCGGGCGCCGCGCCGAGCAACTCCCGGGCGTGCGTCGTGCGTTGCAAGACGAGCATGGACGTGAGCCTACCCGCTCGGAAATCGCGACGAAACTCAATATTACAGAGACCGACCTCGCTGCGGTCGAAGCCGCGGAGAAACAGCCTTACCGCAACGGTGGTTTTCGTCTTTACGACATTTCCAACCCGGCTGCGCCCAAGCTGATCCACCATCAGTTGACTGGTGGAATCGGTGTTCATCGCTTCGATATGGACGAGCGCTACGCCTATATCTCCACCGAGATGGATGGCTTCGTCGGCAATATTCTCGTCATTTACGACATTCGCGACCCGAAGCGGCCGGAGGAAGTGTCACGCTGGTGGATGCCGGGCCAGCATGCCGCGGGCGGCGAGAGGCCGACTTGGTCGGGCAAGCGTCACCGCCTGCATCATGCGCTGCGTTTCGGTAACGAGATGTGGGCGAGCTGCTGGCACGGTGGTTTCCGTGTCGTCGATATCACCGATCTGCGCGCTCCCAGGACTGTTGCGTCCTGCAACTACCATCCGCCATTTCCGGAGCCCACGCACACGGTAATGCCCGCGCCGGTCAAACTGGGCGGCCGACGGGTCGCGATAGCCATCGATGAAGAAGATCAGGCGCAAAGTGCCAATGAGGAAGAAGCACGTCGCGGCCGGCTGCATGCAGGCATGTCGATTTTCGACGTCAGCGACTACAAAAACGTGAAGCCGCTTTCGCTATTCGAGGTGAGCGAACTCGACTCGCCGTTTGCCCGTACGCCGGGGGCACGATTTGGCGCCCACCAGTTTCACGAACGCATGGCGGGCACGATCGTGTTTGCGGTATGGTTCAGCGCGGGTCTGCGCGTGATCGATGTCGCAGATCCGTCATCGCCCCGGGAAATCGGCTTTTTCATACCGGAGCCCGCTGGCGGCCGTTCTGCGCCGCAGAGCAACGATGTGGTCCTCGACCAGCGCGGCCTCATTTACGTCGTCGATCGGCATGTCGGCTTCGACGTGCTCGAATTCGAGGGCCCAAGCCATTAAGCCGTAACGGGCCTCGGACGAATTATATTTGTAATGACGGGTGCTGCTATTCCTTGTCGCGGTAAAACGCCGCCACGTCTGTGGTGAACGCCTTTCGCGATTGCGGATCGAGATAAAGCATGTGTCCGCCGCGGTAGAGCTTGAGCTGCGCGCGGCCCGGCGGATCGAACGCGGGCATGTGATCGAGGATATATCGCGTCATCGCATAGGGCGTGACCATGTCGGAATATCCGTGCGCAATCAGCAGGCGGAAAGAAGGGCCAAACGCGAGAAGGATACGCAAATCGTCTTCGGTGCCGGCCTGTCCACGGCCGCCCTGCCAGTCCCAATGGCTGGTGACGTCACCCGAAAGCAATGCATAGGTCATCTCGGTCTTAAACCCGAGTTCGTTGCGCGCGTAGCTGGCCATGGCGCCGCCATAGGCCCGCGTGATGGTATCGAGAATCGGATCCGGCCCGCGTGAGGACCGCAATTCGGGGTAGGGGTCGTCGACGGCGAAATTGGCGTCATAGTGGCTCACGATCTTGCCTTCAGAAGCGCGCAGGCCTTTTACATAGGCGTTGCCGGCAAAGCCCCGCGCCTGCGTGACGGCGTCGAGCGGCATCCCGGTCATCTTCGCTACACGCTCGTAGAAGGTCCGCGCAGCGTCACCTTTTGGCGGTGTACCAGCCAACGTGACGAGGTAATCGGTCACTGCATACTTCTCCGCTGCGGCGAGCGCCGTCCGGGCTGAAAGTGTGCGTGCGCTCAAGCTCTGCCGCTGCCAATGACGGCAACTGCAATGCGGCATGCAGCGCCGAGCTGTCGTCGCCGAACGTCAGCCAGCCCTCCAGCAGCGGTGAGAGCATGACAATGCCATTGATCGTAATTCCCTGATCGCGCTGCAGCGCGCGGGCCGTCTTGGCGGCACGGAATCCGCCGTAACTCTCGCCAAACAGATATTTTGGCGAGCCCGCGCGATTGTTCTTGGCGACATAAAGCGCGATCGCTTTGGCCATCGCCTCGGCGTCACTTTTGACGCTCCAGAAATGTTTGGCGTCGTCGGGCTTTGCCGCGCGGCTCCAGCCTGTGCCGATGGGGTCGATGAGCACCAGATCCGTAAATGCGAGCCAGGTATCGGGGTTGTCGCGCAAGGTTGCGTGCGCGGCGTCGCGGGCTTCCGGCCCGAAATCGAGAATTCGTGGACCGACTAAACCGAGATGAAGGAAAGCGGAAGCCGCTCCGGGGCCCCCGTTGAAGACGAAAGTCAGTGGGCGATTGGCAGCAGCGTTATTCGCGACATAGGCGGTATAGAAAACCGACGCGCTTTGCTCTCCCGATTGGTCGTAAAAGGCTAGCGTGCCGGCGGTTGCAGTGTAGGCAAGTTTCCCGCGCGATGTATCGATCGAATGCTCGGTAACGGCATCGGCCGGCAGCAGGCGTAGTACACCTTTCGCCGGTTCGTGGCGTTCGGCGGCGCCCGGACGGGCACGCGCTTTTTCGGATTCCTGTGCGTTCGCGCTAGTTAGTGCGCCGGCGAGAACCAGTACCAGGATGATTCGGTTGAGCAGGGAGAAGGTCATCGGAACGCGCGTCTCCAATTAATGACATGCCCCAGGCACCAATTGTCCCAGCCAATCTTCTGCCCGAAATTTTTTAACGCCTGCCGCGAAAATTCGGCCGGCGTTGCTGTTGGGCGGGAGTTGGCGCGTCGCCTTTGTGTCGGAAACTGATGCGCCCGCGCTGCAGGTCGTAGGGCGACATTTCCACGATCACTCGGTCGCCGACGCCGGTGCGGATGCGGAATTTTCGCATTTTGCCGGCTGTGTAGGCCAGAACCTCATGTTCGTTGTCGAGTTTCACCCGGAAGTTGCCATCCGGAAGAACTTCGGTGACCGTGCCGTCGAACTCAAGCAGCTCTTCTTTCGCCATCCAATGGTCTCCAGTTGCCTCAGCGGGGCCGGTGGCCGGCATTGCGGCGCGGTTCGCCCGGGCGCTGCATAAATCTAACATTTCCCAATTCGTTTGGCTCGCCCTTCGCATGTTCGTGATGGGCGTGCTGGTGGCCGCCCTGCGAGCTTTTACCGTTGCCCTGGCGGCGCGGCTGGTGATTGCCGCGATGATGGGTTCGGCCGTTCTTGCGATTATTAACGGCATGGTGTGCGGCTGGCTGGCCCTGCACTTTGCCGGTGCGCCGGTCGGTCGCCGGAATAGTCATCCGGATCAGCCGTTCAATATCGCGCAAATAGGCCCGTTCCTCGTGGTCGCAAAATGAGATCGCTACCCCCTCTGCCCCGGCACGCGCGGTGCGTCCGATGCGGTGGACATAGCTCTCGGGGATGTTCGGCAGATCGTAATTGACCACATGGCTCACGCCGTCGACGTCAATACCTCGGGCGGCGATGTCCGTCGCGATCAGCGTGCGTAGCTTACCGTTGCGGAAAGCCGCGAGCACGCGCTCGCGCTGGTTCTGCGATTTGTTGCCGTGGATCGCTTCGGCCGCGTGGCCGGCTTTTTGCAGGCCGCGCACGACCTTGTCGGCGCCGTGTTTGGTGCGGGTAAATACCAGCACACGATCGGTCTTTTCAGTCTTGAGGACCTCGACGAGCAGCGACGCCTTTGAGGCCTTATCGATGTGGATGACACGCTGCTCGATCCGGTCAACGGTCGAAGCTTGCGGTGTGACCGCCACGCGGGCAGGATCGCGCAGCATCGCGTCGGCGAGCCGCGTGATTTCCTGCGGCATGGTGGCCGAGAAGAACAAAGTCTGCCGCGCTTTTGGGAGCATGGCGACGATCTTCTTGATGTCGTGGATGAAGCCCATGTCGAGCATGCGGTCAGCTTCGTCGAGGACCAGCACTTCGATCTGATCCAGGCGCAGCGCGCGTTGATGCACCAGGTCGAGCAGGCGGCCGGGCGTTGCCACAAGAACTTCAGCGCCGCGGCTGAGCGCGCGCACCTGACGGTTGATTGGCACGCCGCCGATCGCCAGCGCAATCTCGAGCGGTCGAATGTGCCGGCCATAAGCGCGGAAGCTATCGGCGATCTGGCTGGACAATTCACGCGTCGGCGACAGCACCAGCACGCGGCAGGATTTCTGCGCCGGACGCTGACGCTTTTTGAAAAGGTGGTTCAGAATCGGCAGCGCGAAGGCCGCGGTCTTGCCGGTGCCGGTCTGCGCAATGCCAATGACATCACGGCCCTGGAGGGCAATCGGAATGGTCTGGTCTTGGATCGGAGTGGGAGTGACGTATTTCTCTTCGGCGAGGGCGCGAAGGATCGGCTCTGCGAGGCCAAACTCGTTAAATGAAGTCAATGAGTCTCTTTCTTATATGGCGAACCAGCCATGCTGCTTTACAGCCGGCGGAATCGCGGGGTTTTTTAAGACATCCCGCGTGGCCAGGGTTGTCGGTTATTAGGAGAAACGGAAGAGGCGGGGCGAAATTCGTTTTAAAGAGCTTCGTGCACGCAGCCCGCAAACCCGAGATCGGGTCTTTCAACCGCTGGCGGTCATATGACAGGTGCCCGTGGTCTTTTCAAGGCACCACAGCCTCCTATTCTGCCAAAATGATGAATAAAGTGATGCAAGGGTGCTTATTCCACCCGATGGACAAGGCGCGGAAGATCGAGGAATGTCGACCCAAAAATAACTATTGAGCCCTTTTCAGACGCTCCGGAGCCACCGTAATGCCGTTTCCCAGGGCCTCCCAGGCCCTTTCCCGCTTTACCGTCCTCGACCTTACCCGTGTGCGGTCGGGGCCGACCTGCGTACGCCAACTCGCCGATTGGGGCGCCAACGTCATCAAGATCGAGACGCCGCCCCATCTTGAAAAAGGTGAGGGGCCGGGTGGACCGCGCAGCGGCCCAGATTTCCAGAACCTGCATCGAAACAAGCGCAGCATCACGCTCGATCTGAAATCTTCGCAAGGGCTCGCTGCCTTCAAGCGCATGGTCGAAAAGGCCGACGTGGTGGTGGAAAATTTCCGCCCGGACGTGAAGGACCGTCTCGGCATCGATTACGCGTCGCTGAAAAAGGTCAACAAGCGCGTTGTCCTCGCCAGCATTTCAGGATTCGGCCAGGACGGTCCCTATCGCGACCGGCCCGGCTTCGATCAGATAGCGCAGGGCATGGGCGGGCTGATGTCGATCACCGGGCTTCCGGGCCAGGGGCCCGTGCGCGTCGGCATTCCGATTGCCGATCTTTCGGCCGGCTTATTTTGCGCGCTCGGGATCATGGTCGCATTGCTCGAGCGTGAGGTATCCGGCGAGGGTCAGTGGGTAAACACCTCGCTGTTGCAGGCACAGATCTTCATGCTGGATTTCCAGGCGGCGCGCTGGCTGCAGGCACAGGAAGTACCGAAGCAAGCCGGCAACAATCATCCGACCAGCATCCCCACCGGCGTGTTCAAGACCAAGGACGGGCACATCAACATTGCCTCAACCGGGCAGGTGATGTGGGAACGGCTCTGCAATGCGATCGAAGCGCCGGAGCTGGTCAGGCACCCGGATTATTCGACCGGCGCGCTGCGTTCGAAAAATCGTGACGCTATCAATGCAGAAATCGACAAGCGGACAGTGCACAAGACGAGCGCCGCGTGGATCGAAATCTTCAACAAGACAGGCGTTCCGTGCGGTCCGATTTATACGATCGATCAAATGTTCGCCGACGAACAGGTGAAACATATCGGCATTGCGCAGACGGCCAAGCGTCCGGACGGCAAGGATCAAACTTTTGTCGGGCAGCCTGTGAAATTATCGCGCACGCCAAGTAAAATCGTGGCGACGCCGCCCGAACAAGGTCAGCACACAGACGAAGTACTCAAGGAATTCGGCTTTGCCGAAAATGAAATTGCCGAACTGCACAAGGTGCAAGCGGTGTAATGCATCGTCACGAACAGGCCTGCGGCCGGCGTGATCGGTAGAGGATGGAAGACGAAGGAGCACGTGAATGACGCAGACCGACAAAATGCTGTCCCGTAAGGAGGGCGGCGTCGGCTATCTGATCTTCAACAATCCCGAACGGCACAATGCAGTGTCCCTGGAAATGTGGGAGGCGGCGTCCGGCTTCCTCGCCGATTTTGCCGACGACAAGGCAATCCGCGTGGTTGTGCTGACCGGTGCCGGTGGCAAGGCTTTTGTGTCGGGTGCCGACATTTCAAAGTTCGAGAGCGAGCGTTCGAGCAAGGAAGCGATCGACCGGTACAATGTCGCGGTCGATCAGGCCAACACGGCGGTCTATGAATTTCCCAAGCCGACAATCGCAATGATCCGCGGCTATTGCATCGGCGGCGGCGTAGGCCTCGCGCTGTGCTGCGACCTGCGCATCTGCTCGGACAATTCCAAATTCGGCGTCCCTGCGGCAAAGCTCGGCCTCGGCTACGGATTTAAGGGCATCAAAAAACTGGTTGATCTGGTCGGGCCGTCCTTTGCGAAAGAAATCTTCTTTACCGCGCGGCAGTTCACGGCCGCCGAAGCGTTACAAATGGGCCTGGTCAATCGCGTACTCCCGGATGCCGAGCTCGAGAAGTACGTCAAGGACTATGCCGATACGATCAGCAATAATGCTCCGCTGACCGTAAATTCGGTCAAGTACATCGTCGGCGAGGTCGTCAAGGATGAAGGTGAACGCGATCTCAAACGATGCGCCGACATGGTGGCTCAGTGCTTCGCCAGCAATGACTATGTCGAAGGCCGCAAGGCTTTCATGGAGAAGCGGAAACCGGCATTCACCGGCTCATAAGCGACAGGCGATGCGAAGAGAACGGCGCGAGCGGTATTGATAGAAGCGGTGCCAAACGATACAGCCGCGGTCAGCGGCGGAATATGGGGAGGAGCGCGTGGCGTCGGTCGAGTTGCGAAACCTGACCAAACGATACGGTAGTGTAGCGGTCGTCGATGACGTGTCGCTCACCATCGAGCACGGTCATCTGGTTTGTCTGCTCGGCCCCTCGGGATGCGGCAAGACGACGACGCTGCGCCTGATCGCCGGCTTCGTCGAGCCGAGCGAGGGGGAAATCCGCGTCGGCGACAAACTCGTCTCTTCGCCCGCAAATTCGCTGCCGCCTGAGCGTCGAAATATGTCCATGATCTTCCAGAGCTATGCGCTTTGGCCGCACATGACGGTCGCCGAAAACATCGTCTACGGCCTAAAGCTCAGAAAGCTCGATCGAGGGACCATCGGAAAAAAGCTCGATGCTATTCTGGCAACCACAAAACTGGCGCCGCTCGCGCAGCGCTATCCTGGCGAGTTGTCCGGCGGACAGCAGCAGCGAGTAGCTTTGGCTCGCGCGCTGATCGTGGAGCCGGAGACGCTTCTGCTAGACGAGCCGCTCTCGAATCTCGATGCGAACTTGCGCGAAGAAATGCGGTTCGAGGTGCGCCGCCTTCACGATGCGTACCGTTACACCACGGTTTATGTCACGCACGATCAATCCGAGGCGATGACAACCGCCGATCTGATTGCGGTCATGAATGGCGGGAAGGTCGAACAGTCGGGGTCGCCCCAGGAAATCTATGATCGGCCGCGTTCGGAGTTCGTCGCACGCTTCATCGGCTCTAGCAATGTGATCAAGGGCATAGGTCTTGACGGCTCCCGCGTCGATTTTGCGGGGACCGCTCTGCGGTGCAGCGGTGAAAAAATCAATGCTGGTGCGGCAACGCCCGTGTCGATCCGCCCGCACGACATTGAGATTTCCGCAGCGCAGCCGCAGGGCGAAAACGTTGTGCCGGCGACAGTCGTGCGGCAGGTCTTTCTCGGCGGCAGCCGGGACTATATGGTTGAGGCAAAAGACGGCACGCAATTGCGCGTGCTCACTGCGGCGGGCGAAAATATTCCGCAAGGCAGTGCAGTTTGGCTAAAGCTGCCGCCGGAGCGCTGCCGCGCGCTGAGCGGATAAAAAGTGCGGGGCGAAACGACAAAACAAGGCTATGGAGGATACGTCGATGAAAGGCTCAAAAATCTCACGTCGCGACGTGCTGATCGGCTCAAGTGCGCTTGCTGCCGGCGCCGCGTTCTCGACTCAGGTGATGTCCGCGGCGCCGCCTGCGACTGCCATTACACCGGCGCTGATCGAAGCCGCGAAAAAGGAAGGCAAGATCGTTTGGTACACCTCGATCGATCTCAAGCTGTCCGAGACGATCGGCAAGGCATTCGAGGCAAAATATCCCGGCGTGCAATGCAAGGTCGAACGCAGCGGTGCCGAACGGCTGCTGCAGCGCATCAGCCAGGAATATTCCGCCAACGTGCACGCTGTCGACGTCGTCAATTCGTCCGACGCTTCGCTGCTTGTGTACTGGAAAGACCAGGGCATGCTCGCACCATATCTGCCCGAAGACGTTGCGAAATATTATCCGGCTGAACATAAGGATGCCGATGGCACATATGCGAGCTTCCGCGTGTTCCTGTGCGTCATCGCGTACAACACCAATCTGGTGAAAAAGGAAGAGGCGCCGAAAAGTTTCGCCGATCTGCTCGACCCGAAGTGGAAGGGCAAGATCGTCAAGGCGCATCCGGGCTACAGCGGCACCATCATGACGGCGACGTACCAGTGCTCGCGGGATCTCGGATGGGGCTATTTTGAAAAGCTTGCGCAACAGAACATCCTCCAGGTGCAGTCGGCAGCCGATCCTCCGAAGAAGATCGCGCTCGGCGAGCGAGCTATCCAGGCGGACGGCGTCGAGTACCTGATCCTGAAGGAAAAGGAGTCGGGCCAGCCGGTCGAGCCGGTCTATGCCACCGAAGGCACGCCGATCATCATCGGGCCAAACGGGTTATTCAAGGCCGCCCCGAACCCCAACGCGGCGCGGCTATTCCAGAGCTTCTGTTTCACTCCGGAATGCCAGCAGTTGTGTATCGATATCGGCGGCCTGCGTTCAGTTCATCCGCAAACAAAAGAACATGCGGGCCGCACGCCGCTCAGCCAGATCAAGCTCATGAAGGATGATGCGGCGGCGGTGCTCAAGAATGGCGAGCAGATCAAGGCCCATTACGTGAAGATATTCCATGTTTGATCGAATAGAGGGCGCGTGACGTCGTGGCCGGGCTTGTCACAGCAAGTCGGGTTTACCCGACTTGCTGTGCATGATTTATGCGAAAGTCTGACAAGTCCGACGTCCGATGCCATCGCGCCTTTCTCAGCCAATAAGCTGCTCCGACGCGGATGCCCGGCGCAAGGCCGGGCATGGGGTACGAGGCGGCACAGACGTAACCGAGTATGACCATAACTCTGCGAACCATCATCAATTCCGCGACGCGCCAGCTTCGACATGTCGAAGCCCGTGCTGTTTGCCTTTGCGTTGGTCCTGTGTGCGCTGATCGCCATGCCGCTGGCGTGGCTCGTGTACTACGCATTCACTACCAAGGACGGTGCTTTCACTCTCGACAATTTTCATCGACTGGTCTCAGACGCCGCCTATCTCGATCCGCTGTTGACCACATTTATCCTGGCGACCATGTCGGCGCTGATCTGCTGCGCGGTGGCGGCGCCGATGGGCTGGCTGGTGGCGCGTACCGACATGCCGCTGCGCCGCACGGTACGGCTCTTGGTGACTGCCTCGTTCGTGACGCCGCCGTTTCTTGGCGCCATTGCGTGGGAGCTGTTGGCGGCTCCGAACAGCGGCTTGCTCAATCAGCTCTATCGCGAAGTGACGGGTGCCGGGCAAGATTTTCATCTCTTCAATATCTATAGTTTTACGGGCCTCGTCTTTGTCATCAGCTGCTACACATTCCCTTACGTCTTCGTTCTCGT
The DNA here is from genome assembly GCA_963702605.1 of uncultured Pseudomonadota bacterium. Classification (GTDB taxonomy): domain Bacteria; phylum Pseudomonadota; class Alphaproteobacteria; order Rhizobiales; family Xanthobacteraceae; genus Pseudolabrys. The sequence goes on from CAVPDI010000004.1 coordinate 76,846, forward strand.
TGCAAACGCGCTCGACCGCACGCCGGGCGATCTCGAAGACGCGTCGGCAATTCTCGGCGGCAAGACCTGGGATACCGCACGGCGAATAACAATTCCTCTGGCGCTTCCAGCGGTTCTCGCAGGCGCACTGGTGGCATTCCTTCAGGCGATGACATTGTTCGGCTCGCCCGCGATCCTCGCGATGCCGGCCGGCTTCCACACCATGACGACCAAGATCTGGAGCCTCTTCCAGTTTCCGCCAAAGCCGGAACTGGCCGCCGCGGCGTCATTGCCGCTTCTAGTTCTCACCGTGATCCTCCTGCGCGCGGAACACATGGTGCTGGGCCGGCGAGGCTATTCGGTCGTTGGGGCGAAAAACAGCGAACCGCGTATCGTGCGGCTGGGAGGCTGGCGCTGGGTGATGCTGGCAATCGCGATGATGGTGCTGATGTGCCCGGTTTTCCTGCCCTATTTCGCCTTGCTCAATGCCTCGTTCTCGAAGGTTGCGTCGCATCTCGTCGGATTCAATAACTTCACCTTGCAAAATCTGCACTTTGTGTTTTTCGAACTCTCCGCGACGCAGCTTGCGCTGCGCAACACGTTTATTCTGGGCACGCTTGCAGCGACGGCCGGCACGGTTCTGGCGCTGGTGATAGCCTATGTGACCGCGCGGGAAGCCGTGCGCGGCCATCGTGTGCTTGGATTCCTGGCAACGGCGCCGGTCGCGATTCCCGGCATCGTGCTTGGGGTCGGGCTGTTTTTCACCTATACCCGTCCACCCTTTGTCCTCTACGGCACCTTGTGGATTTTGCTGATCGCGTTCGTGACTCTCAGCATACCGGCCGCCTATCAGCAGCTGCAATCTGCGTTCAAGTCGGTGCATCCGGAACTCGAGGACGCCAGCCGCATTCTGGGCGCTACGCGTTTGCGCGCGCTTTGGCAGATTACGGCGCCGCTGCTGCGCACGAGCGTCATCGCTACATGGTGCTTTATCTTTGTTGGCGTCATTCGCGAATTGTCAGCTGCGATCATGCTGTTCACTTCGGAGACTAAAGTGCTGTCGGTGCTTATCTATGATCTCAACGAAAGCGGCGACCTCGCTGCAATTGCGGTGCTTGGCCTGCTGATGCTTGTCATTACGTTCGGCGTGGTCGCACTTGCCAACAGTTTGAAGTTCGGTGGGGCACGCCGGCTTTCAACCCCCCGGTGATGGCAGGTCGATTGTGAGCGCAAACCTGCCCAAGATGTCTGTCGCCGAGAAGCTGGCCAACTCGATCGTTGCACTTCGTGCGCAAATGCTGCCACCCGCATTGCGCGAAAAATGCGAGGATCTTCTTATCGATGTTGTCGGCCTCTGCGTGACCGCGCGGAAGGAAGACTACATCAAGAGCGCGCTGGCTGGCTGCGATGACGAAGGACCCTGCACGGCCATTGGCCACGCCCGCACATTCAGCACGTCGAGCGCCGCTTTCATCAACGGTACTGCCGCACATGGGGAGGATTTTGACGACACCTTTGAAGGTGGGCCGGTTCATGCCGGCGCGGTGATCGTGCCGGCGGTGCTGGCGGCATGCGAACGCCACCGGCCGGAGGGTGCGGCCGCGCTGCTTGGCATCGCGGTGGGGACGGAAGTCATGTGCCGGTTGAGCACGGTTGTCCCAAAAGCAGTGCATAAGGCCGGCTTTCACCCGACCGCCGTATTCGGTGTGATGGGCGCGGCCGCCGGCGTTGGGGCCGCGCTCGGCCTCGATGCCAAGCAAACCGTCGACGCGCTCGGAGTCGCGGCAAGCTTTGCGGGTGGCATCATCGAGTATCTTGCGGAGGGTGCGTGGACCAAGCGACTGCATCCGGGCTGGGCGGCACAGTCAGCTATTCGCGCCGCGTTGCTCGCACGCGGCGGCTTTTTTGGCCCACGCACCGTGTTCGAGGGGGTGCATGGGTTGTTTCATGGATTCGCACATACGACCGAGGGTGACTACGGCGCCATCACGGCCGGATTTGGTACGCAATGGGTGACCGAGACGCTCGCCTTCAAGCCCTATCCGTGCGGAACCATGGCGCATCCTTACGTTGACTGCGCCAGGCGACTTGCGTCTCGCGGCATCCAGCCGGGCGACATCAAGGAAATAATCTGCGAGGTCGCAGAGGGGACGGTGCACCGCTTGTGGGAGCCGCTCGCGGACAAGCAAAGGCCCCCGAACGGATACGCGGCAAAATTCGCGACTCCATTCATCCTCGCCACTGGCTTTGTTCGTGGTGGTGTCGGCCTCGATGCTTTCACCGAGCAGGCCGTTCGCGACAAGGACGTGCTCGCGCTCGCATCGAAAGTTCGATATGTGATCGATCCTGACAATCCATATCCCAATAATTTTACGGGTCACATTCGCGCCGTACTCAATGACGGCAGCGTTGTCGAGGAGCGGCAACCGCATTTTCGGGGTGGTTCGCAAGAACCGCTCACGCGGGCCGACATCGAAGAGAAGTTTAAGCTGAATGTCCGATATGGTGGCTGGGACGAAAAGCGGGCCGGCGCCGTGCTCAAGCAATTGGCGCGATTTTATGAAGGCAAAGTCGATCTGGCGTTTCTGCGCGGGTAGCTTTCTGCCGTCCCCGAACTTGTGCCTGGCATGACGAGTGGAGAAATCGATGGGTGAAAAAGAACTCGCCGGCAAGGTCGCCATGGTTACCGGCGCTGGGCGCAATATCGGCCGTGCGATCGCATTGATGCTCGCAGATGCCGGCGCGTCGGTGGTCGTCAATGTACGATCGACCAAGAGCGAAGCCGACAGTGTCGTACGGGAGATAGAGACGGCCGGTGGCAAGGCGATTGCGGTTCTTGGTGATGTCGGGGATGACGAGACCGCCAAAGCGCTTGCCGATACTGCGCTCAAGAAATTCGGCCGCATCGATATTCTTGTGAACAACGCGGCTCTGCGGCGCGAAAAGCATATAGCGGAAATGAGCCTTTCCGAGTGGCGTGAGGTCATGAACGTCATCCTCGACGGCACCTTCCGCTGCGTGCACGCCTGTCTACCGGCAATGCGAAAAAACGGCGGCAGCATCATCAATATCGGTGGCATGAGTGCGCATATCGGCTCGAAAGACCGTGCCCATGTGATGACAGCCAAGTCTGCGCTGGTGGGCTTTTCACGCGCGCTTGCGCATGACCTTGCGGCTGACAAGATCACCGCGAATTGCGTCGTGCCGGGTGCAATCGACACGACACGCCCGGCCACCTCTCAGAAACCGGCCCACCATCTTACTCACGGCACCATCACGGGCGAGCGCGGCAGGCCCGCGGATGTGGCGGCCATGGTGCGCTTCCTGTGCGGTCCCAATGGCAGGTTCGTCACCGGCCAGACTATTCACATCAGCGGCGGTGCCTATATGGGGTCATGAGACCGTGCGACGGCGTTCTTTCCCGCCGTCCTGCGGGGTGGCTGCTTCGCTGCGAAAGTGCTAATCCAGCGGACAATATTGTCCGAGTAACAACGAGGCCCGCATGTACACAGATCTGGGTCTTTACATCGACGGAAAATGGCTCAATGGCGAAGGCCGCAAGGGCGAGGACGTGATCAATCCTGCGACCGGCAAGGCGCTGGCGCGTTTGCCGCACGCCTCAACCGCTGACCTCGACGCCGCGCTCGGTGCGGCCGAAAAAGGATTCGCGGCGTGGAAGGCGACCTCGGCGTACGATCGCTCGAAAATAATGCGCAAGGCTGCCGATCTGCTGCGCGAGCGCTACGACCATGTCTCCAAGGTAATGACCCAGGAACAGGGCAAGGTCTACGTCGAGTCGCGCGCCGAAGTTCTCACCAGCGCCGACATCATAGACTGGTATGCTGAGGAAGGTCGCCGTACCTATGGACGCGTTGATTCCCGGACGTCAGAAAGGCGTGCGCCAGCTCGTACTGCAGGAGCCGGTTGGCATTGTTGCGGCTTTTACGCCGTGGAATTTTCCGACGCTGACGCCGGTTCGCAAAATTGCCGGCGCGCTCGCGGCCGGGTGCTCGATCATCATCAAGGCCTCGGAAGAAACACCGGGCGGCTGCGTCGAACTGGTGAAGTGCTTCGCGGACGCTGGATTGCCGGCGGGCGTGCTCAATCTGGTATTTGGCGTGCCTGCGGAAGTATCCGAGCATCTGATCCCGAAAAAGTCCGTCAAGAAGATCTCCTTCACGGGCTCCGTTCCTGTCGGCAAGCATCTTGCCGGGCTCGCAGCCAAGGGCATGAAGAAGGCGACCATGGAGCTCGGCGGGCACTCGCCGGTCGTCGTATTCGACGACGCCGATCCCGAGAAGACCGCCGACACCATCGCGGCGTTCAAGTACCGCAATGCCGGCCAGGTTTGCATCTCGCCGACCCGTTTCTACGTGCAAGAAAAGAATTACAGCAAGTTCGTGGCCCGGTTTACCGAATATGCCAAAGGGTTGAAACTCGGCGATGGTCTTGAGAAGGGCGTCACTTTGGGCCCGCTCGCAAATCCGCGCCGGCTCGACGCCATGGAAAGTTTCGTCAACGATGCCAAGGACCGAGGTGGCAAGGTCGCCGCTGGCGGCTCGCGTCACGGAAATCAGGGTTTCTTCTATGAGCCCACCGTCATTACCGACGTGCCGGACGATTCCAAGATCATGACCGAGGAACCGTTCGGGCCGCTTGCACCGATCGTGCCGTTCAAGACTTTCGATGAAGTCGTCGAGCGCGCCAATTCGCTTCAGTTCGGTCTCGCCGCCTATGCCTTCACCACATCGGAGAAGAACGCGTCGGCAATCAGCGATGCGTTGCAGTCCGGGATGGTGGGCGTCAACAGCATCGCAATCTCGACGCCGGAGACGCCGTTCGGCGGCATTAAAGAGTTGGGCTACGGTTCCGAAGGCGGCGTCGAAGGTTTGCAGGCCTACATGAACATCAAGTTCATTTCGCAGGCGTAATTACGTTCCCGCCAACGCTTTCTGGCACGCCGCCCACACCTTCGCGGGCGTCGCCGGCATCTCCATGTGGTCGGCGGCCCCGTTCGGGATCGCGTTGGAGATCGCATTCATCACCGCCGCAATTGCGGCCGTGGTGCCTGCCTCACCTGTGCCTTTGACGCCGAGCGGATTGGTCTTGGCCGGTGAGGGGCGCAGCGCCTCGCGCAATTCAATTGGCATGGTGTGGGCGTGCGGCATGCCGTAGTCCATGAACGAGCCGCTCACCAATTGTCCGCTGCCGGAATCGTAGATCGCGTTTTCCACGAGCGCCTGCCCGAGGCCTTGCGCGAGCGAACCGTGCACCTGGCCCTCGACGATCGTCCTATTGAGCGGGTTGCCGCAGTCATCCACCGCCGTGTAGGTGACGAGATCAACGAAGCCTGTGTCGGGATCGATCTCGACCTCGGCGATGTGGCAGCCGTTGGGAAAGGTGAGTGGTGTTTCAGCCTTGTCCTTGGTGTCGAGACTTTCGCCCAGCTCCCTTGCGCGTCGTGCGGTCTCGAACAGGGAAATCTTGCGATCGGTGCCGACCACTTCGAATTGGCCGTTGCGATACTGGATGTCCTGCTCAGACGCTTCCAGCAGCGTCGACGCGATTTTCTTGCCCTTGGCCAGCATCACCTCGGCCGTGTGCACAATGGCATTGCCGGCGCACATGGCCGAGCGGGAGCCAACCGAGGCATTGCCGGTCAGGCCCAATGCGGTATCGCCATGCCGGTGCTCGATCTTGCCGGCGTCGATGCCAAGTTTGTTGGCAAGCAGCCGCCCGAATACGGTGGCGTGGCTTTGGCCGGTGGACTGCACGTTGCAGGCGAGGATCAGTTGGTCGCCGCCGGGAAACGCGATCCCGGCCTGTTCCATCGGCGTGGCACCGGAATGTTCCAGCATGCACGAAATGCCGATGCCACGGAATTTTTTGCGCCGCGCCGCTTCGCGTTTGCGTTTTTTGAAATTGGCGTAGTCGGAAAGCTCAAGTGCCTGTTCGACAATGCCAGGAAAATCGCCGCTGTCGTAAGTATTGCCAATCGCGCTCTTGTAGGGGATGGCAGAGGGCGGGATGAGATTTTTCCTGCGCAGACGCACGGGATCCATACCGATGACCCGCGCGGCTTCCTCGACTGCGCGCTCGAGCGCGTAGTTCGCTTCCGGGCGTCCGGCTCCACGATATGGAGCGATCGGCACTCTGTTGCTGAAATAGCAGGCGACCGAAGCATCGACTTTGGGAATTCGGTACATGCCAGGCAGGCAGCGAGCGAAATTGTTGGTGTTGATGTTGACGCCGGCGTTGGCGACGTAGGCGCCCTGGTTGCAAAGGTGACGCACTTTCAGCGCGAGAAACTTGCCGTTCTCGTCGAGCGCAAGCTCGACGTCGGTCACGGTGTCGCGCGCCTGCGCGTCGCTGATGAAGGCTTCCGAACGCGTCGACTGCCAGTGGACCGGCCGGCCGATTTTGCGCGCCGCCACCAGAACGGCAATGTATTCCGGATAGACCGTCGTTTTCATGCCGAAGGCACCGCCGACATCCCCGGTGATCACCCGCAGCTTCTCGTTCGGCACGCCCATGATGGAGGCCGCCTGGCTGCGCAAGCCGTCGGCGCTCTGCGAGCAGGCGTGGAGCGTATAGCTCTCGTTTGCCGCGTCATATTGCCCGGTGGCGCCGCGCGTTTCGAGCGAGGCAACGACCAGGCGTTGGTTGGCAACGCGGACGCGCGCCACATGCGGCGCCTGCCTGATGATTTCGGCGACCTCGCGCTCGTTCTCTTCGCTCGGGATTGTGCCGGGCCAGTCGACGCAGAGATTGCCCGGCGCGTCCGGATATAATTGCGTCGTGGCTTTCATCGCCGCATCGAGATCGACAACCGGCGTGAGTTCCTCGTACGCAACCGCGATCTGGTCGGCCGCGTCGAGGGCACTACCGGGGCTCTCCGCCACGACCATCGCCACCAGGTCGCCGACATGCATTGCTTTTTCGGCCAGGACAGGACGGAACGGCATCACCATCTTGGCTCCGCCGCGGCCTGCCACCGGCGGATGGCGCGAAATGGTACCGATGCCGGCCGCCTTGATGTCTTCGGCCGTAAGCACCGCCAGCACGCCTTTCGCCTTGCGCGCCAACGCGGCATCGACCGACACGACGCGGGCATGCGCATGCGGCGAGCGCACGAACGCGGCATAGGACTGGTTCGGCAGCCTTGGGTCGTCCATGAATTGTCCGCGACCGCGGACCAGGGCGTCGTCCTCGACGCGAGGGGCCTGATTGGCTGAGGTCGTCACTGTCATTGGGAGTCCGGCGGTGGCATGAGGGTTTCAAGTTTATAGCCGAAAGTGCTGGTGTCGACAGGGGCTTGCGCGCGGCACGCGGGTGCGGCACTGGAAGCGCTCCATGCGGGTGCTCCGCTCAAGTTTTCAGGGGACGAAATGGCTACAATGCGAACGATTGATACCCATACCCATGTTCTGACCCAGGAAACTGCCGTGCTTCTGACCAAAGCCGGCGTCAAGGTCACGATTACACCGGACGACGCGGAGAATGCCGCGCTCGATGTCAGCGGCGTCGTCTACCGGCCGTTTCCGACGGGCGGCTTCGATATCGCGCGCCGCCTGCGCGACATGGACGTCATGGGCGTGGACGTGCAGGTGCTTTCCGCCACCCCTCAAACCTATCTGTACAACCAGGACGCTTCACTGGGTGCCGCCGCCGCCGCGATCCAGAACGACCAGATCGCGAAACTGGTCAAGGAAAACCCGCAGCGCTTCATGGGTATCGCAACTTTGCCCATGCAGTCGCCGGAAAAGGCGGCCGACGAACTCCGGCGTGCGATGACGAAACTTGGCCTGCGCGGAACGATGTTTGCCTCGAACATCATGGGCAAAAATCTCGACGATCCCGGCTTCGAGCCGGTTTGGACAACCGCGGAGGAGCTTGGCGCATTCATCTTCATCCATCCAAACAACGTCGCCGGCGCCGATCGTATGAAGTCCTATTACCTCAATAACCTGATCGGAAATCCGCTCGACACGACAATCGGCGCCGCATGTCTGTACTTCGGCGGTGTGATGGATCGCCATCCGAAGCTGACAGTGGTGCTAGCTCATGGCGGCGGCTTCACGCCCTATCAGGCCGCACGCTGGGAGCATGGCTGGCAGGTCAGGCCCGAGCCGAAGAAGAACATTTCCAGGCAACCTGTGAATATTGCGAAACGCTTCTACTACGACACGATCCTGCATTCGGCGCCGGTACTGGAATTCATGATCAGCCATGTCGGCGCCGATCGGGTCATGCTCGGCAGCGACTATCCATACGACATGGGCATGATGGATTGCGTGAAGCACGTCCGCTCATTGAAAATCTCGGATGCCGACAAAGCCGCCATCCTGTCCGGACGCGCGCAATCTCTGCTGGCAGTGCAGTCATGAACGTTCAAGCCGCCCAAAGCGCGCGCATCCCGATCACTGCTGTCATCGGGCTGATCACCGATGCAATGATCAAGGCCGGTGTACCTGACGACGATGCCGCCAGGATCGCCGAGTTGATGCTGGAAGCGGATCTGGTGGGCGCCGATGCGCACGGCGTTTTCCGCCTTACACAATATGTGCAGCGTCTCAAACTCGGCTCGACAAATCCGCGGCCAAACATCACCGTGAAACGCAGCGCGCCGGCGACCGCCCTTGTGGATGGCGACAACGGCATGGGGCATCTCGTGGTGGCACGCGCAGCGGAGACTGCGATCGAACTGGCGCGCGAGTGCGGTGTTGCCTGGGTCGGCTGCCGGATGTCGGGTCACGCCGGCGCCGCGGGCGTATATGCCGCCTTGCCGCTGAAGGCAGATATGGTCGGCCTATATTCGGCTGTTGCCAACGCCAATCACATGCCGCTCGCCGGCGGTGCCGAACCGCTGCTTGGCACCAACCCGCTCGCGATCGCGATTCCCGCCGGCAACGAACCGCCCGTTGTGCTCGATATTGCCACCTCGATCGTGTCCTACGGCACAATCAAGAATCACCGGCTACAGAACAAGCAGCTCGCAGGTGACTGGATGATTGATCCGAACACTGGCGAGGCGGTGGTCGATCCGCATAAAAGCGCCGATGCGCTGTTGCTGCCGATGGCGGGCTACAAGGGTGCGGGGCTCGCACTGACGCTTGGTCTGCTGGCCGGCACCCTTAACGGCGCGCTTTTTGGCCGCGACTGCGTCGACTTCAACGCCGCGCCGGATAAGGTCACCAATACAGGCCAGTTCGTCGTCGCGCTTGATCCAGGCCGCTTTCAGCCAATCGAGCAGTTCAAGGCCGAAGTCGACCGGCACATCCGCGAGCTGAGCAAAACCAAGGCGCTGCCCGGCCAGTCCGTCCGGCTGCCCGGCGAACAGCGTGCGCAGCGTCGTGCCGACCGGCTTCGCAACGGGTTAGCGCTTCCTTCCGAGCTGTTGGTGCAACTCGACAAGCTTGCAGGTGACATGTCGATCAAGCCGCTGCGCCAGCGCTGAAGGAGGTCCGATGACGGGCGCCGCGATCGATCCCGCCCAGGCCTTCAATCTTGCCGTTGCAGCCTACAAGGCCGGAAAGCTCGCGGATGCCGAGCAACTGTGCCAGCAGATCATTTCCGTCCAACCCGGTCACTTCGACGCGGCTCATGTTCTGGCCGTCGTCCAGGCGGCACAGCGCAAGAATGAATTGGCACTTGCAAGCTACGACCGCGCGCTCGCCTTGCGGCCAAACCACGCGGACGCGCTCAACAACCGAGGCAATACCCTGCTCGCCTTGAACCGGATCGATGCGGCGCTTGAGAGCTACGATCGCGCGATCGCCGCCCGGCCAGACTATCCCGAAGCTCTATCCAATCGCGGTAGCGCGCTTGAACGGCTCGATCGACATGATGAAGCGCTAGCTAGCTACGACCGCGCGCTCGCCTTGCGGCCGGATTTTACCGAGGCGCTTTATAATCGCGGCAATGTCCTGAAAGCATCGAAGCGTTACAATGAAGCGCTCGCAAGCTACGACCAGGCCCTTGCGATGCGGCCGGACCATGCCGATGCGCACAATAATCGTGGTCAGGTACTCAAGGAACTGATGCGCTATGAAGAGGCGTTGCAGGCCTATGATGCTGCACTGGCCGTACAGCCCAAGCACGTCATGGCGCATTGCAATGCCTCCGCGTTGCGGCTGCTGACCGGGGATTTTGAACGCGGTTGGGTCGACTATGAGTGGCGGTGGCTGAAGGAGTCGGTCATCCCGACATACCGTAATTTCCCGCAACCGATCTGGCGGGGTGGCGAGGCGATTTCCGGCAAGACGGTCCTGATCCATAGCGAGCAGGGACTGGGCGATACGATTCAATTTTGCCGCTATGTGCCGCTGGTGGCGGCCGCAGGCGCGCGCGTCATCTTTGAGGTTCAGAAGCCTCTGCAGGGGCTCATGTCCGGCTTGCCCGGCGCGTCGCAGGTCATCGCGAGAGGAGATGCTCTGCCGGCGTTCGATATCCACAGTCCCTTGCTGACTCTGCCATTGGCGTTTGGGACCACGCTCGAGACCATTCCGTCCGGCCATACTTATCTGCGCGCGCCGGCGGAGCACGCGGCTAAATGGCGGGCCCGCCTCAATGGCAAACCGCACCCGCGTGTGGGGCTGGCATGGTCCGGTAATCCCCGGCACGAGAGAGATCAGGAGCGTTCGATCCGCTTGCGCGCACTGCTGCCGCTCCTTGATGTTTCCGCGACATTCGTCAGCCTGCAAAAAGAAGTTTTTCCCGAGGACGCGCTCGTGCTCAAGGAGCGCAACGACATTCTTCATTTTGGTGAAGAGCTCGATGATTTTTCCGATACCGCAGGCCTCATGTCCGAACTCGATCTGATCATCGCGGTGGATACCAGCGTTGCCCATCTTGCGGGAGCGCTCGGCAGACCGACCTGGATCTTGGTGACCCGTGTCCCGGATTGGCGCTGGCTGTTCGATCGCGACGACAGCCCCTGGTATCCGACCGTTCGGCTGTTTCGACAAGACGATACGCGCCAATGGGATGGCGTGATCTCGCACATTCGCGAAGCGCTTGCTGGATTTGCAGCGCGGACGCGCGCGTGAATTTTTCCAGAAACCCAATTCATGTATCTGGGCTTGCGCTTTGCAGCCCGATACCGCTCGTCGGCACAGGATCCTGTGACACACATCACATAACGGCCGCATTTGTGATGCCCAAGGGAACAAATTGAATTAGACGCCGTTCATTCAGCGTCCCGCCGACTGTTCAGCGTGGACCGATCTTGGGGCTTTGGCAATATTCCTTTGCCAGATCAAAATGATGAGTCAGATCGGAAGCAACGGGTTCGTGGCGTGGGCCAAACGGAAGTTGGCTTACCTCTTTGGCCTGATTCTATTTGGCGCCGCGATGTCCGCATTTCCGATGCCCAGCGTCTCAAGCGAAAATACTTTCGACCGGATTCAGGCTGGGCAATGGGTTGTTGCCTCGATGTATTGGGAAGACAAGTTGGTCTCGACGGGGAAAAGCTTCAATCCGATCGGGTGGCATGCCGCCCACAAAACATTACCGATTGGCACATTGATCCGCGTATCAAATCCAAAAAACCACCGCTCGATCAATGTCACGATCAATGACCGCGGGCCGTTTACACCGAACCGCGACCTCGATTTAAGTCTCGGCGCGGGCACACTGCTCGGCCTTGAGGGGCTTGGTACCGTCTATATGGAGGTTCTCTCCATTCCGCCGATAAAAAATATGCGGCGGCCGGTCGTCGAAAGCCTGTTCGCGGTGAACGATGCGAATGCAAATTGCGTCGGCGTCTCTGCCTGCTAGAAGCGCGGCATTTCGACACGGCACGTTACTCGGCGAGTTCCGGGGATGCGACAACACCAGGTTGTTGCCGGTTTCGGCTAGGCTTGAAAGGCGACGTCAATGCGCGGGTCCGCGCTGTTTTGTGGCCGCCAGAGGCATGGAACTATAGTTAATTCCTCATTAACCTAAATGGTTAAACCAAGTTTAAGAAACCCTGCTAATTTGTTAACTTTAACGGTATTCGGGGCGGGGCGACAAATGGCGCTCAGTGCGGCCCTTAAGGTGCGGCCATCGCTCGCTGATCGGCCGATGGCGCTACCGCAAAGTCCCGCCGCAACGCACCTAGTCCTGTCTCGACTCTTTCGTTCGCGAGGTATCGGTCGCGGACGTAATGCCCTGTGTCGTTGACGAAGGAGCAGTCCGGTGACGGCGGGAATCTTGCTCAGCGGCCAAGCGAGCGGAGACTGGGTCGAACTCAGCGCCGCGGGGTCGTGGACGGCGGAATATGCTGCCGCCATCGAGCCGCAAGTTGAAGCCATCACGCGCAGCATCACGGCGCGGGGCATCGCAATCAATATCAATCGGATAGAGTACCTCGATACTTATGGCGCGTGGCTGATCGAGCGTGCGCTGCGGAATTGGACAAGACAGGGGCGCGAAGCGCGTCTTGTCGGTTTACGCGAAGACTATCGCGGCCTGTTCGAAAAGGTGCGCGCCGGGACGCAAACCCTGACGCCGGCGCCGCCGCGCACCAACAGCATCGTCGCCACACTGGTCAGTGTCGGGATGACGATGTCGGCTGTCGGCGCGGACCTTTTGTTGTTCGCGCAGATGCTCGGTTCGCTGATTGTGGCGTTCGGTCGCGTGCTGCTGAAGCCGACGACGTTTCGCTTCACGTCGATGATCAACCAGCTCGAGCGTGTCGGCTGGCGGGCGGTACCGATCATTTTGTTGATCACCGTATTGATCGGCGCAATCCTCGCCCAGCAGGGAATTTTCCACTTCCGGAAATTCGGTGCCGACATCTATGTCATTGACATGGTCGGCGTATTGGTGCTGCGCGAAGTCGGTGTGCTCATCGTGTGCATCATGGTTGCCGGCCGGTCGGGCAGCTCGTACACGGCCGAACTCGGCGCAATGCGCATGCGTGAGGAAGTCGACGCATTGCGCACCATGGGCTTTGATCCGATTGAGGTACTGATCCTCCCGCGCATCCTCGCCCTGGTGATCGCAGTTCCGATCCTGACATTTCTCGGGTCGATGGCCGCAATTTACGGCGGCGGTCTGGTGTCATGGCTCTATGGCGGCATTCAGCCCGAGGTTTTCCTGGCGCGGTTGCGCGAGGCGGTGTCGATTCACACGTTCGAAGTCGGGATGATCAAGGCGCCTTTCATGGCGCTTGTGATTGGCGTCGTTGCCTGCGTCGAAGGCTTGCAGGTCCAGGGCAGCGCCGAATCGCTGGGCGAGCAGACGACGAATTCGGTGGTCAAGTCGATCTTTCTGGTCATTGTGCTCGACGGCATTTTCGCCATGTTCTTCGCTTCCATCGGAATGTGACATGGCAGGCAATTCAAAATCGCCGGTGATCGAAGTGCGGGATTTGGTTGTCGATCTCAAAGGCAACCGGATTCTCAATGGGGTGACGCTCGACGTTTACCGCGGGGAAATTCTGGGATTTGTCGGCGCGTCGGGCGCGGGAAAGTCGGTTCTCACCCGCACGATCGTCGGTTTACTGCCGAAGCAGGATGGCCGCATCGACGTTTTCGGCGTCAATCTCGACCAGGCCGGTGAGGTGCAGCGACAGGAGATTGAACGCCGGTGGGGCATCCTGTTCCAGCAAGGCGCGCTGTTTTCCTCTCTGACGGTTGGTGAAAATGTTGAGTTCCCGATCCGCGAGTATCTCGACGTATCGGATAAGCTGATGACCGAAATCGCTATTACCAAGCTCGAAATGGTCGGTCTGAAGCCGGACGTATACCGAAAGTTCCCTTCGGAACTTTCGGGCGGCATGATCAAGCGTGTCGCGCTGGCACGTGCGCTCGCGCTCGACCCGGAAATCCTGTTCCTTGACGAACCGACATCAGGTCTCGATCCGATCAGCGCCGGCGATTTCGACCAGTTGATCCTGACCCTGCAGCGGACTTCGGCGATGGCCGTTTTCATGGTAACCCATGATCTCGACAGCTTGCATACGATCTGCGACAGGATCGCGGTTCTTGGCGACGGCAAGATCATCGAGGCCGGCACGATGGATACGATGCTGGCGTCGCAGCATCCCTGGTTGAAGGCGTATTTTCACGGCGCGCGCGCGCGAAGTGGCCTGCGGGCTGCGGCGGGAAGTTAATGGAGTAGGGTGATGGAGAGAAAAGCGCACTTCGCACTTATCGGATTGTTCACGTTCGCAGTTGTCGCGGGCGCGTTCGGCTTCATATTCTGGCTGCACCATTCGTCCGGCAAGAAGCAGGCCGTTGCCTACCGAGTGATCTTCGACAGCTCGGTCTCCGGGCTGCAGGTCGGAGGCAATGTCCTCTTCAACGGTATTCGCGTCGGTGAAGTCACAAACCTGCGCCTCGATCCGGACAAGCCGTCCCAGGTCATTGCGATGCTGGCGGTCAACAAATCGACGCCCATTCGCTCGGACACCAAGGTCGGTCTCGAATTCCAGGGCCTGACAGGTGTTGCGGCTGTTTCACTCAAGGGCGTTTCCGCGACAACGCAGCTGATCGAAAGGGAAGAAGGCGAGCCGCCGACCTTGAGGGCCGATCCGAGTGCCAGCCAGGACATGATGCAGGCTGCGCGCGACGTACTGAATAAGGCGGAAGAAGTCATCACCGCCAATCAGGAGGCGTTGCATCAGGCTATCACGGATATTGCGTCGTTCAGTGCTTCGCTCGCGCGCAATACCGACAACGTCGATTCGATCATGGTCAATGCCCGCGAGACCATGAGCAACGCCAAGGAGGCCACGGCTTCGGCCCGTACGCTGATCTACAATCTCGACAAGCGCACCGACGACATCACGATCGGCGTCAACAAGATGACCGCTACCGCGACCCGGCAGATCGAAATCGCCGGCAAGGCCATCACCGACCTTGCGCATAACCCGCAAAGGATACTGTTCGGGGGAAGTTCGGCCCCCGCGTCCCGCTGACGGACCCCGCGCCGCACGTTATTTCCGCTGAAATCGGCAGCGCAGGACCGGCGCCATGCTCATTGCGGCATTGTGGCGCGGCCGGCTCGCGCAAATAGGCGATTTGCGCCGCCGCCGCCGCCTGCTAGTTTGTGATGGCGATTGAGGGAGCAGCCGGGGGGTCGCTCATCATGGAAGCTGGCAGCGGCCGCGCGCCGCGAGCGGACGATGTTCGCCCGTCGAGCGCAGGTGTCGTGTTTTTGTTGCTGGTGCTTACAGCGGTTGCGTCGATTCCGGTGGTGACGCATCCGATTCCGCCGCTTTCCGATTACGTCAATCATCTTGCGCGCATGCATATTATCGACGCGATTGGCTCGGATGCCGACCTTTCACGCTATTACACAATTGAATGGCAACTCATCCCGAACTTGATGATGGACCTCATCGTCCCCGTTCTGCATCGGTTCATGAGCGTTTATCTGGCCGGAGAACTATTCACGATATTCGCGTTCGTTCTCATCATCTCGGGCACACTCGCCCTCAATCGCGCATTGACCGCCCGCTGGTCGATATTGCCGCTATATTGCCCTGCCGCTGCTCTACAACGGCGTCATGCTGGTCGGGGTCATGAATTATGTTTTTGGCGTCGGCCTCGCGCTGTGGGCGCTTGCGACATGGGTCGCCTTGCGCGAGCGCCGCTGGCCATGGCGCCACACCGTGTCGGCATTATTCGCGCTTGCGCTGTTCTTTTGTCATTTGTTCGCTGCAGGCGTCTATGGGCTGGGTATCCTCGCCTTCGAACTTCATCGCCTGTGGGCGCGCAGAACCAAGCCGAGATTGCCGCTCCTCCTCGATTTCACGGCAAGCGGCGCGCCGTTCTTGGTGCTCGTGTTGCTGCTGATGGCGGGTCCGACTTGGCATGTGGACGGCATCTCCGCCTATTGGGAGCTGGAGGGGAAATTAGACGGCTTGATGCTGGCGGTGAACGTCTACTATCCCACAGTCGCGTTTTCGCTGCTGGCCATCGCGGGGCTCGCCGGCATCTATGCTTGGCGCCGCGACATATTGGGTTTTCATCCGGCAGGCTTGGCGATCCTCGTCACCGGCACGATTGTCTATCTTGCGATGCCGCGTGCCCTGTTCGGAGCCTTCCTCGCCGACCAGCGGTTGCCGATCGCACTGGCCTTCATGCTGATCGCTTGTTGTGACTTCAAGCCGCGGAAAAGAATTGCGCACGCCGGTCTGCTAGCGGTCGTCATCGCTTTGCTGGCGGTGCGCATCACCGAAGTGCAACTCGTCTGGAACCACCTGCAGAAATTCACCGACCAGTTCGTTCAATCCGTCAAGGAGATTCGGCGCGGGTCGCGGGTGCTGGTGGTCTATGGCAATCGTTCATCGGGACGGGAGATCAGTGACTTCGAGCTGGTCCATGCGGCTTCAATTGCCACGATCGAGCGCTCGGCAATGGTGTCGACCCTGTTCACCGTGAGGGGCAAGCAGATTCTGCACGCGCGCAGAGAGTTCGAGAAATACGTCGAAACCGAAGACCGTTGGCCGCCGTCGCTTCCATATGTTCTGCAGGTTGCGCATGGCGACAAGGCGAGCGCCTCCTATTTCTGGAAAGATTGGCCGCAGCACTACGACTATGTGTACCTGCTGTTTACGACGCCGGACATGCGGAACCCCGACGCGGTTCATCTCGGTCTTGTCTACGGCGGCGATGCATTCCAGCTCTACCGGGTGCTGCCCACCATCAGCGCGATGAGCCGGTAAGCGTCATTCGGCTTCGATCGGCAGTTTCACCGGCTGTTTGCGCTTGGCTGAAAGATCGAGCGCCTTTGTCAGCATCAGGTTTCGGTGGGCTTCCTCAACCGTCGCGGCTGCTGTCGGCAGTCCGAGCGCGATACGATTGAGCCAGGAATCGGTCTCCTCCGCCATCGGTCCGCGCAGCTCGCCAAGCGCCATGTCGCCGGGCGGATAGCTGCCCATGAAATCCACCAGCCGCGTGGCGTCGGGGTTGTAACCTTCCGACTGCGGCTTCGACACCGCCAGCACAATATCACGATGCGTATCGTCGATCGTGAGCACGCCGGTCGTGCCGACAATGCCAACTTCGAGCGAATAGACCGCTCCCGGCCAGGTCACCGGCAGAGCCCAGGAAATGTTGAGGTGATAGATGGTTCCGTCGTCAAACAGGATCATGCCGGCGGTCGCATCGATTCCCTTGTAGGAAGGGCCAAGCACCTTGTCGATAGACCGCGCATAGCACTCGACGGGTTTCTTCGGGTCGAGACACCACATGCAGATGTCGAGCGCGTGCGTGCCGGAAATCACCATCGGCGAAATCGTCGACGGATCGTTGGTACGTTTGTAGTTGTCGATGGCCACGAGGCGATTCATGAAGGCGCGCGAGGTGACCATGGTGACGTCGCCGAGCGCGCCGGTGCGGCACTTTTCCTTGGCAGCCAGCCAGCGGCGGCGGAAACGCTGCGTATAGCCGACGACAGCGTCGATCTTGGCGTCCTTGATTGCCTTGAGTACGCGCGCAGATTCCTTGAGATCGGTCGCCAATGGTTTCTCGATCAGCATCGGAATGCCGCGCTCGACGGCGGCCATAATCGGGTCGACGTGCAGGTGCTCGTCAGTGCAGATGATGGCAGCCGTGACCTCGGGCCGCTTGATCAGTTCGACGTGGCTTTGCGTGACGAAATCGGCGTCGATTTTTTCGCCTACCTCGCCGGCGCGGTTCGGATTTTTCTCGGCGAGCCCGATCCATTCGACCGCCGGATGACGGGCCGCAACTTCACCGCGGAATAGCCCGACGCGGCCGCCGCCGATGATGGCGAGGCCAACGCCCTTCGCGGACTTCTTCATGCATTTACCCCCGCGCGGATCTTTTTCTTGAATTCGGCTATTGCCGAGATCGTTTCGTTCGACAGCGGCAGGTCCACGGGCTCGTTACGGTCCGCAGACAGGTCTGCCGCACTGTAGGTTTCCATTACCCGGCGCGCACTTTCCGGTGTTACCATCACGGCGGTGTTGCGAATGCAGGCTTCCAGGAAATGGATGGTTTCGGGACCCATGCCCCCGGCGAAAACATTGTCGACCCACTCGCCCGGCATGGTCGACATCGGAAATTGCTGACCATCCTTCGCCGTATTGAGCCAGTTGTCCCGCTGCGTGTCGTCGAGGAACAGTGAACCCTCGGTCCCGGTGATTTCGATCCAGGTTGCACAGTAATTTGGATAGCTCGGCGGCAGGTTCCAGCCCCCGCCGATCATCACCGCCACGCCATTGTCCATCGTGACGGTGGTGAACATCACGTCGTGCGATCCGTTGATCGGCTGCATGTAGCCATAGGCGCCCTGCGAATAGACGCGCACCGGCTTTGCCGGCTCAAGGAGCCAGAGCACGAAATCGAGATCGTGTGTCGATTCCATCACGACGGGCGACAGCCGCACGCGACTCGCGATCTTCTTGCCCAGGCTGCGCGAAAGATGCCGGCTGACCAGCACCGAGACGACCTTGCCAAGCGTCCCGTCTACGATCTTCTTCTTGGCGTAGGCGATCTTCGGGTTGAATCGCTGCGAGTATCCGATAGTGAACTTGAGGTTATTGCGCTTCGCGAGCTGGATTAGCTCGTCAGCCTCCCACAATTCCAGAGCGATCGGTTTTTCGAGCATTACGTTCTTGCCGCTTCTCAGACAGTCACGGCAGATCGGATAGTGGTTCGATTCCGGCGTAGTCGAAATGTAGACGACCGAAATATTGTCGTTCTGGATGATGTCGTTGTAGTCAGGCGTTGCGGTGGCTGGCTTGTAGAGTTTTTTCACTTCGGCAAGCCGGTCGGGCCGGATTTCGCACACGTGCAATTTGTCGACCAGCGCGGTGCGCGACAGCGTATCCGCGCGTGTGCCACCCACCCATCCGACGCCGATTACTGCCGCTTCAACAGTCTTCACTGACATTCCCCGTGGTTTCGTTTTTCGGGCCGGACACTACCCTAGGAGACCAAGGGCCGAAAGAGCCGACGATTTCAACGGGCGAAAGCGTCTTGCCCGCGCCAAACACCTGCATCGCAAACTGTGGGTAGACCTCGGCTAACTGTGGCGCCACCACGTCGCGCAACAGAGCCAATGTTGCAGGCGAGGGCGCCGGTGTCTCCGACACACTCGCGGGCCGCTCAAATTCGAAGCCGGTATTTTCAATCACGTCCGCGACATTGTGGCCGGGATGGACACTGGCAAGTGTGAAATGGCCGCCTGAGAAGGTGAACAGGCAACGGTTGGTGACCAGTGCGATCGGCCCGCCAGTCCGGTAGACATTGGGGGCGTTGCTGCCGGGCGCGCTGATAAAGTCGACCTTAGGCACCAGCGTCCGGCGCGAATGCTCCGTACGGAACAGGATCACTTTTGGCACGACATAATACAGATAGGCGGAGCCGAACGAACCGGGGAAACGCACCTTTGGATGTGCGTAATTGCCCGTGCTGACCAGGTTAACATTGCCGCCACCATCGATCTGGCCTCCGGAAAGGAAGAACACATCAATACGCCCCTGGCCGGCGCAGTCGAATAGCTCACGTGCTCCGTCGGTAAAGAAATTATGCTTGCGGCTCTGCAACAGGGACACATATGGACGCCCGCCGCCGCGTTCGCGGGCGAGCAGTGCCGCAGTCGCGGGAATCGGCGAAGCATTGCCGACCGCCACATGACGGACGTCGCCAATCAGATTGGCGATCACGTCAGCGAGCAGCTCTTCCGCGCGGAATTCTGATTTCATCACGGCCGGACATGGCCGTCCAAAGGACGGCACCGTTTTGCCGGGAATGACGTGTCAGGATTAGGCAGCGCGCTTCTCATACACATACCGATCCAGATATTCGGTAAAGCCCTCCGCCGTCGCTGCCATGCGTCGCGTACAGCGAAAGGTGATCGGCATCGGCGCCGTAATAATCGGGCAATGGCAAAGGCCAGGCGCCACGCTCGGCAATTGCTACGCTCTCGACATAAAATCCCGGCAATGTTCCGGCGGCGAGTACGGGATCGTCAAGCAAATTGCCGTCATGAATTTTTTCGACCGTCGCGATCGTTTTTGCGGCGGCATGCGCCATCGTCGCCAGTTCGCGCTGCCGGCCGATCCAAATATTGCCGAATGCGTCGGCCATGGGCGCGTGAATCAGCGCTATGTCAGGCTTGATGGCCGGGAGCAGCACGATCGGATCGTCGATTCCGAATGGGCTGTCAATCACTTTCCAGTCGTCGCGGTACTTTCAGCACATCGGATCCGATGAGCCCGCGCAGTGGTATGAACGGCACGCCTTTCTCCGAAGCTTGCAGGGCCGCATGCAGGGCCGGGCAAGTTGCATCCCTCATCTTGATCGTGCGCGCTGTGACCGCGGCAGTGAATTGCGGTGCCGGTCCGAACTCGCCAAGGCTTACAGCACTCGTTTCCAGCGTTTCGACACAGCCGGCACCAATCATGAGATCGGCCTGCATGCTCGACGTCGGCAGTGCCACCAGATGCAGGCGCCTGATGCCGCGTTTAATCAGCGCGCGGGTTGCCGCCATGGGAACGCCGGAAACCTCACGCGGTACGACGAGCATGCACCCGTCCGTGATCGGGATGATCGCATCGTCGAGAGATTTCGCCGGTTGAAACATGCTCTGCCGAATAACGCTGGGGCATTTCTGCCATTACTGGCTAATTTCCCATTCTTATGCTTGTAAGGTCCACACAATTCTGCGCCACGTGCCGGCGCATGACCCGGAAGTTGTATTTCGGCTTGCAATACCGATCATGCGCAAGGATCTAAGATGACCCTGCAAGACAAATTGCGCTCCAACCGCTTCGTGATTACGGCGGAAGTTACACCTCCCGTTTCGGTCGACCGCGCCGAATTGCTGGCCAAGGCATTGCCGCTGAAGGGCCTTTGCGGACGCCGTCAACATAACGGATGGCGCCGGAGCGCGGCCGCATCTGGGGGCCGTCACCGCTGCGGCGATTCTTGCGGAACTAGGCATAGAACCGATCCTTCAGCTGACCTGCCGCGATCGCAATCGTATCGCACTGCAAAGCGACCTTCTGAGTGCAGCGGCCTCCGGCGTGCGCAACATCCTCGTGCTGCGCGGTGACGACCCCAGCGCCGGCGACCAGCCCGAAGCCAAACCGGTATTCGACCTTGATCCGCGCTCACTGCTTAATACCGCCCGGCGTCTTCGCGATGCGGGGGAATTGCCGACCGGCCGCAAAGTGACCGGTCGCGCGGATTTTTTTCTCGGCAGCGCCGACAATCCGATCGATCCGGTCCCCGGATGGCAGCCGACAGCGCTGCAGGCCAAGATCGAGGCCGGAGCGCAGTTCGTGCAGACGCAATTCTGCATGGACGCCGGCGTCGTGCGCCGCTATCTGGCGCGTCTTGACGAGATTGGCGTGGCCGGCAAATTATCGTTTCTCATCGGTATCGTGCCGTTGCGCTCCGCTAAATCAGCCCGCTGGATCAAGGAAAAGCTTTTCGGCGCCATCATTCCAGATGCGCTCATAGAGCGCATGGAGCGCGCGACTGATCCCGCCGAAGAAGGCCGCAGAATTTGCATCGACGTCGTGCGCGAATTGGCGGATGTGCCGCATGTCGCCGGCGTGCACATCATGGCCCCGGGTAATGATGCGGCGGTGCCGGAGGTGATCAAGTCCGCGCGCGAAAGCATTCGACGGCTGGCCGCGGTGTAAATTGCCGCCCGCCATCCAAAGCTGGAGCCGAAACGCCGCAGCCCTCTCGTGGACGTGAGATGTATCAGACCCAACGCGACAACAGAAAATCTCAGCTCAATGACGATTTCACTCGCTCCGGCGAGAAAGGCACGCGACGAATGCGCACGCCGGTCGCATCGAAAATCGCGTTGGCAATCGCGGCCGCTACCGGCCGAATCGACGGTTCGCCCGCGCCCGTGGGTGCGATCTCCGGATGATCGATGAGCACCACGTCGATTTCTCCGGGTGTTTCGGTGATATCGAGGATCGGATAGGTCAGCCAATCCACACTGGTGACCGATTTGTTGTCGAAGGTCACTTCCTCCCATAACGTGCGGCTCACACCCTGCACGATATTGCCCTCAATGCATTTGGTAAGGCCGTCCGGATTGATGATCTGCCCGCAGTCGTGGGCGACGGTGAATTTGCGCGCCCATATTTTGCCGGTGGACCGGTCGATATCGACCTCCGCGATCACCGCAACGCGCGTGCCACCACGCTGTGCATATGCCATGCCGCGGCCGGAAACTTTATCGCCGGTCTGGCCTTTTCGAGGTGATGCGCGCGTATCCCAGTCTGCCTTTTCGGCTGCGGCCTTGATAACCGCAATATCACGCGGGTCTCTCAGGTGCCGCATGCGAAACTCGATGGCGTCTGCGCCCACGGCAGCTGCCACCTCGTCCATGAAGGATTCGCTGGCAAAGTGGATCTGTGGGCCGACGGGATCGCGAAGATGAGATGTGCGCAACGGCGATGCCCGGTCGAGCAGCGGCGGGATCGTTTCCCATGACAGCTTTTTGTTGTCGAAGGCATAGGATTCCGCCGGCACTCCGAAACCGTCGCCGGACTTGAGCGCAACGCCGCGCGTCTGTCCCGCCAGCGTGTCCCAAGGCTTGCTGCCATTGGTGTTAACGTCGACACGCGGAAAGGCCTTGCTCGCGAAATCGTAGGCAATGACCTTGCCGGTTGCGTCCAGCGCCGCGCGCGCTTTATGAATCGAGGCCGGCCCCTTCGGATCCCAGCCCGTGCCCTGGTCGCGCATGTATTGCAGTCGCACCGGCTTGCCGACCGCTTTGGCCAAAACCGCTGCGTCCATCGCGGCGTCGTCGGCGTCATTGCGGCCGTAGGAACCGGGCCCTGGCGTCCAAATCACGCGCACCTTGTCGAGCGGTACGCCAAGCGTGGCCGCCAGGCCTTGCTGCTGGAAGTGGCTCTTCTGCGTGCCGCTCCAGCAGGTCACCTGGCCATCCTTGATTTCAACCAGTGCACAAGCCGGCCCCATACTGGCGTGCGACTGAAACGGCCATTCGTATTCGGCTTCGATGATGCGTGCTGCGTTCTTGAAGGCCTCCTCGACATTGCCGTTCTGCTTCTCAATTGTGGTCTTGCGGGGCGGCGTGTTGCGGATGTGGTCGTAAAGCGCGGATTGCGCAGGGAAGGGCGGTGCGGCCGCCGACCATTCAACCTTCAGCGCCTGTGATGCCCTGATCGCATCCCATTCCTTGTCGGCGACGACACCAAGGAAGCCGTTTTCCCAGACCACTTTAGCGCCAGGAATATCCTTGATCGACGCTTCCTCGACTTTCAAAGGCACCGCACCCGCGGCCGCCGGCCGGATCATGCGCCCATGCACCATGCCCGGCACTTTTATGTCGGTAACGAAGTTCTCCTGCGCGAAGACCTTGGGCGCCACATCGGCGCGCCTGATCGGCTTGCCGACAATTTTGTAGTCGCTCGACTTCTTGGGCTGAGCCTTCCCTGGCGCATAGAGCGCGTTGCCGTCTTTCTTGTTCCAGTCGAGCGTGACGTTGAAATATCTCCCTCCGATCATTTCCGCGTAGGAAATGCGCTTTGCGGGTTCACCCTTCGCGCTGACGACACCGTTGTTGACGGCAAGTTGGTCAGCCGGTACCGACAGCAAGCCAGACGCCATTTCAACGAGCACGCGGCGGGCTTCGGCCGCGGCAACGCGCATTTGCTTGCCGCCGCTCTGGATACCGGTCGAGCCCGAAGCGCCGCCCTGGTTCACCGAAGTCGCGGTGTCACCCATAATCACGCTTACCCGATCGAACGGAACGTCCAACTCTTCCGCGACCATCTGCCCGATGGCGACATGCAATCCGTGGCCCATGTCCATCTTGCCGAAGAAGGCCCGGACGCTGCCGTCAGCATTCACCGCGATGTAGGAGGAAAGTTGGTCGGGCGTGAGCGGTGGCCTCATGCCTTGCGCGTCGGCTTCGTCGATAGACAGCAAGACATCGAGCGACAGACCGGCGCCGATCGAGACCACCAGCGCGCCGCCACCAAGCAGGACACTGCGGCGGGAGAGTGCTTCATGTTTTGTCATGGTCTTCTCCCTCAACCCATCATCGCGGCGGCGCGCTTGACCGCCTTCAAGATGCTGACATGCGTGCCGCACCGGCATTTAATGCCCGTGAGTGCATCCTTGATTTCGGCATCTGTCGGTTTTTTCTTGTCGCGCAGGAAGGCTGCGGCGGTCATGATCCAGCCATTGATGCAGTAGCCACATTGCGGAACCTGTTCCTCAATATAGGCCGTTTGCAATGGATGCGGCTTTTCAGGTGTGCCAAGGCCGGCAAGCGTTGTGATCTTGGCGTCTCCGACAGCCGAAATTGCTGTAACGCAGGAGCGCGCGGGCTGGCCATCGAGATGCACTGTGCATGCGCCGCATTGCGCGAGGCCGCAGCCGAAGTGCGGATTGTTGAGACCAAGGTAATCCCGCAGCGCATAAAGCAGCGGCATGTCGGGGTCGGCTTCAATGGTGTGCGACTTGCCGTTGACGGTCAGTGTAAATCGTTGGGTCACGTTTCAGCTCCCTGAACCACATTACAGGCCGGTGTTTACGGCCGGGCCTGGCCGATTGCGGCGCATTGCTTGCGAAATTTACGTTAGCCCCACACACTGGCCTTTGGGAACGCCGCCGCGGTAAAATTCATGTTAAGATCATCGGATGGAAGGGCCCGCTCAGAGGCCTTGAGGTATCGGAATCCAGGGAGGAACTTCGCCATGCGGATCGCATTTTCCAACACGGTTTTTGTTGCCGCTCTCATTGCCGCCACGACGCTAGGTACGTTGACGGTTTCGGCGGGCGCGCAGGAAAGAGTGTGGAAGCACGGGCTGATCAATGCCAAGGCGGACGCCGGTATTTTTCTGATGGTGTCGACACGCGATTTCGCCAAGAAAGAAGGATTGAAGCTTGAAGTTTCCCAGTTCAAAGACGATCAGCTCGCGCTTAAGGCGCTGATCGCCGGTGAACTCGACAGTTTCGAAGGCGGACCGCAGGGTGTGTTCGCCGCCGATGCCAAGGGCGGTGACGTCAAGTTGCTCGGCTGTCATTGGGTTGTGGTTCCACATGGAATTTACGCCACCGACAAAATCAGCAAGGTGCAGGATCTCAAGGGCAAACAGATTGCGGTATCCGCGCCCAATTCGATGCCCGACATGCTCGCACGCTCGGCGCTGGCTAAATTCGGGATCTCCGATACCGACGTGAAGCTTGCCGCCGTGGGGGGCGACCGTGACCGGTATCAGGCACTGGTCGGCGGTGTCGTCGATGCGGCGGTCGTGTCGAATGAATACCAGCCGATCGCACCAAAGAATATCCATTTGCTGGTTGCCGGACGTGATGCGGTGCCCAATTTCCTGCGTGTCTGCATGGTGTCGAGCGCCAAGAAACTGGCCGAGCGCGGCGATGACGCCGTGAAGTTTCTTGCTGCCGAGATGAGCGCACTTAGATTCGCGCTTGCCAACCGCGACGCGACCATCGCGCTCACTCGCGAAATCATACACGCCAAACCGGATGATCCGCGGCCGGCATTCGTCTATGACGACGCGGTGCAACATCACGCCGTCGATCCAGCGCTGCCGTTGCCGGCCGAAAAGATACAGTGGATCCAGGAACAGATGGTAAAAGCCGGCAAGTTGAAGGCGCCGCTCGACCTGAAAGTGGTCACCGCGCCGGAGTACCGCGAGAAAGCCCTGAAGGTTATCGGCCACTGAGGCTTTCAAAATTTTGGAGAATGGAATGGGTGAGGTGACATTCCTCGATGTGTCCAAGCGCTTCTCGTTGCGCGTGGATGGCGAGGTCCATCAGGTACAGGCACTGGATCGCGTTAGTTTCACCGTCAATGATGGTGAAATCGTCGCGCTGATCGGTCCGTCCGGCTGCGGCAAGACCACGGCCCTTCGTGTCGCCATGGGGCTCGATCCGTCAACTGGTGGGCGTGTAACGGTCGATGGACGCGAGATCAACGGATGTGGGCACGATCGCGGCATGGTGTTCCAGCACGCAGAGCTGTTGCCGTGGCTTTCCGCGCGGCAGAACGTGATGTTCGGGCTGGAGATGAAAGGTATACGGGGGCAGTCGCTGCTTGAGACAGCGGAAAAATATCTTAGCCTCGTCGGCCTGAAGGACTCGCAAAACAGGCGCCCACATCAGCTCTCCGGTGGCATGAAGCAGCGGGTCGGCATTGCACGCGCCCTCGCCATTGATCCCAAAGTCCTACTGATGGACGAGCCGTTTGGCGCACTCGACGCCCAGACGCGCGAAACGTTGCAGGCTGAGCTCCTGGATATCCACGCTCGTACCGGCAAGACGATATTATTTGTCACCCATGACCTTGACGAAGCCGTCATCATCGCCGATCGCATCGTGGTCATGAAGAACGGCCGAGTGCAGGAAATCATGAGCGTGCCGCTCAAGCGTCCGCGCCCCGATCTCGGCCTAGTGCGTGGCATGCCTGAATTTGCGGAGACGCGATACAAGGTCTGGCGCGCGCTTCACGATGGCGCCACGGTGCACTAGCGCATGGGCGTGAAGCGAAAACAGCGGCTGCAGTCCGGGAACGCGCCCCAGGAAAAGCAATAATGGTCGATATTGCGAATAGACAAGATAAAACGGCCGCGGCCGAAAAACCGGAGGCAGCGGAACGCCGGCCCTTGCCGCGCTGGTTGATCACGCTCGCATCCGTAGCGGTGCTGCTGATTGTTTGGGAGATATTCGGGCGCCGTATCAATCCGGTGTTCGGATCATATCCGTCGGCGATTGCGGTTGCATTCTGGGAATTGGTCAGTCAGCGGCCAGCTATGGTCCGCCCTTTACGAATCCCTGCGGCCTTTTGTTCTCGGCTACGCGCTTGCAATCGTGATCGGGGTGCCGCTGGGACTTTTTATCGGCGGGTTTCGCGTGGCCGAAGCCGCGCTCGGCTTTTACATCACGGCCGGCTACGCGATGCCGCTCGTCGCACTCGTGCCGTTGCTGATCCTGTGGCTGGGGCTCGGATTCGCCGTCAAAGTCGCGGTGGTGTTCCTGATGTCCCTATTCCCGATCTGTATCAATACGTGGCTCGGCGTCACTGCCGTGCCGAAAACATTGATTGAGGTCGGAAAATCGTTCGTGGCGCCGGATACCGTCATTCTTCGCCGCATTATTCTTCCGGCGACGCTGCCCTATATTATGGCAGGCATTCGGCTCGCCGTCGGCCGCGCGGTGGTCGGAATGGTGATTGCGGAGTTTTTTACGACCATTTCCGGCCTTGGCGCGGTCATCATCAATTCCGCCAATAATTTCGACACCGCGACGATGTTCGTTCCGATCATCATCCTGATGGTGATGGCGATCGGACTCAACTGGCTGATCGGTTTTGTTGAGCGCCGGGTTGCGCCTTGGCAGGCGGAGATATCCGGCCGGGACCGGGACTAGTTCCTGCCGCCATCCGCATAGGCGAGGCTATCGCGTCAGCGTCCGCATCGCCTCCAGCAGCCCGCGTACCTGCTGCTCTGTGATTTTGCGCGTGATGAAGACAAGGCGGCTTTGCCGATTGGTGTCCGGCCAGTTCTCCAGCTCGACCGGAGGATGGGCAAGGTGCTGGACGAATTGAACCAGTACCGGGCCCTGGCAGTCCTTGATATTCAGGAAACCCTTGACGCGCAGCAAATCCGGGCCGCGCAGTTGCATCAGCGCGTCCATGGTCTTTGCAAACGCGGACCAGGGCAGCGGTGCGTCTTCCGTCAGAACAAAACTGCCGATGCCGTCGCTGTGTTCGGCGTCGGCCACGAACGCGTTTCGGCGATCAGAGGCGGGCTCTGTCAGCCGGGTAGGGTCAATCTCGCCATTGACCGCCTCATGAATTTCCGCGCCGGGATTGAGCGCGCGTAACCGTGCCGCCAGCGCCGCGCCGGCGCTTTCGCCGGCAATATCGGTCTTGGTGATGACGAGCCGGTCCGCGAGGATTGCCTGCTTTCGGGCCTCCGCCGACCACTCGAGCGTATCGAGGCCGGTTTCGGCATCCACCACCGTCACGACCGTTTCGACATGAAACATGCCGCCCAGCGCACGGTCGGTGGCGAATGTCTGCAAAATCGGGCTCGGATCGGCCAGCCCGCTGGTCTCGATCACGATGCGCCCGAAATCCGGCAATTCGCCCCGCTCGCGCTCGACGACCATCCGGCGCAGCGCCTGCTGCAGATCGGTTCGCATGATGCAGCACAGGCAGCCGTTGCCGAGAAGCAGTGTCTCATCCGCGCTCGATCGCACCAGGGCGTCGTCGATGCCGGCCGCGCCGAACTCATTGACCACCACCGCCGTGCCGCGGCCCTGCGGTGTCGCGAGGAAGCGCTTGAGCAATGTGGTTTTGCCGGCGCCGAGGAAGCCGGTGATCACGGTCACCGGCACACGCGCACCGCGCTCACGCTTGAGCTTGCGGCCGAAGAGCCCGGCAGCCGGTGAGGGGAAAGGTGAATTCATGACGGCAGCATATCACGTTGCGGTCAGCGGGGCCGCCGCTACGCCGCGCGTCTGCCGATCCTGCCGGGGGACTGCCGTGCTTGCCCAGGCGAGATGGCCGGGACGGCCCGGCCATGACGGCCTCCACTAAAAGTCCATCTCAAGCGTATAAAGCCCGCCCGTGTGACGGTCGACGGTGTACACGATCTGCCGTTCGTCGACGAACACGTCATTGAGCTGCACTGCACCGGCCGGCGTGTCCTTAGGCGGCGGCGGCACGAAGGCGCCGACTTCCTTGGGCTGATACGGATTCGAAATGTCATAGGCGCGCAGTCCGCCGTTGAAGAAAGTGCCAAGCACGATCTGGTCGGATTGCCATGCGGTCGGCACCGCGACGTTCTCGTGGATATTGTGCGCGCCAAACCGGCCGCCGCGATCCTTGTAGGCATCGACCGGCGGCAGCGGGCAGGTCGAGATCGATACGGGGTGCGTCTCGTCGCGCATGTCGAGAATCCAGATGAGCTTTGGCCAGTCCTTGCCGGCGTTCTCGGTCGACTCGTCGGTTACCAGCATTAGGCCGCGCTCGAACAATGGCACCGCCGTATGCATGAAGCCGGTATACGGCGGCGAATTGGTCCAGTGCGAAATCACCTTCGGATTGGCCTTGTCCTTGATGTCCATCACGAACATGCCGCCGTCGATGTAGCAGAGATAAAGCCGGTCGGCGCGCTGCGGATAAACATTGGTATTGTGCGCGCGATAGCCCTTGTCGAGCGGGTGGCGCGGGGGCGGCACGACGTTGTCCGTTGCCGACGTGCCTGGTAGCCACCAGCGGCCTACCTCTTTCGGCTTCGACGGATTGCGCACGTCGATGCAGCGGTAGAATTGGTCATCGAGCGGATTGCTTGGCTTGAAGTCGGGTGAACCCGAGGCCATGTGCACGTATTCGCCGTCGCAAAACCACAACTGGTGCACGCCGCGCGAATGTTCACCCGAACAGTCGAAAAACGAGATCGAGCGCGGCTTCTCGGGCACCGAGACGTCGAACAGCTCCAGTCCCGCGGGCTTTTGCCCGACCTTCTGCGTCTGGTATGCGACAGCCAGGATGTCGCCGGACAATTCCAGCGAATTCGAACGCATGTAAGCCTGCGGCAGATCGGTCTGCACGACAACCTTCGGCTTGCGCGGATCCGAGACGTCGACGCCGGTGAAGTTCTTCGGTGCGCTTTCGTGCGCCAGCCAGATGATCCGGCGGCCGTCCTTGGCGACCTGCACGGCCATGCCTTCGCCCATTCCGCCGAAGCCGCCGAGGTCGTTCTGCGCGAGGAGGTTGAAATTCCAGGTGACGGGCTCGCCGCTCTTGTTCAGCGGGCTATCGGCGGATGGCATGATTAGCTCCAATGCTGGTCAGTCTCACAGAAAGGCCGGCGCGGGCGCGCCGGCCTCGGGTCAGAAACTTACGTGCGGTCAGGCGCCGGCTTTCTTGAGAAACTCCGTGCGCAGGGCCTTGTCCCAGTCCGGCATAGCCTTGAGTTTCTTGGCATCGATCAGGACCTGGGCCTGTCTGGTCATGTAAGGCTTGATATCGGCCGGCCAGCCGGGCTGCACTTCGACGCGCGCGAGCGCCTTCGAGAATGTGTCCTTCGACAGCTTGTAGCCCTTCGACGTGTAGAACGAATACACGACTTCGGCGACCTTGCCGGGGTTACTCTTGAAGTCCTTTGCCACTTCGACCCATGCCTTGAGATAAGCGACAACGGTATCGGGGCTTTTCTGCACGAATTCCGGAGTCGCCGCCATGAATACCGGCAGCCTGTCGAATTGATCGAATTCGGAAATCGTCACGGCGAGACCGTCGGCTTCTGCGATCGCGTTATATGGTTCGACATTTACCATTGCATCCACGGTCTTCGCCGCCATGGCCGAAACCATGTCGTTCACGTTCATGCGGATCTCTTCGTAGTCGCCCTTTTTCAAGCCGGCCTTCGCGGCAATCTGGTCCACGAAAATGTTGCCGGTCGAGGAACCGGTCTGGTTGGCGACTTTCTTGCCTCTGAGTTGCTCGACCTTGGTAATGCCGAGATCCTTGCGCGCCATCACGCGCGCGGTCTTGCCGACATATTCGATCATCGCAATCGCGAGCAGGCCGCCTTTGTCGTAGCCGATTGCGAAGGAAGGCCCGGCATACGTGCCCATGTCGACCTGGCGGGCAACCATCTGCTGCATGGTGAGATTGCCCGACGGCACTGCGAATTCCTCGAACTTCACGCCGTGCTTTTCAAGCAGACCAGAGCGCAGAAGATAGTAAGTCGGCATGCCCCACATATTGGTCTGGTAACCTTGCCGAACCGTCTCAAGTGCGAGTGCCGGCCGTACGCCCAATCCTGCCGTCAGCACACCGGCGCCGGCTGTTGCCAGTGCCTGGCGGCGAGTCCAACCTTTGTTCGCAGTGCTCATCGTTTATCCTCCCTATGATTTGCTCTTGCCATTCGCGGTTTTAGCTTCTCCCGGACCTATGTCGTGGCCGAGATGCCGCAGCAACTCCTTCTGACACTCGACGAATTCCACGCTCAACGGATCGCGCGGCCTTGGCAGATTGATCTTCATTTCGGTCTTTACCGTCCCGGGATGCGGTGACATGACCACGACGCGATCGGCCAAGTATACCGCTTCGGCGACGTTGTGGGTCACATAGATCACCGTCTTGCGGGTTGCGTGCCACACATCGGCAAGCAGCCGCTGCATGTCGTCGCGAGTGAGCGCGTCGAGAGCAGCGAACGGCTCATCCATCAACAGTACAGACGGATTGTACGCCAGAGCCCGGGCGATGGCGACCCGTTGCTGCATCCCGCCGGAAAGGTGGTGAGGGTAGGAGCCAGTAAACTTCTCAAGCTTCACAAGCCGCAGCTGCTCGCGCGCGATCTTGTCGCGCTCGTTTTTTGGGATGCCCTTCATCTCGAGGCCGAACTCGACGTTGCCAAGTGCCGTGCGCCAGGGAAATAGCTGGGCGAAATCCTGAAACACCACGCCGCGGTCCATGCCGCTGCCGGTGACGGGCTTGCCGCCGATACGTATCTCGCCGGCGGCGGGCGAAAGAAATCCGGCGATAATGTTGAGCAACGTGGATTTGCCGCAACCCGACGGGCCGACGATGCAGAGAAACTCGGAAGCGCCGATGTTGAAGTTGACGTCCTTGACGCCGGGCACCTTGCCGCCTGGTGTATCGTAGACCAGCGTCACGTCTTTTATTTCGATAGGGACCATTCCTGAGTACCGTTCCTAGCCTTTGGCCATGCGGACCATGCCCCAACGCTGCACGGTTGCGCGCTCGATTGAGCCGAACACGAGCCGTTCGAAAGCATAGCCGATGCCCCCGATGACGAGCAGGGCGGCCAGCATGATATCGGCATTGAGGAATTCCTTGGCGTCGAAGATCACCCAGCCGAGCCCCCAGTCGGACGCCGCAATCATTTCGGCGCCGACCACCGCAATCCATGCGCGCAGGAACGCCTGCCGCATGCCGGTGATGATAAATGGCGAGGCGCCCGGAATGATCACCTTCCAGAACAGTTTGTTCTCGTCGGCGCCCATGGCGCCGGCGGCCCGCAGCCAAAGCGGATTGACTGAGCGAACACCCGACCAGGTATTGAACACCATCGGGAAGGTCGCCGCGTAGAAGACGATCAGGATCGTCGTCAGGTTGCCAATGCCAAACCACAGCATGAACAGCGGAACGAGCGCGAACGACGGAATCGGCATCAAAGCGCTCACCAGCGGTAAAAAGAAATTTTCCACGCGCTGGAACCGCGCCATCAGAATCCCGAGCGGAATTCCGGCGACGATGGCAAGACAGAAACCGAACATGACGCGGTACATCGTAAAGGCTGCATGCTCGATCATCGTGCCGTCGGCGAGCATCGCAATGAGCGTTCGCACGACCATCGGGATCGTGGGCAGCAGAGCCTCCGCAAAATAGCCGCTGCGCGCCAGAAGTTCATAGATGGCGGCGGCTACCGCCAGCGTGATTACTGCGCGAATTAATGAACGCCAACGCTGTCCCTGTTCGGTCATGACGTGATCATTCCCCACCGCACGACGGTGTAGTCCTCGATTTTCTGGAAGACGAGCTTCTCGAGCGAAAGACCGATTAGCGCGATCACCACAATGCCGGCCAGCATTGCATCCGTGTTGAGAAATTCTCGGGCACCGAAGATCAGCCAGCCGAGACCCCAGGGAACGGCGGCGAGCATTTCGACTGCAACCAGAATGCGCCATGCCTGCGCGAGCCCGAGCCGCAAGCCGGTAAGGATGTACGGCAGCGCGCCGGGGAGGATGACGTGACTGAACAACCGGCGGTCGTCGGCGCCCATGGATTGCGCCGATCTCACCCAGATTTCCTTCACCGCTTTTACGCCGGTCCAGCTGTTGAACAGAATCGGGAATGCCGAGACGAAGCCGACCAGCAGCACGGCCGAGACGTTGCCGAGGCCGAACCAGAGCAGGAACAGCGGCGCATAGGCGAGGCCCGGAATCGGTGCGCAGATGCTTACCAGCGGCAGGAAAATATCCTCGGCCCGCCGCGAGCGCCCCATCAGCACGCCGATGCCCACCCCAAAGACCGCGGCCAGCGCAAATCCGCTCAGGAGGCGAATGACCGTTTCAATCGTGTGATGCGGCAGAATGCCGGCGATCGTGAGTTCCACGAAGGACCGCGCTACTTCTTCCAGCGTCGGAAACAGCCGGTGCGGAAAAATGCCGGCCCAGGCGATAATTTCCCAGATCCCGCCAACGACGAGAAACGGAAAGATATTGCGCCAAATGACGCGCAGGCGCTCGCCGCTCCGCGCCGGATCGGGTGCGCGGCCCACCGCGATTGTGGTCGTGACGGCATCCTGCATTGGTTGCCCACGCTCCTCCCATGGTTTTCGCCACGGGCCCTGTTGCGGGTGGGCCTCGTTGGCGGCCTTGTGACCGGCCTTGGCAGAAGGATAATGCGCTTTGAACAGTGACCACAAGCGCGCGCGATGTTCGCGATGCGCCCCGGTACACCGCCACTGGCGCAATTACGGCAGAACGGCTAAAGCCCCGGCACGCGAATTTGGATTGCGTCAGGATTTCAATGGGAGAGTTTCGTGATGTCGAAGAATGCACAGAAGATCGGCTGGATCGGAACCGGCCGCATGGGCCTGCCCATGGCGGAACGCCTGCTCAAGGCCGGCCATGATGTAAGCATCTGGAATCGCACGCGCTCAAAGGCTGAGCCGCTGGCCGCCAAGGGCGGCAAGGTGGTCGACAAGCTCGCCGAGCTCGCGGGCTGCGACGTCGTGTTTTCGATCGTTTCCGAGGGTAAAGACCTGGAGCAGGTCTATTTCGGCAAGGACGGTGTTCTCTCAGGTGGAAAGGCACCGAAAATCTGCGTCGATTGTTCGACCATTTCAGTCGAGGAATCCGCTGGCATTCGCAAGCGCCTGAAAGAGCGTGGCGCCGACTACGTGTGCGCGCCGGTGTCCGGGAATGCCAAGGTGATCAAGGCTGGCCGCCTTTCCTCGGTGGTGTCGGGGGAGGAGGCCGCTTGCAAAGCGATCATTCCGTTGATGGAGGTCGTGGCGCCGCAGGGCGTTTCTTACGTGGGGGAAGGCGATCTCGCGCGCATCTGCAAGATTGCGCATAATGTCATGCTCGGCGTGGTGATTGAGAACCTGATCGAGATTACCCTGCTCGTGAACAAGATGGGCGTGCCGCGTCATGCATTTCTTGCTTTTCTCAATAACGGTGTGATGGGTTCGATGTTCACGCGCTACAAATCGCCGGCCCTGGTAAACCTCGACTGGACTACGACCTTCACGCCGGAACTTTTGCGCAAGGATCTCGACCTCGGTCTGGAACTGGGGCGTGAAATGGATGTGCCGATGCCTGTGACGGCGGCGACGCGCGAGGTCCTGCAGGGACACTTCGGGCATGCCACGCTGCAGCCCGATCCGCAGGCCTATCTGAACAAGGACTTCGCCGCATTGATGGAAACAATGGCGCTTGCTGCCGGCATGAAGCTCGCGCCGGAGAACAAGAACGTGCCGACGGGCCTTGAGCACTGAGCCGAAAGGCGAGCCGGGTCTGTCCTCTTCGTGGCAAGATCCGCGTGCGCGAACATAAAAAAAGGGCCCCGTGAGGGGCCCTGTGTGCATTAGGTGGAGGATTCACGCCGCCGTTTAAGCCTGAAGGGAGGAAAACAGCGGCTGCGCACATTTCCACTCAAACGGTCCGGCCGCATTATCACAAGTAAAATGCCCGTAAATTTCATGTTGGCTGTGCATTTCAGATATGCATTGTGCAGCCGACTGATCGAGTGAGACGTTGAAGGGAGATTTTGGATGGCTTTCAAGCTCTACAATGCGCCGCAGTCAACCTGCAGCCAGCGCGTCCGCTTTGTTTTGAATGCAAAGAAGTTGCCATTCGACGAGGTGAAACTCAACCTGCTTGATGGCGACCAGCTCAAGCCCGATTATCTCAAGCTCAATCCCAATGGGGTCGTGCCCACGCTTGATCACGATGGCGCAATCATCATCGATTCCACGGTCATAACCGAATATCTCGACGAGGTTGCGCCTGCTGGAAGTTTTACGCCGGAAGATCCGGTTATGCGTGCCCGCATGCGGGCGCTCATGCACTTCATCGACGAGATGCCGGCAGCCGCGGTGCGAGTGCCGACATTCAATCTCGCGTTTCTACCGCGATTCCAGAAGATGAGTCGCGAGGATTTCGTCGCGATGGCGGAAAGCAAGCCGCTACGCCGCGAATTCATGCTCACCATGGGCCAGACCGGTTTTCCGAAGCAGGAAATGGACGCCGCACTCTCGCGTCTGCGTCGCGCCTACGAGCGCATGAACTCAGAAATCGAGCACAGCGGCGGCCCATGGCTGCTCGGCAAGGCGATAACTCTTGCAGATATTGCCGTGATGCCGGCCCTCGTGCGGATGGACGATCTCGGCATGCCGGACTGGCAGGACCTGCCCCTCGTCACGGCTTGGTTCGACAATATCCGCGCGCAGGCGGCCTTTGAACCAACTTATTATTCCGGCTCGCTGTTGAGCGAGCGCTTTCCGCATTTGCGCGGCAAAGCGACCGCCTGATCAGCAAATACTCGTTGTATATAGCGAGGCGTACTCCAAGGCCTTTCCGGCATTGCCAGCCACGCCGGCGTCTCCCCTTCCGGGAGTTTTTCCATGTTTGTGCGCCGGCCTTGTTTCAGAAATGCGGTCGATTTAGGATGTGCGTGCGTCAGACCGCGTGATTACGGCGAGAACGAGAATGCCGGCGCCGGCTTAAGTTGATCGGGAATCAACTGATTTGGGTACCGGAAGCGGCGATCATCGGCGGGTGGGATCGGGAACGCGGTCCTGGAAATCTTCGGCTGCGAGAAAATCGTAGCGGTCTGACGATTTGACGCGGCCAGGGCGGGATTGACGCAATCGCCATTCGCGCGTGTTCCCTCGGTGCACTTCGGGGGTGCGGCGGCTGCGCTAACCAAGAGTGCCAGCGAGAAGCCGGCGATCGTGATCAGGCGAAAATATTTGCGCGTCATGCGGTTCTCCTAGAACGTTGCCGTCGTGCCGACGGCAAATTGCCAGCCGCTGCTCGAGATCACAGGAACCGTGAAGCCGGCCACAGTACTGCCCGCAAGGACGCTGAACAGTTGACTATTGGGCAGCCCAGGTGCGTCGTTTTCGTGGGTCCAGATGTGTTCGACTTTTGCATTGAAGCTGAGCGAATTGTTCGGGGCGTATCGTGCCAGCAGCCCGGCCGACCAACGCTCCTTTTCTGGGACGAATTGCAGCGTCGTCGGCTCGTAACCGTTGTTGTCGCGAAACAGAAAACTTCCGGTGGGCCCGACGGCAAACTGATTGAAGGCAAAAAGATGTTCAACGCCGATCTGGTAGAGGTTGGAATTCGTGTTGAATGGCTCGGTCACCAATGTCGTCGGGCAGCCGGTGAGGCACTGGAACAAGACTTCGTTAAAATTGCTGTGAGCGACGCTGGCATTCACCGTCGTTGTTCCAGTGTGGTCGTCGGGCCAAGTGTATGAACCGGTGGCGGCAATCAGGTAGCGCCGCCCGGACCGCACGAAATCCAAGCCGTCTTGCTTCGTCGTCCCATTCTGCGTGACCGTGCCGGTAACCTTGGCGGAAAGAGGACCCGCCTGATATCCAAGCACGCCGGTGACCGTGAACGCGTCGCCCGGCGTGACATTCGTTGGCAGCGACGGATTGTCGTGGCCCGGCGGGGTGAGAGGGCCTTCCATGACATACCTGCCGCGGTGCGTATAGCCGGCGCTCACTGTCGCGAGCCAAGCGTCGTTCAACGGTACGTTCACGCCGAGCGTGGGTCCCACATTGAGGCCTTCGCCAAATGTGGAGATGTCCACAAGGTCGGGATCCATGCGCGCATTGGCCTGCGCGGGTGTGAGGGCAGCAAGACCGGTCGGAAGATTGACATCGAGCGACACAAACGGCTGGACACCTTTGAATCCGAGGTAGGTAACGGTCGCTGAAGCGACGGTGTCGGTCGCTGTCTGCACCGTCCCGGTCAGGCCGGCAGTTGATTGCCGCGCCCAAACCCAGCCGCCGCGCATAATCATTTCGATCTTGAGATCGTCGCCCTGCCCGACAAGTTGAGCGGAGTATGGCATGTAGAATTCCGCGCCACTGCCTGGTGTGCCCAGTGGTTTTGAAACAGGACCGAGGGCGATCGCGTTGGTCGGAGTGCCACGGGTGCCACGCCAGGAAAAATACCGTGCCTCGGCTGAGAACGTCTCATTCCAGGTCATGCCAGGGGCCGAAGCGGAGTTGGCGAGTGAAGCTCCGGGCGGGATGTTCCAAAAGTAATAATTAAATCCGAGTTTGACCGCATGGACGTGCTGCTTGATATCGACAGCACCCAATGAAGACGGTGACGAAAGCTGGTCTGTGAACTGCACGGCCTTTATTCCGAAATCGTAGTAGTCGTATTCCAGTTTTGCCGAAAACTGGTTCCCGAGCGGATATTCAACGCCCGCCCCCGCCGTCCAGCCGGTGCGCGTTTCTTGCGCGCGAAAATCGGCAGGCGCGATTGCGAGAAAATCGGGGACCGGCACCGCAAGGTCGTATTTGTTGCGAGCCCAGGCCGCTCCGCCTTTTGCATAGACGAGGAGCCCGTTGAAAGAATACCCCAGCGAACCGGTGGCGCTGGCGATCCAATCCGTTTGCACATGCAGATTTGCCGGCACCGTGAATGCCGGTTCGGCCGGAAATGGCGCAAGCAGCATTTGACGATCACCGGTCAGCCGCGCGCCCGAAAATTCGCCTTCGACCCCGACGATCCAATTTTTCGCGAACTGGTATTTGCAGCCGGCTTGAATTCCGGCAAGCAACCCTGACGCGGGCAGGCTCTGCGACAGTGAGTCGACGCCAAACAGTGGCGTCCCGTCCGCAAGATCGAACCCCGCTGGGTCGGAAAAATCCCTTCGCCCCCAGGCGCCGCCGACATGGGCACCGAGGTAACAGCCTGTCCAGGTGAATGCTGCGGGTGCCGTGGGGGATTCGGCCTTGACCGGCATTTTTGGCGCCGAGTTCAGCCGCCCAGGCTGAGCCCGCGACGGTTATCGCGATTCCGGTGACGAAAAACCTATGCATCCAGCGCCCCCACAGGCAGGTCCATCTTAGCATCCCACCCGGATGTTGACCTGTGCCAGGGCCGCAACAGTCCACGAGATATTTGGCCGGGAGGCCGAAGCGGGACGTGTGGAAGCCCCCACAAACCAGCGCAATTAGGACGAATCGCGCAAGTGCGGGCCGCGGCAGAGGGTGGAAATGCTTCGCCTATCGGATGGGCTTTTCGACACGCCGGCCGGTAGCCTGACCGGTGCTTGCATCGCGGGGGGCCGTAGTGGTCTTCGCAACTGCCGGCGAAGAAACTTCGGTTTTCTTCGCGGTCGAGAGGTCCTTCACGTTTACCTTTTTCCCGCTGGCACCCTCGTCCGACATGGCCTTGAGTCCAGCGGTGCCTAAAACGATTCCGCGGATCGTGTGCCCTACAACTCGCTGTGGGCACGTCAGGCAGCCGCCGCCGCAGCCCTTCGTGCCGCAGCCGTATTCACAAGTATATTGTTTGTCTGAGCCGCAGGTCTTTTGGCAGTAATCCTGGCCGCCACACATGTTGTGGACCTGATCTTTCGATAACGAAACGATGACGTGCGCCGCCCGCGCCTCACTCGCGGCAAAGGCAAGAACTCCGAACGCAAGGACAAACGTGTACAGTGGCAATTTGCGCATTTCAGCCTCCTGTCGTAGTGGGCGAGTGCTCAACCATAGCGGTTCGGCGGCTTTGGGTTTGTGACGTAATTCACGCTCGGCAAGGCAAAGTGGCGCCGGCGGCGCGCAATGGCGCCTGCGATTTTAAAACATGGCACTGGCCGGCAAATCGCGGCAGAAATTCAAAGCTCGTGATTAATAAATCCGGACGGCCGGTATCCGTGATGAGTAAGCGCTTCTGACGTAGTTACGACCGCGGTGAGCGCGGCCGTCCTAATACTTCGCCGAGATAGGCAGTTCTTCCGCCGGGAAAAGCGAGATCAACTTGCAGCCCTTGTCGGTGACCACGACCTCTTCCTCAATGCGCGCAGCGGAGAACCCGTCAGTGGCGGGGCAGTAGGTTTCGATCGCGAATACCATGCCTTCCTTGATCTCGGTGGGATGATCCATTGAAACCACCCGTGAGATGATCGGGCGCTCGTGCAGGTTCAGGCCGAGGCCGTGTGCGAACTGCAAGCCGAATGCCGACATCTCGTCCGGGAAGCCGAACTCGTTCGCTTTCGGAAATACCTCGCAGATATGCGCTGTCGAGGCGCCGGGCTTGATGCGCTCAATGGCGCTGTCGAGCCATTCGCGCGCCATCCTGTAGGCGTCGTGCTGCGCGGGCGTCGCGCGCACGACATTGAAGGTCCGATAGTAGCAGGTGCGGTAGCCCATGAATGCTTGCAGAATGTCGAAGAAGGCTTGATCACCCGGGCGGATCATGCGGTCGGTGAAATTATGCGGGTGCGGATTGCAGCGCTCGCCTGAAATTGCGTTGACCGCTTCAACGTCGTCGGAGCCATGCGTGTAAAGGAATTTGTTGACTTCGGCGACGATGTCATTCTCGCGCACGCCCGGACGCAGCATTTCGTTGACCACGTCATAGGCGCCGTCGACCATCGCGGCCGCGCGGTTGAGAAGCGCGATCTCGTCAGCGGATTTCACCTCGCGCGCGCTCAGCATCACCTGCTGGCCGTCCTTGACCTTGAGGCCGGCCTTTTCCAGTTCGAACATCATCGGCGGTTCGATGATGTCTACGCCGATCGGCATCTTGGCGACCCCGGCAGATTTGAGAATTGAGGCCATCTCTTCAGCGTGCCGCTTCATCAGTCCGAACGCGGGGTCGACGGTGCCGCGCAGTCCGACCAGGCCGGCCTTGCAGTTTTCCGGCTTGAGCCAGGGCGAATAGAGCTTGTGGTGGACAGCGGCCGAGCCGAAGTCCCACAGGATCGGATCGCCGCCGCGCACGAGCAGCGCCCAGCGCGAAAGCTTGTCGCGCGCCCATTCGCCGATCTTGGTCGATGTGACGTATCGGATGTTGTTGTCGTCAAACAGCAGCAGCGCACCGAGATCGGATGCCTCCAACGCGGCCTGCGCGCGACCAAGGCGGTAACGGTGCATGCGGCGATAGTCGACACGCTCCTCGAAATCGACGCCCATGGTGCCAAGCACCGGCAGGTGGCGGCCCCAGTTATAACGCGGGTTGACATCCTCGGCGGTGATCTTCCGCGGCTCGCGCGTTCTCTCGTCCATGGCCGTCTCCTTGCGCAATATTGCTTGCCGGCTTCACCGCCGGAGGGATAGCTACATTATATGCCTTGCCGGCGGCGCTGTCGGCAACAACAAGGCGAGGTATTTTACCGCCCTCCCGCCCGAAAACGCCTTGGAGCCACGCTGGATCATGCTGGGCCGGCCGGCCTATGCGACCTTTCTGCCCCAAAGTCTTGTCGAGGCTAAATCGGCGCCCTTGCGGATCGCGGCGAGCTTGAGCCACACGACCGGTTCGACAACCCATTCACGGTTGGTAAATGTGCCGAAGCCGCAGTCGGTCGAGGCGATCACGCGCTCGCGTTCTCCGACCGCACCCACCGCCTCCTCGATGCGGCGCGCCACGACTTCCGGATGCTCGACGAAATTGCTGGTCGTTTCCACGACACCGGGAATCAGCAGCATATCCTTCGGCAGCGGGTACTTTTTCAAGGCGCCGTATTCATGAGCATGGCGCGGATTGGAGAATTCGATCGACAACGCGCCGACCTTGGCCTGATAGAGGGCCGGCAGGATTATCGATAGCGGCACGTCGTGGATGTGGGGCCCCTCCCAATTACCGTAACAAATATGAAGCCGCACGCGCTCGCGCGGAATTCCCGCGATGCCGTCGTTGATCGCTTCGACGTGCCGTTCCACCGCCTTGACGAACTGCGCATCAGTCAGGTCGCGATACATCATGGTGCGGTCCATGGCGAGGTCGGGGGCATCGATCTGCAGCAGCAGCCCGGCTCTGTGGATCGCCTGGTATTCGTTCTTCATCTCGCGCGAAATTGCACTTAGGTATCTGTCCTGTGAGCCGTAATGAGCGTCGAGCATCGTGGTGGAAATAATGCCGGGCGAAGGCGCAGTCATGAATTGCTCAGCGAATTTCCCGTCCGCGTTCTTCTTGAAGCGTGCGATTTCATTCTCGATCGGCTTGATGTCGAGATATTTCAGCTCGCTCTGGCATTCCGGTGCGTTTTGCTGCTTGCTGACGTGGGGGAAACGCCGCATCAGGCTTGCGACGAGCTCCGGGAACTCCTCGAACTCGCGCCCGCGCCGGCGCTTCGATATGCCGCCGAACCCGCTCATGCGCTGCGGCACGTAGGTCTGGAAGCCGACCCT
The DNA here is from genome assembly GCA_963702605.1 of uncultured Pseudomonadota bacterium. Taxonomy (GTDB): domain Bacteria; phylum Pseudomonadota; class Alphaproteobacteria; order Rhizobiales; family Xanthobacteraceae; genus Pseudolabrys. Next base: position 118,187 of record CAVPDI010000004.1, read on the forward strand.
CTGCTGCTCTCCGTCGTTGCCGATATCGATGCCGGCCTCGACCTGCTTGTCGACGACGTGACGCACCGCCTTGTCCATCTCGGACGCCATTTCGGCGGCATCGAGCGGTTCGCCGGCCTCCCGTTTCAGCAACAAATCGGACAGTTTGTCGTTACGCGGCAGGCTGCCGACATGGGTGGTGAGGATGCGGTCGCGGCTGAAGATCATCAAACAACTCCCAAGCTTTCACGACTGCCGGTAGACTGGCGCCACCATAGCCGCAATTTGGGCCTGGTACAGGGACGACGCCGGGAATGGCCTCCATAACCGCGGCGACAAGGCGGAAATATAATCACATTGCGGCGGCCAGCAGCGCCTCGCATAATTGCCCAAAACAAGCGGCGTTTGGCCGCCGGGGAGGAAGCAATGACAGCCGCGGTTGCGGCGGCAGAAAGCGGCGCGATGGGCGCTGTCCCACGTGATTACAATTTCGCCGCCGACGTGCTCCAGGGAAATCTTAATGCCGGCCGCGCAGGCAAAGCAGCCTATATCGACGCCCGCGGTTCTTGCACTTATGGCCAACTCGCCGATCGCGTCGCGCGGTTTGGCGCCGCGCTGCGCGGGATCGGAATCAGGCGTGAAGAACGCATCCTGATCGCGCTGCTCGACACCATTGACTGGCCCATCGCGTTTCTAGGCTGCCTGAAGGCCGGCATCGTCGCGGTACCGGTCAATACGCTCCTCACCGAAGAAGACTATCGCTTCATGCTGGCCGACAGCCGCGCAAAATGTCTCGTGGTGTCGGACGCACTGTACCCGAAATTCGAGAAGCTCATCAAGGCGAGTCCCGATCTTGAACACATTATCGTCTCCGGCGAGAATTCCCAAGGCTACCGCTCGTTTGAAGATCTCGTCGGCTCCAGTGAGCCGGAATCTTTTACGGCGCCTACGACGTCCGACGACATCGCCTTCTGGCTCTACACGTCAGGTTCGACCGGAAAGCCGAAGGGGGCGGTGCATGTGCATGCGAGTCTCAAGCTTACCGCCGATCTTTACGGCACCCCGGTCGCCGGACTGAAGGAGCACGACGTTTGCTATTCGGTTGCAAAGTTGTTCTTCGCCTACGGCCTCGGCAATGCCATGACATTTCCGCTGACGGTCGGTGCGACCACGGTACTCAATGCAGAGCGTCCGACGCCCGATGGCGTTGCGGCGCTGTTGCGAAAACATCCGGTGACGGTGTTTTTCGCTGTGCCGACTTTTTATGCGGCGTTTCTTGCGAGTTCGAACGCGCCACAAAAAGCCGAAGTAAAAATTCGCCGCTGCATTTCCGCCGGCGAGGCGCTGCCCGAGGAAATTGCGAAGCGGTGGAAGGAACGCTACGGCGTCGAGATTTCGGACGGGTTGGGCACCACCGAGATGCTGCACATTTATCTCACGAATGCGCCGGGCGCGACCAAGTACGGAACCACCGGAAAAGCAGTTCCGGGCTACGAGATTAAACTCGTCGGCGAAGACGGCCAGCCGGTAAAAAAAGGCGAGATGGGCGAGCTTTATGTGCGCGGGCCAACCAGTGCGATCATGTACTGGAACAACCGAGAGAAGTCGCGCTCGACATTCCAGGGCGATTGGACGCGGTCCGGCGACAAATATATCGAGGATGAAGAAGGATATTTTGTGTGCTGCGGCCGGCAGGACGACATGCTGAAAGTTTCGGGCATGTATGTCTCGCCATTCGAGGTCGAGGCCGCGCTGTCCTCGCATCCGGATGTTCTCGAGGCGGCGGTCGTCGGCTGGAACGACGAGCAGAAGCTGATCAAGCCGAAGGCTTTCGTCGTCCTGAAATCGCCGGACAAAGGCAGTGACGCTCTGGTCCACGAATTACAGGAGCACGTGAAGAAGAAACTCGCGCCCTACAAATATCCCCGCTGGATCGAGTTCCGGAAAGACCTTCCGAAAACCGCAACGGGCAAGATCCAGCGGTTCAAATTGCGCGCCGAGGCGCCGCGTCACTAACATCGTCACCGGGTCGGCGGAAAGCGCCCGAATGCCGGTGATCGGGATAAGGTCCAGCGCTTTCCCAAGCGAGATGCCCGGGACAAGAGCGGCCATGACAATGCAGAGACTGACTCCGCAATGACCCTTTCCGGTACCGGCTTTCTCGATATTGGCGCGCAACGGCTGGAATATCGCTTTACCGGCCCGCGCCCCGACAATGCGCCGACGCTGGTGCTGTTGCACGAAGGCCTTGGTTGCGTGGGCTTGTGGGGCGATTTCCCCGAGAAGCTTTCCGCCGCAACCGGCGCCGGCGTGTTCGTCTATTCGCGTGCCGGCTACGGCAATTCATCGCCGGTGGCGTTGCCGCGTCCGCTCAGTTACATGCATGACGAGGCACGCGAGACGCTGCCGCCGCTGCTTGATGCAATCGGATTCCGCCAGGGGCTTCTGATCGGCCACAGCGACGGCGCTTCCATCGCGGCAATCTATGCCGGGAGCCATCAGGACCATCGTGTCGGCGGCCTCGTGCTGATCGCGCCGCATTTTTTCACTGAAGATTCCGGGATTGCATCGATTTTCGAGTCAAGAAAAGCGTATGAAACCGGCGACTTGCGCGCTCGGCTGTCGCGTTGGCACGCCGACGTCGACAACGCCTTCTGGGGCTGGAACGGCGCGTGGCTCGACTCGGAATTCCGCAGATGGGATATCACCGAGTTTCTTGCCTATATCCGCGTGCCGGTGCTGGTCGTGCAGGGCAAGGACGATCAATACGGCACCGTGAAGCAGATCGAGGCCGCGCAGGCGGAATGTTACTGCCCGGTGGAAATCGCCTTGCTGGCAGGCGCGCGGCACGCCCCGCAACGGGAGGCACCGGATTCGACGCTCACGGCCATTTCCGGGTTCGTCAACCGCGTTGCAAAAGCGAATGATTGGAACACTGCGGCCTGATCAACATGCCGTCGTCAGGCATGTCCCGGAGATCGTGCCTTGCACATTGCTCACTAAGCGAAATGGCCGGCACCAGGCCGGCCATGACAAACAGCGAGTTCGGGAGCGATTATTCCGCCGCCTGTTTTGTGGCGCTGCCGTGCGCCGAGACGAGATAGTCCATCGCGGCCTGGACGCCGCCTTTCTTGTGCGGAATATTGGAAAGCGCGAGTGCCATCTCGGTTGCCGCCAATCCGCCCAAAAGCATCGCATCGTTAATATCACCTAGATGCCCGATGCGGAACATCTTGCCGGCGAAGCGGCCGAAACTCGCGCCGTAGGAAATATTGAACTGCTCGAGCGCGAGTGCACGGAATGCATCTGCGTCATGACCTTCTGGCAGCAGCACGGCAGTGATCGTCGGCGAATAATATTTGGGGTCGCGGCAGATGATATCGAGACCCCACGCCTTGATGGCACGGCGCGTCGCTTCCGCAAGGCGATCGTGGCGCGCGAAGACGTTATCGAGTCCTTCCTCGTGCAGCATTTCGATTGACGCGGCGAGACCGTGCAGCATCTGTGTCGCGGGCGTGTAGGGGAAGAAGCCCTGCTTGTTCATGGTCAGCATCTCGTCCCAGGCCCAGAACGACTTCGTCAGCTTGGATGTCTTGTTGGCGGCGATCGCCTTGTCACTGATGGCGTTGAACGACATGCCCGGCGGCAGCATTAAACCTTTCTGCGCGCCGCCGACTGTCACATCGACGCCCCATTCGTCGTGCCGATAATCCGTCGATGCCAACGAGGAGATGGTATCAACCATCAACAGCGCGGGATGACCGGCTTTGTCGATAGCCTTGCGAACTTCAGCCACCGGCGAAAGACAGCCGGTCGATGTTTCGTTGTGCAGGAAGCAGACCGCTTTGATTTCCTTGTTCTTGTCTTCGCGCAGGCGTGCTTCGATCGCGGCCGGGTCGACGCCGGTGCGCCAGTCAGTCGTGATAAATTCAGGCTTGAGGCCGAGTTTCTCGGCCATTTTCTTCCACAGTGTGCCGAATTGGCCGGTCTCGACCATCAGCACTTTGTCGCCGGGCGACAATGTGTTGACGAGGGCAGCTTCCCACGCACCGGTGCCGGTCGCCGTGTAGATGATGACGGGATTTGTGGTTTTGAAGATCGTCTTGATGCCATCAAGACATTTTCGGGCGAGACGAGCGAACTCCGGGCCGCGGTGATCGATAATGGGTGTATCCATCGCCCGTAGGATTCGGTCCGGAAGCGGTGAAGGTCCCGGGATATGGAGAAAATGTCGCCCGACCGAGCGCGAGGAATTCTTAGCCATGACAAGTCTGCTCCTGAAACCGCAGCTTTTACTGGATTTACGTGGTTTAGCCACGGGCGCGTTCCGATCAGGGAGCGGCGCTTGTGGCGTTGAACTATGAATGTAACATTGTGGTCAAGCGGTTTTCCGCAATGCGAACTCGTTCTTAATGCGTAGGCTTAGCGCAGCCCAAAAAGGATAAGAAACGTGGCCGTCGTCATGCCCGGTCTCGAGCGCCGGCTGAAAGCCGAATTGACCGGTGAGGTGCAATTCGACGCATTTTCGCGCGGCCGTTATTCGACCGATGCGTCTCACTACCAGGTCACGCCGGTCGGCGTAGTCGCTCCGCGCACAATCGAAGAAGCTGATCGGGCGATAGCGATTGCGCGCAGCGAACGGGTGACGGTTTTAGCGCGGGGTGGCGGAACGTCGCAGGCGGGGCAGGCGGTTGGCGAATCGCTGGTGCTCGACTGCTCCAAATATCTTACGCGCATCCTCGACCTTGACGTCAAGCGCAGGCGCGTAACAGTCGAGCCCGGCATCGTGCTCGACGATCTTAATCGTCAACTCAAGGCGCACGGGCTGTGGTTTCCGGTCGATATTTCGACGTCGTCACGCGCAACCATTGGGGGGATGGCCGGGAACAATTCCTGTGGTGGCCGCTCGTTGCGCTACGGCACGATGCGCGACAACGTGGTCTCCATCGAAGCGCTGCTGGCGGACGGCACGCTCGCCCATTTCGGCCGCATCGGCGGAAATCTCAAAGACGTACCCGGCCCGTTGCGACCACTCGCCAAGGACCTGCTCGCCATTGGTGCACGGGAGGCCGATGAAATCGCGGCACGCTTCCCCAAGGTTCAGCGCCGTGTGGGCGGCTACAACCTTGATGCGCTCGTGCCGGGGAAGAACGACATCAACCTCGCCCATCTGCTGGTCGGCGGCGAAGGCACCCTGGCGTTTTCCACGCGCATCGAACTCACGCTTTCGCCCCTCCTTGGGCGTCGCGCGGTCGGTGCCTGCCATTTCGGAAGCTTTTTTGAGGCAATGGATTCGGCGCAGCATATTGTCCGGCTCAAGCCGATTGCAGTGGAGCTGATCGACCGCACCATGATCGAACTCGCGCGCGCAATTCCGATCTTCCAACCGACGCTGGAAAAATTCGTGCGCGAATCGCCGGAAGCTATCTTGCTGGTCGAATTTGGCGAAGAGGACCACGAAGCCAATCTGCGCCTGCTCAAGCAGCTCAAGGCGTTGATGGGCGATCTCGGCTACGGCTGGGACAAAGATGGCGCGAAATGGGGTGGCTTGGTTGAAATTCTCAACCCCGATTTGCAGGCCGCGATCACCGATCTCCGTACCGCCGGCCTCAACATCATGATGTCGATGAAGGAGGAGGGAAAGCCGGTTTCCTTCGTGGAAGACTGCGCCGTACCGCTCGAACATCTTGCCGAATATACGTCGCGGTTGACGGGGATATTCGAGAAGCATGGTACCCGCGGCACCTGGTATGCGCATGCGGGTTCAGGCTGTCTCCACGTGCGGCCGATTCTCAATCTGCGGCAGGAGAAAGACGTCCATGCGATGCGCGAAATCGCCGAAGAGACATTCGCGATGGTCCGCGAATACAAGGGGTCGCATTCCGGCGAGCACGGTGACGGTCTGGTGCGGTCGGAATTCAACGAGCCGATGTTTGGCGCGCGGCTCGCCCGCGCATTCGAGGAGGTCAAGGACCGCTTCGATCCGACCGGGGTCTTCAACCCCGGCAAGGTGGTGCGGCCGCCGAAGTTCGACGATCGCAGCCTGTTCCGTTATGCGCCCGGATATCATGGCGAGCCGCTCGAAACGCATCTCGACTGGTCGGCATATTCGGGGGCCGGCGGTGGATTCCAGGGCGCGATCGAGATGTGCAACAACAACGGCGCCTGCCGGAAACTGACCGGTGGCGTAATGTGTCCGAGCTATCGCGTGACCCGCGACGAGCGCGACGTGACCCGTGGCCGCGCGAATACGCTGCGGCTCGCCGTGACCGGCCAACTCGGACCCGACGCACTCGCGTCGGATGAAATGGCGGAAACGTTAGAGCTTTGCGTATCCTGCAAGGCCTGCCGGCGCGAATGCCCGACCGGCGTCGACATGGCGCGCATGAAAATCGAAGTGCAGGCCGCGCGCGCGGCAAAGCACGGGCTTTCGCTGCACGACAAGCTGATCGGCTACCTGCCGCGCTATGCTCCTTTTGCTGCGCAATGGCATCGCATGTTCAATATGCGCGACAGCAGCTCGATCCTGCGAAGAGCATCGCAACTGCTCGCCGGTTTTTCGTCCCGGCGAAGCCTGCCGAAGTGGCGCAGCGATACTTATCGCGACCGTTCCGATTGGCGTTACGCGACGGGTGAGCAGAATGCACCGGTTCGAGAAGTGGTTTTCTTCGCCGACACGTTCAATCGCTACTTCGAGCGCGAAAATCTCGACGATGCATTAAACGTACTGGTGGCCGCCGGCTATCGCGTATATGCGCCGCTACCGGCTGACCCCGACGCGCGCCCACTTTGCTGCGGGCGGACGTTCCTTTCGGTTGGACTGATCGATGAAGCGCGGCGCGAGATGCAGCGTACACTCGATGCACTCACTCCCTATCTTGCCCGCGGTTTGCCAGTTATCGGCCTCGAACCGAGCTGTCTTTTTACATTCCGCGACGAGATGCCTGCCCTTTTCAAGCACGAGGCCGGTGATGCGCTGGCCGCGAACGCGCTGCTATTGGAAGAATTTATTGTGCGCGAGCACAAGCAGGGCCGCCTCAATTTGACGCTGGCTCCGTTGCCAAAAAAAGCGCTGCTGCACGGTCATTGCCATCAAAAGGCGTTCGACGCCATGGGCGCCGTCGAGGCCACGCTGCGGCTGATACCGCAGCTCGCGGTCGAGACAATCAAATCGAGTTGCTGCGGCATGGCCGGCAGTTTCGGCTATGACGCGGCGACGGTCGACGTCTCGAAAAAAATGGGCGAACTTTCGTTGCTGCCTGCCGTGCGCAGGGCTCCGGCCGATGCGCTCATCGTCGCTGACGGGACCTCCTGCCGCCACCAGATCTACGACGGCTGCGAAAGGGAGGCTGCCCACGTTGCCCGCGTGCTTGCAATAAGTGTGGCAGCGGCCGGGGCAGTGACGGCTCCTCCTTGGGCTTGACCCGCATCCCTCCTGCGAGGGCAATATGCCATTCTGAGCGAGGTGACACCGGGAATAGCCCGGCCACGACAGCGGAATAGTTCGCATGAACAAGCTCCTCCCCACATCACTTGTTGGTTCCTACGCGCAGCCGGATTGGTTGATCGACCGTGCCAAGCTCGCGGGCCGTTTTCCGCCGCGCGTGCGTGCCAAAGAGCTTTGGCGCATCGCGCCGGAATACCTCAAGCAGGCACAGGACGATGCGACCTTGCTTGCTATCCGCGACCAGGAGCGCGCCGGTCTCGACATCGTGACCGATGGGGAAATGCGCCGTGAGAGTTATTCCAACCGCTTTGCCACCGCACTCGAAGGCGTTGACATCGACAATCCGGGCACGGCGCTTGATCGCTCCGGCCATCCCAATCCGGTGCCGCGCGTCACGGGCAAAGTGCGCCGCCGGCACGCGGTTGAGGTCGAGGATCTAAAATTCCTGCGCGCCAATACCGACCGCATGATCAAGATGACCGTGCCCGGACCTTTCACCATGTCGCAGCAGGCGCAAAATGACTTCTACAAAGACGAAGAAGAAATGGCACTCGATTACGCCGCCGCGGTGAACGCGGAAATCAAGGATCTGTTCGCTGCCGGTGCGGACGTCGTGCAGATCGATGAGCCTTACATGCAGGCGCGGCCGGAAAAGGCGCGCAAGCACGGACTCAAGGCGCTCAACGCCGCTCTTGATGGAGTGAGCGGGCAAACGGCGGTACATATCTGTTTCGGCTATGCCGCCATTATCCATGTGCGGCCTGAGGGCTATTCATTTCTTCCGGAACTCGCTGGCTCTCCGGTCAGACAAGTGTCGATCGAGACTGCGCAGTCAAAGCTCGACTGCTCCGTGCTCGATAAATTGCCGGGCAAGACCATTATCCTCGGCACCCTCGACCTTTCCGACATGACGATTGAGAAGCCGGAGACGGTTGCGGCGCGCATCCGTCGTGCCTTGCCGCATGTTGCGGCCGAGCGCATCGTTGTCGCGCCGGACTGTGGCCTTAAATATCTGCCGCGCGATATTGCATACGGAAAAATGCGGGCCATGGTTGAAGGCGCTGCCATCGTGCGCGCCGAACTGTCAAAGTGACGGAATCGATGCCCACCAGATTATTTCCAACCTCGCTCGTTGGTTCTTATCCGCAGCCGGATTGGCTGATTGATCGTGCGCGTCTGTCGAAAATGGTCCCAAGGGTTCGTATGGACGATCTTTGGCTGATCGATCCGAAGGAACTCGAGGCGAAACAGGATGAGGCGACGTTACTGGCCATTCAGGACCAGGAATATGCCGGGCTCGACATCATCACCGATGGTGAACAGCGGCGCGAAAGCTATTCCAATCGTTTCGCGACAGCGCTCGAAGGGGTCGACACGGACAATCCCGGTTCAACACTCAACCGCAGCGGAAAACCAATTCCAGTTCCACGCGTGACGGGAATGATCCGCCGCAAATATCCGGTCGAGTTGCGCGATCTTGCGTTCTTGCGCGCGAATACGAAAAAGCCGTGAAAATGACCGTGCCTGGCCCATTCACGATGTCGAAGCAGGCCCAGAATGAGTTTTACGAACGGGATGAGGCTTTGGCGCTCGACTATGCCGCGGCGGTCAACGAAGAGATCAAGGACCTGTTTGCCGCCGGCGCCGATATCGTGCAGATCGACGAGCCGTGGATGCAGCAACATCCCGATAAAGCGCGCGAATACGGGCTCAAAGCGCTCGACCGCGCGCTCGATGGCGTGACCGGCACGGTCGCAGTGCATCTTTGTTTTGGCTATGCCGCCGTCGTTCACGAGAAGCCGGCGGGTTATTCGTTCCTTCCCGAACTCGAAGCTTCGAAAGCCGCCCAGGTATCGATCGAGGCGGCGCAGCCAAATCTCGATCTCAAGATTCTGGAAAGATTGCCGTCGAAGACGATTATTCTCGGCGTGATCGACCTCTCCGACATGAGCGTGGAAACGCCGGAGATCGTTGCTGCGCGCATCCGCAAAGCGCTGCCGACCATGCCGGCCGAGCGCATCGTGGTCGCGCCCGATTGCGGCATGAAATATCTGCCGCGCGAAATTGCGTTCGGAAAAATGCGGGCCATGGTGCAGGGCGCTGAGATTGTGCGCGCCGAGGTTGCGAGCTAGCCGCCGTAGAACAAATTGACCAGCACCATTGAAATCACGGCACGTAGCTGCACAGCAACAGCACGAACAGCAACGCCACAAGATAAGGGATATTGACCTTCGTGGTTTCCCAGATATCCGACTTGGCGATGGCGCAGGAGGCAATCAGCACGCTCGCGACCGGCGGCGTCTGTTGGCCGATGGCGAGATTGAGCGTCAGCACCAGGCCGAAGTGGATCGGGATCGATGTGCACCGCCTGTGATCATCGGCATCACGATCGGCACTGTCAAGGATGATCGCCGCCGCCGAGTGCAGGAACATGCCGAGGATCAGGAAGAAGATGTTGAGCAGCAGCAGCACGACGATAAGGGTTCTGGGTGAGGCCGGTGATGCTTTGCGCCAGCGCCTGCGGCAGCTTCGCCTCGGTGAGGAAGGTGCCGATCAGCGCCGAGCTCGCCACCAGCAGCATGACAACCGCGGTCTGCACCGCGCCGTCGATGCAGGCCTTGCGCAAGTCGCGCCAATTGAGGTCGCGATAGATCAGGCCGCCGATGAGCAGCGCGGCGGCAACGGCCAGGCCGGCGCCTTCGGTCGCAGTAACGAAACCGCCGAAAATGCCGCCGAGGATGATGACCGGCAGCAGGAAGGCCCAGGACGCTTCCTTCAGTGTGCGCCAGACCCGCGACGAGTTGAAATTTCTCCTCGACCGGGAAATCGTAGCGCACCGCCTGGATATAGGCGGCGACGGCCAGGCCGAGGGCGCCGACGATGCCGGGCAGGATGCCGGCGACGAACATTTTGACCACTGAGGTCTGCGCCATGACGGCATAGAGGATCATCGGGATCGACGGCGGGATGATGATGGCAAGGCTGGCCGAGGACGATGAAATGGCGGCGGCGAATTCCTTCGAATAGCCGCGCGAGCGCATCGCCGGAATGAGGATGGTGCCGAGCGCCGCTACGCCGGCAACCGCCGAGCCGGAAATCTCGGCGAAGAACATCGAGGCGCCGATAGTCACCATCGACAGTCCGCCGCGCACGAAGCCGAAGCAGGCGGAGGCGAAGGCGATCAGCCGGCGCGAAATGCTCGACGCGTTCATGATCGCGCCGGCGAGGATGAACAGCGGAATGGCGAGCAGCGGGAAGCTCGAGGCGCCCTCGAACATGACCAGCGCCATGTTCGGCAGCATGTCCGGCCCCTGGATGAGCAGGATCGCGACGGTGGCGACGATACCGAGCGCGACGCGATGGGCACATTGAGCAGGGCCAGCGCCAGCATGCCGATGAGCATGATGCCGATGGTCACTGCAGGCCTCCGGCGCTCTTACGCTCGCCGCTATGCTCGCCGAGCCCGAGCGCTTCCTGGATCTCCGGCATCGACGAAGCCGGTCGTGCGTGCGTCGCGCAGCAATTCGGGCAGCCGCAATGCCTCGGCGATGACGAACAGCACCGCGCCGACCGGAATCGCCGACTGCGGTCAACTGCGTCGGCACCCACGGCAGGCTGACCATGTCGCTCGCCTTGCAGAATCGACCAGCACTTGCAAGCCGTAGTAGGCAAGCATGATGAAGAAGAGGAAGACCATGGCCTCGGCGAAGAGTGTGGCGACCAGCCGCAGCTTTCGGCGGCATGGCGTTGACCAGCCCGGGCACGCCGATATGCGCGCCGCGCGATCGCCGCCAGCGCGGAGCCGTAATAGGTGAGCCAGACCAGCCCGATCGACGCGATTTCGTCGTACCAAGAGAGTGCGGCGCCGAAATAACGGAACGCGGCACCCGCGATCACGAGAGCCGTCAACGACACCATCAGCACGAGAACGATGGCTTCGAGCAGCCGCTCGAAGCCCGCGCGCACGGTTGCCAGACTCAATGCAAAATCCCCAGCTTGAAGAGACGGGAAAGGTCGGCGCTCGTCGCCGGCCCCTCATCCAGCGGTCAGGACGACTTGCCGAGCGCAGCGCCTTCTCGATCAGGTCGTGGCCCTCCGGCACTTCCTTGGAGAACTCGTCATAGATCGGCTTGCTCGCCTTGATGAAGGCGTCCTTGTCGACCTCGTTGACCTTGATGTTCGGGTTCTTCTTGATCTCCGCCAGCAGCTTGCCGTCGAGATCGGCGGCCATCTTGAGCGCGACCGGCTGCATCTCTTTTGCGGTGTCGGCGACGATCTTCTGCACGTCCGCCGGCAGGCGATTCCAGCTCGTGCCGGCAATGAGATACGACGGCGTGTAGACGTGACCGGACATCGACAGGTATTTCTGCACTTCCTGGAAATGGCCAGAGACGATCTGCGCCAGCGGATTTTCCTGTCCGTCCATGGCGCCGGTCTGCAGCGCGACGAATACCTCGGAGAAGCCGAGCGGCGTCGGATTGGCGCCGTAGGCCTGGAACATCTTCACCCGCCACACGCCTTTGGGCACGCGTAGCTTGATGCCCTGCAGGTCTTCCGGCTTGACGATCGGCCGCTTGTTGTTGGTGATCTGGCGGAAGCCGTTCTCCCAGACCGCGAGGATGTGATAGCCGACCTTTTCCGCTTCAGGCACCATCGTCGGGAACACGATCTGATCGCGGATGCGCGCCATGTGGTCGCGGTCCTTGACCAGATAGGGCATCTCGAACAGGCCGAAGCTCGGCACATAGGACGACACCACGGTCGACGGCTGCACCAGGTCGATGGTGCCGAGCTTGAGCTTCTTCATCATTTCCGAATCGCCGCCGAGCTGGCTCGATCCGTAGACGACGACCTTGGCTTTGTCGCCGAGCTTGGCGTTGGCCCGTTTGGCGAATTCCTGGCTGACCATCTCGAGCAGCGAGCCGGGCTTGCCGACATGACCGAGCTTGATCTCGGTCTGCGCGACAGCGGTTCCGGCCGACAGCATGGCGGCGAAAACAAATGTGAGCAGTGCTTTTGCGAGCTGCATGATTTCCTCCCGTGATTATGGTTCCGCCGGCTCCGCTTGCCTAGGCTGGCCGCGGCCTTATTATTTTGAATATCAATGCAAAACTGGCCAGTTTAGGCAAGCGGGGGAATTGTCGCGCGCGGAACGAGATGTCCAGCCTTAGAAGCGGACGTTAAGCCCAACCGTGAGCCAATGGTTCTCGCCGGTGATGTTGTGGCCGTAGATTACATCGATGTCGAAATTGTCCTGCGGCGTGAAGCGCAAGCCGATTTGCGTGCGCGGTTCGCGGATGGCGTTGGGCGCCGGCGGCTCATCTTCGTCGACGGCCGGCAGCTTGCCGGCTTGCCCGTAGATTTCGCCAATCAGCGTCAGCGGCTTGACAAAATTCCATTCGAAGCCGCCGCCCCAGGTCAGATAGTTGATCTTGTTGACGGCGTCGTATGACCAGCCGCCGTTGAGGTTGACGCGGAAGTTCTCGCGCAGCTGGAACGTGACCGGCACGTTGATAAAGCCGCCGGTATTGGCGCCGCTGACGAGGTCCCAACTGCTTCCGCCGGAAATGCCGAGCCCGAACGGATGGTTCGCGACCGGGATGAGATTGGCCTTGGCCCTCGGCATGCCGCTGGTGCCCCAGGCGCCGTCGTCGCGCGATCGTTGCAATTGCCCGCCGAGTTCGACCGGAATGCCGAGATTGGCGACGCAGGCAGGCGAGGTGACGGCGGTGAAGTCGCTGTTGCTTCCGAACGAGGCCCAGGACTCGACCTTGCACTCGCCCGGTTTGCCGATCGCGGCGTCGTCTACTACGAAGGCGCCGCCGGCAGCATGGGCGCGCGCTGGCAACAGCACGGCAGCGGCAAACACGATCGATGCCAACGCTCGCCAGCGGGAATGTGTATTCATGGCGATCTTGTCGTCCGCGAGTCTCTTATCTCGCCGGCGGCGCAGCGATTTGCGCCATCACACCATTGCGGCAGTGGCTCTGCAAGTTGGAATGAATAAGAGCGGGGCCTGGGTTGACGCGGCAAAAAGTGACCCGCCCGGACGGGGACATGGCCGGGCGGGTCGTGTAGATCGACGCGAGGATGGACGGGAAACAGGCGCCGATCTCAACGGTCAAAATCAATAGCCGTCGCAAACCCGAATGACGCGCAAGTTGCCCCAGCGGTCGTAGCGCTCGACCAGGCGGCATTCGCGATATCCGGGCGTCACATAGACGGGATATGCACTCGACGCCGCGGCGGCGCCGATCAATGCGCCTGCGGCAAAGCCTGCGCCAATGCCCCAGCCGAAACGCGGGTGCGCCTGAGCGCTTCCGCCGGTGGCGGCAAAAGTGACAGCAAGCGTAAGGGCTGTGAGCGCAACAGTTGTGATCTTGGACTTGGTCATGGCGTTCTCCATCCGGTTAAGTTTGAGGCAGCGAATATTGGCTGCGATACGGATAGGTCGCACCGGATCGGAAAAAGGTTCAAAGCCATTGACGCTGGGTTGCTCGCCAGTACAGGACAGTGACAAACTGGCCGGATGAAGAGATTAATCGCCGTTTTGCTGGGTTTTTCAGCAGTCCTTGCGGCGCCGAAGGCAAACGCCCTGGACAAGGTCCGTTTTGGCACCAATTGGGTCGCTGAGGCCGAGCACGGCGGCTTCTATCAGGCACTGGCCGACGGGACCTACCGGAAGTACGGGCTCGACGTCACGATTGTCCCGGGCGGGCCAAACATCAACAATCGAATTCTGCTGCCGGTCGGCAAGCTCGATTTCTTCATGAGCGCAAATTCGCTGCAGTCATTCGATGCGGTCGAGCACAATGTTCCGACAATCGCGGTTGCCGCGAGTTTCCAGAAAGACCCGCAGGTCTTTGTGGCGCATCCGGATGTGAAGACGTTCGCAGATCTGAAGTCGCGCACGCTCTTCGTGTCCAAGGAGGGAATGGCGAGCTACTTCCAGTGGCTCAAGGCCGATTACGGCTTCGACAAGTCTAAGGTGAAGCCTTACACCTTTAATGCGCAGCCGTTCTTGGCTGATATGCATTCGGCCATGCAGGGCTACGTCACGTCCGAACCTTATGCGGTCGAAAAGCAGGGCGGATTCAAACCCGTGGTTTTCCTGCTCGCGGATCAAGGCTTCGACGCCTACTCGACATTGATCGAGACCCGGCGCGATCTGGTGGAAAAGCAGCCCGACCTCGTGCAGCGCTTCGTCGACGCATCCGTGATCGGCTGGTATCACTATATCTATGGCGACAGGCGCCCGGGAAACGACCTGATCAAAAAACAGAACCCTGAAATGACCGATGCCCTGCTGTCGTATTCGATCGCAAAAATGAAAGAACATGGCATCGTCGACTCAGGTGCCTCGCTCAAACTCGGTATCGGGGCCATGACCGACGCCCGCTGGAAAAGTTTCTTCGACAGAATGGTGCATGCGGGCGTGGTCAAGCCGAATATCGACTACAGGCGCGGCTACACGCTGCAGTTCGTCAACAAGGGCGTCGGCGCCGATCTGCATCCGAAAAATTGACCGCGGCCGCTGCTTTCGGGGCGCTACTTGCGCTCGATACAGCGTACCTGCCTGCGGATGTGCTTAACGACATTGCCGCCTATGATTTCCTTGATTTTGCCCGCCGAACATGAGCCGTCGTCGATGAGAACGCGCTTGCCTTCCGGAACGCTGCCGATCGGCGGCTCGATCTTGAGCACGGGCTGGCCAGAAACAGCCGTTGCACACAGAAGCAGGGCCGTTGCGAGTGCGGCACGTATCATCGCCGGCGAAACTAATGTAATTCTCATGTCGACCGGATTTTAACCGCCAGACATTCCAGCGTGCAAGTCTACATGACCGACCGGGCGGCCATTTCACTGCGCAAAATCGGCAAGACGTTCAATCGTGGCGTGCGTGCGCTCGATGACGTGAATTTAGACGTCCGCGAGGGCGAATTCGTATCGCTGCTCGGGCCATCGGGTTGCGGAAAATCCACAATACTCCGCATCATCGCCGGCCTGAGCACGCCGACCGAAGGCACGATCGACTGGCCGAATGGGGCGGGGAAGATCGGCTTCGTATTCCAGGAACCGACGCTGATGCCGTGGGCCACCGTTGCGGGCAATGTCCGGCTGCCCTTCAAATTGGCGGGCGCCGATAAAGCTTCCTCCCGCGACTTGGTCGTGCAGTCGCTGGAGCGTGTCGGACTAGCCGAATTTGCCGGTGCTTTTCCTCGCGAGCTTTCGGGCGGCATGAAAATGCGCGCATCGATAGCGCGTGCACTCGTCACTGAGCCGCAATTGCTGCTGATGGACGAACCCTTTGCTGCTCTCGACGAGATAACCCGTTTCAAGCTCAACAATGATCTCCTGTCCGTGTGGCAGGAATTGCGCCGGACGGTCATTTTCGTCACGCATTCGGTCTTTGAGTCGGTCTACCTGTCGCAGCGCATCGTGGTCATGACGCCGCGGCCGGGAAGCGTATTCACCGAAATCGAAATTCCCGCACCGTATCCACGCAGCGAAAGCTTCCGTACGTCGCCCGAATATGCCGGCTTCTGCCGGCAGGTCGCGCGGGCGCTTGCCGAGGCCATGGCGCGAGGTGCCCAACCGTGAGCGAACGCACCCTCCGCGTTGTACTGCCTATCGTGGTGCTGGCTCTGGTTGTTCTGTGCTGGCACCTGATAGTGCGGCTTTTCGCTATTCCAACGTTCGTGCTGCCAGGTCCTGCACTCGTGGCAGCGACGCTGATCGCGGATTTCGAACTTTTGTGGCGCTCACTGCTGGTAACGCTGACCCTGACTTTCGAAGGGTTCCTGCTCGCCGCAGTTGGCGGGATTGCCCTGGCGATCGCGTTCAATCAGTGGCGAACAGTCGAGTACTCTTTTTATCCGTATGCCGTCATCCTGCAAGTGACGCCGATCGTCGCGATCGCGCCGCTGCTGCTGATCTATCTGCCGCAGCCCCTGGCGGTGCTGGCCTGCGCGTGGATCGTTGCGTTTTTTCCCGTTCTCGCCAATACGACATTGGGCCTGAATTCGGTTGATCATAATCTTCTCGCCCTGTTCGAACTGTACAAAGCCTCCGGTTGGCGGGTGCTTTGGAACTTGAAACTGCCTGCGGCACTGCCGCAGATGCTGGCGGGCCTGCGTATCGCCGGGGGGCTTTCGCTGATTGGCGCAGTGGTTGCGGAAATTGCCGCGGGTTCGGCGGGCGCCGGTTCCGGTTTGGCGTACCGCATTGTCGAGTCCGGCTACAGGCTCAATATTCCCCGTATGTTCGCTGCGCTGTTTGTGCTGTCGCTTGCCGGGGTTGCAATCTTCTTTGTTCTGTCGGCCATTTCATATCTGGCGTTGCGGCGGTGGCACGAAAGCGCGATTGATCGCGAACGTTAGAGACCAACGATGAATTGCACGGCCACGCCCATCGCGGCCATTGCGATGACCACCGACAGACTGCGGTGAAGGCCGAACGCAAGAACGGCCGCAATCGCAGCGAGCGCAGTTGCGCGGAGATCGAGTGCAAACGGATCGAAGGCATACCATCGCAGCGGACCGGCGTGCATTTCGACCACCTTGCCGAATAGCACATGCAGTGCAAACCATACGGACAAATTGAGTATGACGCCGACGACCGCGGCAGTGATAGCGGCAAGCGCGCCGGCCAGCCGCCTGTCGGCGCGCAGCACTTCGATAAAAGGCGCGCCGGCGAAAATCCAGAGAATGGCCGGCACGAAAGTGACCCAAGTCGTCATTGCCGCGCCGAGAATGCCAGCGGTGAGGGAGCTAAACGGCGCGGCCTCGCGGAAGGCCGCCAGGAAGCCGACGAACTGCGTCACCAGGATCAGCGGCCCCGGCGTCGTTTCGGCAAGGCCGAGCGCATCTACCATCTCGGGCGCGCTCAGCCAGCCGTGCGTCTCTACGGCCTGCTGCGCCATATAGGCGAGCACCGCATAGGCGCCGCCGAAGGTGACAATGGCGAGCTTCGAGAAGAACAAGCCTACGGCGACCAGCACGTGGCTGCCGCCAAGCAGGAGGGCTGCAACAGCGACGGGCGTCCACCACAGGGGTAGGCCGATCGCGAGGGACGTGATGAATTGCCGCCAATGGGCACTTCCGTCGCCGGGTGAAATTGCGCCAGCCGGGCGGCAATGCGAGCTGGGCTGGCGCGCGCGGCGCGATAAAGAAGCCGGCCAGTGCGGCGATCGCCACAATCAGCGGAAATGGCAGCTCAAAAACGAAAATGCCAATAAAGCCGAGCGTTGCGAGGCCGACAAGCAACGGGCTTTTCAGGGAACGGCGGCCGATCCGCAGCAACGCTTCAACGACGATCACCAATACGGCGGCCTTGATCCCGAACAGCGCGCCGTCAATCGGGCCGAGGCCGCGACCATAGGCGTAGAGCAGGCTCAGAAATCAGCATCACCAGGGCGCCCGGCAGAACGAACAATATCCCTGCAGCGAGGCCGCCGCGCACGCCATGCAGCACCCAGCCGACATAGGTGGCAAGCTGCGTCGCCTCGGGGCCGGGCAACAACATGGAAAAATTGAGGGCGTGCAGGAACCGTGCCTCGTCGATCCACTTTTTTTCATCGACAAGGATGCGATGCATCGTCGCGATCTGTCCGGCCGGCCCGCCAAAGTTGATGCAGCCGATCTTGAGCCAAACCATGAAAGCTTCGCGGAAGCTCGGTTGGGCAGTCGAGTCCAGAGATGCCATTCTCTTCAGGCCGCCTTGGCCGGCCGTGCTGTGCCGCGCTGGCGGCAAGATGCAGCAAGGCAACCGGTGCATCATAGACGAGAAGGCGGCATTAGCGCAGCCCATGACGCTTGATTGCTCGGATATTGCCGCCCGCATTGTACACCCGCAATTTCTCCACTCGCCACGGGCGCGTGCATTCGATAATTTCCATGCGGAGGCGGCCATGGCGAACAAAATCGATCTCTCTCAACGCATCGCGGTGGTCACGGGCGGTGCACAAGGCATCGGGCGCGCGATTGTGGAACGTTTTATCGAATCGGGCGCGACGGCAGCGATTTGGGATCGTGACGTTGATCTCGCAAAGAAAGCAGCTGCCGAAATGCAAAAACGCGGCCGCGTCGTGCCTTTTGCGGTCGATGTTACGCGTTATCCCGACGTGGAGCGTGCGCGCGACGACACCATCAAAATGCTCGGTCGTGTCGATATTCTGATCAACAATGCCGGAATTGCCGGGCCAAATGTGAAAACCTGGGAGTACCCGCTGGACGCCTGGCGCAGTGTTCTTTCGGTCAACCTTGACGGCCCGTTTCACTGCTGTCGTGCGCTGGCACCGGCGATGATCGCGCAGAATTACGGGCGCATCGTCAATATCGCATCCATCGCGGGCAAGGAAGGCAATCCGAACGCGCCGGCCTATTCGTCATCAAAGGCCGGCCTCATTGCGCTGACGAAATCACTCGGCAAGGAACTTGCTTCGTACGACATATCGGTCAACTGCATAACGCCCGCGGCCGCCAAGACGGCGATCTTCGATCAGATGACGCAGGAACATATCGATTTCATGCTTTCGAAAATTCCTCGCGGGCGCTTTGTGACGGTCTACGAGATCGCGGGTCTTGCCGCCTTTTGCGCATCCAGCGAATGCTCGTTTACGACCGGCGCGATCTTCGACATTTCAGGTGGCCGGGCCACATATTGAGCGATTCAACTCAGCAACGCCGCCAACGGCTCGTTGGCATCGCGCTGATGTGCGGCGCGGTCGCATTATTTGCCTGCCTCGACGCGACCGCGAAATATCTCAACACCGAAATGGACTCGTTACAGATCGCGTGGGCGCGATATACCAGCGCATTTGTTCTCACACTGATCGTGTCGAATCCGCTCACGCATGGCGGCCTGCTGCGCACGCGCAGTATAAAACTTCAGATCATCCGGTCGATGCTCTTGGTGGCTTCGACCATCCTGAATTTTCTGGCTTTGCGCTGGCTGCAGCTCGATGAAGCGCTCTCAATCATCTTCACGTTCCCTTTCATCGTTGCGATCATCTCCGGGCCACTATTGGATGAATGGATCGGCTGGCGACGCTGGTCGGCAATCTGCTTCGGCTTTGCAGGCGTGCTGCTGATTACACGGCCTGGATTTGGCGGCATGCACCCCGCCGCATTGATCACGCTGACGGCTACCGTCTGTTACGGATTCTATGCGGTGATCACCCGCATCGTTTCGCGGGTCAACTCCAACCAGACGTCGCTGTTCTATGCGAACTTCATAGGCGCGCTGGTGATGTTGCCGATTATCCCATTCGTCTGGCAGCCACCGCGGGACTGGATCATCGCGTTGATGCTGGCAATGACCGGTGTGCTTGGCAGCACCGGCCATTTCTTCCTCATCGCCGGCCACAAGCTCGCGCCGGCCTCGACTTTGTCGCCATTCATTTATACGCAACTGATCTGGGTGGTCATCCTGGGCTACCTGGTGTTCGATCATTTGCCCAATGGCTGGACCTTGGCCGGCGCTGCCATGGTCGTCGGTTCTGGCCTCTACCTGCTCTACCGAGAGCGTAAGGTGGGCAAGAGCACAACCAGCGAAGCGGCGATCGAAGGCCCGCTCGAATAGGAGAGTTGCGGGGCCTTCCATCTAGGCGCTAAGTTGCGGCCGCTTATCATGTATTAGAGCCTTCGAGGATCATTTATGGCCACAGCAAAGGACCGCGCGCAGGCCAAGGCCGGCTCCGGACTTAATGACGATATCGGCGAGCAGAAGCGGCTCGAACTGTACCGGACCCAGGTTGTGATCCGCGAAGCGGAGCAGCGCGCCTACGATTTGTTTCTGCAAAACCTGGTTAAGGGCACCAGCCATCTATCTCTTGGTCAGGAGGCGGTGGCGGCGGGTTTTGCGGTGGCCATGAAGAAAGGCGACCTCTCATTCTGCACTTATCGCGGGCATGCGCATACCTTGGCGCGCGGCGTGAGCGTGGAAAAGGTCCTCGGCGAACTGATGCAGCGCGACAACGGCTTGATGCGCGGCAAAGGCGGTTCGATGCATCTCACCTCCGCCGAGCACGGCGTCATGGGTTCGTATGCCATCATTGGGGCCCACCTTCCCATCGCATGCGGGGCGGCATGGCGTGCGCAGTACAAGGGCGAGAAAGATGTGTCGGTCTGCTTCTTCGGCGACGGCACCACGAATATCGGCGCCTTCCATGAAGCGCTCAATTTCGCCGCGGTCTGGAAGCTGCCCGTCATCTTCGTCTGCGAAAACAATCTCTACATGGAATATACCCCGATCAGCGAGGTGACGGCTGTTCCGCAACCTGCTGCTGACCGCGCGTCAGCTTATGGTCTTGAGCGGATCGTGATCGATGGTAACGACGCTGATGTTGTCTACCGTACGGCACAGACCGCATACGACAAGGCCCGCGCCGGTGATGGGCCTTCGCTGATCGAATGTCTTACCTATCGCCACAGCGGCCATTCGCGTGCCGATCCGGCGAAGTACAGGCCGGAGGGCGAACTCGATCGCTGGAAATTGCGCGACCCGATCAAGATCTATCGCGAGCGGTTGCTGCAATTCGGTGTGTCGGAAAAGGCAATCGCCGACATCGATGCGGACGTGCGCAAAATTGTCGACGAGGCGACTGAAGCCTGCAAGGCCGCGCCGCCGCCGCCGCTCGATATTATCGCCACCGATGTCTACGCCGATGGAGGCTGGGCATGGCGGAACTGACCTATCGCGACGCAGTGATCCGCGGCATCGCGCAGGAAATGAGCCGCGATCCCGACGTCGTCTTTCTCGGCGAGGATGTGGCCAAGGCCGGCGGCGTGTTCAAGGCCACTGTCGGCCTGTATGAGCAGTTCGGCCCATTGCGCGTGCGGGATACTCCGATTTCCGAGCAGGCGATCCTCGGTGCCGCCATGGGCGCCGCGATGACGGGCCTCAAGCCGATCGCCGAGATCATGTTCTCGGATTTTTTTGCGGTGTGCTTCGACTACATCGCCAACGAGTTTCCCAAAAGCCGCTATATGTCGAATGGCCAACTCAAATGCCCGCTCGTCGTACGCACCGGCAACGGGGCGGGATCCCGGTTTGGCGCCCAGCACAGCCAGAGCGTCGAAAACTGGTGCATGATGATTCCGGGCCTCAAGGTCGTGGCCCCATCGAATCCGCGCGATGTCATCGGCCTGCTCGCCGCTTCGGTGCGCGATCCTGATCCGGTGATCTTCCTCGAGCACAAGTCGCTCTATGCCACAAAAGGCGAGGTACCGGACGGCGAGATCGTGGACTCTCTGGGCACGGCAAAAATTCTGCGAGCCGGCAAGGACGCGACCATCTGCGCGCTGGCGTTGATGGTGCCACGCGCTTTGGCGGCCGCGGAAAAACTAAAGGCGGATCACGGCATCGATTGCGAAGTTGTCGATGTGCGTTCGCTGGTCCCGCTCGATACGCAGACCATTCTCGGTTCGATCGCAAAGACCCACAGGCTGTTCACGGTCGAGGAAAATCCGCGGCTCTGCGGTTGGGGTGCCGAGATCGTTTCGATCGCGGCCGACGAGGCTTTCTACGACCTCGATGGCCCGCCGGTCCGCATTACGACGCCGCATATTCCCTTGCCGGCAGCCGACATTCTGGAAGACGTGGTATTGCCGACGCCGGATCGCATCGCGGAAACGGTAAGGCGGAGTTTAGGAAGTTAATTTTCCCGCTCGTCTCCGCGCTAGCGGGGACCCAGGCAAGAGACTGGATTCCCGCTTGCGCGGGAATGAGCGGAGGGTGACGCGAGTTAAAGGAAAAGTCTCATGTATGAAAATCTTCTCGCCAATGTTCCGACCGACCTCTGGATCGGTGGCAAGTGGCGCAAAGCCTCCGACGGCGGCCGTTTTGATGTGATCGACCCGGCGACCGAGCGCAAGATCGCGTCGGTCGCCAGCGCGACGGTGGAGGACGCCAAGGCCGCGCTCGACGCAGCCGAAGGTGCGTTTGCGGGATGGGCAGGCCGAAAACCGCGCGAGCGCGCCGAGATTTTGCGCAAGGCCTACGAGTTGATCATGCGCGACGCCGAGCGCTTCGCGAAGCTGATCACGCTGGAGAACGGCAAGGCTCTGTCGGATTCGCGCGGCGAGATCGCCTATGCAGCCGAATTCTTCCGCTGGTATGCCGAAGAAGCGGTGCGCAACATCGGCCAGATCTCGATGGCGCCGGCGACCGGCGCGCGCATTGTCGCGCAGCACAAGCCGGCCGGCATTGCCGTGCTGGTGACGCCGTGGAATTTCCCGGCCGCGATGGCCACGCGCAAGATCGGCCCCGCGTTGGCAGCCGGCTGCCCGGTCGTGCTCAAGCCGGCCTCTGACACACCACTCACCATGCTGGCGCTGATGCCGGCGCTGGAAGAAGCAGGCGTGCCGCCCGGCGTCGTCAATGTCGTGCCGTCGCGTCGCTCCGGGCCCGTCGTCAG
Organism: uncultured Pseudomonadota bacterium; assembly: GCA_963702605.1. Taxonomy (GTDB): domain Bacteria; phylum Pseudomonadota; class Alphaproteobacteria; order Rhizobiales; family Xanthobacteraceae; genus Pseudolabrys. The sequence continues at coordinate 141,031 of CAVPDI010000004.1, forward strand.
CGCCATGCTGCACGATCCGCGGGTGCGCGTGCTGTCCTTCACCGGCTCGACCGAAGTCGGCCGCAAGCTGCTGCACGAGGCCGCCGACAACATCATCAAGCCGTCGATGGAACTGGGCGGCAACGCGCCGTTCATCGTGTTCGACGACGCCGATATCGATGCCGCGATCGATGGCGCCATGATCGCCAAAATGCGCAACATGGGCGAGGCCTGCACCGCGGCCAACCGGTTCTATGTGCACGAGAAGGTGCACGACGAGTTCGCGAAAAAGCTCACCGCCAAGATGGGCTCGCTCAAGATGGGCAACGGCCTCGACGACGGCGTCAATCTCGGGCCGCTGGTCAACAAGGACGGCCGCGACAAGGTGATCGAGCTGGTCGACGACGCGGTGGCCAAGGGCGCCAAGGTGCTGACCGGGCGGCAAGACGCCGGACGGCGCCGGGCTACTTCTATCCGGCGACCGTCCTCACCAACGTGTCCGACGATGCCAAGATGCTGAACGAGGAAATCTTCGGGCCGGTCGCGTCGATCCAGACCTTCAAGACCGAGGACGAGGCGATCAAGCGCGCCAACGACACCGAATACGGCCTGGTCGCCTATCTCTATACCAAGGATCTTACCCGCGGCATGCGCGTGTCGGAGAAGCTCGACTTCGGCATGATCGGTTTGAACCGCGGCCTGGTCTCGGACCCTGCGGCGCCGTTCGGCGGCACCAAGCAGTCCGGCCTCGGGCGCGAAGGCGCGCAAGAGGGCATGAAGGAATTTCAGGAAACGCAATACGTGTCGGTGATCTGGTGAATCCTCTGAGCTGTATCATGGCCGGGGCTTGACCCGGCCACCGTCCTTAGCGGAACAAGCCTGTGTCAAAAAAATCGGCAAGGAAGGGATTAGCGCGTGGACGTTTTGATGCCGCAACTCGGCGAAACGGTCGCCGAGGGCAAGATCACGAAATGGTTCAAGTCCGCCGGCGACGCGGTGAAGCCGGGCGACAATCTTTTCGAGATCGAGACCGACAAGACCTCGATGGAGGTGCCCTCGACGACCGCCGGTACGCTGAGTGAAATTCACTTCAAGGTAGGCGAAGTTGCAAAGGTCGGTGCCGTGGTTGCGGTGATATCTGGACCAGGCGCGCCGGCAAGCGCGAAGGCTTCTCCTTCGCGGCCTTCCGCGGAAGCGGGAGCGCGGAGCCGGGAACCAAGGGGTGACCGCGCATGCGCCGGCCGTCCATTCAACGCCGATGCCGCGTCCGGCGCCGCCGATGGACCCTTTTAACGCGGTGCGCACGCCGGAACGCAATTTCGGGCCTGCGAAACTCGCGAGCGGTACGGCCGTCACGCCATTGGCACGTCGGCTTGCCGGCGAGCGCGGGATTGATCTTTCACGAATTTCAGGCTCCGGCCCCCATGGCCGCATTGTCGCGCGCGACGTCGAGACGGCAGTGCTGCAATCCACGGCCACTCTTGCGGCGGGTCCAGGCGCCGCACAGGTGAGGGCCCTGTACGAAGGCGTCGATTATGAGGAAGTTCCGCTCAATTCAATGCGGCGGACAATCGCGACCAGGCTGGTCGAGGCGAAACAAACCATCCCGCACTTCTATTTGACGACTGATCTTGATGCAGGCCGTCTCATTGCGATGCGCGAGGAAGCAAACGCCGCCGCGCCGAAAAATAAAGATGGGCAGCCCGCGTTTAAACTGTCGTTGAACGATTTCATCATCAAGGCATGGGCGGCCGCGCTGCATCGCATTTCTTCCGCCAACGCAGTGTGGGCGGGAGACCGCATTCTGCGTTTCCGGCATTCGGATATCGGCGTCGCGGTGGCAGTTGACGGAGGGTTGATAACGCCGGTGATCCGGAATGCGGAAGCAAAATCCTTGACGGCGATTTCGGCGGAAATGCGCGATCTGGCCGAGCGCGCTCGTCACAAGAAGCTCAAGCCAAGCGAGTATCAGGGCGGCTCAAGCGCCATCTCCAATCTCGGCATGTATGGCGTGCGCGAGTTTTCGGCCATCATCAATCCGCCGCATGCCACCATTCTTGCGGTCGGCGCGACGCGGCGTGCGCCGGTCGAAGCGGACGAAGGCAGTGTGAAGTTCGTCAGCCAGATGACGGTTACCCTGTCGTGCGATCATCGGGTCGTCGACGGGGCCCTTGGCGCCGAACTTCTGGCGGCTTTCAAGAACTTCGTCGAAAAACCCGTCACTGCACTGGTGTAATAGGAGTAAGCGAGTATGGCTGGCGAAAAGCCCGATGTCTTGTTGGTCGGTGCCAAAAAGCCCGTGATGATCAAGGGCTTCGAGGGCAAGGTGACGCTTCACCACTGGCTCGACCTCAAGGACAAGGATGCCTTCGTCAAGGATGTCGGCAAAAAGATCAGGGCGATCGCGATTGCCTATACCGCCAACAAGGTCGACGAAAAATTTCTCAAGCAGTTTCCCAACCTCGAACAGGTGTCGAGCTTCGGCGTCGGCTATGATCACATCGACGCCGCCTGGGCCGGCGCCCACGGCATCATCGTCACCAATACGCCCGAGGTCCTGAACGAGGAAGTCGCCGATACGGCGATCGGTCTTTTGCTCTGCACGGTGCGCGAATTCCCTCAGTCGGATCGCTTTGTGCGCGCCGGAAAATGGCCGCAGGGTCAGTACCCACTGACGAAGGCAACATTGCGCGATCGGACCGTCGGTATCGTGGGCATGGGCCGGATCGGAAAGGCAATCGCGCGCCGGCTTGACGCTTTCGGCGTTCCGGTCGTCTATCACAGCCGCAACCCGCAACCCGGTATTAACTACAAGTACTACCCGAAGCTTCTCGACATGGCCCGCGACGTCGACACCCTGATGGTGATCGTGCCGGGCGGTGCGTCGACCCAGAACATGATCAATGCCGAAGTGCTCAAGGCGCTGGGGCCAAGGGGCATCGTCATTAATATGGCGCGCGGTTCGGTCGTGGACGAACCGGCATTGATCGAGGCTCTGAAAAACCGCACGATTTATTCGGCCGGCCTCGATGTCTTCGCCAAGGAACCGGACGTACCGCGGGAATTGATCGAAATGGACCATGTTGTGCTGTTCCCGCATCTCGGCTCTTCGACCGAAGTGACCCGGGCGGCTATGGATCAGCTTGTGGTCGACAATATTCTGGCCTGGGCGGCCGGAAAGCCGCCGCTGACGCCCGTTCCGGAAACGCCTTGGCCCCCGAAGCGCTAGGCGTATCGCCGCGGCAACGAGCGTATTATGGTCGTGAAATGACGCGTATTGCCATTGGCATCGTCGCAATCTGTCTCTCGGGCGCTGCGTTCGGGCAGGCGCCCGTGCCACTGGGTGAATCTGCAAAGCGCGTCATTGGCAGTTGGGAATTTTCCAATGCCGAGCGGGATAGGACATGCACCGTAACACTCAAAAGCGATCCTACGCCCGCCGGCCTCAAGATCGAATTTGATCCGAACTGTGCCAACCTTTTTCCGCTGGTGCGCGAAATCGCGGGTTGGAAATTTCCCGATAACGATCTGCTTTACTTGCTCGATGCGCGCGGTAAATCGGTCGTGGAATTCAGCGAAGTCGAAGACGGCATCTTCGAGGCGCCGACGCCCGGCGTCGGCGTGTTATTCCTGCAGAACGCCGCCGCTGCCGCTGCGCCGCCAAAGCCGCCTGAACAGGTCGCGGGAGATTGGGCGATCGTGCGCAAGTCGGGTGCGCCAGTTTGCCTGCTTACGCTGGCGAATGACGCAGGCAAGCGATGGCTTCGCGGTGACGATAAAGCCCGGCTGTGAGGCCGCGTTTTCCCGGCTGAATTTCGTGCAGTGGCGCATCGATCGCGACGAGCTGATGCTCGTGCCGGCCCGCGGCAACCCCTGGCGTTTCGAGGAAGTCGACAACACGACTTGGCGCCGCGTGCCGGAAAGCGCCGATCAGATTACCCTGGTACGCCAGTGACGCCGGGAGTTCAAATGAGCCTCAAGCTTTTGAAACTGGCGTGACCCTCCTTGCCAACGACGATATGGTCGTGGACGGCAATCCCTAGCGGCCGTGCGACGTCGATGATTGTCTGAGTCATCTGGATATCGGCATGCGATGGCGTCGGATCGCCCGACGGGTGATTGTGAACCAGGATCAGCGCCGTCGCGGAGAGTTCGAGTGCACGTTTGACGACCTCCCGCGGATAGACTGGTGTATGGTCGACCGTGCCGACCTGCTGCAGTTCGTCGACAATGAGTTGATTGCGCTTGTCGAGGAACAGGATGCGGAACTGTTCCTTTTCCGCGAAGGCCATGGTGGTGCGGCAATAGTCGATCACGCTCGACCAGGAAGACAGGACGGGACGCTTCTGTACCTGCCCGCGTGCGAGACGGCTTGCCGCGGCATGGACGATCTTGAGCTCGGTGATGACCGCTTCGCCGACGCCTTTGAGCTCTGCGAGTCTGCCCGGCGGTGCCGCAATCACTTCGGGGAACGATCCGAATTTGGCGACCAGCTCCTTGGCGAGCGGTTTCACGTCACGCTGCGGAATTGCGCGAAATAATACGAGCTCCAGCAGTTCGTAATCGCTGACGGCACCCGGGCCAGCTTCACGAAAGCGGGTGCGCAGCCGATCGCGATGACCGAGGTAGTGCGGCGGCGGGCCGGCGGGGCCGGGTTTGCCGGCAGCTTTCCTGCGGTTTTCGGTCATTCAATGCATTGCGCAATGTGTCTCGTTCGCGATACACCTAATAATTGTATTTCAGAAAAGGACAAGCTGCGAGCGCGGCCTGAAAATGAACGGAAATTGCGGGTTTTCAGCGATTATATGGCGGTTTGTGCAATCCGGCCGGTGAAAATGTAAATACCTCGACGCCGTCTTTGGTGACGCCGACGGTGTGCTCGAATTGTGCGGATAGCGAGCGATCACGCGTCACGGCCGTCCACCCGTCGGAGAGTACTTTCACATGCGGCCGTCCGAGATTGATCATCGGCTCGACGGTGAAAAACATACCCGGTTTTAAAACGATGCCCTCACCGGGTCGTCCGACGTGGACAATATTGGGCTCGTCGTGGAATAAACGACCAAGCCCATGTCCACAGAAATCGCGCACCACGCTCATGTGCTGTGCTTCGACATAGGTCTGGATTGCATGTCCAATATCGCCGCTTGTCGCTCCTGGCCGGATTGCGGCAATGCCGCGCATCATCGCTTCATGCGTGACTTCTATCAGCCGTTCGGCGCGGCGCGGGATTTCGCCAATGGTGAACATGCGGCTGGAGTCGCCGTGCCAACCATCGAGAATCAATGTGACATCGATATTGACGATGTCGCCTTCCTTCAAAGGCTTGTCACCAGGAATACCGTGGCAAACCACATGATTAAGAGAAGTACATGTAGATTTCTGGTAGCCGCGATACATCAGGGTAGCGGGCAAGGCGCCATGGTCCATGGCAAAGTCGAAAACCAAATTGTCGATTTTTTCCGTGGGCACGCCGGGACCGACATGCTCGGTCAGCATGTCTAGGCAGCGTGCTACCAGCTGACCGGCCTTGCGCATGGCCTCAAAGGCGGCAGGGCCGTGGATCTTGATCTGGCCTGTTTTGCGTAGGGGAGCGACCGCTGCGTCGACGTAAGTCATAGGCCGCAATGTAAGGTTTGCTGCGCGCAGTGCAAGCGTCGTTTGAAATGACGCGAGGGCTGAGCGCTGCAACTATGCATAAGCATTGTCCGCATCAATCGGCGATCTTCCCGCCAAGCTCATCCTGGATATGGACGCGAATAATGTCGTCGAACGTGGATTCCGCCTGAAAACCAAGGTCGCGCGCGCGCTTGCCGTCGAGGCGTTCCGCCCAGCCGGCGACAATCCGCTGAACAAGTTGATCTGGTTCGCGCCGTATGCGCGCGGCCACTTTGTCCCCGGCGACGCGACGAAGTGCATCGATTTGCTCGCCAACCGTGCAAGATACACCGGGCATTGCAAGATTGATTCGTGGTCCCAGCTGCTCATTGTCAGACCTGCGGCGTGAATCAGAAATCCGACAGCGGCGCGTGGACTCGCGTGCGTGTGGCGAATGCTTTCGGTGACCGGCAGGAGGGCTTCCTGGCCGGCCAAGGGCTCGCGGATGATGCTCGAGAAAAAACCTGATGCCGCCTTGTTCGGTTTACCAGGCCGCACACAAATAGTCGGAAGCCTGATGCCGACACCATCGAAAAATCCGCGTCGTGTGTAATCGGCGAGCAGCAATTCGCAGATTGCTTTTTGAGTGCCGTAGGAGGTGAGGGGGGTAAGATGGAAATCATCCGGGATGGAGGGCGGAAACGGCGCGCCGTAAACTGCGATCGACGACGTGAACACGATTTTGGGCTTATAGTCAGCGGATCGGACCGCCTCGAACAGCGCGCGTGTTCCGTCAAGATTGACGCGGTAGCCTTTCTCGAAATCAATTTCCGCTTCGCCTGATACGACGCCGGCAAGATGAAAAATGACGTCCGGTCTGGAAGCAACGGCTTTGACCGCTGCGCCCGGCGCGGACAGGTCGCTCGTTGAAGCTTCCACCGCACCGGTGAAATCGCGCGGTGTTTCGGGTGCCACAACGTCGGTCAAGGTGAGACGGGCGATTGTCTGCCCGTTCAGTTTTCCGTCCTTGACCAGTCTTGCGACGAGCTTGCGCCCGATCATGCCGGCCGCGCCGGTGACAGAATATGCATTACGCCCTCTTTTCCTCACGGTCTGCCGGCTCGTAACGGTCAATCCGGCGCAAATCGGGGAATATCATCATCCATACGCCGGCGACCAGTAACGAGCCGAGTCCGCCGATAAGCACCGACGGGACCGCGCCGAGCCAGGCAGCGACCATCCGGATTCGAAGTCGCCCAGCGTATTCGAAGAACCGACGAACAGGTAGTTGATGGCGCTGACGCGGCCGCGTTTTTCGTCCGGCGTCTCGATCTGCACCAGCGAAAAGCGGATCACGATGCTGATCGCATCGGATGCGCCCAGCATGGCAAGGCCATCAGCGACAGCGGAAAGAAACTGGAGAGTCCGAAAGCGATAGTCGCGACTCCGTAAATGGCGACCACGGCGAACATCTTGCCGCCGATATGCCGCTCGACCGGGTGCCGCGCGAGTACGATCGATGGTGATCAAGGCGCCGACGGCCGGCGCCGAGCGCAACAGGCCGAGGCCGACGGGCCCAACTGCGAGAATATCCCTGGCGTAAATCGGCAAGAGCGCGGTGGCGCCGCCGAGCATGACCACGAACAGATCGAGCGTGATGACGCCGAGCAGGCGGCGCCGGGTGCGGATGTAGTCAAAGCCGGCAAGGACCGACGCAAAAGGTCGGCGGCTCGCGCGGCGGCTGCCGGCCGTTGTGCCTTGACCAAATGACCAGCGTGATCGAGCGGTGAAGAACACGACGCAGAGGGCGCCGACCAGCACGGGGCTCAACGCATAGATCAGGCCGCCCAGCGCCGGGCCGCAGATTACCGCCGAACTGGTTGGCGGACGTCCAGGCCGCGACCGCGCGTGAAATCAGCGGCTGCGGCACCAGCGTCGGCACCAGCGCATGCGCCGTCGGCATTTCGAAGGCGCGGGCGCAACCGATCATGAACACCGCGGCGAAACAGCAGATCGCGGCTGAGCTACGCCGGCGAGCAAGGCGGTCGTGATCTCACGGCGGCCAACGCGTAGACGCCGTGGGCACGCGCACGATCAGGCGGCGGTCGTAGCGGTCGGCGGCATGGCCGATCAGCAGCGTGAGCACGACCGCCGGCACGAACTGGATCAGCCCGACCAGACCGAGATCGAAGGCGCTGCCGGTTAGTTCGTAGATCTGCCAGCCGATCGCCAGCGCCAGCATCTGGTAGCCCATGGTCGAGGCGAGCCGCGCCAGCCAGAACAGCACGAAGGGCCGCTGCTGCATCAGGTGGGACGCGGACGAGGAGCGGAATCGCTCATCCTTCGCCGCCGTTCATAGCAGCCAAGACTTGTTTTTTGCTTGCCGTCACGGAGAAATTCTCCGGCGCCAGCCAGCGCTCGAAGTTGGCTTTGCGCGCCGGCCATTCGCTGTCGAGCATGGAAAACTAGGCGGTGTCGCGGTTGCGGCCCTTGGTGATCATGTGCTGGCGGAAGATGCCCTCGATAGGTGAAGCCGAAACGAAGCGCGGCGCGCCGCGAGGCCGCGTTGAGCGCGTCGCATTTCCATTCGTAGCGGCGGTAGCCGAGCGTCTCGAAGGCGTAGCGCGCAGCAGAAATTGCGCCTCGGTCGCCGAGCGGCGTGCGCTGCAGGGCGGGTGCATAGAGGATGTGGCCGACCTCGATCACGCGCATCGCGGGGCGGATTTCCATCAGCGACAACGTGCCGGTGTACGCGATCTCGCGTATCGATAACGGCATAGTAAGGTCGGCGAGCGCCGCGCGCTCGACCGCACCCAGAGCGAAAAAGCCGCGAATCGGCAAATGGACCGTCCGACATATAGGTCCAGATCGTCGTATCCTTGACGGCTTGCCAGAAGCCGGCGCGTGCGCGGCGTCGAGCTTCTCGATGCGGCCGTAGCGGCCCTCGAGCGTCACCGGGCCGGGCGCTGCGCCGGCTTCGTGTCGACCGGCGAGCCGACCGGCTGCCGTCTCGGATGCGCCTCGGCCAGAACGGTCACGGCTCTTGCGGTCGTCGCGGAAGAATTTGTTGAGTTCGGCATTCGACACGACGCCGGCGAAACTGTCGAAGTTGCCTTCTTGGCGATCTCGCGCGCCGATTTGATGAAGGCGTGCATGGCGACCCGCGCCAGCGTGCCGCCGACGCTGATGCGGCGCACGCCCATGGCGGCGAGGTCTTTGACCGTGAAGCCGAACGGCGCGCTGATGAGAAAATTGATCGGCTTCGGCGCGACCGCCTTGATTGTTGCGACGATCTGCTCGCGGGTCTTGATGCCGGGGGAATAGAGGCAATCGGCGCCGGCATCGGCGAAGGCTTTCAGCCGGCGGATCGTTTCGTCCAGATCCGGCCGGTTTCGTGATGAAGCCCTCCGTGCGCGCGGTAAATATGACTTCACCGCCGGCCTTGTCGATCGCCTCGCGTGCCGCGCGCACGCGCTCGACCGCCAGGTCGAAGTCATAAAGCGGATTGGCGTCGTCGCCGGTGGAATCCTCGATCGACAATCCGGCGACGCCGGTCTCGACGCACAGTCGCACATTGGCTGCGACGTCGGGATCGTCGGCATAACCGTTCTCGAAATCGGCGTTCACCGGCACGTCGGCGGCGTCCGCGATCTCGCGGCAATGCGCCAGCACCATGTCGCGAGTCACGTCGCCGTCGGCAAAGCCGAGCGAATGGGCGTAGCCGGAACTGGTGGTTGCCAGCGCCTTGAAGCCGAGACCTTGCAGATAGCGCGCGCTGCCGACATTCCACGGATTGGGAATGACGAAACAGCCACTGTCGTGCAGCGCGCGGAAGGCGCGGCGTTTGTCGGCGGTACTCATGAGATGATCCTGTCAAAGAAGGGGCTGAGACATTCCTCCAATCGTGCCATGATTGCAATGCGGGACCTTGCTGGCAGCCATGCAAGCCGCTCAACGATCGCTCTCGCTGAAACGGTGCAACACCCGCGACGCCTGCATATTCCGACACTGACTTGTGATCGAGTTGACGCCGCATTTTACTTTGCCCAGCGTCGCCGCTTCTCTATGCGGATGGCACACCCGTATTGCCAGGGAGTGGGCATGGGTTATCGTCTCCGCTCAAAATTCTTGCGGCCTGCCTGAGCGCCGCATTCGTCATCGCAATGCCGGCTGACGGTGCAGGTTTGCGCAAGCACAAGAAGGTTGCCACTACAAGCCAACCTTGTGCGCCATGATCCGATACATCGTGCAGCAATCTCTTTCCTGCAGGCCCGCTCTACTTAGGGGATGTCTACCTCGGTGACGACCCGGATCCGAATATTCGGTTTCAGCTCCTGCGGGATATCAGCGGTCGGATGGGCGGCGATCCTTAACCGCCATGCGCGTTGACGAAGCTTCTGATGGCGTTTGATTTTTTCCGCCTGATCGGCTGAACTGCATGCCTCAATAAGGAGTGCTCCCCCGGCTATGTCGGGGGCCACCTGCGCGGGAGGACTGCAATCATGCTGCATACCATCGCGGCTTTTGACCGGATCGGCGAGGAAAACGCCTTCGCGGTGCTGGCGCGCGCCAACGCGCTGGCGGCGCAGGGCCGCGACATCATCAATCTCGGCATCGGCCAGCCGGACTTCCGCACCCCCGATCACATCGTCGAGGCGGCGATCAAGGCGCTGCGCGACGGCCATCACGGCTACACCCCGGCGAACGGCATCCTGCCGCTGCGCGAGGCGGTGGCCGCCGACCTGCACAAGCGCTTCAAGGTCGAGGTCTCGCCCGACAGGTGATGATCATGCCGGGCGGCAAGCCCACCATGTTCATGTCGATCCTGATGTTCGGCGAGCCGGGCGTGGAGATCATGTATCCCGATCCGGGCTTTCCGATCTATCGCTCGATGATCGAGTTTACCGGCGCGACGCCGGTGCCGATCCCGATCCGCGAGGAGAACGGCTTTGCCTTCTCCGCCGAGGAGACGCTGGAGCTGATCACGCCGAAGACGCGGCTGCTCATCCTCAATTCGCCGGCCAATCCCACCGGCGGCGTCACGCCCAAGGCCGAGGTCGACAAGCTCGTCGCCGGGCTGGAGAAGTGGCCGGACGTCGCGGTGATGTCGGACGAGATCTACGACCAGATGATCTATGACGGCGAGAAGCATGTCTGCCTGCTGACCTATCCGTCGATCCGCGACCGGCTGATCCTGCTCAATGGCTGGTCCAAGACCTATGCCATGACCGGCTGGCGGCTGGGCTATGCGGTGTGGCCGGGCAAGCTCTACGACTATGCCCGCAAGCTCGCGGTCAACCTGCATTCCTGCGTCAATGCCCCGACCCAATATGCCGGCCTCGCCGCGCTGACCGGGCCGCAGGACGCGGTGGCGAAGATGGTCGCCGAGTTCGACAAGCGCCGCAAAGTCGTGGTCGAGGGCCTCAACAAGCTGCCCGGCGTCTCCTGCATCATGCCCAAGGGCGCGTTCTACGCTTTCCCCAACATCAAGCGCACCGGCTGGAAGGCCAAGCCGCTGGCCAACGCGCTGCTGGGACGAGACCGGCGTCGCCATGATCGGCGGGCCGGATTTCGGCATTCTCGGCGAAGGCTATCTGCGCCTGTCCTACGCCAACTCGACCGAGAACATCCTGAAGGCGCTCGGCCGCATGGGCGAGTTCCTGCAGCCGCAAGCGGCTAAGCGCAAGGCCGCTTAACAGCGCAGCTAGCGGGCCGCTCGCCGTCTCGACTCATCACCGCAGCCGCGACAGACTGCGCCGGCTGGAAGACACATGAGAAAAGCGAGGAAACCTTCATGCTGGACATGATGCCAAGCGACCGGGGGTTGTCCGAAGAACAGCGCATGATGCGGCAGAGCTGCCGCGATTTCGTCGACGACATGGTGCTGCCCTACATCAAGCAGAACTGGCAGAAAGAATGGTCGATGGTGCCGGAGGACCGGCTGCCGCTGAGCATCCTGGAAGGCGCCGAGAAGGTCGGCATCCGCACGCTCGGCGTGCCGGAAGAATATGGCGGCGTCGAGCTCGAAAAAGGCACCGAAGTGCGGACCTTCGCGCTGGTCGCGGAGGAGATCGCGCGCGGCGATTTAGGGCTGGCCGACAAGCTGGTGCAGAACTGGAAAGTGTCGGTGCTGCTGCGGCAGTTCGCGCCGAAGCATTTGCAGGAGAAATGGTTCAAGCGGCTGGTCGCCGAGCCGCAATTCCTGATGGCGCACTGCCTGACCGAGCCGCGCGGCGCCTCCGACCGCTGGCTGCCCTACAACGTGCCGGAAGCGGCGATGCAGACCAAGGCGGTGAAGACCAACGGCGGCTGGGTGATCAACGGCCGCAAGCAGTTCATCTCCAACGGCTACGACGCCTCGCTCTACGTCGTCTACGCCAACACCAATCCCAAGGTCGGCATGCTGCAGGGAACCTCATCGTTTCTGGTGCCGCGCGAGACCAAGGGCTTCACGGTGGCGCGCTGCAACGAGACGCTCGGCTGCCGCTTCATGAACAACGGCGAGATGGTGTTCGAGGACATGTTCGTGCCCGACGATCATCTGCTGGTGCAGGACAGCGCGATGGGTTCGGCCGGCGTCTATTTCCGCCCCGGCAAGATCATCCAGGCGGCGAAAAACCTCGGCGTCGGCGTGCGCGCCTTCGAGGCCACCGCCGAATACGTGCAGAACTACGTGCAGGGCGGCCGCATTCTGATCAAGCATCAGGCGGTGGCGCTGCGGCTCGCCGACATGGCGACCAAGATCGAGGCGGTACGCGCGTTGCTCGACCGTGCCGCGGCAGGCGGTCGACGACAATGCGCCGGAAGCCGAGACGCTGGTCAACATGGCCAAGATGTTCGCCTCGGAAGAGATCATGAAGGTCGCCCAGCATGCGGTCGAATTGCACGGCGGCAACGGCATCATGCTCGATTTCGGCATCGAGAAGGTGCTGCGCGACGCCGTCGATATTCATGCACATGGATGCGACGGTCGACATCTCGAAATTCAAGATCATCAAGAACATGTTCCCGGAGACGGCGGGGAAATATGCCGGGCCGGAGTGAGCGATCATCGCAGCGGAAGCGGAAGCCGACAACACGATCACCAGGCCGATGAGCTGCGGCGAGGCTCGGCACGACGCCGAGCGCGAGATAGCCGATGATCAGCCCGAAGCCCGGCACCAGCGCCGGAAACATCGCCGCGCGCCCGGCGCCGAGCAGGATCACCGCGCGCGCGAACAGATAGATCGGCAGCACGCCGGCGAGCACGCCTTGCACGACGACCTGCAGCAGGTTTTCGGCAAGACTCATGCGCAGCATGCCGTCGATAGCCGACGAACAGCCATGCAGCGGCGCAAAGACGACGATCGACAGCACGCCGACCACCGCGACCGCGCGCATGCCCGACACGCGCCAGTAGCCGCAGCAGCGTGCCGAACGTCGCCCAGAACAAGCCGGCGGTGGCGAACAACAGGTCGCCGCCGACGCCGTGGCTGCCGATGGTGGTGAGCGATTCGGCGCCGAACACCATCAGCCCGGCGATGATCGTGACGCCGCCGAAGATGCGCTGCACCGTCGGCCGTTCGCCCAGCACCAGCGTGGCGAGGATCAGTCCGAACAGCGCCGCGCAGGCCGGCTGGATGGTGGTGCCGTGGCCGAGCGGCACCAGCATGAAGCCGCTATAGGCGATCATGGCCTGCGGCGGTCCGGACAGCACGCTCATCACCAGCCCGCGGCCCCAGCCGATGCCGCCGAGATCGGCGAGGCCGTCGCGCAAGACCAGCGGCATCAGCAACAGCCCGGTCCAGAAGAAGCGATGAAAGGCGAGATCGGCCGGCGAAAAGCCGACCGAGATGCCGTGCTTGGCGGCGACGAAGCCGGCCGCCCAGCCGAGACGCCGCGCCGATGCCGCACAGCACGCCGATCAGGATGCCGGAAGCGCTTGCCGCCGCAGGTTGAGGTCTTTCGCGTCCACGGCTCCGGCGGCCCCTGCAGGTGACTTGAGTCCGGCTGATACTCTAGGATCGCGTCGCAAGTCCAATCGCGAAATCAAAACTCTCACTTCACCGGGATGGAAAGCTCATGGCGAAGTCGCGCAAAGTCATCATTACCTGTGCCGTTACCGGCTCGATCCACACGCCGTCGATGTCGCCGCACCTGCCGGTGACCGCCCAGGAGATCGCCGACGCCGCCATCGGCGCCGCCGAGGCGGGCGCCGCGATCGTCCATCTGCATGCGCGCAATCCGCAGGACGGCCGTCCCGACCAGACGCCGGAGGCCTTCGCGCCGTTCCTCAAGGTGATCAAGCAGCGCTCCAACGTGGTGGTGAACATCACCACCGGCGGCGCGCCGACCATGACCGTCGAGGAGCGCGTGCGAGCCGGCCGCGACCTTCAAGCCGGAGGTCGCCTCGCTCAACATGGGCACGATGAATTTCGGGCTCTACCCGATGATCCCGCGCTACAAGGGCAAGTTCAAACACGACTGGGAGGAGCCGTATCTCGAAGGCTCGCGCAGGGCATGTTCAAGAACACCTTCGCCGACATCGAATACATCCTCACCACCTGCGCCGACAACGACACCCGCTTCGAGATCGAGTGCTACGACATCGGCCATCTCTATACGCTGCGGCACTTCCTCGATCGCGGCCTGGTCAAGCCGCCGCTGTTCGTGCAGTCGGTGTTCGGCATTCTCGGCGGCATCGGCCCGCACCCCGAAGACGTCATCATGATGAAGCGCACCGCCGACCGGCTGCTCGGCGACAATTATCATTGGTCGGTGCTGGGCGCCGGCGCCAATCAGATGCGGGTCGCGGCCATGGCGGCGGCGATGGGCGGCAATGTGCGCGTCGGCATGGAGGATTCGCTGTGGATCGGCGCCGGCAAGCTCGCCGAATCGAACGCCCAGCAGGTGACGAAGGTGCGCAAGATCCTCGAAGGCCTCGGGCTGGAGATCGCCTCGCCCGACGAGGCGCGCGAAATTCTCTCGCTCAAGGGCGGCGACAAGGTGGCGTTTTGATAGGACGCCGAGTGCCGCTCCCGAGGCAGTCCCGGCGAAAGAGGGCAATCCGGTCGTTGGCCGGGGCTGTCGGTCCTCTCGTTTTCGCTTGCATCCGTGGCTCGGCACATATCGCGTCCTAATAGGAAGGAGATTCGGCATGGCATCGCTCGATACCGTCAGCATCGCGATACTGCTCGGCAGCCTGCTGGTGCTTGCCGGCATTCTGTCGAGCCTGGTCGCGTTGCGCTTCGGCGCGCCGCTGCTGCTGGTGTTCCTGCTGGTCGGCATGCTGGCCGGGCGAGGGCGGTCCCGGCGGGATCAAATTCGACGACGTCGACACCGCCTATACGGTCGGTTCGATTGCGCTTGCGTTGATCCTGTTCGACGGCGGCCTGCGCACGCGCTTCGCCACTTTCCGCAACGTGCTCGCGCCGGCGGTGATGCTGGCGACCGTCGGCGTGCTGATCACCGCCTCGCTGACCGCGCCGGTCGCCAAGCTGGTCGCTTGGCATCAGCTGGATGCAGGCGCTGCTGGTCGGCGCGGTGGTGGCATCGACCGACGCCGCGGCGGTGTTTTTCCTGATCAAACGCGCGGGCTGCGGCTGCGCCCGCGCGTGCGCGCGACGCTTGAAGTCGAGTCCGGCACCAACGATCCGTTCGCAATCTTTCTCACTATCCTGCTGGTCGAATTTCTGCTGGTCGGCGATCAGCGCTGGTCGATGCGTTCTGTGACTTTCTGCGCGAGCGGTGCTCGGCGGCATCATCGGCTTTGTCGGCGGCCGGATCATCGTCTTCGTGCTCAATCGGCTTGACGCTCCCGCAAGGCCTGCATGCGCCGTTCGTCGCGGTCAGCGCGTTGGTCGTGTTCGCATTCGCCAAGCCTGCATACGTCGGGCTTTCTCGCGGTCTATCTGGCCGGGCTTGTCGTCGGCAATCGGCAGACGCGCGCGCACAATTCCGTCGTCGTGTTTCTCGATGCCGTCGACCTGGCTGGCGCAGATCGTGATGTTCGTTCTGCTCGGCCTGCTGGCCTGGCCGCACGGCTTGCCGACAGCCTTTCGGCGCCGTCATCGGTCGCGCTGGTGTTGATGTTGTTGGCGCGGCCGGTCGCGGTGTTCCTGTGCCTTGCGCCGTTCAGGTTTCAATGGCGCGAGAAGCTGTTCATTTCTTGGGTCGGCTTGCGCGGCGCGGTCGGCATCTTCCTCGCGTCGATCCCGCTGCTGGTCGGACTGCCCGGCGCCATCTGTATTTCGACGTCGCCTTCGTCGTCGTGCTGTCGTCGCTGCTGGTCCAGGGCTGGACGGTTGCCTTTGCCGCGCGCAAGCTCGGCATTTCGGTCGCGCGCAGCGATCCATTGCCGCGGCGCGTCGAACTCGATCTGCCCGGCCAGCTGGCGCACGAGCTCGTCGGCTATCCGGTGCCCGCCAACAGTCCCTTTCTGCGGCGCGGATTGATGCCGACCTGGGCGAGGCTCACCCTGGTCGTGCGCAACGAAGAAATGCTCACGCCGGACGAAGCGCGATCCGGTTCGTGAGGGCGATTATGTCTATTTCCTGCGCCGCCGGAGAAGGCGCAGGCGCTTGACCGCTTTTTCGTCGAGATGCCGCCGCCGGCCGCGCCCGATCCGCGGCTGCTCGGCGATTTCTTCGTGCCGGGCACGGCGACGCTCGGTGCGCTGGCGGAAATCTACGGCCTCCAGGTTGCCGCCGATCATGCCGAGGCAACGCTCGCCGATTATTTCCGCGAACATCTAGGGCCGCCGCGCCAAAACCGGTGATATCGTCCAACTGGGCCCGATCGCGCTGCTGGCGCACAAAGTCGACGAAAGGACGCGTGATCACGGTCGGACTTCGATTGGCCGAACCTGAAGAGCCGGCCGATCTGACCGGCCGCATCGAGACGTTGTGGAATAGGCTCCGAAGATATTTCGGCTAGATGCGCGCGGCGGGACAGCGCCGGTACGTGCTGGACCAGCCAGGCGCCGCCGAACAGCACCGCCGTCCAGAACAGATCGCCGAGCACGGTTTGTCCAGGAACGGCAGGGCTGCGACGTAGCACTGGAGCAGACCCCGCCAGGTCGTCGGATACATGCCGCTAAGGCCCATACCGCGAAATTCGTGGCGAAAAAGAATATCAGCGAGCACGACACCATGGCCGCGACCACGGCAAGCGCGCCGCGCCAACGGCGTATCAGGATGCCTGCCAACGCGGGCAAGGTGATCGGCGGCGTAGACGACTAGCGTGATACGCCAGTCGTCGCCGCCGAGTGCGGCATTGCTGACGAGCACAGCCACGAGCGGCACGGGACAGCAAGCGCCGGGATGCGCATGACCGGCCGGCGAAAAGTGCGCTGGCTGCAACCGGCCAAATGCCGGCGCATGCGGCACAGTCGCGCCACCACGTCGAAGGCGATCAGAAATACGACCAGAAGCAAATCCATCCACAGGTCGGCGCGCGTCTTGTTCGGCTGCATCGCATTGCGGTCCTCTTTCGTCACGTCATAGCACGGCGGATCTCGGTGTCCTGCCGGTACTGAAGGATGCGGTATTCATGGGCTCAACCTGGCCGTTTTTCAACCCAATCGGTCACGATCTCTGCCAGCAGATCGAGGCCATCGGTGAGTGCTGCGGGCCCGGGCTGAAGAACAAGGGTGGACTTGATCTCACGCAGCCAGCCGGTGGCCACTGCGGGAACTTCGGCAAAGCCGGGGCGGGCGGCAACTTTAGCCGGCACGAATTTCTTTCCGCACCAGGAGCCCACAATGATGTCAGGTCTTGCCGCGATGATGTCGCGGGCCGATACGATGCGGTCCTTGGCATTTTTTCGCGTGGCGAGCTGCGGAAATACATCGATGCCGCCCGCGGCCTCAATGAGCTCCGAGACCCAGGTGATGCCGGAAATCATCGGCTCGTCCCATTCCTCGAAATAAACGCGCGGGCGCGGCGACATGCCAAGCGAGCGCCGAGCGCGCAACGTCTACACGCTTTGCGAGCGAATTGGCGAGGGCTTCGGCCTTTTCCGAAGCGCCGACCAACGCGCCGAGCGTGCGGATCATGTCGAGGATGCCGCCGATATCACGCTGGTTGAACGCGTGGACAGCAATGTTGTTGCGGATCAATTCGGCGGCGATGTCCGACTGGAGATCGGAGAAGGTCAGGACCAGATCCGGTGCCAGCGAGAGGATCTTCGGAACGTCCGCCGAAATAAAGGCCGAGACGCGTGGCTTCTCGCGCCGCACTTGCGGCGGTCGCACGGCATAGCCCGACACGCCGACAATTCGGCGATCTTCTCCGAGGAGATAAAGCGTCTCGACGGTGTCTTCGGTCAGGCAGACGATTCGTTCCGGCGGAAACATGGCGGCAGCATACACCACCGCGCGCGCGGTTAGGACAGCAGTTCGAGGCCGCCAGTTGCCGTTACGTGCCCGGCTTCCAACCGCACCACGTGGCTGGCAATCCGCTTCACTTCGGACGCGTCATGGCTGACATAGATCATCGGCACAATGCCGTCGTCGCGCAGACGCTCGAGGTACGGGAGGATGTCACCTTTGCGCGCGGCATCGAGCGAGGCGAGCGGCTCGTCGAGCAGCAGCAGGCGGGGCCGCATCAACAGTGCGCGGCCGACTGCGACGCGCTGGCGCTCGCCGCCCGAGAGCTTGCCGGGCCGTCGGTCGAGTAGATGGCCGATATCGAGCAGATCGGCGACATGGGTAAAGGCCCTGATATCGGCGGCGTGGCCGCTCATCCAGCGGCCGTAGTCGAGATTGTGCCGCACCGACATGTGCGGAAACAGCCGGCCTTCCTGAAACACAGTGCCGACGCGCCGCTTCCAGGCTGGCACATTGATGCGCGCCGCATCGTCGAACAGTACATCGCCGTCGAGCACAATGCGGCCGCGGTCGGGTGCGACCAGCCCGGCAATCATGTTGATGATGCTGGTCTTGCCGCCGCCGGACGGACCGAACAGCGCGGTCGCGCCGCCTGCACTCTCGAATGTCGCATGGAGCGGCAATTCACCGAGCTGCTTTTCGACAGCGACCGCAAGCATGATCAGGCTCCGTGCAGCCGCGCGGTGGCGCGGCGGGCGAGCCATTCCGACACGACCAGCGCCGCGAGCGAGATCATGATGGAAATGACCACGAGCCTCAGCGCGGCGGCGTCACCGCCCGGCACTTGTGTCAACGTGTAGATCGCGGCGGAGATGGTCTGCGTCTCGCCCGGGATGTTTGAGACGAACGTGATCGTCGCGCCGAATTCGCCGAGCGCGCGCGCGAAAGCGAGGGTCGCGCCGGCGATGATGCCCGGGAGCGCGAGCGGCAGCGTGATGGTGGCGAAATTCCAGAACGGGCTGGCGCCAAGCGTTGACGCGGCATCCTCCAATCGCCGGTCGATCGCCTCGACGGACAACCTGATCGCCCGCACCATCAGCGGAAACGCCATGATTCCGCAGGCGAGCGCGGCGCCGGTCCAGCGGAACGCAAACACGATGCCGAAGTGGTCTGCGAGGAAGGCGCCGACCGGCGCGCGCCTCCCGAAGGTGATCAGTAGCAGATAGCCGGTGACGACCGGTGGAAGCACGAGCGGAAGATAGACGATCGCCTCGACGAGAGGTTTGCCCCAGAACGATCCGCGGGCGAGGCCATAGGCTATGGCGATGCCGATCGGCAACGCGACCACGGTCGCTACCGTCGCCACGCGCAACGAAAGCAGGACCGCTGTCCACTCTTCAGGCGTTAATTGAAACAAGCGTTGTTTTCCGTCACGACACCGGCTTGATCAAATAGCTGAAGCCGTATTTCTCGAAAATGGCCTTGGCCGCGGGTGTGCGCAGAAAGGACAGATAGCGCGCCGTGCCGGCTTTTTTGCTGTCAGCGATTGCGGCGACAGGGTAGGTCACCGGCGGATAGGAGTCGTCGGGAAAAAAACCGACGATCTTCACTTTCGGCTCAATCTTGGCATCGGTCTCATAGACAATGCCCACCGGCGTTTCCCCGCGTGCGACGAAGGCGAGCGTTGCCCGCACGTTCGCTGCTTGCGCCAGCTTGGGCTCCGCCGTGGCCCAGGCGCCGAGCTTTTCCAGCGCCGCCTTGGCATAGAGCCCTGCCGGTACCGCTTTGACGTCGGCGACAGCGATGCGGCCGTCGCCGGCGAGCTTGGCGATGTCAAAGCCCTGGCCAATCTGAAGATTCGACAGCTTCGAATCCTGGCTCGCGATCAGCACCAGCTTGTTGCCAAGCAGATTGACGCGCGTGTCCGGTTTGATCAGGTTCTTGCCCGCGACATAATCCATCCACTTCAGGTCGGCCGAGATGAATATGTCAGCCGGCGCGGCTTGCTCGATTTGCTTGGCGAGAGTCGAGCTCGCTTCGTAGATTGTGGTCACCTTGATGCCTGTCGCCTTCGTGAAAGCGGCGTTTGTATCGTCGAGGGCATTTTTCAAGGACGCTGCCGCAAACACAGTGATCTGCTCCTGGGCGATCACCGGTTGAGTCGCGAATGCGAGTGCAAAAAAGAGGGCGAATAAGGCCGTCAGCCGTGCAGTCATGGCGGTTCTCCTGAAGGCTCCCAACGGGCGCCAACATGCGGGACAAAAGGTCACAATCAGGAACAGTGTCGGAACCGCCGTTCCGGCCTCGACAACGCACGCACGGGGCGCTGCCACGTTGAGCGAGCCTAGCAAGTCCCGTCGACCGGGGTAAAGTCCGTTCAGGCGAATAGAAAGAGGCTGATTCCGGTCGTGACCTCCATGGAAAGCGAGTTCGACTACATCATCATTGGCGCGGGCTCGGCGGGTTGCGTACTCGCGAACCGCCTGTCCGCTGATCCGGCAAATCGCGTACTGCTGCTTGAGGCGGGCGGGCGCGACAATTGGATCTGGTTTCACATTCCGGTCGGTTATCTGTTTGCGATCGGCAATCCGCGCGCCGACTGGCTGCTCAAGACCGAGCCGGAGCCGGGCCTCAATGGGCGAAGCCTGAACTTTCCGCGCGGCAAAGTGATCGGCGGTTCTTCGGCGATCAACGGCATGATCTACATGCTCGGTCAGTCCGGCGACTACGATCATTGGCGCCAGCTCGGATTGCCAGGATGGTCATGGGACGATGTGCGGCCCTTTTTCCGTAAGCATGTCGACCATTTCCTCAAAAGCGAGCACCACGCGGCCGGCGGCGAATGGCGTGTCGAATATCCGCGCATCAGCTGGGAAATTCTTGACGCGTTTCGAATGGCCGCCAATCAATACGGCATTCCGACCGTCGAAGATTTCAACACCGGCGATAACGAAGGCATCTGCTACTTCCACGTCAACCAGAAGCATGGCCGCCGCTGGTCTGCAGCGCGCGGCTTCCTGAAGCCGGTCCTGCACCGGCAAAATTTGCATCTGGAAACCGGCTGCCTTGTCGAGGGTCTCGAATTGACCGGCCGGCGCGCGACCGGCGTGCGCTGGCGGCAAAACGGCGAAAAGCGAAGCGCCCGGTGCCGTGGCGAAGTGATACTGTCCGCTGGCGCGATCGGCTCGCCGCACCTCATGATGCTGTCAGGCATCGGGCCGGCGACGCAACTTTTGCAATTCGGCATTCCGGTTGCGCTCGACAAGCCGGGTGTGGGCGCCAATCTGCATGACCATCTGCAGCTGCGCATGATCTTCAAGGTCACGGGCGTAAAGACGCTGAACGAAACCTATGCTTCGCCGTTCAACCGCATCGGGATGGGACTGGACTATATGCTCCGCCGGCGCGGGCCGCTGACGATGGCGCCGTCGCAGCTTGGTGCTTTCACGCGCTCCGACCCTTCGCAGAGCACTGCGAATATCCAGTATCACGTACAGCCGCTTTCGCTCGACAAGTTCGGCGAGCCGCTGCACCCGTTTCCGGCGTTTACTGCGAGCGTGACAAACGTCCGGCCGACCAGCCGCGGCGCGCTTACGCTGAAATCCGGGGATCCTTCGCAGGCGCCCGCCATCAGCCCGAACTATCTGTCGACTCCGGAAGATCAGCGCATCGCCGCCGATTCGATCCGGGTCACGCGCCGGATCGTGGCCCAGCCCGCGCTGCAAAAATATTCGCCCGTGGAGTACCTGCCGGGGGCATCGGCACGCGATGAGGACGAAGCCGGTCTGGTAAATGCGGCGGGCGATATCGGCACGACGATTTTTCATCCTGTGGGCACCGCCCGCATGGGCCGGGACGACGATGCCCGGGCCGTGGTTGACTCGCGGTTGCGCGTGATCGGCGTCGAATCACTTCGGGTCGTGGATGCGTCCGTCATGCCGTCGATTACGTCCGGCAATACGAATTCGCCGACCATGATGATTGCCGAAAAAGGGGCGGCGATGATTTTGGATGACAAAAAGCGCGTGTAGTTGACCGAGGATCAATGGAGGGGTGACATAGATCTCGTCGACAAAATCAAGAATATTTTGCTGCAGCCCAAATCGGAATGGGCCGCGATTGAGCGGGAGCCGGGCGATGCCGGCTATCTGTTCTCGAACTACGTGGCGATTGTGGCTGCAGTTCCCCCGGTCTGCACTTTCATCGGGACGACGATCATCGGCTTCGGGCCGTACCGTATCGGTATTGTCGGAGGTCTTCTCCGCGCCATCGTCGTCTATATCCTGACGTTGGCCGGCGTGTTCGTCGTGGCGTATGTCATCGATTTCCTCGCCGGCACATTTGGCGCGCGCAAGAGCCTCGACAATGCCATGAGGGTGTCGGCTTATGCGCCGACTGCCGCATGGGTCGCCAGCGTCTTCAACATCATCCCATTGCTCGGCATCTTGTCGATCCTCGGCTTGTACAGCCTTTACCTGCTGCATACCGGGCTTGTCGCGCTGATGCGGCCGACGCCGGACCGTGCCTTGGTCTACACCATCGCGGTGATCGTGTGTGTCGTCATCGTCTGGGTTGTCATCTTCGCCATTCCAGCGGCGCTGTTCGGCGTCGGGATGATGATGTAGCCGCCCTACGGCAATGCCTTGAGGTGGCGGATCGGGCGGCCGGGCGCGATCGCCTGCGCCGCCGCGACGATCGCATTGGCGTCGATGCCGTAGTGCCGGTAGAGGTCGCCGATCGAACCAGTCTGGCCGAAATGCTCGACGCCGAGGGGCCGCACGCGGTGGCCGGCAACGGCGCCCAGCCAGGCCAATGTTGCGGGGTGGCCGTCGAGCACGGTTACAATGCCGCAATGCGCGGGAACCTCCACAAGCAGCCGCTCAATATGCGACCGTGCGTGGACAAGACCGCGTTCGCGCGCGCGCTGCGCGGCGGTCCAACCGGCATTGAGGCGATCTGCTGAAGTCACTGCGAGAAGGCCGACATCACGGCGGTCCTCCGCCATCAAGCCGACGGCCTCCATGGCTTCGGGCGCCACCGCACCGGTATAGGCGACGACCACCTGGCAATTGGGGCCGGGCTTTCGATGCCAATAGGCGCCATCGACGATTTGCTGTTTCAGTTCGGCGGTCATTTGCCGTCCGGTCTGCTCGACGGGCCGCGTCGACAGGCGCAAATAAACCGAGCCGCCGGTCTCGTCACGCAGCCAGTTACGCTCGGACGGCGCCGCGTCTCCGTCTTTCTGAATGTACGCGAATGCCCAGCGCATGATCGCGGCAAGCTCATCGACATAAGCGGGCTCGAAACTGGCGAGCCCGTCCTGTGCCAGTCCGATCAATGGCTCGGCAATCGATTGATGCGCGCCGCCTTCGCCTGCAAGCGTTATACCGGACGGCGTCGCCACCACGATGAAGCGTGCATCCTGGTAGCAGGCATAATTGAGTGCATCGAGGCCGCGCGCGATGAAGGGGTCGTACAGTGTGCCGATCGGCAACAGACGCTCGCCATTGATCGTGTGCGAAAGTCCGAGTGCCGACAGCAGAATAAAAAGATTCATTTCCGCGATGCCGAGCTCGATATGCTGGCCGTGCGGCGAGAACTCCCAGTTGAACGTCGACGGGATGTGCTCTCGTTTGAACGTATCGGCCATCGCTTTACGGGCGAACAGGCCGCGCCGGTTCACCCAGGGCCCAAGATTGGTCGAGACCGTGACGTCGGGTGATGTTGTCACGATACGGCGTGTGAATTCGTCGTCGCCGCGGCCGATTTCATTGAGGATCGCGCCGAAACCGGTCTGGGTCGACATGACCGGCTGAATTGTGACCGCAAGATCGGGCGGCACCGCAAGCGCCGGCGCGCTCAGGCGCCGCGACCCGTGCGCGGCAATCGGCACACGGTCGAGGAACGATTGCAGTTGCTCCGCCGCGGGCGAAAGCCCTTCGAACTTGTCCCATTCGTGGCCCGGCCGCACGCTCATCGAATGGCGGAAGGCTTCCATCTGTTGCGGCGTCATGAGCCCCGCGTGATTGTCCTTATGGCCTGCGAACGGCAGCCCGAAGCCTTTGACCGTGTAGCAGATGAAGCAGGTCGGCCTTTCAGGGTCGGCATCGTGAAAGGCGTCGAGCACTGATGGCAGATCATGGCCGCCGAGATTGTTCATCAGAGCGGCGAGCTCTTCGTCGCTTCGCTTTTCGATCAGCCTGCTGGCGTCGCCCTGATCGCCAATCTCGTCATTGAGGCGCTTGCGCCATGCCGCGCCACCGGCGAAGACCAGGGCTGAATAAAGCTGGTTTGGGCAGCTGTCGATCCACTGGCGTAGTGTTTCCCCGCCGGGCTCCTTGAACGCCGCCTGCTGAAGCGAGCCGTACTTCACGATCGTGACGTCCCAGCCGAAATTCTTGAAGAGCTGCTCGTAGCGCTCCCACAAGCCCTCCCGAACGACCGCATCGAGACTCTGGCGGTTGTAGTCGATGATCCACCAGCAATTGCGCAGGCCTTGCTTCCAGCCTTCGAGCAGCGCCTCGAAGATGTTGCCCTCGTCAAGCTCGGCGTCGCCGACCAGAGCCACCATGCGTCCGTCGGGACGGCCCTTGGCCCATCCATGCGCCCGTACGTAATCCTGGGTCAGCGAAGAGAATAATGTCTGAGCCACGCCGAGCCCAACCGATCCGGTGGAGAAGTCGACGTCATCGGCGTCTTTCGTGCGAGACGGGTAGCTCTGCGCGCCTTTGTATCCACGAAAGGTTTCAAGCCGCTCGCGCGTCTGCTTGCCGAGCAGGTACTGGATGGCGTGGAAGATCGGGCTGGCGTGAGGTTTCACGGCCACGCGATCTTGCGGCCGCAACACATCGAAATAGAGCGCGGTCATGATGGTGGCGAGCGAGGCGCTCGACGCCTGATGGCCGCCGACCTTCAAGCCGTCCGTATTCTCGCGCAGGTGATTGGCGTTGTGGATCATCCAACTCGCCAGCCAGAGCACCTTGCGTTCAAGCGCTGAAAGCATCGGTAGGTTGCTGGCGGTCGTGGACATCGGCGTTTAACGAAAATCGTTGCGCGGCGATTATTTGCGATTGTCGGTGGCGAGGCTTGTCTTCTTGTCCGGCGCTTCGAGGACGGATTTACATGCGGCCGGCAGATCGGCGAGCATTGTTTGCCGGCCAGGCGGCCCCGGCTTCCTCGGCGGCAGGACCTTGTTCGAGAACCAAAAAGCGAGATCTTTTTCGCCGCAGCCATCGCCGCCCGGCACCGGCGGTTGTTTGCGGCATTGCGGGGAATCCGCGGGGCATTTTAGCCGCACATGGATATGGTCCTGGTGGCCGTACCAGGGCCGTACCTTCGACATCCATGCGTGAGGTTGCTTTTCCTCGACGCGGCACAATTCTTTTTTGATTGCGGCGTTCACCAGCACGCGCTCGACTTCCGGCTGCTCCGCAGCCGTCTTGATGAATGCAATGTGCTGGGGCGTCCAGGTTTGCGGATTGAGGTGTTTCCAGTCTTCGGAAACCAGATTGATGGCCGGAATGGTGTCGCGCTCTTCCTTGGTCAAGAGATGGTCCGGCATCGGCTTGAACCAGATGTCGACGTCGAGCCCGGTCTGATGGCTCGCATGGTCCGACACCGCGGGGCCGCCACGTGGTTGCGCCATGTCGCCGACAAGGATGCCGTTCCAGCCGGTCGCCTTGGCGGCAAGCGGAGCGAATTTCTCAATGAAACGGACGAGGCTGGGATGGCCCCAATTGCGATTGCGCGACAGTCGCATCACCTGCCAGGTGGGGCCGCTCGTCGGCAGTTCGACGGCGCCGGAAAGGCAGCCGCGGGGGTAATATCCGATCGCCGCGGATTTGCCGGCCGAAGGCAGGAGCTTGGCGCCGAAGAGCAATTTCGCCGGTACCGACTTTTCTCTTGCCTGTTCCGTCATCGCCGGCTTTGGCGATGGCAGCGGTGTGGCTTTTGCGGGGGTCTGGGCAATGGCAGCGCTGCCGCCTGCGGTCAGGCCGGCGGTGATGAACAAAATCCCTGAAAGGGCTGTGATCCGGGCGAGCATGACGCTAACGATTTAGCGATTTCGATGCCACCTGTCAGGTTAATTCATCTAGAGGAAGCGGCGATCATCGCGGATGCGCACAAATGCGCGTCGGAATTCGATGAAAACAAGGGCCGTTAGGGTTCCGGCGAGGGCCGCGCCCGCCCAGCGCCG
The DNA here is from genome assembly GCA_963702605.1 of uncultured Pseudomonadota bacterium. Classification (GTDB taxonomy): domain Bacteria; phylum Pseudomonadota; class Alphaproteobacteria; order Rhizobiales; family Xanthobacteraceae; genus Pseudolabrys. The sequence goes on from CAVPDI010000004.1 coordinate 167,112, forward strand.
CTTGCGTTCCCTGCGGCTAGACGTCCACCTTCAGCGCCGCAATAAACGCTTCCTGCGGAATGTCGACCTTGCCGAATTGCCGCATGCGCTTCTTGCCTTCCTTCTGCTTGTCCAAAAGCTTGCGCTTGCGTGTCGCATCGCCGCCGTAGCACTTGGCGGTGACGTCCTTGCGGAAGGCGCGCACCGTTTCGCGGGCGATGATCTTGCCGCCGATCGCGGCCTGGATCGGTACCTGAAACATGTGCGGCGGGATCAGCTCCTTGAGCTTTTCCGCCATCGCGCGTCCGCGCAATTCGGCACGGGTGTGATGAACGAGCATTGCCAGCGCATCGACCGGTTCGCCGTTGACCAGCATCTGGAGCTTCACCAGGTCGGCCGGCCGGTAGTCGGTCAGGTGATAGTCGAACGAGGCGTAGCCGCGGGATACCGACTTCAGCCGGTCATAGAAATCGAACACCACTTCGTTGAGTGGCAGGTTGTATTTCACCATCGCGCGGTTGCCGACATAGGTCAGTTCTTTCTGCTCGCCGCGCCGGTCCTGGCAGAGTTTGAGCACCGAGCCGAGATATTCATCCGGAGTGAGGATCGTCGCCTCGATCCAGGGCTCTTGCATTTCCTCGATATGGTTCGGATCCGGCATGTCGACGGGATTGTGGATCTCCAGCTCCTTGCCGGTGGTCAGCTTGATCTTGTAGATGACCGATGGTGCTGTTGCGATCAGTTCGAGATTGAATTCGCGCGTCAGCCGCTCCTGGATGATCTCTAGATGCAGCAGTCCGAGAAAACCGCAACGGAAGCCGAAACCAAGCGCGGCACTCGTTTCCATCTCGTAGGAAAAGCTCGCATCATTGAGGCGCAACTTGCCCATTGCCGCGCGCAGATCCTCGAATTGCGCAGCGTCGACCGGGAACAGGCCACAGAACACGACCGGGATGGCGGGGCGGAAGCCCGGGAACGGTTTGTCCACCGGCTTACGATCGTCGGTGATGGTGTCACCGACGCGGGTATCGGCGACTTCCTTGATCGAAGCCGTGAGCATGCCGATTTCGCCCGGGCCCAATTCGTCGACCGGCTGGAGCTTCGGAGTAAAGACACCGGTGCGGTCGACGTCGTAGGCGGCGTTCGTGCCCATCATGCGGATGCGCTGGCCCTTTTTCAGCACGCCGTCGACGATGCGCACCAGAACGACCACGCCGAGATAGACGTCGTACCAGCTGTCGACGAGCAGCGCTTTTAGCGTCGCCTCGCGGTCGCCTTTCGGCGCCGGCAGCCGCGTGACGATCGCTTCCAGAACCTCCGGCACGTTCAGACCGGTCTTGGCGGAAATCTCGATCGGCGTTCGACGCGTCGAGCCCGATCACGTCCTCGATCTGCTGCTTGACCTTCGCGGGTTCAGCGGCAGGAAAATCGACCTTGTTGAGCACCGGCACAATCTCGTGGCCGTTGTCGATGGCCTGATACACATTCGCAAGCGTCTGCGCCTCAACGCCCTGGCTTGCGTCCACGACGAGAAGCGAACCCTCACAGGCTGCGAGCGATCGGTTAACTTCATAGGCAAAGTCGACGTGGCCGGGCGTGTCGATCAGGTTGAGGATGTAGTCCCTTCCGTCGCGCGCCCTGTAGTTGAGCCGTACGGTCTGTGCCTTGATTGTAATCCCGCGCTCACGCTCGATATCCATCGAATCGAGCACTTGTTCCTTCATTTCGCGCGCCTCCAGCCCTCCCGTGAGCTGAATCAGCCGATCGGCCAAGGTAGACTTGCCGTGGTCGATATGCGCGACAATGGAGAAATTGCGGATATTGTTGATTGATGACGCCGTCATGGCGCGGCAGATAACACCCGCACTCGAAAGCAGCAAGGCGCCGGTCGCGGCTCGTTTCTCGCCTGTCCCCGCAAAAGCGGGGACTCAAGGCCTGCTTTCGTGAAAGCAATATGGCCGGATCTTGCTTCCGCTGGATCGAGCGGGCAGCCGCCGCGACGCTTCTCCGCGCTCAGTAGCGGTAGTGGTCCGCCTTGAAGGGGCCTGCTTGCGGCACGCCAATATAGGCCGACTGCTTGTCGGAGAGCTTGGTCAACTTCACCCCGATCTTGTCGAGGTGCAGGCGCGCGACCTTCTCATCGAGATGCTTCGGCAATGTGTAGACCTGGTTCTCGTACTTGCCCGGATTGGTCCAGAGTTCGATCTGCGCCAGCGTCTGGTTGGTGAAGGACGACGACATCACGAAGCTCGGATGGCCCATGGCATTGCCGAGATTCACCAGCCGTCCTTCCGAGAGAAGGATGATCCGCTTGCCGTCGGGAAATTCGACCTCGTCGACTTGCGGCTTGATGTTATGCCATTTCATGTTGCGCAGCGTTGCGATCTGAATTTCGCTGTCGAAGTGGCCGATGTTGCAGACGATTGCCCGGTGCTTCATCTTGCGCATGTGGTCGAGCGTGATCACGTCCACATTGCCGGTCGCGGTCACAAAAATATCGGCTCGCGGCGCGGCGTCCTCCATTGTGACGACTTCGTAGCCCTCCATCGCCGCCTGAAGCGCGCAGATGGGATCGATTTCGGATACCAGCACGCGGCATCCGGCCTGACGCAGTGACGCTGCCGAGCCTTTTCCGACATCACCGAAACCCGCCACCATTGCCACCTTGCCGGCCATCATGACGTCCGTGCCGCGGCGGATTCCGTCCACAAGCGATTCACGGCAGCCATAAAGATTGTCGAATTTCGACTTGGTAACCGAGTCATTGACGTTGATTGCCGGGAACATCAGCCGGCCTTCCTTGGCCATCTGGTACAGCCGATGCACGCCAGTCGTGGTCTCTTCGGTGACGCCTTTAATGGCCTTGCAGGTCTTGGTGTACCAGCCGGGCTGTTCCTTCAGCCGTTTCTTGATGGCGGCGAACAATACTTCCTCTTCCTCGTTACCGGGATGCTTGAGTACATCGGCGTTGCTTTCGGCCTGCATGCCGAGGTGCAGCAGCAGCGTGGCGTCACCGCCGTCATCGAGAATCATGTTTGGCGTGCCGCCGTCGTGCCATTCGAAGATGCGGTGCGTGTAGTCCCAGTAGTCCTTTAGGCCCTCGCCCTTGACGGCGAAGACAGGGACACCCGCATCAGCGACCGCGGCCGCGGCATGATCCTGCGTTGAATAGATGTTGCAAGATGCCCAGCGGACATCGGCGCCGAGATGCGTCAGCGTCTCGATAAGCACCGCCGTCTGGATCGTCATATGCAGCGAACCGGCAATCCGGGCGCCACGCAGTGGTTGCTGCGGACCATATTCTTCCCGGGTTGCCATCAGGCCGGGCATTTCGGTCTCGGCGATATTGATTTCGTTGCGGCCCCAGGCCGCGAGTGAAATGTCTTTGACGACGTAGTCGCTGGTCTTGGCCTTCGGCTTGACGGCAGTCATGGCAATCCTTGTACAGATGCGAACGGGATGTATGCGTTGGGCGAGCCTATATCAGGCCTTCGACGACCCCGCAATGCATATATAAAGAATTCTTTATGCAATGAAACCTGACCGGAAGCGCTTGTTTTTGCGCTTCCGGCCATCAGTTTTAGCGGTAGAGTTCAACTTCCGGCCGCGGGTCGGGCTCAAATCCGTCCCTGTTCGGCATCGCGACCTTCGGCAGCGTCTTGGCATCCAGGACGTCGGTCGGCTTGATAACCTTCGCTTCCGACAGGATGTAGGCGACTACGCTATAGACGTCATCGTTGCTGAGCGAACCCGGCGCATTGAAGGGCATTGCGCGCTTGACGTAATCGAACAGCGTCGTGGCATAGGGCCAGTAGCTTTCTACCGTCTTCACCGGCGCTTTGCTTGCAAGTGAGCCGCGGCCGCCAATCAGTTTATCGCCGCCGATCCCTTTGGCCGGATTGCCCTCAAGCTTCTCGCCGTGGCAAGCCGCGCAGGTGCCGGCATAGATCTGGGCGCCTTTTGTGGCATTGCCGCTCCCCGGCGGAAGTCCGCGGCCATCGGGCGAGATGGAGAAGAACTTCGCCAATTCATCCGGTCGTCGCCGGTGCGCCGAAACCGTAGCGCGCCACCTGTGCGGAGGCGGCTTGCGCGATTGCGATCGTCGCGGTGATCGCAACGGCCAGGGTCAGATTACGCGTGCACATTGGTAACGCTCCCGTCGGCTGCAACGCCCCAGCTCTGGATGGCATTGAGGTGATAGATGGAGCCGAACGGCCCGTTTGAGCCGCGGATGGCGACCAGCTGCTTGAGCGTCGGCTGGATGTAGCCTGTTTCGTCGGTGCATCGGCTTTGCAGGACCGCCGGCTGACCGTTCCACATCCAGGGCAGAGCTGAAGCGCACCGTGCAAATCGGTTCCGGTACCGACTCGATGCGCGCCGGCACCCAGGTTGTGCCGCCGTCGGTCGAGACGTCGACCGATTGCACACGGCCGCGCCCCGACCAGGCAAGGCCGCTGATGTTATAGAAGCCCGGACCCGGAAGTTTCATTTCGCCCGATGGGAACGTGATCACCGATTTTGCTTCCATGTCGAAACTGAATTGGCGGGCTTTGCCGTTCGCGAGAAGGTCGGTGTATTTGGATGTTTCCTCGCGCGTCATGAACGGCTTGTCGCTGACCTCGAGCCGGCGCAGCCACTTTATATGCGTGTTGCCTTCATAACCCGGCAGCAGCAGCCGCAGCGGATAGCCCTGCTCCGGGCGGATCGCTTCGCCGTTCTGCCCGTATGCGAGAATTGCATCCTTGAGCATTTTCTCCATCGGGATGCTGCGCGTCATCACTGCGGCGTCTGAACCTTCGGCGAGCACCCAGGTACCGCCGTCCTTGAGTCCGACTTCGCGCGCGATTGTTGCGAACTGCACACCCGTCCATTCCGATGTGCTGAGCAGGCCATGCGTACCCTGCACCGTTTTCAGGGTCGGCTTGTTCCATTCTGTCAGCCCGTTCCCGGAACATTCGATGAAATGCTTGCGCGTCACCGACGGAAATCGCTTGAGGTCGGCCATCGTGAACTTGCGCGGCCCATCGACCATGCCATGCACATAAAGCATGTGTTTTGCCGGATCGATGGTCGGGATGCCGCCATGATGGCGTTCGAAGTGCAGGCCAGAGGGCGTCAGGTTGCCGAGCGACTTGTCGAGCGGGGTGAAGCTCCACGACGTATTTTCGTTCGCCGTCGGAAAGCGCATCCGCACTTCGGTCTCGAATTGCGAACGTGAACCGTAGCCCCCATCTGCGGCGACCGCGCGGCCTTGCTCCTTGGTCGGGTCCGGTGGCACGTCGAAATGTTTGGCGCCGGCGGGCGCCTGCTGCGCGGCGGCAGGCCCGGCGAGAAGTGCAGCCGCTGCGGCACCCGCGCCCGATCCGGCCGCAAACAGAAAATCGCGCCGGTTGGCCGGCGCGCGGGCTGGAAACATGCCGTCTTTGCAGTCGCAGCTTTTCCTGTTCGTCGTTGCGCTGCGAAAGCTGGCGTGCCTCTGCGGCGATCATGCCGTCGATCATTTCCTGGGTATGTTCGTCGAAAGCGAGGGTGGTTTCGTGCGCAAGGACGCCTCCTTGGATCACGGGCAGCGGTCCGTCGTGCCCGTGCCGCAATTGTAGGCACGTGTTCCGTTTCGGGGAAAGTTATTTTCCGGGAGGGTGAAACCGCGAAGATTTTGCAATCCCGCCGCGAACGATCAGGAATATTTCTTTCGAAATGGGGCCGGTTGCTGCCAGTGCGCCTAATCTTCCTCGCCAAACCCGCCGGCGACCAGCTCGCACAGTTTCTCCACGGCCTTTGCGGCATCCTTGCCGGTGGCCTTGATGACGATCGTAATCCCGGGGCCCGCGGCCAACATCATCAAACCCATGATTGATGTGCCGCCGACGGTCTCATGGCCGCGCGTGACGGTTATGGCTGCGTCGAACTGTTCGGCGGTCTGCACGAATTTAGCCGACGCGCGAGCGTGCAGGCCTTTCTTGTTGACGATCTCCACCTCGCGCACGACCGGGGTGTCGTCCGCTGAAGGGCGCGCGATCATTTACCGTTGAGCACCCGACTTGCGATCGTGCAGTACTTGCGGCCGGCTTCCTGCGCGGCGGCGACCGCATCCTGCAATGGGCAGATCTCGCGAATTTTGGCGAGTTTGATCAGCATAGGTAGATTGATACCGGCCAGAACCTCGACCTTGGGCTGACTCATGACCGAGATGGCGAGGTTCGAGGGCGTACCGCCGAACATGTCTGTGAGGATGGCGACACCCTCACCACTGTCCACCCGTTTTACCGCCTCAAGAATGTTTTTGCGGCACTGCTCAACATCGTCATCGGGACCGATCGTAATTGCCTCGATTTGACGTTGAGGCCCAACCACATGCTCCAGCGCTGAGCGGAACTCGATGGCGAGCCGCCCGTGGGTCACAAGTACGAGGCCGATCATCCCTAACTCCTCGCGGGCGCTTCGCTGCACCGCACGATAGGGCGCGCATTCACGCCCATCTGAAGCCCCAATGCAAGGGCTCGTTTCGCTATATAGGCGTTCTGCTGCACTGCGGAAAGACGGGGCCAAAGCTGGGCTCGGAAATGCGTTTTCGGCGGCGAGATCCTAGGCCCGTTATAGTTAATATTCTCAGTGGTTCGAGGCTGCCGGGGGTAACCCAACTATTAGCGACAGGTCAATCACCCGGCTGGGGTTGTGCTTAAGGCCGCCAACACCAGCGGCAGGGGTGCCATTCCTGCTGCGACAGCAAGCCGCGTCAGCGTAATTCCGCCGAAAACGGCCCGCGAGGCCGATGCGGCTGGATGTCTGGCGGCGTCCACCGCGGCCAGGTCGATGATCAATCCCACGGTCGCCACCGCCTCATAGGCGACGCGCCGGATGCCGAGCCCGTGGATCTCGATCAATCCCGCAAGGGCGGGCGCCGGCCGCACCAGCAGCCGATCCGCGCGCCATTCCAGGTGGGCGCGGTCATCGGCAACGAGCCGGGCAAAGGGCAGGCGCCCTTGTGACGCGGCTTCAAGCAGGCCCCACGTCAGCTGCGATTTACCGGAACCCGCTGGCCCCCGGATCAGCGCAGCTTTTGGGCCGACAAGAATTGCGCAAGCGTGGATTGTGGGATCGGGCGCCATCACTTTGCCGGCAGGCGCACCACGAAACGCGCGCCCAAGACCGGCGGCGGTTCACCGCTGGCAGCGGCGCCGTGGCGATTTTCGACGCGGATCGTGCCGCCGTGGGCTTCGACAATCTGCTTCGAAATAGACAAGCCGAGCCCCGAGTTTTGACCGAAGCCCTGTTCCGGCCGATCGGTGTAGAATTGCTCGAAAATCTTATCGAGCGCTTCCGGCCTGATGCCCGGACCATCGTCATCCACCAGAATCTCGATTTCGTCCCTGAGGCGCCGGCACGTAATGCGCACGCTGCCTCCGGGTGGCGAGAATGAGCGTGCATTGTCGACCAGATTGCTGACGACCTGCCCGAGCCGGGAGTCATGTCCGGGGACCTTGAAATCCGACAACGGATTACCTTCAAAGCCAAGCGTCACTTTAATGTCGTCGGTGCGTACCTCATTGGCCGCCTTGACCAGCGCATCGAGCAGCTTGGCGAGTTCGACGGGCGCCGCCTCCTGTCGCTGCAATTCGGCGTCGAGGCGGCTCGCATCGGAAATATCCGATATCAGCCGGTCGAGGCGTTTTACGTCATGTTCGATCACCGCGAGTAGCCGTTGCCGGCTTTGCTCCGTCTTTGCAACCGGCAGCGTTTCCACTGCTGAACGCAAAGAGGTGAGGGGATTGCGCAGCTCATGGGCTACATCGGCAGCAAAGCTCTCGATCGCCTCGATGCGCGTGTACAGCGCATCAGTCATATCGCGCAGGGCGCCAGACAGTTCGCCAATTTCGTCGCGTCGGCGCGTGAAATCGGGAATTTCGACACGCGTGCGGATGCGCCTGCGCACGCGCTCGGCGCCGTCGGCCAGCCGCCGTACCGGGCCCGCGATGGTGCCGGCAAGCAGCATCGACAGGACCACCATCACGCCGGCGGCAACTAAGAACACCTTGACGATGGCGAGACGCTCAGCCTCGACCATGTCGTCGATGTCGGCCCCTTGCGTCGACAGCATCAACACGCCGCGCACGGCGCGGAAGCGCTGTACGGGCACGGCGACCGAGACGATGACTTCGCCGCGGTCGTTGACCCGCACCATGCTGGCGTGTGCGCCATTGAGCGCCTGCGCCACTTCCTGGTAGCCCTTTCCGTTTTCGGGACCGAGCTCATTGTAGAGCGGAAGATCGCCGCGGCCGAACCAGCGGCGTAGCGCGATGAACGCTCGCTCCATCAGGCCGGGTTTTTCCGCATTGGGCGGAGGCAGATCGAACCGCAATACGTCGCCGCGCCCATAAAGATTCCGGCTGTCGAGAATCAGGACTCCGTCACGATCATAGATGCGCGCCCGCGTCTTGGTCGGCGACACCAGTCGGCGCAGGACGGGGGCGACACGCTCCGGATTGATGGGAAATTCGATGCCGGACAGGGAATCGTCAGCCGGCCCGTAACTCTCGCCGGCCTGCAACTCCAGAAGCCGTTCGGGGTCGATGGTAATGGAATCGGTTTCGACTGTGGCCGATGCTGCAATTGCTCCGGCAATGATTTCGCTCTGGGTGAGTAGGCTCTGCACGCGCGCGTCAATCAACCCCGCGCGAAATTGCGAGAGATAGAGGACACCCGTAACCAGCGCGACGAGACCCGCGAGATTGAGGAATACGATGCGACGCGTGAGACTTGAAAAGCTCTGCAAAACGAAGAACTGCCACGCCGAATGCTATCAGCCGGCGCGCAGCGCTTTCGTGCCTCGCCTCGGAATGCGAGGTCGCGGCGCTCTGGCGTTCCGCTTCGGCTTTCTGCGTGACAGCTTCCGCTGTTCGATCAAGCACGTCGTTCAATCCCGCCAGGTTTGACCTAGGGCCCTTTCACTGACGCACGATCTGTTCCGAAAACGCGCTTCGGGGACCATGTGCGAACAGGCCCGGAGACTTTACCGCATGCCGGGACGATCCGTCAGGCCGTCCAAATCGGCTGGAACATTAAGGATTTGTCATTCCTTAAAGCGGTAGCCGACGCCGTAGAGCGTCTCGATCATCTCAAAATCGTCGTCAACGACCTTGAACTTCTTGCGCAATCGCTTGATGTGGCTGTCAATCGTGCGGTCGTCCACATAGACTTGGTCGTCATACGCTGCGTCCATCAGCGCGTTGCGGCTTTTCACCACGCCGGGCCGCGTCGCGAGCGCCTGCAGGATGAGAAATTCAGTCACAGTCAAAGTGACCGGCTCGCCTTTCCACGTGCAGGTATGACGCTCGGGGTCCATGCGAAGCAGCCCGCGTTCCAGCACCTTGGCTGAATCGACCTCTTTAGCCGGCGAGCCATCTTTTGGGCTTGATCGGCGCAGCACGGCTTTGACGCGTTCGACCAGCAGACGTTGTGAAAACGGTTTGCGGATGAAATCGTCGGCTCCCATCTTGAGTCCGAACAATTCATCTATCTCTTCATCCTTGGACGTGAGGAAGATCACCGGTATGTCGGTCTTCTGGCGCAGGCGGCGAAGAGTCTCCATGCCGTCCATTCGCGGCATCTTGATATCGAGGATGGCGAGATCCGGTGGCGATGTCTTAAAACCGTCGAGCGCAGATGCGCCATCGGTATAAGTCATGATGCGGTAACCCTCCGCTTCGAGCGCCATCGAAACGGAAGTCAGGATATTGCGGTCGTCGTCGACGAGAGCGATTGTCGGCATGAGCCCCTCTTGCGTGACGTCCCGCGCGTTTTGAACCCTATAAACGGGGTCTGAAATGTGGCCTCTTTGCAACAACTATGTGATTCGGTAGCGATTTCAAGCCCGAGAGCGGAAAACCCCGTATCATTGGGCCCGCAACGTCAATTCGAGCACTCTGGAAATGGAATCCCGCAGCAAATTCGATCCCCGGCAGTCCGCAACGAAGCTGCTGCGCGAGGCGCGTTCGGGCGGCCTTGGCGACATTGGTGCCTGGCTCAGGTGACCCCTATTGCTCGCTGGTGAACGTGGCGACGGCAATCGACGGCGCGCCGCTCATGTTGCTCTCGAATTTGGCGCTGCACACAAAAAACATCCTCGCAGATCAACGCGTGTCGTTGATGCTCGATGAGCGCAAGGAAAATGACCCGCTTGGAAGGCGCGCGCGTGATGCTGATGGGGACATGCGCGAAAATTTCCGGCGCTGCCCGCCTCAATCCTATTTACGACGTCATCCCGATGCCGTCGTGTATGCGAACTTTGCCGACTTTTCCTTCTACCGGATGGAAGTCGTGCGCGCTCACCTTGTTGCGGGATTTGGCCGTATCGTGGATCTCCGGCCGGGAGGATATTCTTACCGAAGTTTCGGATGCGGAGACTCTCGTTGATCCGAGGCATCGGCGATCGAGCACATGAACAGTGACCACGCGGATGCCTGTCGTCTTTACGCAACCAGGCTTCTTGGCGCAGAAGATGGTGAATGGCGGTGCGTCGGGGGTCGATCCCGAGGGCCTGGAATTGCAGAAAGGTCGAACGGCCTTGCGGTTGCCGTTTCCGCAGCGCGTTACCGCACCAGGTCCGTTGCGCGCCATGCTTAAAGGCCTGGCCGAAAAAGCCCGTGAAAATGGATGATTACGCGGCAACCGGCGGCCGGCTGACGCATTAAACATCAGATGCTGAGTGGCGGTCGGCACTGCGTTAACGCATTGATGCAGCGCAATGCCGACTGCCCCTTTTGCATGGCATTTGTTCTTGGCATTAAGACTGCTCGTGACTATGGTCGCGCGCCTCTGAGCGAGGGGCTATACTAACGTCGCAATATGCCGCTGCGGGACCGAAGGACCCGCGTGTGTTTCACTATAAAGCGGCTGAGTTGGGAGGAATTCACGTGCAAGAGCAGGGTGTGCGGAACGGTGCGTATGGCGCCGATAAATTTGGCTTCAAAAATCTCGCCGCAGTCCACTGGAACCTGACCGAGCCGACGCTTTACGAATATGCCATCGCGGCGGGCGAAGCTTCGCTGGTCGCAGGCGGAGCGCTCTGTGCCGAAACCGGTCATCACACCGGCCGTAGCCCGAAAGACAAGCACACGGTAGTCGATGATCTCACCCGGGATTCCGTGTGGTGGGACGGCAATCGCAAGATGACGCTCGAGAATTTCGACAATTTGCTCGCCGATTTCCAGGCACACTGCAAAGGCAAGAAGCTGTTCGCGCAGGATCTCTATGGCGGCGCCGACCATACCTACCGCATCAAGACCCGAGTCTTTACCGAACTCGCCTGGCACTCCCTGTTCATTCGCCAATTGCTGATCCGCCCTGAGCTCAAGGAACTTGCCGGTTTCGTTCCGCGAACTCACGATTGTCGACTTGCCGTCGTTCAAGCCGGACGCCAAGCGTCATGGCGGCCGCGAAGGCTCCGACACGATGGTGGCGATCGATTTCACGCGCAAGATCGTGCTGATCTGCGGCTCGTCCTACGCCGGTGAGATGAAGAAGTCGGTATTCACGACGCTCAATTTCTATCTGCCGGCGCAGAACGTGGTGCCAATGCATTGCTCGGCGAACGTCAGCCACGAAGGCGAGAGCGCGCTGTTCTTCGGTCTCTCGGGCACCGGCAAGACAACGTTGTCGGCTGACCCGAGCCGCATTCTGATCGGCGACGATGAGCATGGGTGGGGTCCTGATGGCATCTTCAATTTCGAAGGCGGCTGCTATGCCAAGACCATCAAGCTCTCGCAGGAAGCGGAGCCGATGATCTGGGATGCTACAAACCGCTTCGGTGCCGTACTTGAAAACGTGGCGTTCGATCCGGTCACGCGCGTGCCGGACTATGACGATGGTTCGAAAACCGAAAACACACGTTCGGCCTATCCGCTCGATTTCATTCCGAATGCCTCGCGCTCCGGTCGTGCCGGCCACCCAAAGAACATCATCTTTCTTACGGCTGATGCCTATGGCGTCATGCCGCCGATTGCCAAGCTCACGCCGACGCAGGCGATGTATCATTTCCTTTCCGGTTATACCGCGAAGGTTGCGGGTACCGAAAAGGGTCTTGTCGGCGTGCAGCCCGAGTTCTCAACATGCTTTGGTGCGCCCTTCCTGCCTCGGCACCCGTCGGTTTATGCCGACCTGCTGCGCGACTACATCAACAAGAACAACGTCGACGTCTGGCTCGTCAATTCCGGATGGACCGGCGGCAAATACGGTGTCGGCCGGCGCATGCCGATCAAGGCGACGCGTACACTGCTGACCGCCGCGCTCGACGGCTCGCTCAAGAATGCCGACTTCCGCACCGATCCCTATTTCGGCTTCTCGGTGCCGACGTCGGTGCCAGGCGTCGAACCGCACTTGCTCAATCCGTTCAAAACCTGGAAGGACAAGGCCGAGTTCGACAAGACGGCGCGCGATCTCGTTGACATGTTTCAGAAGAATTTTGCCAAATTCGAGAAACATGTCACTCCGGACATCAAGGCGGCAGCGCCGGAAGTGCGCATCGCGGCCGAGTGAAGGCCGGCGACCGCTTTCGAGATTGGTGTCCCGATAAAACGGCCCCGAGGGCGGCAAATGGATAAAGGGCGGCCACCGCGGCCGCCCTTTCATTTTGCCCGTTTGAATCAACCGTCCGTTCGCGACAGCTGCTGCCCGATCCGGTTGAAGCGTGCCTTCTGCTCATTGGTGAGCGACGCATAGAAGCTCTCCAGCGCCGGCTTCACCGTCTTGGCCGCATCGATCATGGCTTGCAGGCGCTTTTCCATTACTTCGAGACGGCCCGGAGGCGTGATCGGCGTCTCGTCGGGGCAGGCGCCTTGCATGATGGACACCGCCTTGGAGGTCGCGTCCTGAAGCTTGTTCAACTCGGCTTCCTGCGCATCGGTCGGATTGATTACATCCTCGATCTTTTCTATCGGCAGATTCGAAAGCCCTTGCTTGGGTTGCTTGCACGTATCGGCCGCTTGAGCTGCCGCGCGGGCCTCGGCATTCACTGCCGTGTTCTTTGGCCCGAGCTCGTTGAAACGTTCTTTCTGCTCGTCGCTGAGCAAGTCGTAGAACTTCTCCAATGCCGGCCGCACCGTTTGCACCGCCTGCAGTGTTGCGTCTAGCCGCGCGGTCATTGCCGAGAGACGGCCCGGTGGTGTTAGCGGGAACGCATCTTCCGGCGGACACGACACCTTGAAGGCTGATGCAGCGTCCTCGCTCGCCTTACGGCCGTCGCCGAGGAGCTGTCGCTGATCGGCATTGAGGCCGACCTTTCGTTCGATGTCTGCGAACGGCCATGCCGTGATTCCGCCACCGGGCTGCTTGCACAGTGCTTGCACGGCGGAGTAGGTCGGCTGTGGTGCCGATGCGCGCGACGGCAACGCGTATGCGTAGTCCTCCGGTGGGCCGTATTCGCCCCAGAACACGCCGTCGAAGAAGTCGTCATAGGCATAAGCCCAGAAACCGTCGTCATAGCCGTACGGCCAGAATGTGTAGTCGAAGATGTCGGCATATGCATAAGGCCAGAACACGGGCCCGTACCAGGCAACAAAGGCGCCCGGTGGCCGCGCCGCCACGCGTGGCGCGCAACGGAGCGGTCAAAGCGGTGACGCGCGTTCAATCCGCGGATTGAGATGCAAATCGCGAGGCGAAGCGGCCCTGACGCGCTGCGTCACGCGTCACGCGCGATGTGCCGTTGCGCCGATTTGCCCGCAACGCGCGAATATTAGCGTCTGGCTTTGCCTGCAATGCATTGGGCTGCGCCAGTCGTTGCCGATTCAAGGCGCGCTGCTCGCGCGCATTGCGGATCTGTTCGCGACGGGCCGCGCGTTGAGCCACCGGAAGGTGACGCAATTCGCGGTCTTCACGGCGTCGTAGTGTGCGCTCGACGCGCAGTTGCCGCCGCGTATCGATCTGCACCTGCCGGCGTGTCCGGACATTGACCTGCGCCTGCGCAGCCGGATTGTGTTGTTGCCGCATTGCGCGCAATTGCTGCTGCTGCGTATTGCGATTGACAATCGCCGGAGATCGAAAGTGAGGGTTCACCGCGCGCTGCTGCACGATATGGGGCGTCGTGGTGCGTGGCGCGGCAACGTGCGGCGCAAAATGTGGCGTCGCCATGTGTGGCGTTGCCATGCGTGGCGCCGCAATGTGAGGGGCGGCAATGTGGGGAGCGGCGTGAGCCGCCGGCGCTGCCCGCGCCGGAGCGCCTCCCGGTTTACCTCTGTGATCCTGCGCGCCAGCAGCAACCGGTGCGGTCGCCGCCAGCACAACCGCAAGTGCGATTGTACGTTTCCATTTTGTCATCTTGTCCTCCACCAGCACGGAACCCGGTTCCGTCCTTCAACCGATTAAACGAGTTGAGGTTCACGAATCCGGCGGTTGATCGTGCGGATGTGATCACAGATGAAGGTTTGGTAATTCAGTCACCCGTCCAGCGGCTCACCGGCGCGCCAATACCGCACTTGGCGGTGGCGAGCAGGGCTGCCGAATTGAAATTCAGGTCAGGCTAGCGGTTCGAACTGCTTTCGCCGGCTCGCAGGCGCTCTATCAACTCGGCTGTCGGATAGGAATCCGCCGGCAAGCCAAGCTTTATCTGCGCTTTTTTCGTGGCCGCCCGGGTTCCGTTGCCGATCTTGCCGTCTGCTTCGCCAACTCCCTCATAGCCGTGTTTGGTGAGAAGGCGCTGCAATTCCATGACCTGCGCCGTTGAGAGCGGGACGACATTTGCTGCACCGGAATGGTCCACGGTGGGCGCGCCCGCGAGGCGCGTGGCGAAATAGGCAACCGTTGTCGAATAGACGATCGCCGAGTTCCACCCGAGGAACGCCTGGAAATTAGGATAGGCGAGAAAAGCCGGGCCATGCCGACCCATAGGGAGAATGAGCGACGCCGGCAAATTGTCAGGCGGCAGCGATCCGTGCGCGGCTTTCACGCCCCATGCGACCCACTGCGAGCGCGGGTGCTGGATACTGAGGTCGGCTTCCTGCCAATTCAGATTGGGCGGGACGTGAACTTCCTGGAGCCATGGCTGGCCCCGCTGCCAGCCAAGCGTGACCAGGAAGTTTGCCGCAGAGGCGAGCGTGTCCGGAATGCTGTGGATCAAGTCGCGGCGGCCATCGCCGTCAAAATCGACCGCATTCTTGAGATAGTCGGAAGCTGTGAACTGCATTCCGCCGAATTCGCCCGCCCAATCGCCGATCATGTCTTCAACACGTTGATCGCCGCGCTCAATGATACGCAACGCGTCGAACAGCTGCTGGCGGAAGAAATCAGGCCGACGGCAGTCGTAGGCCAGCGGGCGATCGCGCTTAAGATATTGTAGTTCCCGAAATTGCCCCCGAAGTCGCTCTCGAGCCCCCAAAACGCGGTAAGCACTGGTGCCGGCACTCCATATTTCTCCTCGATGCGCGCGAACAAAGCGGCGTGCTGCTTGATCTTGGCGAGCCCGTTGGGAATTCGTGGACCACCCACCATGCGATCCGAAAATTGCAAAAAGGTTTGATTGAATACGCTTTGACCGTGGTCACGGCGGATGATCGCGGCATCGAATATCATGCTCGGAGCTGCGGCCGCGACAACGCGCGGCGAAATACCTTGCGCAGCGGCTTCTTTCTTGAAGTCCTCAAGCCAGCGTTCGTAACTGCCGCTGTTATGGCAAGCCGCGGCGAGGCTGATCCTGCAGAGGCCGCGCCGAAAAGCATACCGCTACTGCTAAAGCCGCTTTGCGCATCACCTGGGCCCATCTGTTACAAATGACCAACTATCGGCGCCTGCGCTTTATGCGAAGCGCACCGCCGTAGAGTTGCTTATCATACAAACAGGTTATTTTTCGAGCGGCGTCTCGACGGCGACCGAGGGCGCACTATCTCAAAAATAGCGCCACCAAACGTAAAGATGGCAAATCGCCACAGACAACAGCATCATGGGGAATGCGTAAAGCGTGTAGGTCGTGAAACTGAACGGCACTCCATTTCGTTCGGCGATGCCGGCAACCGTCAAATTGGCCGAGGCTCCAATCAGTGTACCATTTCCGCCCAAGCATGCCCCAAGCGACAGGCACCACCAAAGCGGTTCGATCTTGTCAGCGCCGCCATAGGCCGGTGCCATGCTTTTAATCAACGGAATCATTGTGGCGACAAATGGAATATTATCGACAATAGCCGAAAGCAGTGCGGAAGCCCACAAGATGGCATACCCCGCAGTGGCCATACTGCCGTGGGTCGCCGCAACAAGTTTTTTGCGAGCAGGTGCAACAGCCCACCGACGTCGACAGCGTGTACCACGATGAACAGCCCGATAAAGAAGAAGATCGTGATCCACTCGACATCACCAAAGGTCTGATGGATGTTTTTTGCGGCCTTCTCGGAATGATGCGCCCAATTGTCGAGCAACATCAATATCGCGGCGCCGAGCATAGCGATAGTGGCGGGCTCCAAATGCAATGGCCGTGCAAGCACGAAAGCTACCATGACGATCGTGAGCACCGATGAGTGCCTGCTTGAGCAACAACCAATCTTCGATTGTGTCGACCGCCTTCATTTTCATGACGCGGGCTTCGGCCGTTGCGGAAGCCTGAGATCCTTGCCCCACACCAAATGGATGACAACGGCCTGTACGATCATGACGATGATAATCACCGGCGTCAGTTCAAACACGAATTCGTTAAATGACAGGCCGGCCTGTGAACCGATCAGGATATTGGGTGGATCACCGATGAGCGTTGCGGTACCACCAATATTTGAGGCAAAGATTTCGGCGAACAGATATGGATACGTGGGCACCTTCAGCGTATTGCAGATCGCGAGCGTTACAGGGACGATCAACAACACGGTGGTGACGTTGTCGAGGAAAGCTGAGAGTACTGCGGTGGTAATCTGCAGAACAAACAATATGCCGGCCGGATGCGCTTTGGCGGCTTGCGCCGACCACACCGCGAGATACTGGAACATGCCGGAGCGGCGCGAGATCGAGACCAAAATCATCATGCCGGTCAAAAGACCAATCGTGTTCCAGTCTATGCCCTTGATTGCCTCTTCCTGATCGAGGACTCCGATCAGAATCATCACGCCTGCGCCAACGAGCGCGACAATTGCGCGGTTGACCTTCTCCGACATGATGACGGCGTAAGTGACCGCAAGGATGCAGGTCGACACCCACATCGCGTTGAGACCAAAATAGACGTGAGATACCGCCTGTGCGGCCATAGCTGGCTCCCCCCAAATCACAGGCTTCCGGCGATTTACAGCCTGCGCCCTTTGTTTCCAAGGTCCGGCACTCGCCGCTTCGAGTCAAGCTAGGCCTTGTGCGCGCGCGCAATCAACGCATACTCGCGAGACTGTATTCAAAGGGTGAGAAGCGCAGGGAGGATATCGTGGCTGCGAATATCCGATTTTCAAATCCCAACACGCTCGCCAAGCCACCCGGCTACACCTACGTGGTTGAGGCGACCGGTCCCAACCGGCTCATCTTCATTGCCGGGCAGCTCGGGCTCGACCTGGAAAACAAGCTGGTGGGCGAGCCGGGCGACTTTCGCGCACAGGCGAACAAGGCCGTTGAAAATCTCAAGCTCGCGCTTGCCGACGCCGGCGCCACCATCAAGGACGTCGTAAAGATCAACAACTATCTTGTCGACATGTCGCACATCGCGATTTTCCGCGAAGTGCGCGATCATCATTTCAATATGGCGTCCCCACCGGCAAGCACCACGGTCGCAATTTCGCAACTGGCCCGGCCGGGTGCGCTGTTCGAGATCGAGGCGATTGCCGTGCTGCCGGCCAAGGCCGCGAAAGTTGCCAAAGCCGCCAAGGCAAAATCAGCCGCTCGCCGCGGCGCGGCGAAGGCGCGACGAAAAAAGCGGCGGTGATCGGGATAAATTCGGTCCTTCGAGCAGGCTTGCAGGCGCCCGCGCGCCCTTGAGGGCGGGCGCGTCAGGACGCTCAGTGTGCCTCGTCCCAATTGTCGGCAGCGCGGGCTTCGACCTGTAACGGCACGTGCAATGACACGGTCGGATGTGGGGCGTCCTCCATCACGCTTTTGACGATCGTCATGGTGTCTTGCGCCTCGGCCTCCGGGACCTCGAATATCAGTTCGTCATGCACCTGGAGCAGCATTTGCGCGCCGAGCTTGGCATGATCGAGCTCCGGTTCAATACGGATCATGGCGCGGCGTATGATGTCGGCAGCAGTGCCCTGCAGGCGAGCGTTGATGGCCGCGCGCTCATTGAACGCGCGGATCGAGGGGTTGCTGTTCTTGATGTCCGGATAATGGCATTTGCGGCCAAACAGCGTGAGCACGTAGCCATGCTCGCGGCAGAACTCGCGCGTCTCGTCCATGTAGTCGCGGATGCCTGGGAAACGCTCGAAATATTTCTTGATGTAGGCGCTGGCTTCCTCGCGTTCGATGCCGAGCTGGGCTGCAAGTCCAAAGGCTGAAATTCCGTAGATGATGCCGAAGTTGATAGCCTTGGCGCGACGGCGCACCTCGGGAGGCATGCCTTTGACGGGCACGCCGAACATTTCCGAAGCCGTCATCGCATGGATGTCCACGCCGTCCTGAAATGCCTTGCGCAGCATGGGGACTTCGGCCACCTCGGACAACAACCGCAGTTCGATCTGCGAATAGTCGGCGGAGACGAGTTTCATGCCGGGTGACGCAACGAAGGCGCGGCGAATCTTGCGTCCATCCTCGGTGCGAATCGGAATGTTCTGCAGGTTAGGGTCCGATGACGATAGCCGCCCCGTGCTGGTTGAAGCGAGCGCGTAACTGGTGTGGACCCGTTTGGTTACGGGATTTACATAATTGGGAAGCGCTTCGGTATAGGTCGAACGCAGCTTTGAGACCTGACGCCAGTCGAGGATTTTGCGCGGTAACTCGTGTTGCTCGGCAAGATCCTCGAGCGTCCGCGCGTCGGTTGACCATGCCCCGGTTTTTGTTTTGGTGCCGCCGGGCAGTTTCATCTTTCCGAAGAGGATATCGCCAAGCTGCTTGGGCGAGCCCGGATTAAGCGGCTCGCCGGCTAGCGTTCTGATTTCGTCCTCGAGTCGACCCTGCTCCTGCGCGAACTCGCCGGACAGGCGCGAAAGCACCTGGCGGTCGATCGAAATGCCTCGTCGCTCCATGCGCGCGAGCACCATTGGCATGGCCCGTTCGAGCAATTCATAGACCGATGTGACGCGCTCGGCGGCGAGTCGCGGCTTTAGCGCGTACCATAGGCGCAGCGTAACGTCGGCATCCTCGGCGGCATATTCGGTCGCTTTATCGATAGCGACGCAATCGAAAGTGACCTGGGATTTTCCGGAGCCGGCGACGTGGTGGAAGTGGATGGTATCGTGATTGAGCCAGCGCTTGGCGAGGTCGTCCATGCCATGGCCGCCTTTGCCGGCATCAAGCACATACGAAATCAGCATGGTGTCGTCATAGCCGGCGACTTCGATGCCGCGTTGGGCGAACACCAGCCAGTCGTATTTCATGTTCTGCGCCACCTTGAGGACGGAACCATCCTCGAGGAGCGGCTTGAGGACGGCGAGGGCCTCACGCTCGGGGATTTGCCCTGCGCACAGCTTGGCCTCGGGCGAGAACAAATCACCTTTCCCTTCGCCGCCGCCCTCGCGGTGACCGATGGGGACGTAGCAGGCCTCGTTTGGCGCCACCGCCAGCGAAAATCCGCAGAGATGGGCCTGCATGGCGTCCAGGCTGGTGGTCTCCGTATCGACCGCGACCACTCCGGCCTCGTGGGCGCGCGCGATCCATTCTTTCAGCCGCGCAGGCGTGCGGACTGTTTCATACTTGCTGCGATCGATCTTGGCATGGCGCGCTGCCTCGTTGCGCGCCGTTGCGAGCGCAATTGGAGTAGCGCTCCCTTGCCTTGATTGCCCCCACCCGACAGTGGCAGTGCCGGCACCGCAATTGCGTGCGCGGCGCCAGAGCGCAGCGATACGCCGTCCGAAGATGATGCTGCCGCAGATGGCTTGGAGGCCGCCTCGACCTGGGCGGCGTCGAAGCCGCTTTTTTCAGCGACGCGCTGGGTCAGCGTCTTGAAGCCCATCGACTTGAGGAAACTAACGAGATTCCTGTAGTCCGGCTCGTGCACGCCGAGACTCTCGACCGGCACGTCGAGCGGCACACGATCGTCGAGCGTGACGAGCTTCTTGGAAATGCGCGCAAACTCGGCGTAGTCGATGAGGGCCTGCCGTCGCTTGTCCTGCTTGATCTCGCCGACCCGTTTGAGCAGCGTTTCAAGGTCGCCATATTCGCCAATGAGCTGTGCCGCGGTCTTTACGCCGATCCCCGGCACGCCGGGCACATTGTCGGATGTGTCGCCAATCAGCGCCTGCACCTCGATGACCTTGCTCGGCGGCACGCCGAATTTCTCGATCACTTCGGGAATACCGATGCGCACATCCTTCATCGTGTCGTACATGACCACGCATTCGTTCACCAATTGCATGAGATCCTTGTCGGACGACACGACCGTGGCGGTGGCGCCCGCTTCGCAGGCGATCCGCGCGTAAGTTGCGATCAGATCATCGGCTTCGTAGCCCGCCTGCTCAAGGCACGGAATCTCGAAAGCGCGTACGGCATCGCGGATAAGCGGAAACTGGGGGATGAGATCATCAGGCGGTGGCGGCCGATGCGCCTTGTAGTCCTTGTACATCTCGGTGCGGAATGTTTTTTCAGACTTGTCAAACACCACCGCGAGATGGGTCGGCCGCTCGTCCGGCTTCATCTCCTTGAGAAGTTTCCAGAGCATGTTGCAGAAGCCGTAGACGGCATTGACATGCGTTCCGTCCGGCGTGCGCGGCTCGAATCTGATCGCGTGATAGGCGCGAAAAATATAGCCGGAGCCGTCCACTAAAAAGACGTGATCTCCCTTCTTCAGCGGCCGTGACGATGGGCGTAGCGGTTGCAGCGCCGGCCGCCGCAGGCGCCGCGCCAGCAGGTTTTTTGGATTTGGCGGCAGTTTTCGATTTTGCGGGAGCAGGCATAGCCCGAATGTGGGCCGCCGGCGCGCCTTAATCAATCCGCCAGAATGCCGGCTGTGGAATTATTCGGCGGGCTGCAGCGCGATGCGCTTCGGTGGCGCGAGCCAGAACGGCGAGGGCCGCTCGAACAGAAAGCGTGCCGGAGTTTCGCGAAGGGCCCAGAATATGCAGAGCGAGCCGAGGACACCCACTGCGGTGACGATCGCCGAAATGGTACCGACATCCGCGATCAGGCCGCTCTTGAGCAGTACCGCACGGGTTGCCGCCATCGGGAGGAAGAAGCCGAGATAGATGACGATCGAATTGCGCCCGCAGTAGCGCAACGGCTTGAACAGATCGGCTCTTTGCCATGAGTGATGCCACCGTCACGACCGCGCAGGCGCCGGCCAGTCCGAGGCCGAGCGAAACGAAAGGCAAGATTTCATAGCCGAGGTGCACCATGGTTCCGTTAAGCAGTCCCCAGACGATAAGCCCGGCAAGGCCAAGCAGCGGCTGCGCTTGCGCGCGCGCGGTCAGCGCGAATATCGATTTCGCAAAGATATAGCCGGTGTAACAATAGACGAAGCGGGCTGCGAATTCGTCCGGTACCATCCAGCCGGTATTGATATGTGCGATCTCGAGCGCGGCGCCGAACAGCCAGATGACCGGGAAAGGCACGCGGCGCGTCAACTTGATGAAAACAAAAAACACCGGCAGCAGATAAATGAACCACAAGGTTCCGAACGGATCGACGAGCGACAGCACATAGAGGCGCGCCACGTCGATCACGCCTTGCTCGTGAATTATGCCAGGCGCCTTGAACGCAAACTGGACGGTCATCCAGAGCAGATAAAAATATGCAAAATGCACGACCTTGCGGTCGGCGTATTGCCGCCATGGCCTGTCGATGACATTGGCGAGGAAGAGCCCGGAGATCATGAAGAAGTCAGGCATCCGAAACGGCAGCGCAAAGGCGACGACAGGGTGCAGCCAGCCTTCATGTCCCGCGGCCGCCTCGACGCCCAGCGTCGAGTGCATCATCACCACGAAAATGATGCAGAAGCCTTTGGCATAATCGACCCAGTCAATTCGCCCGTCGTGGATTTGAATGTTGTTCATGATGCGCTTATGACGATTGACCGTCTCGATGGCCGGCTTGCTTGCGCCGAATGGCGATCGTGATCACCGCTCTCGCCACTCGATATCGGCTCTGCTATTGAGACGCCATTGGCTTCGGCCGTAAAGGTTAACCTCGTTGCGAACGGATTAAGAAATGCGTGTTGCGATGATCGGCACTGGCTATGTCGGCCTGGTTTCCGGCGCCTGCTTCGCCGATTTCGGCCACGATGTCGTGTGCGTCGACAAAGACAAGGCGAAAATTGCAGCGCTGACGCGCGGCGAGATGCCGATCTACGAGCCGGGTCTTAACGACATGGTCGGCGCGAATACGCGTGCCGGCCGGTTAAAATTTGCGACGGAACTTGACGGTGCGGTTGCCGATGCCGACGCCGTATTCATTGCGGTGGGAACACCATCGCGCCGCGGCGACGGCTTTGCGGATCTCAGTTTCGTCCACGATGCCGCCCGCGAGATTGCGCGAGCGCTCGACGGGTTCACGGTGGTAATCACGAAATCGACCGTACCGGTCGGCACCGGCGACGAGGTCGAACGCATTATCCGGGAAACACGGCCCGATGCCCAATGCGCAGTGGTGTCGAACCCCGAGTTCCTGCGGGAAGGGGCCGCCATTCAGGATTTCAAGCATCCTGATCGTATCGTGATCGGCACCGTCGATACGCGCGCGCGCGAGGTGATGAACGAGTTGTACCGGCCGCTCTATCTCAATCGATCACCGATTCTCTTTACCGGCCGCCGCACGGCCGAGCTCATCAAATACGCAGCCAATGCGTTTCTTGCCACCAAGATCACCTTCATCAATGAAATTGCGGATCTTGCCGAAAAAGTTGGCGCGGATGTCCAGGAGATCGCCCGCGGGATCGGGCTCGACAATCGCATCGGTTCGAAGTTTTTGCACGCCGGCCCTGGTTATGGCGGTTCGTGTTTTCCAAAAGATACGGTAGCGCTGATCAAGACGGCGCAGGATCATGCTGCGCCGCTGCGCATTGTCGAGGCGGTTGCCGCAGTGAACGATGCTCGCAAGCGTGCGATGGCGCGCAAGGTTTCTGCCGCGCTCGGCGGCGAATTGCGCGGGAAAACCATTGCCGTGCTCGGCCTCACATTCAAGCCCAATACGGACGACATGCGCGAGGCACCCTCGATCCCGCTCATCACGGCATTGCAGGATATGGGCGCCAAGGTACGCGCCTATGACCCTGTCGGCATGGAGCAGGCCAAAAGCGTCATCGGGAATGTCACGTTCTGCAACGATGCCTATTCCTGCGCCGAGGGTGCTTCCGCTCTGGTCATTGTCACGGAATGGGAACAGTTCCGCGCGCTCGACTTCGACCGTCTGAAATCTGTCATGGCGCAGGCCGTACTCGTCGACCTGCGCAATGTCTACCAGCCGGATGAGATTGCGCGCCGCGGTTTCGTGTATGAGGGCATCGGTCGATCGCGGGGCTGACGTGATTTGATGCAGCGGCAAATGAAAGCCGTTGTCTCCCGCGAAAGCGGGAGGGCTGGTAATCACCATTTCGCAACGAAACTGAATTTGCGGTTACGGATTTCGCCCCGGTCTGCGGGTGATGAACAGGCAATAGCCGTGGCACGGGATTTCGAGACGCCGCTTCCGATCGATACCGCGCTGCCGGGCCTTGCCACTTCGATGGCCGCTCACAACGTCGCCGTATTGGTTGCGCCGCCGGGCGCCGGCAAGACGACGCGCGTGCCGCTGGTTCTGCTCGACGAAGCGTGGGCGCGTGGGAAAAAAATTCTGGTGCTGGAACCCCGCCGGCTGGCGGCGCGCGCCGCCGCCGCGCGCATGGCATCAACTCTGCAAGAAGAAGTCGGCGATACCGTCGGCCTGCGCGTGCGCTTCGGCTCGAGGGTCTCCGCGCAAACGCGTATTGAAGTGGTGACGGAGGGCATATTCACCCGGCTCGTGCTCGACGACCCATCGCTCGAAGGCGTCGCGGCGGTTCTCTTCGACGAATTTCACGAACGCTCGCTCGATGCTGATCTCGGCCTGGCACTGGCGCGCGACGTGCAGCAGGGCCTGCGGCCCGACCTGAGACTGCTGGTGATGTCGGCGACGCTCGACGGTGCCCGCGTGGCGGCCCTGCTTGGCCATGCGCCGGTGATTGAAAGCGAGGGACGCGCCTTTCCCGTGGACACGCGCTACCTAGGCCGTGATTCCCGCGCACCGATCGAGCGGCAAGTGGCGGACGCAATTGAACGCGCGCTCCGCGCGGAGGCAGGCTCTCTGCTGGTATTTCTGCCGGGCGCGAGGGAAATCCGCCGGACCGAGGCGTTCTTGAAAGAACGGCTCAGCGACCCAACTGTCGATATCGTCGCGCTTTTCGGCGCGCTCGATTTACGCGAGCAGGATCGCGCCATTTCTCCGTCGCCGCCAGGGCGCCGCAAGGTGGTGCTGGCGACCTCGATCGCCGAGACATCGCTGACGATCGAAGGTGTGCGCGTCGTCATTGACAGTGGCCTGTCACGCCTGCCGCGCTATGAGCCTGACGTGGGCCTCACTCGTCTTGAAACCGTCCGTGTCTCACGTGCTGCCGCCGATCAGCGCCGCGGCCGGGCGGGGCGCACTGAACCTGGCGTTTGCTACCGGCTGTGGGATGAGCCGCAAACCGGATCGCTGGATCCGTATACGCGCCCCGAAATGCTGTCCGCGGACTTGTCGTCCTTTGTCCTCGATCTTGCCGAGTGGGGCGCGTCCGACCCGGGCAAGCTCGCACTTCTCGACCCGCCACCTCGGGCGGCACTCGGCGAAGCCAGGCTGTTGCTGACAGAACTCGGCGCAATCGACGCCGAGGGTCGCATTACAGAAGAGGGCCGCAAGCTCAGGGCGCTGCCGCTTCCGCCGCGGCTCGCGCGCATGGTCGTCGATGCCGCAGCCGATGGCGGCGGTGAAATTGGCGCAAGTATCGCTGCTGTTCTCACCGAACGAAATCTTGGCGGCGATGACGTTGATCTACGGCACCGACTTGATAATTTTCGCCGAGACCGCGCGCCTCGCGCCCACGATGCTCGTGCAATGGTGAAGCGATGGACCGAAATTGCCGGCGGCAAAAAGAGGCAGGACCCTCACTCGGTCGGTGCGCTGCTCGCATTGGCTTATCCCGATCGTATCGCGAAAAATCGCGGCGGCAGTAATGGAGTGTTTCTCCTCGCCAACGGCCGGGCAGGCATGGTTGACCCTGCATTGCCACTGTCCCGCGAGCCATTTCTGGCGGTGGCTGAACTTACCGGCGCGGCATCGGCGAGCCGCATCGTGCTGGCGGCACCGATAACACTTGACGAAATCGAAGCGGATTTTGCCGGGCAAATCGAAGACCACCAATCGACTACGTTCGATACGGCATCGGCGTCGCTTCGCTCGCGCCGAATGCGCAAGATTGGCGCGCTCGTCCTGAGCGATCAGACGAGGCCCGTGACACCCGATTCGGAGGCCGCAAAAATGCTGGCCGAGGGCATCGCCGGTCTCGGCATCAGCAAACTGCCCTGGAGCAAGGCTCAGTTCCAGTTCCGCGACCGCGTGAACTTCCTGCGGCGCGTTCAGGGAGACGAGTGGCCTGACCTGTCCAATGAGGCATTGGGGCGCACGTCCGGCGAATGGCTTGCGCCTTTCCTCGCCGGCAAAACGGCCCTCGCGGACATTGGCGCGGAAGACCTTGCTGCTGCGCTCGACGGATTGGCCCCATGGAATTTGCGCAAACGGCTCGACGCCGAAGCGCCGACACATTTCAGCGCGCCGTCGGGCTCGCAGGTTCCGATCGACTATGAGGCGGAGGAGGGGCCGAAACTTGCGATCCGGGTGCAGGAGCTTTTCGGCCTTGCGGTCCACCCGACAGTTGCCCGAGGGCAGGTGCCGCTATTGATCGAACTGTTGTCGCCCGCGCACCGGCCTGTGCAGATGACGCGGGACCTGCCCGGGTTCTGGCGTGGCAGCTACAAGGAGGTAAAAGCCGAAATGCGTGGCCGCTATCCAAAACACCCATGGCCCGACGATCCGTTGGCGGCGATGGCCACCCGCCGCGCCAAGCCCCGCGGCCAATAGTTGCAATTGTCACGAACTGCCTAACCGGCGGCATACCATGCGCGAAAGCCCATTGCGCGCCATGGTCGCGTTAAGTTGGCATTGATCGCGCCCCGCTAAGGTTGCTGGCAGTCAACGGGCATTGCCATGCAGCGGCTTTTCATATTCGTCATCGGAATGCTTGTGGCCGGCACTCTGGCGGCTCGCTACGCTGATCATGCTATCACGTCCCCGTCGCCGCAGGCGGCCGTCGTAGAGCCGGCCTATGAGCCGCGCCAGCCAAGCACGTCTGGCCGCAGCCTCACGCTTGAAGCGGATCGGTGGGGCCATTTCCAGGTTGAGGGCAGGATCGATGGACGGCACCTCGACTTCCTCGTCGATACCGGTGCCTCGCTTGTCGTGCTGCGCGAATCGGATGCGGCGCAGGCCGGAATTCGCCCGGAGCCCGGTGATTACAACGCTACCGCCATAACCGCGAATGGGAAGATCAGGGCTGCGCGCGTGACGATCGAGCGTATCGAAATCGGCGGTATCAGCATCTACGATGTGCCGGCGATGGTCCTTCCCGATGAGGCTTTGGCGAAAAATCTGCTCGGCGTCTCTTTCCTGTCGCGGCTCAGGCGCTACGAATATGCCAGCGGTCGCCTGGTGCTCGAACAATAGCCCTGAGGGCCTGCGGCTCTTCCCCGAACCGGCGGTGTGATGGAGCGCTTTGCGGCGCTGCAGCGTTAGGGTATTGGATTCTCCCCGCCTGATTTTGAGGACGTGATGTTCCCGACGCCAAAGCCCGCGCTGACGCCAAACAGCTATGCCTATGAATCTTCGCCGCTGGTGAAGCCGACCGGCTTTCGCGAATACGATGCGCGGTGGCTGCTGGAAAAGGAAATCAACCTGATGGGCATTCAGGCGCTTGGCCTGGGCCTCGGCACGCTCATTCGCGAACTCAATGTGAAGCCTGAGATTGTGACCGGGCACGATTTCCGCAGTTATTCGTCGGCGGTCAAAATGGCGCTGGTCTGCGGGCTCATGGCAACGGGCTGCAAGGTGCACGATATCGGGCTCGCCATCACGCCGATGGCGTACTTCGCGCAGTTTGAACTCAATGTGCCGTGCGTGGCCATGGTCACGGCATCTCATAATGACAATGGCTGGACGGGAGTGAAGATGGGCGCCAATCGGCCGCTCACATTCGGCCCGGTCGAAATGAAGCGCCTGAAGGAAATCGTGCTGGCTGCTAAGTTCGATCTCAAGGCCGGCGGCAGCTACGAGTTTGTCGAGAATTTTCCCGAACGTTACATCGCCGATCTTACGAAACGGCCGAAAATCAAGCGAAAGCTCAAGGTGGTCGCGGCGTGCGGCAACGGCACGGCCGGTGCGTTTGCACCAAGGATATTGGAAGCGGTCGGTTGCGACGTGGTCCCCCTTGATTGCAACCTTGACCACACGTTTCCGCGATACAACCCCAATACCGAAGACATGAAAATGCTGCACGCGATGCGTGATGCAGTCCTGGTCAACCGCGCCGACGTCGCGCTCGGTTTCGATGGCGATGGTGATCGTTGCGGGGTTGTCGACAACGAAGGCGAGGAGATCTTTGCCGACAAGGTTGGCGTGATGCTGGCGCGCGATATGTCCTCGCTGCACCGGAATGCGACGTTTGTCGTGGATGTGAAATCGACGGGACTGTTCCTGACGGATCCGGTGCTGAAGGCAAATGGCGTCAAGGTGGATTACTGGAAAACCGGGCATTCGTATATCAAGCGGCGCGTCAACGAACTGGGCGCCCTCGCCGGTTTCGAAAAGTCCGGGCACTTCTTTTTCAATAAGCCGTTCGGTCGCGGTTACGACGACGGCATGATCTTTGGGCTTGCCGTTTGCGACATGCTCGATCGCAATCCGGGGAAGAGCATGGCCGATCTGCGCCGGGCGTTGCCGAAGACCTGGGGCTCGCCGACGATGGCGCCGCATTGCGACGACGAAAAGAAATATGCCGTGGTCGATGCCGTGGTGAGGCAATTTGAAGCTGCCAAAGCTGAGGGCAGCAAGGTTGCCGGTCAGCCGATCCGCGAACTTGTCACCGTCAATGGTGTTCGCGTGACCGTCGAAGATGGCACGTGGGGTCTGGTGCGGGCGTCCTCGAATAAGCCGGAGCTTGTTGTGGTTGTGGAAAGTCCGGTTTCCGAGCAGCGCATGCGCGACATGTTCAAGGCCGTCGACGGTGTTCTACGCACGCATCCCGAGGTGGGGGCGTACAACCAGACAATCTGATATTCTGGGTATGTAAGGCGGTTGCTGAGGAGCGGGCTCGGGTCGCCATTCAATGCACATTGCCATCATCGGCGCCGGCCCCGCCGGCCTCTATCTCGCCTATCTCGTCAAGCGCCGCGCGCCCGACGCGCTTGTCACGGTCCTCGAGCAGAACGCGCCGGACGCGACCTTCGGATTTGGGGTGGTGTTCTCCGACCGCGCGCTCGAATTCCTTCGCGACGACGACCCCGACACCTACACGGCGATCATCCCGCATATGGAATCCTGGAGCGACATCGCCGTGGTCCATCGCGGCGAATCAATCATCGTTGATGGCGTCGGCTTCGCCGCCGTCGGCCGGCTCAAGCTGCTGCAATTGCTGCAAGCCCGGGCGAAATCCGTCGGGGTGGAGCCGGTTTACAGCCGCACGGTAACGGACCTGGCCGAACTCGACGACGCGGATCTCATCGTCGGCGCCGACGGTGTGAATTCGCTGGTGCGACGAAGCCACGCGCAGGCCTTCGGCGCGCGCGTCCGCCTTCTGACGAACCGCTTCGCCTGGTTCGGCACGACCAAACGCTTCGAAACCCTGACCCAGACTTTTGTCGAAACCTCTTGCGGCCACTTCAACGCGCACCACTACCGTTACGCGCCGAACCTCAGTACGTTCATTGTCGAGGTCGACGAGACGACATACGCGCGCAGCGGACTTCACGAAATGACGGACGCACAGGCGCGCAGCTTTTGCGAGCGGGTGTTCGCGCCGACGCTGGACGGACATGCGCTGATGTCGAACAATTCCGTCTGGCGGCAATTCCCGGTCATTCACAACGAGCGCTGGTCGGTCGGCAACCGCGTGCTGATCGGCGACGCACTGCACACCGCGCATTTCTCGATCGGATCAGGCACAAGGCTTGCGATGGAGGACGCGATCGCGGTCGAAAAGGCGCTGGACGCCCATCCTGGCGATGTCGCGGTGGCGCTGTCGGCATTTGAATCCGCGCGCCGCCCGATCCTCGAAAAGCTCGTCGCCGGCGCCAACAGCAGCGCGACTTGGTACCAGCAATTTCCGCGACCACATGCAGCTCGCGCCGGTTGCATTCGCGATGAGCTATATCACGCGCTCCGGCCGCATCGATCTCGATCGGTTGCGCAAACTCTCGCCGCTGTTTGTGAGCCGTTTCGAGGCGGCGCGCGGCGGAGCCGCCGAAAGGCCGCCTGCCGCAGGTTAACAATTATTAAAAGCTTCCGACACTATAAAGCCGGACGATCGGGGCGGGTGCGATCTTGACTTATCTCTCTGCATCGAACGGGCCGGCTTTCGCCGTTGCCATCGCCGTGGTTCTTGCAGCGATGGTCTTTATGCTCGTGCGACGCTTCCGGCGTTTCGAGGGCAACAATGGCGACTTGCTCGCCATGGTTCTCAACAACATGACGCAAGGCGTTGTCCTATTCGACGACAGCGAACACGTCCTCGTATGCAATGATCGCTACGTCGAGATGTATGGATTGTCGGCCAATGTCGTAAAGCCTGGCTGCACGTTGCTCGATCTCATTCAAAATCGGATAACGACCGGAAGCCTGAACATCGATCCGGAAAAATATCGCGCCGAGATCATGACCGCCGTTCGCCATGGCGAGGTCGATGAACCGCATTGTGGAGACTCCCGACGGGCGGGCCGTCCTGGTCGTCAACCGGCCGATCAAGAACGGACGATACTGGATCGGCACGCATGACGACATCACCGAACGTATTCAGGCCGAGCGGAAAAGTGCCGCGCTTACCGAACAGGAGCGCAGGCGGGTCGCGATAGAAACTGAAATCCGCGCCTTTCGCGAAAGCGTCGCGGCCGTTCTGCGGACGGTGGGCGAAAGCACGTCGGCGCTCAAGTCGATCGCGCTTACATTGTCGGGTTCTTCCGGCCGCACATCCGACCGCGCGGCCGGTGCCGCGCAGACGTCGAACGAAGCCTCCGCGAACATGATTGCCGCAGCGGGCGCCGCCGAAGAGCTGATCGCGTCGATCGGAGAAATCGGCCGCCAGATCAGTCAGGCCGCAGAAGTCGCATCGCATTCGGTCGTCGGAAGCGCAAAGCACGAATGAACACATGGCCCGACTCACGAATACGGTCCAGCAGATCGATGAGGTGGTCAGTCTGATCCGCAACATCGCGGGGCAGACCAATCTTCTGGCGCTCAATGCCACGATCGAAGCCGCGCGCGCAGGCGAGGCCGGCCGCGGCTTTGCGGTGGTGGCATCGGAAGTCAAATCGCTCGCCGTGCAGACCGCAAAGGCGACCGAGCAGATTGCAGGCCAGATCGAAGCGGTCCAAAGCTCGACCCGCGTTGCGGTCGATGCGATCCGGCGCAATACCGAACGCATGCGCGAAATCGACGGCTACACATCGGCCGTCGCGCTCTCGCTGCAGCAGCAGGACAATGCGACGGATGAAATCTCCCACAACGTGGCGAGCGCGGCGGCCGGCGCCAAGGGCATGGCCGCCGTTCTCGATGAGGTGATGCGGGCCGTCGGCGATACGCGGAATGCGGCCAACAAGGTGCTCGAAGCATCGGAAACAGTCGAATCCGCCGCCAACAGCCTGCAGCGCGGAATTGAGGGCTTTCTCGGCCGCGTCGCGGTCTGAGGCACGCCGTCCGTACTAGTCTTTTTCTTCCTTGAAAGTGTCCCGGAAGGGGTGCGCGGGGTAGACGCCGAGCACGATCAGTTCCTTGGAGAAGAAGGCGAGTTCCTCGAGCGCGAAAACCAGCGCCCTGTTATCCGGATGCCCTTCCACGTCGGCATAGAATTGCGTGGCGAAAAAGTTTCCACCGACCATGTAGCTTTCCAGCTTGGTCATATTCACGCCGTTGGTGGCGAATCCGCCGAGCGCCTTGTAGAGCGCGGCGGGAACATTGCGCACCCGGAATACAAAAGTCGTGATGACCTTGCCTGCCCCCGGCTTTGCCCATTTTTTCTCGCGCGACAGTACGACGAAACGAGTCGTCGAATGTGACTCATCCTCGATATTTTCCTTGATGATATCGAGGCCGTAAATTTCGGCCGCCAGACGCGATGCGATCGCCGCGCGTGTCGGATCCTTCGCCTCAGCGACTTCACGCGCCGAGCCCGCGGTGTCGGCTGCCACAACCGGCTTGAGCTTGAGCTCGCGAATGGCATTGCGGCATTGGCCAAGCGCCATCACGTGGCTCTGCACAGTCTTGATCGTTTTCAGGCTGGCCCCTTTGGTTGCCATCAGCTGATTGCGGATCGGCAGAAACCATTCTGCAATGATGTGAAGGCCGGCAGTCGGCATCAGATGGTGAATATCGGCCACGCGACCCGCAACCGAATTTTCGATCGGAATCATTCCAAGGTCGACGTCACCCGCCGCCAGCGCCGTGAAGCAGTCTTCAAAGGTGGGGCAGGGGATCGGTTCGTGGTCCGGGTAGGCCTCGCGGCAGGCAAGATGAGAGTTCGCGCCCGGCTCGCCCTGGAAAATGATCTTCTTTTTTGCCATCGCCATTCCTCTGGACGCGATCCGTACGCAGACCTTAGCGTTTAAGTCAACCGGAGAGCTGCTTGCGGGCCTTTTCCAAATCGTCTGGCGTGTCGACGCCGAGCGGAACGGTTTTCACGATCATCGCGTCAATCCGCATGCCGTTTTCGAGTGCGCGCAATTGCTCCAGCTTATCGCGCTGTTCCCCGGCCGAGGGTGGCAGCTTGACGAACCGCTCCAGCGCCGCGCGGCGATAGGCATAGAGCCCTATATGATGATAGTGCGGTCCGGGCCCGGACGCGGACCGGCGGCTGAACGATTTCGCGTGGATGCGGTTCGGCGCAATCTGTGGGCCCGATACCTTGACGACGTTCGGATTGTTCGCCTCGGCGGGATCGGTTATGAGCGCGGCGAGGGTGGCGATATCGACGTCAGGCTCGCTGAGCGGCTTGAGCGCGGCGCGGATGTCGGCCGCGGCGATGGTCGGCAGATCGCCCTGCACATTGACGACGATCTCGATTTGGCGTTCGGGGTCGAGCGCCTCCAATGCTTCATAGATGCGGTCAGACCCCGACACATGATCGCTGCGCGTCATGATGGCGCGTCCTCCGGCTTTTTCCACCGCGGCCGCGACAGCTTCTGAATCCGTCGCCACCACCGCTTCACCGATTTCCGCCGCTTGTGCATGACGAAGGACATGCACAATCATTGGCGCGCCGTGCAGGTCGGCCAATGGTTTGCCCGGCAAGCGGGTGGACGCCAACCGCGCCGGGATGAGGATGATCGCATCGGGCATTGAAGTTGCCGATAGTCCGGCCACACCTGCCAAGCGTGGAATAAAAGTGTAGAACAAGTGTCGAAATTGCCGCAGGCGCTTATACGGGTTGCCAGCGGCCGGGCAAACCGGTATCTCATCGCCGCCGCCGGGGCTCTGGCGGTGCCCGCCCTGCATCAATCACGTCCCGCTCCGGGAGCCGTATTTCGATGAATTCCTTCGAACTCAACAAGGTCCTTGGTGCCATCCTCGGCACCTGCCTCATTTTGCTCGCGCTGAATATCGGCGCCGGTGCGATATTCTCGCCCGAGAAGCCCGCCAAGCCCGGCTTCAATATTGCCGTGAAAGAGCAGGGCGCAGGCGAGAAGGCCGGCGCAGCGAAGGAGCCGGAGCAGCCGATCGAAACCCTCCTTGCCAAGGCGTCGGTCGAAAAAGGTCAGGCCACCGCCAAGCAGTGCCAGGCTTGCCATACATTTGAAAAAGGCGGGCCAAACCGCGTCGGTCCCAATCTCTGGAACATCGTTGGCAGTCCGCGTGGGGAAGATCGCGGGTTCAACTTCTCGGCCGCAATGAAAGCGAAGGGCGGGACCTGGAGCTTCGATGAGCTCAACAAATTCCTGACGAA
This sequence comes from uncultured Pseudomonadota bacterium, assembly GCA_963702605.1. Lineage (GTDB taxonomy): Bacteria > Pseudomonadota > Alphaproteobacteria > Rhizobiales > Xanthobacteraceae > Pseudolabrys. The sequence continues at coordinate 200,374 of CAVPDI010000004.1, forward strand.
TCCACGCGGATACATCCCGGGCACGGCCATGACATTCGCCGGATTGTCGCGCGCCGAGCAACGTGCCGACGTGATCGATTATCTGCACACGCTCTCGGACAATCCTGTCGCGCTGCCGAAGGCGGCCGAAAACGCGCCCGCAGGCGGCGAACCCGCCAAGGAACCGGCGAAAAAGTAGCAGCCGCTGCGTTATGACATCCAGGCGGCGGGGCGTGCTGTCCCGGCCGACTGCTTTTGACCATGATTGCGGCCATTGGCCACGGACATTTGACAGGGGCCGAAGGCGCAATCCCTCCCGGCCGCTGGCGGGGAATCGAAAAACCGACATAATCAGAGGTAATTGAATTTTTATCGGGCCGTTGCGCGTTGGAGTCTTTGCATGAAGTTCAGCCGCCGCTCAATTCTCCGTGCCGGTGCTGGCGGTCTTTTCATGCCGGCATTGGGTGCGGCCGGCGCGGGCTCTTTTTCATCGCGTGCGCGCGCGCAGGCAAAAACCTGGAAGCACGGTCTGTCGCTGTTCGGTGACGTAAAATATCCGGACGGCTTCAGGCACTTCGATTATGTCAATCCGGATGCGCCGCAAGGCGGCACAGTGCGTCAAGGCACCTTTGGCACGTTCGACAATTTCAACATCGTCATCGCCGGCGTGAAGGGCAGCATCGCCGCCGGCACCGAATTGTTCGTCGAGACGCTGATGACTCCGGCGCTCGACGAGGTCTCGACGGAATACGGCTTGCTCGCCGAGGCGGTGAGCCATCCCGACGATCATTCACAGGTAAGTTATCGTTTGCGCGCCGGCGCGCGCTGGCATGACGGCAAGCCGGTCACGCCGGATGACGTGCTCTATTCGTTCGAGGTGCTGAAAGCCAACAGTCCGTTCTATGGCGCCTATTACAGGCACGTTACCAAAGTCGAAAAGACAGGTGAACGGGAAATCACGTTCACTTTCGATGGCCCGGGGAATCGCGAGTTGCCGCAAATCGTCGGTCAGCTGCCTGTGCTGCCAAAGCATTGGTGGGAAGGCACCGACAAGGACGGACGCAAACGCGACATCACCCAGACGACGCTCGAGCCACCGCTGGGCAGCGGGCCGTACAAGCTCAAGGAATTTGCGCCGGGCCGGTCGCTTGTCTACGAGAAGGTCGACGACTATTGGGGCAAGGACATCAATGTCGTCATCGGTACGCGGAATTTCCAGCAAATCCGGTTTGAATATTATCGTGATCCCACGGTTGCCCTTGAAGGTTTCAAGGGCGATCAGTTCGACTGGCGCACCGAAAACAGTGCCAAGGACTGGGCAACGTCATACGATTTTCCTGCCGTGCGCGAGAAGCGCGTCGTGCGGGAAGAATTTCCGATCCGCGATCGCGGCGCGATGCAGGCCTTCGCATTTAATATTCGGCGCGAGAAATTTAGCGATCCGCGCGTCCGCAGAGCCTTCAATTTCGCCTTCGATTTCGAGGAGATGAACCGGCAGCTTTTCTCGAACCAGTATACGCGTATTGCCAGTTATTTTGAGGGCACCGAGCTTGCTGCGACCGGCGTGCCGGCGGAAGCGGAACTGGAAATTCTCAAGACCGTCAGCGACAAAGTCCCCGCAGATCTTTTCACGAAGCCATATTCCAATCCGGTCAGCGGGAACCCGCAGGCCGTTCGCGACAATCTGCGCCAGGCGCTCGCATTGTTCCGGGAAGCCGGATACGAAATCCGCAATACCAAACTGGTGAATTCAAAAAGCGGCGAACGGTTCGTCTTCGAGTTTCTCGTCGAAGATCCGGCAACCCAACGCTTCGTGCTTTTTTACAAGCCGTCGCTCGAGCGGATCGGCATGACAGTCAATGTGCGCGTTGTCGACGCTGCACAATATGAAAACCGGATCCGGCAATGGGACTACGACATCATTGTCGGGCAATGGGCGGAGTCGCTTTCCCCCGGCAATGAGCAGCGCGACTTCTGGGGCTCGCAGGCGGCTGATCGCCCCGGTTCACGTAACCTGATCGGCATCAAGAATCCGGCAGTCGATGCACTGATCGAACGCGTCATTTTCTCCAAGGATCGCGCCGATCTGGTGGCCGCCACAAAAGCCCTCGACCGCGTGCTGCTTTGGAATTTCTACGTCGTGCCGCAGTGGACTTATCCTTATATGCGGACAGCGCGCTGGGATCGTTTCAGCCGTCCCGAAACAATGCCAAAATATGGCCGATCGGCGTTCCCCACGATCTGGTGGTGGGACAAGGACAAGGCGGCCAGGGTGCCACAACGGTCGTGATTGCATGTCGCTGAGCCGACGCAGGGCGTTGCACGTACTCGCCGGCGCAGCTGTAGCGGGGAGTTGCGCGCGTGGTGCCGGGCCGGCCATGCGCAGGATGCCGATCGGCACGGAATGTCCGCTTTTGGCGACCTCAATTATCCGGCTGAATTCACGCATTTCAACTATGTCGACATGAACGCGCCGAAAGGCGGCACCTATTCGGAGATCGTCGGCAGCCGCGTCTACAACGGATCATTTCTGACCTTCAATTCTCTCAATGCCTACATTCTTAAAGGCGAAGGCGCGCTGGGAATGGACTATACGTTCGCGCCGCTGATGGTGCGCGCAGGCGACGAGCCGGATGCCATGTATGGCCTTGCGGCACGCAGCGTCAGGATTTCCGACGATGGCCTGACTTATCGTTTTACCTTGCGGCCGGAAGCGCAATTCCACGACGGCACGCCACTGACCGCGCATGATGTTGCCTGGTCGATCACGACACTGAAGGAAAAAGGTCACCCGATCATCACCCAGCAACTGCGCGACTGCAAAGGCGCGGAAGCGGTCGATGATCGTACGGTCGTGGTGCGTTTTGCGGAGAATCGCGCGCGTGACGTGCCTTTGTTCGTTGCAGGGCTGCCGATCTTCTCGCGCGCCTACTATTCGACGCACGAGTTCGATCAGTCGACGCTGGAAGCGCCGGTGGCAGCGGACCCTACAAGGTCGGCCGATTCGAAATCGGACATCATATCGAATTTGATCGCGTGAAGGATTGGTGGGGCGCCGATCTGCCGGTGTCGCGCGGACTGAACAACTTCGATATCATCCGTTACGAATATTATCGCGATCGCGACGTCGGCTTCGAAGGCTTCACGGCGAAAAATTATCTGTTTCGCGAGGAGTTCACCTCCCGCACCTGGGCCACGCGCTACAATTTTCCTGCCATCAAGGATGGCCGCGTCAAGCGGGACGTGATTCCCGACGCAACGCCGTCGGGTGCCCAAGGCTGGTTCATCAATACAGGCGTGAGAAATTCAAGGACCGGCGGTCTGCGTGAAGCGTTGATCGATGCATTCGATTTCGAGTGGACCAACAGGAACATCATGTACGGTTCCTACGACCGTACGCAGTCGGTATTCGAGAATTCACCGATGAAGGCGACCGGCAAGCCAAGCGCCGCCGAGCTCGCGCTGCTAGAGCCATTCCGCAATCAGGTCCCCGATGAAGTTTTCGGTGAGCCCTATGTGCCGCCCGTTACCGATGGATCGGGTCAGGATCGGCGCTGGCTGCGTCGTGCTGCGCAGCTCCTCAATGATGCGGAAATCAAGCTGGTGAACGGCAAGCGCGTGCTGCCGAGCGGACAGCCATTCGATATCGAGTTCCTGCTGGATGAGCCGACCTTCAAGCCTCACCACCTGACCTACATAAAGAATCTGGAAGTTCTCGGCTTTGCCGCGACCTTGCGCATCGTCGATCCGGTGCAATACCGGCGGCGTGTCGACGACTCCGACTTCGATATCACGACAGACCGGCTGGGTTTTTCGTCTACGCCCGGAGATTCGCTGCGGACTTATTTCTCGTCGCAGTCAGCGGCCATCAAGGGTTCGCAGAACCGTGCCGGTATCGCCGATCCGGTGGTCGACAAGCTCATCGACATCATCGTCGCCGCCAAGACACGCGACGATCTCGTCACGGCATGCCGGGCGCTCGACCGTGTCATACGCGCAGGCCGGTATTGGATTCCGCATTGGTACAAGGCGACGCATTGGATCGCCTATTGGGACGTTTTCGGACGTCCCGCCGCTCAACCCCGCTATTTTCGGGGCATTCCCGATAATTGGTGGTATGACAATGACAAGGCTACGAAGCTGGAACAGAAGGGCCAGGCTACGAGATGACCGCCTATATTATCCGCCGGCTGTTTTTCATGGTGCCGACCATGTTCGGCATCATGCTGGTGGCGTTCGTGGTGGTGCAGTTTGCGCCCGGCGGCCCGGTCGAACAGGTGATCGCCAAGCTGACCGGATCGGACACCGGCGCAACGTCGCGGATTTCAGGGTCCGCAGGCGGAGACTTCGGAAACCGCGGCCTCGCGCAAGGCGCGTCTCAGGTCGACGCGGCGACATCCAAATACCGCGGCGCCCAAGGGCTCGACCCCGAATTCATAAAAAAACTCGAGAAGCAATTCGGCTTCGACAAGCCGGCTCCGGAACGTTTCGCTTTGATGCTGTGGAATTACGTTCGGTTCGATTTCGGGAAAAGCTATTTTCGTGACGTCAGCGTGCTGCAGCTCATCAAGGAAAAACTGCCTGTCTCGATGTCGCTCGGCATCTGGATGACATTGTTGACCTACCTGATCTCGATTCCGCTCGGCATTCGCAAGGCGATGGAAGATGGCTCCCGTTTCGACGTCTGGACGTCATCGGTAATCATCATCGGCTATGCAATTCCGGGCTTTCCTCTTCGCAATTCTGTTGATCGTCCTGTTTGCCGGCGGCTCGTTCTTCGACTGGTTCCCGTTGCGCGGCCTCGTGTCGGAGCACTGGGCGGAGTTTCCATGGTGGCAGAAGATTCTCGACTATTTCTGGCACCTGACATTGCCGATCATCTCGATGGCGTTGTCGGCATTTGCCACGATGACGCTACTCACGAAAAATTCGTTCCTCGAGGAAATTCGCAAGCAGTATGTCCTGACCGCGCGGGCCAAGGGCTGCACCACAAACCAGGTGCTCTATGGCCACGTCTTCCGCAACGCCATGCTCATCGTCATCGCGGGCTTTCCGTCCGCATTCGTGCATGCGTTTTTCACCGGTTCGCTGCTCATCGAAACGATCTTTTCGCTCGACGGCCTCGGCCTCCTTGGGTTTGAAAGCGTTCTCAATCGCGATTATCCGGTGGTATTTGCCACGCTCTATATTTTTTCACTTATCGGCGTAGTCGTAAATCTTATTTCAGACCTGACCTATACGTGGATCGATCCCCGCATCGATTTCGAGACACGGGAGGTCTAGGTGGACGCGCGCACCGGCATTAAAACCCCGGAAACGTCTGCCGTTTCGCCCATGGGGCTGGCCGTGCCGCCGACGGGAGGGGTGATCGGCCTTTCGCCGATCAACAGGAGGCGCTGGGAGAATTTCAAGGCGAACAGGCGGGGTTACTGGTCGCTATGGATATTCCTGGCAATGTTCCTGATTTCGCTGTTCGCCGAATTCATCTCCAATGACAGACCGATTTTCATTCACGTGAACGGCCGGTCATTTTTTCCCGCGATCATTACCTATCCCGACACTGCATTCGCAAAAAATAAGGATCCCAATCTTTTCGGTACCGCCGCCGACTACCGCGACGACTACCTGATGGGATTGATTCAAAAGGAGGGCGGGACGGTCCTCTGGCCGCCGAACCGCTTTTCGTACAATACGCAGGTGAGCAAGCCGCCCTCGCCCTTTCCATCGAAACCCACATGGCTGCTCAGCCAGAAAGACTGCGAATTCGCCGCCAGCCATGGCTTTGCCAAGTGCGACGACGTCGAAACGAATTGGCTCGGGACCGACGATGGCGGTCGTGATGTTGTCGCGCGTTTGATCTACGGCTTTCGGATATCTGTGTTGTTCGGGTTGGCGCTCACCATTGTTTCTTCGGTCATCGGCGTTGCCGCCGGCGCCGTGCAGGGCTATTTCGGCGGCTGGACCGATTTGCTGTTCCAGAGATTCATTGAAATCTGGAACTCCATCCCCTCGCTTTATCTGCTATTGATCATTTCATCTGTTCTGGTGCCGGGCTTCTTCGTGCTGCTCGGAATCCTTCTGCTGTTTTCGTGGGTATCATTGGTCGGTCTGGTGCGCGCCGAATTTCTCCGGGGGCGAAATTTTGAATACATTCAGGCGGCGCGTGCGCTCGGCGTCTCGAATGCCGTCATCATTTTTCGTCATTTGCTGCCGAACGCCATGGTGGCGACAATGACCTTCCTGCCGTTCATTCTGTCGTCGTCGGTGATGACGCTGACCGCGCTCGACTTCCTGGGTTTCGGCCTGCCGCCCGGTTCGCCTTCGCTCGGCGAATTGCTGTCGCAGGGCAAGGCCAATGTGCAGGCGCCCTGGCTCGGCCTTACCGGTTTTTTCAGTATCGCAGTGATGCTTTCGCTGTTGATCTTCGTCGGCGAAGCGGTGCGCGATGCCTTTGATCCAAGAAAGACGTTCCGATGAGCGCGCCCGAACCCCTTCTGTCGATCCGTGATCTGTCCGTGGCATTCGGGCATGGTGCGCGTGAGGTGCGGGTAGTCGATCGCGTGTCGGTCGATATTCGCAAAGGCGAAACCGTCGCGCTGGTCGGTGAGAGCGGCTCCGGAAAATCGGTCACTGCACTATCGGTGATGAAATTGCTGCCCTATCCGGCCGCGCACCACCCCTCGGGCTCGATCGTGTTCAAGGGTCGCGAACTCCTTGCCATGCGGGAACGTGACATCCGCCACGTGCGCGGCAATGACATCACCATCATCTTTCAGGAGCCGATGACCTCGCTCAATCCACTGCACACGATCGAAAAGCAAATCGCAGAAATCTTGTCGTTGCACCAAGGGCTTAGCGGCTTACCCGCGCGTGCGCGCGTCGTCGAATTGCTTACTCAGGTCGGCATCCCCGACCCGCCTGCGCGGCTCGGCAGTTACCCACACCAACTTTCAGGCGGTCAGCGGCAGCGCGTGATGATCGCGATGGCGCTGGCCAACGAGCCGGATCTTTTGATTGCCGACGAACCAACGACGGCGCTTGACGTCACCGTCCAGGCACAAATTCTGAAATTGCTGAAGGACACGCAAACGCGGCTTGGCATGTCGATGCTCTTCATTACTCATGATCTCGGCATCGTGCGCAAAATAGCCGACACGGTCTGCGTCATGCAGACAGGGAAGATCGTTGAGCACGGCGAAGTGGAACGCGTGTTCACGTCACCACAACATCCTTACACGCGGGCGCTGCTTGCTGCCGAGCCAAAGCCCGATCCTGCTCCGCCGCGGCCAGACGCGCCGGTGGTTGTTGAAACAAAGGATCTGAAGGTTTGGTTTCCGGTAAAACGCGGCGTGCTGCGGAAGGTCGTCGGACACATCAAGGCAGTGGATGGCGTAAGCATTGCATTGCGTAAGGGCGAAACGCTCGGTGTCGTGGGCAAGTCCGGATCCGGAAAGACCACGCTGGGCCTCGCCATACTGCGCTTGATTTCTTCAGCGGGCCCATTGGTGTTCATGGGTCATGCCATCGAGGGTCTCAAATTCAAGGAAATGCTGCCGTACCGCCACGCCATGCAGATAGTATTCCAGGATCCGTATGGTTCGTTGTCTCCGCGGATGTCGGTCTCGAACGTAATTGAGGAAGGTCTGTGGGTTCATCATCCGAAGCTGCCTGCGGCCGAGCGAGAGCGGCGTGTTGTCGCTGCGCTGAATGATGTCGGTTTGGATCCTGAAACCCGCCACCGTTACCCTCATGAATTTTCAGGCGGGCAAAGGCAGCGGATCGCGCTTGCGCGCGCTCTGGTCCTGGAACCGACCTTCATCGTGCTGGATGAGCCGACAAGCGCGCTCGACATGCTCATTCAATCGCAAATGGTCGATCTGTTGCGCGACCTGCAGAAGCGGCGCGACCTGACCTACATGTTCATCTCGCATGACTTGCGTGTTGTGGCGGCGCTTGGCGAGCCGGCTCCTGGTTCTGCGCAACGGCAAGGTGGTGGAAGAAGGTGCTGCGGCGGAATTATTCAAATCGCCGAAAAGCGACTACACGCGCGCGCTGTTTGCCGCGGCATTCAAATTGGAAACCGCCCCCGAAGGGGCGGTGTCGCAGTAGCAGGTTAATACGTCATTACGCTATGCGGGGACGACGATCAGGTGCAGGAGACGCTATTATAGACCGGCGGCGTCTGGCGCGGGCTCATGAACATCTGATCCGTGAGGTTGAGCGTGCCCGTAATCGTGTAACCGATGATCGGCGTGTAGGCGTAGGTCACTTCGCTCCAGACCAGCGAAGTACTGGGAATTGCCAGTGCGGCCGGGATCGTTGCGCCAGAACCGGCCGTACGGGCCGTGCCGCCGCTTGTGGCACTCCAGGCGACGGTGACTTTGCCCGAATGCGTCGATCTTGAGGCACGACACGGTCGCCGTGAGATTGCCGACCGAATAGGGCTTTATGATCGCGGTCGAGGCATTGAATATATTGGTCATGTCAGCAGTCACAAGCGTTTGGGACTGACCAACCAGGTTGGCAAGCGCGCCCGCCGTCAGGGTGACCTTACGGTCCGCGGCGACGCCATCTGAAATTTCGACGACACCCAGATACATCGCGATCATCAGTGGTGCCAGAAATGCAAATTCGACCGCGGAGACGCCGCGTTTGTCGCGCGCGAAGCGGGACAGAAGCCGGGGCATACACAGTGTCATCGTTTTCATGGCATACCGCCTAATGACAAGAGTTCGCGGGAGTTGCGGTTGAGAACGGCTCGTTACAGAATACTGCCGTTGCAATAAGCAGGCGTTTGTTATTGCTCAGATTGGCGAGATCGATGCCGAACGGCGAGAAATAGATCGGCCACTGATAGTATAGCGTGACAACCTCGATATCGCCAGGGTTGCCGGGGCTGAAATTCATTTTCGACTGGTCGAATACGCCGTTGTTGACGGGCGGCGTCTGGTTGACGGCGGCGAAGCTAGTATATGTCTGCACATCGACATAGACGCCATTGACGCAATCGAACAAGCCGAAAATGCGATTGCAAACCTGCGTCTTGAAATCGTCTTTAGTCCAGCCATTCGTTTGTGCCTGGCCGGTCATGATCAGCCGCCCTGCGTCGGTGACGGCGGTCTCCAGGGTCTGTCCGGCAAAGAAGACCAGCGCGGTCTCAAGGATCGCGAATGTCAGCGCAAGAAATGGAACCGCAACAAAGGCGAACTCAACCGCTGCGACGCCATCCTGCTGTCGCACGAAGCGGCGCGCCAGTCGAACCGGTAATAGCCGTTGGATACAGGCTGCGATCTTGCTTCGTTTAAGTCCGGACATGACAAGCGTCTCGTTTGCTGAACGGTGCCGAAACACCGGCTTTCTTAGCAAAGGCGGCTTGTCGATTTCTTGCCAAGTTACTAAAGATGCGAGGCAGTCGCGTTAACAGTTTCCTAACCGTGCCGGGCCGGGTAGAGATCAGCGCCCTGGTACGGCGGTCTGGGCCTGTCCGTTGCGCGTGCCACTCTGGGTGAGCGTGGCGTTGAAATAGGCCGGCGAGTCTCCGAGGGTGATTCGGCGCTGGCACGTCGGCGCGCAACTGTACGATTCGCGCTCGACTCCCCTGTAGACGACCACGAGGTCTTTCGTGCCCGGGCCCGTCACCTGAATCGTCTTCTCCATGAGGACACGGCCGCCCCGGTCGAGGGCCAGAAGATTGGTCGCGCCGTATCCCTTGCCGGTCACCACTAGAATTCCACCGCTTTGGAGCGTCGCATCGGCAATCAAGGGATTTCCAAGGACGATCGTGGCCACTCGATCAGGCAAGGTCATGATCTGGGCCTGATCGACGTTGATGGTGACGGTATCGGTATCGGCTCGCGCGGGCGCTGCAAAGGCAATGCCGAGAACCAGAATTGCCAATGCGCACAGGTCGATCCGTCGCCCGTAGCCCTTCGACAAAGTCGACATTGTGCTCTCCAGCTGCGCCCTACAGCGAAATCCCCGAAAAACCCTCGAAGCCCCCGGCGGATCTCTACAAAGGCAGTTTGACTGCAAATTGGTGAATGAAGTGCAAAGAGCCGGCAGCTGATACCGCAAATCCCGTCAGATCAGCTTTCAAACGGATACAGCAGCTGAGCGCCAAAGCTTTCCGGGAAGCTCGCGTCGTCGATCCCGTAGGTATTCGGCATAGTTTTCGCAGGCATGTAGAAAGTACCGAAAAGCAGGTCCCAGACTGGGAGGGTGCCGGCAAAATTCTTCGAGCCGCCGCGATCGGCCGCTGTGTGGTGCCAGCGATGAAAGACGGGGCTTGCAATGACGTATCTGAATGGTCCAAGCGTCCAATTCAGGTTGGCGTGCACAAATGCCGAGGTTGCCGTGTTGAAGGGTGCGACCCACAACATCACGTTTGGTGAGATTCCTGCAAGCAACAAGGCAACATCGACCAGAACACTGCCAAGGAAAATGTTGACCGGGTGAAACCGGGCCGCAGAAATCCACTCGAGCTCTTCCGAGGAATGATGAACCGCATGGTATTTCCAAAGCTTCGGATCATGGAAACCGCGGTAAATCCAATAGGTGAGGAAATCGGCGATGACGACAAACGTCACAGCCTGGAGCCACAACGGCATTGCCGCAAGCGGACCAAAACCATTGTCGTAGAACTTGATCAGGTCATCGGCACCATGAATGCCGTAGATATACGCAGCACCCAGCACCAGCATTCCGATGCGCAGGAAGCGCGCCACGATGGGGATCAGGAACCAGTAGCAGATGTCGGTCACGATCTCGCGCTTCCGCCACCAGGGGCGGCCCGGGTTGCACGCCGACAGGTGAGTCAGCACCGCAAATATGACGCCGAGGGCAATCGATATCGGGATCAGCTTTAGAAGCGTGGAGCCTGCAACCTGGGCGACGGAAAGAATCTCACCGAGCATGATCGCGAACCTGAACGCCGCGCCGTTGCGGCTGATCCGGTATCGGAGCGCGCGGTTAAGATGCAGTGAATGAAGGAGTTGGGCGATTGAGTCTCGCAGGACTGCGCAATGCGTTCCGCAACCGGTACGGATATGGAGCTAGGTATTCGTCTTTGTTTCATAAAAATTTTCAGGATTTTGTTACTTTTGCCATCCCTTAACCGAATCCGTGGCTTGGTTAAGCGCCGAAAATTAACCGGCAGGGCGTTGAAAAACCCCCGTTTTTTCAATGCAATTAACCCGCGCGCAAGACCTGAGAGCTAGTTCTCAGGAAAGACCCACTAGGCCCGAATAGCTAACCCGGGCGGATGGGATTACTTCACGGCCGCAAGAAGCGGACTTGAGGAGCCTGAATGATGACGGCCTTGTTTGAGCGTTTCCTGAAGGACGACTCCGCGGCGACTGCCGTCGAGTATGGTCTTGTTGTCGCGGGTATTTCCGTCGCGATTGCCGCGGTGGTGAACGGGCTCGGCACCAGCCTGAACGCCAAGTTCACGGTCATTTCCGCTCAATTGCGGTAGTGAAAGCCGATGACGGTAACCGATCCGCAAGCTTGCGCCCTCTAACGTGATCCTCGCGCCGCTCGTGCACAGGAATGCGCAATGCTGGTAACCGACGCAATCAGGCTGTTGCTTTTTCCGGCTCTGATGGCCTTCGCGGCCTCGAGTGACCTGTTGACCATGACCATCTCGAATCGGCTGTCGCTTGCGCTGGCGGCGGGTTTCTTTCTCCTGACACTGATCGTGGGCATGAGTCTTCCTGCCGTCGGCATGCATCTCGCGGCTGCGGCTGTCGTGCTGACGGTTGCATTCGTGTTGTTCTCGCAGGGCTGGATCGGCGGCGGCGACGCCAAGCTTGCGGCAGCGACCGCCTTGTGGTTCGGCTTCGATCACCTGCTCGACTATCTGTTTTATGCGTCGTTGTTTGGCGGCGCGTTGACCTTGCTGATTCTCCAATTCCGCAAGATGCCGCTGCCGGCCGCCCTTGCGCGGCGTACCTGGATTACCCGGCTGCATGAAAATGGCGGCGGCGTTCCCTACGGCATCGCCCTCGCGGCGGCCGCACTCGCCGTCTATCCCCAAACGGGTTGGATGCCGGCCTACGGGCTCTGAGCGGCCGTAGTTAGCGCGGCAATACAATATTAACTCGATTTAGATACGGCTCCTTAACCATACCTTGACCTTTAGCTGGTGAAATCCGGTGCAAGCGGCCGCCTCGGCGGCCATGTGGTTTTCCGCGACTAATCGGGTCGCCAGGTCACGGTGAGAGTGAGCGTATGAAAGCTGCACGTGTCATAGTCTTGACTGTTGCCTTGGCAGCTGGTGGCGTTGCCGCCCTGCTTGCTGGCCGGTCTGATAAGGCTCCTGCCATAAAGGCGGAGGCGCCCAAGTTCGACACCGTCGACATCCTTGTCGCCAAGTCGGACATCGCCAGAGGTCAGACCCTCACACAGGCCGATGTTAGCTGGCAGGAATGGCCGGCAACGACCGCGGCTGGAAATTTCATCCGCAAGAAGGACAGGCCAAAGGCGCTTGAGAATCTCGCGGGCATGATCGTGCGTACACCGTTCATCGCCGGCGAGCCGATTCGTGAGGCAAAGCTTGTGAACGCCAAGGGCTCGCGGCTTCATGGCCGCAATCCTGCCCACTGGCATGCGCGCTGTTTCCACCCAGATTTCGCCGGAAACAGGAGCGGGGGGATTCATTCTTCCGAACGACCGCGTCGACGTCATCATGACTCCGCGCGGCCGCGACAATGGTCCGGCCGGTGGATCGCACAGCAGTGAAACCATCCTGCGCAATATCCAGGTGCTGGCGATTGACCAGAACGTTGAAGAGAAGAACGGCCAGAAGGTCGTGGTCGGCAAGACTGCAACGCTCGAGCTTTCGCCAAGCCAGGCCGAAACTCTCGCCTTGTCGCAGCAGAACGGCACGCTGTCGCTCGCGCTGCGAAGCATCGCCGACACCTCGGGTGACGATGTGAACCAGGACAACTCAAATGCGCGTCAGAACGTCAATGTCGTGCGCTTTGGCGTGAGCACTACGACGGCACCAAGATGAACGATTGGGGGATTACGGGGACATGGCGACCAGAACACTGACCCACGCTGCCTCGTTTGGGGCATTGATCGTTTTTTCGGCACTCGTGCCGATTGTCCCCGCACACGCGGCCGACGCGCCGCGCGCGCCCGTGATTCAGATCGCGGCGAGCGAAGCGACGTCGCGGTTCGTTCCTCTCGGAATTGGAAAGTCGGTTGCGATCGACCTGCCCAGCGATGTCAAAGATGTTCTGGTTGCCGACCCCAAGATTGCCAACGCCGTCGTCCGCTCTTCACGACGCGCTTACATGATCGGCGTTGCCGTCGGTCAAACCAACATCTTCTTTTTTGACGCCGACGGCAAACAGATCGCGGGCTTCGATATCGCGGTTAAACGCGATCTCAATGGCGTTCGTGCCGCGCTCAAGCAGACAATGCCGGATTCCGAGATCCATGTTGAAGGTGTCGGCGACGGCGTCATGCTTTCCGGAAGCGCTTCCAGCGCCGCAGAATCGCAGCATGCCTACGACATTGCGACACGGCTTGTTGGCGACAAGGAAAAGGTGGTCAACGGCATCGCCGTCCGCGGGCGCGATCAGGTCATGCTGAAAGTGACCGTCGCCGAAGTCCGGCGCGACGTCATTAAACAGCTCGGTATCGACCTCTCCGGAACCCTGAATTACGGGACCGCCGTGGTGAATTTCAACACGAGCAATCCCTTTTCCACGACCGGGCAGGCGCTGAGCAATACCGCGCTCACGGGCACGTTTCCCAGTGTCACCGCGACGCTGCGTGCCATGGAGCGCGCCGGCGTCATCAGGACACTGGCCGAACCAAACCTGACGGCGATCTCCGGGGAAACGGCGACATTCATCGCCGGCGGTGAATTTCCCATACCAAACGGGCTGTCGTGCGACACCACGCGATCGCCGCCGCTGTGCCAACCTCAGATCGCGTTCAAGAAGTTCGGCGTCAGCCTCGTGTTTACGCCTGTCGTGCTCTCGGAAGGCCGCATCAGCCTGAAGGTGATGACCGAGGTGTCGGATCTGTCGACCGAAAACGCGATGACTCTGCAGGTTACCGGTTCCACTACATCCCTGACGGTGCCCTCAATTCAGACCCGCCGTGCCGAGACGACTGTTGAAATTCCATCCGGCGGCTCGCTGGCGCTGGCAGGAATGATCCAGGAGCAGACGAAGCAATCGATCAATGGCGTTCCCGCGCTCATGCAGGTCCCGGTGCTCGGCGCACTGTTCAAGAGTCGCGACTACGTCAATCACCAGTCTGAGTTGATGGTGCTGGTGACTCCCTACGTCGTGCGCGCCGTAGCGCAAAAGCAGTTGTCGCGGCCGGACGACGGCTATGCCGATCCGAATGATCCGCAGGCGGTTCTTCTCGGCCAGCTGAATCGCATCTACGGCGCTGCCGGCAAGCCCGATGCACCGCCGGCGGCCAACTATCACGGCAAGTATGGATTCATCCTCGATTGAGTGGGGGAGACAGTTGATGAAGGTAATTCACAGGGCGATGGTTGCGCGCGGCAAAAATACGGCGCTTCGTCTGTTGATGGCGGGCGGCCTCGCGTCGACTTTGGCCGGCTGCTTTCAATCGTCGGAAGTCGCGCAAAACGAGTATCCGACCGACTATCGCCAGCGCCACCCGATCGTTCTCAAGGAAGGCGTGGAAACCGTCGAAGTCCTCGTCGGGACGCAGCCGCGGCGGGCTCACGGCGCGCCAGCGGGCCGACGTTACATCGTTTGCGAATAGATGGCGGGCCGAAGCCGGGAGCGGCATCATCATTGATGTGCCCAAGGGCGGCCCCACCGACCGCGCGGCAGGCGATGCAACCCGCGAAATCCGGTCGCTCTTTGCTGCCGTCGGCGTGCCGCCCAATGCGATCTATGTCCGGCACTATCATCCATCACATACGTCGCTCGCGGGCATAAAGCTCAACTATTCGCGGCTGATGGCAGAGGCGGGGCCGTGCGGGCAGTGGCCAGGGGGTCTCGGGCCATCGCTTCACTCCGGATACATCGAAAATCAGCCGTACTGGAATCTCGGCTGCGCGACGCAGCGCAATCTCGCGGCCATGGTCGAAAATCCGACCGACCTGGTGCAGCCGCGCGGTGAAGACCCACCTTATGCACCGCGACGATCGATAGCGATCGATCACTATCGCAAGGGTGAAAATCCGTCCGGCACATATGTCGGTTACGACCTCGGCAAAATCAGCGATGTGGGAAAATGATAAAAGACGCTCAGCAAGTTGCAGTCCCCGAAAATACGGCGGCGCCGGCGCCTGCCGGTGGAGGCGGCGCGCACATTGCGCCCGCCCCGCGGGTCTCGGTGCAGGCTTTTTGCGAGACGGTTGAAACTGCGGCTGCGGTCCAGGCGGCAAGCGAAGATCGACGCCTTGCAAAGGCCCACGTCAAAATTCAGATGGGTGGCATCACGGCGGCCACCGAAGCCTATAACAACTCGCCCACGCCAAATGTCATCCTGATCGAAACTGACGCCCGCGCCAACGACATCCTTAGCGGGCTGGATCGTCTTGCCGAAGTCTGCGATGCGGGCACCAGGGTAATCGTGATGGGCCGCGTCAATGACGTGACGTTCTATCGTGATCTGACTCGGCGCGGCGTGAGCGAATACCTGATCGCTCCGATCGGCACGATCGACGTCGTGCGAGCGATCTGCAGCCTGTTTTCCGCGCCGGACGCAAAACCCGTTGGGCGAATTGTCGCAATCGTCGGAGCCAAAGGTGGTGTCGGTGCTTCAACGGTGGCGCATAACATCGCATGGGCGATCGGCCGCGACATAGGCCTCGATTCGGTCGTTGCAGACCTCGATCTTGCCTTCGGCACTGCCGGGCTCGACTACAACCAGGATCCTCCGCAAGGAATCGCGGACGCCGTCTTCTCGCCTGATCGAGTCGATACCGCCTTTGTCGATCGGCTATTGTCGAAATGCACGGATCATCTGAGCTTGCTGGCAGCGCCGGCAACGCTCGATCGCGTCTACGACTTCGGCGCAGATGCCTTCGATTCAATCTTGGATTCGCTGCGTGGCTCGATCCCCTGCGTCGTTCTCGATATTCCGCATCAATGGGCTGGCTGGACCAGGCGGTTGCTCATCAGCGCCGACGATATACTTGTGGTCGCCGGGCCCGATCTCGCCAACCTGCGAAATACCAAAAACCTGATCGACTTGTTGCGCGCGTCGCGGCCGAACGATCATCACCCGCGCTATTGCCTCAACCAGGTCGGCGTACCGAAGCGTCCGGAGATTACGCCAGCTGACTTTGCCAAGGCGATCGAAGCCGATCCCCTCTGCGTCATTCCGTTCGAGCCGCAGCTTTTCGGCCCGGCCGCCAACAATGGCCAGATGATTGCCGAGGTTTCCGCCAGCCATAAGACGTCCGAAATGTTCCGCCAAATGGCGCAGACGCTCACGGGGCGAACTGAAATCAAGCGCGGTCGCGGCGGGTTGCTGTCACCTTTGCTTTCAAAGCTGATGAAGCGAGCGGGTTAACAATCGTTGGGAGTGTGTCGACTTGTTCGGGAAGCGTAGTGCAACTTCAGAAGCGCTGGCTCCGGTGCCTGTGCCGCAACTGCCTGCGGCCGCGGCGCCGTCGTTACAGCCGCCAAACGAACCGCCGAATTCCAGTCCAAGCGCGCCGGTGGAAACCGGACGCACCCCATTTCCCTCCGACGGCCTCGGCGCACCTCTCGTGGCGGCTCCCGCCGCACCCCGCCCCTCCGCGCCCGCCGCTGCCGTTCCGACATCGGTCGATAGCCGGCGGTCCGAAGACTATTACGAAACCAAGAGCACAATCTTCGGCGCGTTGATCGAAGCAATCGACCTCGCGCAGCTTGCGCGCCTCGATGTCGATTCGGCGCGCGAGGAAATCCGCGACATCGTCAACGAAATCATTGCGATCAAGAACATCGTAATGTCGATCTCGGAGCAGGAGGACCTGCTCGACGATATCTGCAACGACGTCCTCGGCTTTGGTCCGCTCGAGCCTTTGCTTTCGCGCGACGACATCGCGGACATCATGGTCAACGGCTCTGGCACGGTATATATCGAAGTCCAGGGCAAGATTCAGAAGACCGGCATCCGTTTCCGCGACAATCAGCAATTGCTGAATATCTGTCAGCGCATCGTCAGCCAGATCGGCCGCCGGGTCGACGAAGCCTCTCCGATCTGCGACGCGCGCTTGCCAGACGGCTCTCGTGTCAACGCCATCGTGCCGCCGCTTGCAATTGATGGTCCGGCTCTCACCATCCGCAAGTTCAAAAAGGACAAGCTGACGCTCGATCAGCTCGTAAAGTATGGCACCATCACGCAGCAGGGCGCCGAAATACTCCGTATTCTCGGCCGCAGCCGCGTCAACACGCTGATTTCCGGCGGAACCGGTTCAGGAAAAACCACGCTCCTCAACTGCCTTACGCAATTCATCGATAACGACGAGCGAATTATCACCTGCGAAGACGCCGCCGAACTTCAGCTGCAGCAGCCGCATGTCGTGCGCCTGGAAACGCGTCCTCCCAACCTCGAAGGCGAGGGACAGGTTACGATGCGCGATCTGGTGCGCAACTGCCTGCGTATGCGGCCGGAACGCATCATCGTCGGCGAAGTGCGCGGACCTGAAGCATTCGATCTGCTGCAGGCCATGAATACGGGCCATGACGGCTCAATGGGCACGTTGCACGCCAACAACCCGCGTGAAGCGCTGTCGCGCCTCGAATTAATGATAACGATGGGTGGTTTCGCCCTGCCGTCCCGTACCATTCGTGAAATGATATGCGCATCGGTCGATGTCGTCATTCAGTCCGCGCGTTTGCGCGACGGTTCGCGCAAAATTACGCACGTCTCCGAAGTCATGGGGATGGAAGGAGATGTCATCGTCACGCAGGACCTCTTCGTCTACGATCTGATCGGAGAGGATGCAAAAGGCAATATCATCGGCCGGCATCGTTCGACCGGCATCGGGCATCCGCGCTTCTGGGACCGGGCACGCTACTATGGCGAGGAAAAACGCCTGGCGGCGGCGCTCGATGCGGCCGAAGTCGCAAACGAATCCGTTCGCGCCTAAGCGAGGCAAACAGTGCAGACCATCGCCGTCTTCTTTCTGGTTGCGGTCGCCATCGGCGGGGTGGTCTACGTATTTCTTTATCCTCTGCTCTCCGGCGAGCGAAAGATCGAACAGCGCGTACAAAGCGTGGCGCGGGTTACAACGACGTCGCGCGCGGCACGCGGGCCTCAGAAGTCCCGCCGCGATCTGGTCGAGTCCTCGCTCAAGGACTTCGAGGAGCGTCACAAGAAGAGCAAGACGATACCGCTTTCTGTCCGGATTGCGCGGGCAGGTCTGTCGTGGTCGAAGCGTCAGTTCGCGCTCATTTCGGCGGGTATCGGAGTTGCCGCGTTTCTTGCAAGTCTATTCGCTGGCGCGGGCCTTCTGGCGGCCGCAATCCTCGGTTTTGCGGGCGCGTTTGGCGTTCCGAGATGGCTTCTGGCGTTCCTGAAAAAACGCCGTGAGACGAAGTTTCTGGACGGATTTCCGGATGCGGTTGACATCATTGTCCGCGGCGTGAAGGCAGGTTTGCCGCTGCACGACTGCATCAAGATGATCACTCTCGAAGCGGCAGAACCGATCAAGTCGGAATTCCGCCTGATCATGGAGACACAGGCAATCGGGATGCCGCTGGGCGAAGCCTGCGCAAAGCTTTACGAGCGTACGCCACTGCCGGAAGCGAATTTCTTCGGCATTGTCGTCGCGATCCAGCAGAAGGCGGGCGGCAATCTTTCGGAAGCTCTCGGCAACCTGTCGAAAGTGCTGCGCGATCGCAAGAAGATGAAGGCGAAAATTCAGGCTATGTCGCAGGAAGCAAAGGCGTCAGCCGGGATCATTGGCGCTCTTCCGATCGCGGTGCTGACGCTCGTTTACCTCACGAGCCCGCAATACATCTCACTGCTTTTCACAAACTCAGTCGGTCACATCATGCTCGGCGGTTCCGCAATCTGGATGATGCTTGGCGTGCTGGTGATGAAAAAAATGATCAACTTTGACTTCTAGGCAGGTTCGATGATCGAGTCCCTGATCGATGCGATCAATGTCAAAACATTGACGATGGTATTCGCTGCCATCGCCGCGGCGGCAACGGTGCTGACGCTTGCAATGCCGGTTGTGTTTGCTGATCCGCTCGGCAAGCGCATGCGGGCGGTGGCCCTCGAACGCGAAAAAATTCGTCAGCGCGAACGCGAGCGCATGGCCCAGGAAGGCCAGAAGGTCAAGCTGCGACAATCGCCGAAACAATATGTGCAGATGATTGTCGATCGCTTCAATCTGACCAAATGGGTTGGCCAGGAGGAAGCAAGGCTCAAACTTATCCAGGCCGGCTACCGCGGTCAGGCGCCCTACGTCACCTATCTGTTCATCCGGATGATCTCGCCGGTGGCGTGTCTCCTGTTCGCGGTGCTCTATATGTTTGTCATCGTCAAGTTCCAGCAACCGACGATGGTCAAGGTCGGTATCTGCATCGCTGCCGCCTATGCCGGGATGCAGCTGCCATTGATACTCCTCAAGAGCAAAATCCAGCGCCGCCAGCTGTCGATCAAGCGGGCGTTTCCTGACACCCTCGATTTGCTGCTGATCTGCGTCGAATCAGGCATGTCGATTGAAGCGGCGTTCAAGAAGGTCAGCGACGAGGTGGGAAGCCAGTCGGTCGCGTTGGCCGAGGAGCTCACCCTGACGACCGCCGAACTCTCGTATCTGCCTGACCGTCGCCAGGCTTACGAAAATCTGGCGAAGCGCACGGATCTCGACGGCGTTAAATCAGTCTGCATGGCCCTGCAGCAGGCCGAGCGCTACGGCACACCGCTCGCCACCATGTTGCGGGTCATGGCGCAGGAAAACCGCGACATGCGCATGTCGGAGGCCGAGAAGAAAGCGGCAGGGCTGCCACCGAAGCTCACCGTTCCGATGATTCTTTTCTTCCTGCCGGTGCTGTTCGTCGTCATTCTTGGACCGGCGGCAATCAAAATAATGTCTTTGAGATAGCAGCGCTGCCGCGAAGCCGGGCTTCGCGCTCAATACAATCCGCGATCGATCAGGAGCCCGCGTTGGCGACGGGCGCGTAGGCGCGACCGATCTTTTTCCAGTCGCCCTTTTGCGCCAGCATCTGCCGCAGGTAGCTGACGTTCGCGGCGGCTTCGCTTTCCGGCAGATCGGCGCTGGCAATTTTTTCGGCTTCCTCAAAGCGGCCACGCAGGCCGACGACCAGCGCAAGATTCTGCCGGACTTTCGGCCCGGCGTTCGGCTGAGCAACGGCGCGTCTTAGTGTCACTTCGGCGCTTTTCAGATCCTTGGTCAACAGGTAGGAGAGACCGAGATTGGAAAGGACTGAGGCTTCGTCGGGCACGATTTTCAGCGCGGCCGCGTAGTGGCGCTGGGCGTCAGCGTGGCGGCCCATCTGATCAAGGACTGCGCCCTGGACGTTGAGTATGCGCCAATCCGGATTGTCGGGAGTGTGGGCGCGATCAAGCGTATCGAGTGCCTGTTTGTACTGTCCGGCTTCGGCCAGGGCGCGCCCGTATTCGCCCAGCAATGGCATGCTGTGAGGATTGCGGATCGTCGCCTGCTCAAGCACGGCGACGGCCTGCGCGCGCTGATCGGTGGCGCGCAGGGCCCGCGCATAAGCAATGGCGGCATCGGCGTCATTGGGATTGGCGCGGTAGCGGGCGCCCCAGGTTTCGAGCGAGCGCCGCCATTCGTCCTGTGTGGCCGGCGTGTTGCTGGCCGCAGTCACGGATCCGGTCGTTTCGCGGGAGGCGATATTGGAGCAACCGCCGGCCGAAATAGCCAGGACGGCCACCACGGCGGCCGAAGCGAAGAGGCGGGCGGAGTGAGTTCTCGATGGCATAACCGAGCAATAAAACGTTAACCCTAACGAGTGGTTAACTTGTAGAGTGGCTGCATCACGCACGGCTTTTGGAAAACCGGTACCGGCCTTTCGCGTCTGTCCGGTCTATAGTTGCGGCAATGGAACTGGGCCTTTCGCAGGACGAAATTGAGCTCCAGGCACACGCGCGCGCGTTTGCCGCCGATGTTGTGCGCCCACGCGCGGCGGCCATTGACCGAGACGAGCAATATCCCTGGGACATCGTGAAGGCGCTCACGCAGGCCGGCTTTTGCGGGATGACCGTCCCGACAGCGCTCGGAGGGCAGGGCCGGTCCTTTCTCGATGCGGTGCTTGTCATTGAGGAGATGGCGAAGGCATGCACCGTGACGTCGCGCATTGTCGTTGAGACGAACATGGGCGCGATTTCGACGGTCATGGCCTATGGCAGCGAGCTGCAACGAAGTCTCGCGGCCGAGCTGGTGCTGCAAGGCGACAAACCGGCGATCTGTATCACTGAGCCGGAGGCCGGTTCGGACGCAACGAACATGGCCACGCGCGCGGATAAACGCGGCGATGTCTACGTCATCAATGGAAAAAAGCACTGGATCACCGGCGCCGGCGTCTCGCGTCTGCATTTGATCTTCGCGCGTGTGTTTGACGAGCGAGGCGAAGAACTCGGGATCGGAGGTTTCCTTGCCGTGCGTGGCGAAACCAGGGGATTGCGGGCCGGCAAACGCGAACAGACCATGGGGCTGCGCGGGATGCCCGAAGGCGAAATCATTTTCGAAGATATGGAAATTCCAGCGAACATGGTGTTGATGTCGCCATCCGGTTTTGGCCGTGGCTTTGCCGATCTGATGAATGCGTACAACAGCCAACGTGTCGGTGCCGGCACCGTACCCATGGGCATTGCCGCCGGTGCGCTCGATCACGCCCTGGAGTGGGCCAAGACGCGCGAGCAGTTCGGCCGCCCGATCGGTGAATTCCAGGGCCTGCAATGGATGCTTGCCGATATGCAGACGCAACTAACGGCCGCGCGGCTCATGCTTTATCAGGCCGCACGCTCGCGCGGTCCCGGCAAGAGCGCTTTTCCTGACCCGATGCTGGCTGCTCAGGCAAAGATATTCGCGTCCGAGACCGCCATCAAGATCGTGAACGATGCGCTGCAATTTTTCGGTGCGCGCGGTTATTCTCGCGAGCTTCCGCTGGAGCGCATGGCGCGGGATGTCCGCATGTTCACGATCGGCGGCGGAACTGCGCAAGTGCTGCGCACATTGGTCGCTTCAAAGATGCTCGGCTGGAAGCTGCCGCAGCGTCGCGACGGCTATAGCGGCACCGCATCAATGCGTGACGCTGCGGAGTAGCCATGCATCCCGTCTTTGCGAGTGTCAGCGCAAGGCAGGCAATACCAATCTGGTTCGTCAATGCCGACAATTTCGGCACTGTTCGCGAGAAGCTTGGCGCAGCAGAGCGAACATTCATCGCGGCCGCCGGGTTCGAGCCGAAGCCCGGCCGCTCCCTGCTGCTGCCGGGCGTTGAGGGACAGCTCGCCGGCGTGCTGTTCGGGATTGAAGGCTCGGATGACGCAGAAATCGACCGCTTCCGTCCCGGCCAATTGGCGGGTGCCTTGCCCGCGGGCACTTACCGTTTTGCCAATCCGCCGCACGACTCGCGGCTCGCCGCTCTGGCCTTTGCGCTTGGCGGTTACCAGTTTGCCCGCTACCGCAAGGCGGAAGCGCGCAACGTGCGCCTCGTCGTACCCGAAGGCGTCGACGCCGAAGATCTCACCCGCATCGTCGAAGGTGTGGCGCTCTGCCGGGATCTCACCAATACGCCTTCCAATGACATGGGCCCCGCCGAACTGGAGGCGGCAGCCCGCGCGCTCGCAAAGCAACATGGCGCCAAACTGCAGGTGACAAGCGGCGAGGCACTCGCCAGTGGTTTCCCGCTTGTGTCCGCGGTTGGGGCGGGATCGGTGCGCGCACCGCGATTGATCGACTTGACTTGGGGCAAGGCCGGCGATCCCAAGATCACGCTGGTCGGAAAGGGCGTGTGTTTTGATACCGGCGGCCTCGACATCAAGCCGGATAGCGCCATGCTCAATATGAAAAAGGACATGGGCGGGGCGGCTACGGCTCTCGGCCTCGCGCACATGATCATGGCGCGCGGTCTCAAGCTGCGGCTGCGTGTCATTATCCCGGCGGTAGAAAACGCCATTTCGGGTTCCAGTTTTCGGCCGCGCGACGTCTACATCTCACGCAAGGGCCTGTCCGTCGAGATCGGCAATACCGACGCGGAAGGCCGGCTGATCCTTGCCGATGCGCTTGCGCTTGCCGACGACGACAAGCCTTCGCTGATTGCCGATTTTGCAACGCTTACGGGCGCCGCCCGCGTGGCGCTCGGCCCTGATGTACCGCCGTTTTTTACCGATGACGATACGCTCGCCGGCGAACTCATGCGCGCCGGTGCCGCCGAGGCGGACCCTGTTTGGCGAATGCCGCTGTGGCGGCCCTATGACGCGCTGCTGGAGTCGAAAGTCGCCGATCTCAACAATGTCGCGTCCGGTGGCCACGGCGGCGCCATCACCGCGGCATTATTCCTGCGTCGCTTCGTGAATACGAAGTCCTGGGTGCATTTCGATATCTTTGCGTGGACCCCGGTCGCAAAGCCTGGACGGCCGGAAGGTGCTGAATGTCAGACGGCGCGCGCCCTCTATGCGCTGCTCTGCAGCCGCTATTCATGATCCATGGTCGCACTCGATCCGCGCATCAATCCGTTTCGGCCCGAGGTTGCGGCAAGCCACCTCCGCGGCCAGGTCGAGGCAAGACGTTTCGTCGACGGTACGCGCCATCAGGTGATTGAACCGGTCGTCGCGGTGCGCCGCGCGCCCATGCACGACGCAAGACTCGATACGGAAGCGCTGCTCGGCGAATCCGTGATGGTCTACGAGACCACGGATGAGGGCTGGGCCTGGGGCCAGCTGGAAACAGACGGCTATGTTGGCTGGCTGTCAGCGAATGCGCTTGCGCCGGGAGGCATCGCACCGACCCATAAAGTTTCTGTGCCCCGCGCGCTAGCATTTGCAGGGCCGGACATCAAGTTTGCGCCCGCCGCCGCCTTGCCGATGGGCGCGCGAATTGTCGTCACGCGACAAGATGAACGTTTTGCGGTCACCGTCACCGGGTGGTACGTGCCGGAAGTCTATCTTGCGCCAATCAAGGCGCGGCAGCCGGACTTTGTGGCGGTCGCAGAACGATTTCTCAATACGCCTTACCTGTGGGGAGGCAAGACGTCCCTTGGACTCGACTGCTCCGGCCTCGTGCAGATATCTCTTCAGGCAGCAGGGATAGTCTGTCCGCGTGACAGCGATATGCAGGAGCTCACGCTCGGCAAGATTTCGTCCCTGGCGAGTCTCCGGCGCGGCGATCTCGTGTGCTGGAAAGGCCATGTTGCGATCGCCCGCGATCCGGAGACGCTCATTCACGCGAACGCTCATCACATGATGGTGGCGGTCGAGCCGGCAACCGAAGCAGTTGCGCGCATCAAGGCCGCGGGCAGCGAAATCACTGCTGTGAAGCGAATGGGTTAGCTAACGAGCCTCCATCAGTGGAAGAGCTGTCGTCGATTTGATTCGTTCCATCGCGAACCGTGAGGTCACGTTCTTCAGCGGCACGGTGGCGATCAGCCTTTTATAGAAAGCATCGTAACCCGCCATGTCGCTCACGACGACGCGCAGCATGTAATCGACATCGCCGGCCATCCGGTAAAATTCCATCACTTCCGGCATGGCGCTGACCAACTCGGCGAAACGTTTGAGCCATTCCTGCGAGTGGTCGCCGGTTTCAACGGAAACGAAAACGGTGATGCCAAGCCCGATTTTTTCCTGGTCGACGATTGCGACCCGACGCGTGATGACGCCGTCGGCTTCCAATCGCTGAAGGCGCTTCCAGCACGGCGTCGACGACAGGCCAACACGATGGCCAATGTCGGCGACGGACAAGGACGCATCCTCCTGCACGACGGCGAGGATCTTGCGGTCAATGGCATCCATTCTTTGATCCTTCGGGAATATAGATCAATATTCTATTTATTTCGCACTTTACGAAATAGTATTCTTATTTCATAGTCGCATCTGTCTTTATAGAGAAATATATTCTATTTCAATAGGAATCTCTCCGCCGTCGCTGGCGGCCAATCCAGAACCAAAAAAGTGACACGACTATGAGAACCCAAAACAGGTTTCGTCCCTTGAACGCCATTCGCCGCCTTGGTGCGGCAATGCTGTTGAGCGCCGCGGTGGCCGTATCGGCCGCTGGCGCGCACGCGGAGCCTCTGGTGACCGCGCAATGGCTCAATGATCATCTGGCCGATCAGCACCTGGTTGTCCTCGATATACGCTCGGCGATCGACGGCGGTGGTACAGAGGCTTACGTAGCGGCGCATATCCCGAAGAGCATTCACAGCGACTATGACAAGGCCGGATGGCGCGTCACCCGCAACAATGTTCCGTTCATGGTGCCAACCGTTCCCGAGCTTGAAAAGCTGATTGGCGATCTCGGCATCGATGAAGACAGTCACGTCGTCGTAGTGCCCGCGGGCGTGAATGTCCTCGACTTCGGCTCCGCGACGCGAACCTATTGGACGTTGAAATATGCCGGCGTGAAGAATGTCTCCATCCTCGACGGCGGCATTGCCGCATGGCGGCAATCCGGTCTGCCGGTCGAGAAAGGGATGAAAGCACCATCACCAAAGATTTTTACCGCAGCCGTCGACAACAGCATTCTTGCTCTCGCCAATGACGTTGAGACAATTGAAGGCAAGGGCGGTGCAACGCTTGTGGATGCGCGGCCCGCATTGTTCTTCCTCGGCAAGGAGAAAGTGCCGGCTGCGCAGGCCTATGGTCATATCCCTGGAGCGTTGAATATCGACAGCGCGGAGTTCTACGACCCGAAGACAAACCGGCTTAAGCCGAAGGCCGAGCTCGCCGCCATCGTCAACGCGGTTCCCGCCGGCCCGGTCGTGAATTATTGCAATACCGGCCACTGGGCATCGACCGACTGGTTCGTGTTTCATGAGTTGCTTGGCCGGACGAACGCCAGGCTTTACGCGGGTTCGATGGTCGAGTGGACCAGCAATGCAAACCGGCCGATTGAATCTTCGCGCACGAAATGGGACGATCTGAAGAAGGCCCTCGGCCTCGGATCCTGATCTGCGCCCGGAGAATTCATGTCTACGGTAAGCTTGGCCGCGTCCGATCGGGGCGCGGCCGTTCGCATGGACCGCCTTTTCCTCGGTCTCGCGCTCGCCGCGACGGCGATACTCGTGGCGCTGGTGCTGCTCGACCATCAGCCGGCATCGGCCGTGCTCATCATCGGCGGCTTCGGCCTTGGTGTCGCATTCCTCAAGGCGGAATTCAGCTATACCGCGTCGTGGCGGCGGTTTCTGACGCACGGCGAGGCGGGTGGATTGATCGGCGGCCTGATCGTGATCGCAATTTGCGCTCTGGTCGTTGTGCCGGTGGCCGCACTGACGCCGAATTATGGAGGAGCGATCGCGCCGCTTGGGCTCTCGCTGATCTTCGGCGCCTTCGTCTTCGGGATTGGGATGCAGCTCGCCAACGGCTGCGGCTCCGGAACATTGTACACGGTCGGCGGCGGTTCCGGCCGCATGCTGGTCGCGTTGCTGTTCTTCGTCATCGGCAGTGTCTTCGGCAGCTTGTCACTGCCCGCGTTTCTGGCGTTCGGCGGCGTCGATCCTGTCCTGGCATCAGATTATCTCGGCGCCTGGGGCGGGCTCGCGGTGACGCTTGCCAGCATTGGAGTCGCGGCGCTGTTGATCGGCGCCGTCGCGCGAAAACGGGGCGCAAACTTCATGCCGTCCCGCAACTATGTCATCGGCGGCATCAGCATCGGCATCCTGTGCATTGTCGTTTTCGCGGCTGGGGGCCATCCATGGAGCGTAACCTTCGGTTACACAGTCTGGGGTGCCAAGGCGGCGACTGCGCTCGGCTTTGACCTTTCGCACGCCGAATTCTGGCAATGGCCCGGGCCCAAGCACGCGCTGGCCGAGTCGGTTCTGTCGGATACGTCCAGCCTTACGGATTTCGGCATGCTGTTCGGGGCCATGGCGGCGGCAGCGGCGGCAAAACCATTCGCCGCAAATCCCTGGCCGCCGGCGAAATCGCTTCTTGCGGCCGGCATTGGCGGATTGCTGATGGGCTGGGGCGCGCGCCTCGGTTTTGGCTGCAATATCGGTGCGTTTGTCGGCGGCGTAGCGTCAGGTTCACTGCATGGATGGATCTGGTTTCTCGCGGCGATGCCCGGTTGCCTGATCGGGATCCGGCTGCGACCGCTGTTTGGCCTGTCACGGGACTAGCCGGCATGCGTACCATCTACATCGTTGTGATACTGCTCGGTGTCGGGGCCATTCTGCTCGATCACCTGTCGAGCCCGTCGAGCGGCCGCGCGGTTTCGCCCGAAGATTTTGCCGGCGCTTGCGCGCCCTGCGGGGCGCCTTGTCCCTCGAAGAAATAGCGGCCTTAGCCGGGATTCTGTTTCAGGAAATCGTCGACTTCGTCGCGCGTGGCGGCCCCCATCAGGCCGCCAAAGCGTGTGCACTTGATCGCAGCGGCGGCGGCGGCAAATCGCATTGCGTCGATGATGTCGCCGGTTTCGACAAGGCGGAATGCAAATGCGCCGTGGAAGACGTCGCCGGCGCCGAGCGTATCGATCGCCTTCACCTTGAATGCGTCCATGTGCCTGACCTTGCCGTGGTCCAGCCAATAGACGCCATCGGGACCGTCGGTGTAGGCCAGGAATCCGCCGAAGCTTTCACCGAGTTTTGCCAGCGCGGCGCGCAGATCATCAATCCCGGTCGTGCCGCGCAGGGCTTCCGCGGACGCAATCACGTGGCTGCAGGCAAGCAAGAGCGGGTCATCGAGCGTGGCCGCTCTGTCGAGATCGAGAACGCGCGGAATGCCGCGGGCCTTCGCCGCATTGCAGATCGAGGTGACGAAATTCGGATAGCGGTTGTCGAGCAGCACCGCATCGACCGACGTCACGATCTGCTCGGGATGTTCCGGCGCGATTGCGCTCAAACCCTGGTCGCGGCGGGTCGCGATCATTTTTTCCCCGCGTGCATCAACAAGGATCAACGAAACGGAAGAAATTGCACCTGGCACGCGCACCGCGCCGGCGCAGTCGATATTTTCGCGCTTGAGGCTTGCAACGATGCGGCTGGCAAATTCATCGTCCCCGGCGCCGAGCGGGCCTGCAAAGTTAACCTGGCCGCCGAGCCGGGCGACGGCAACTCGCGGCATTTCCGGCCTGACCTCCGGACGTGATCAGGAAATCGGATGCCTGAACCTTGGTGCCGGCATCGGGAAACTTGTCGACCCGCATGACGATGTCCTGCACGGCGCCGCCGGCGCACAGAATGCGGGGAGAATTTTTCGCGTCACGCAGGTCACTCAAAGCCGATCTCGTCCTCCAGCCAGGCGCGGATGATGTGGTGCGCAATTGCTACCGGCGGGGGGGTCGTCATCCCCTGCGGGTGTTTGCGCATCAGCATGGTCTCGACCTCCGCCTTGCTAAACCAGCGGGCGTCTTCCAGTTCCTCACGATCGACGACGATTTCGCGGGTCAGGGCCTGGGCATGGCAGCCGATCATCAACGAGGTGGGGAATGGCCAGGGTTGTGACGCAAAATAGACGACGCGGCCACATGTAATGCCGGCCTCCTCGCGCGTTTCCCTGCGTACGGCATCTTCAAACGATTCCCCGGGTTCGACATAGCCGGCAAGGCAAGACCACATTGTCGGCGCAAATCGCGGGCTCCGGCCAAGAAGACAACGATCTCCATCGGTCGCGAGCATGATCACCACCGGATCGGTGCGCGGAAAATGCTCGGCCTTGCATTGCGGACAGTCGCGGCGCCAGCCGCCGTGAACCAGGCGCGTTGCGGCGCCGCAATTGGGGCAGAACCGGTGGCGCGCATGCCAGTGAAGGACCGCCTTGGCTTCGGCGATCGGCGGCAGATGTTCGGCCGCGACCAGGCCCTGCACAGCGATGGAGCGAAGGTCCGCCACCTGCATATCATTTTGCGACTTAAGCGCCTCGATCGCGGCCGGTGTGAGGCTGTAGCCGAAACGCGGCGTGCCCTCGAGCATCCCCAGAAAGACTGTTTCGGTTGCCGGGCCGAATGCCTCCGCGTCGGCCAACGAGAACAGCGGCTCATTGACGGGCGAATTCTTTCTCGCGACGATCCACTCGCCGCCAATCACATAAGTTCCGGCACGAGGATTGCGCATGAGCGTGGCAATGGCCGCGTTGTCAGGACGCAGTTCCGCCGCGCGCTCGATGCGGCTGTCGGTATAGCCAAGACGCGGTTTGGGGCCGAGACGAGAGGACATGTGCCGGCAAATTCGCACGACGGCAGGCGCCGCGCAATGCGCGGTCACCCGAGCGCCTGGTCAACCGCCGCCATGACTTGTTCCGGCGCGAGCTCATCGAGGCACGCGCTGCGGCTTGCGGTATTTCGTTCGCAACCTTCGAATGTGCACGGCATGCAAGGCAGTGGATTCTGCACTATCCACACATTGCCTTTGTGTTGAATCGTGCCGCTCACGGCCCAGGGTGCCGTCAGTCCGCCGACAGGCCAAGGCCCCCAGACGCGCGGGTCCATGGGTCCGAACAAGGCCACGGTCCGGCATCCCGCCGCCGCCGCGAGATGTGTCGTCGACGTGTCGGGGCCGATATAAACTCGCGGCCCGTGCCAGCAGATTCATTGTCTGCGGCCATTCCAGCTGGTGATATTCAAGCGCGCCGCGCCACACGTCATCGAGATAACGGCGCTCCGCTTCGCCCGGCCCCCCGATCGCAACGACAGCGAGCCCGCGTTTCGTCAGACTTTCCGCAATTGCCCGCCAGCCATTCGGCGTCCACGCCTTGTAGGCGAACATCGGCGCCGCGTGAATGACCGCAAAGTTGCCGCCATCGGCGATGGGTGAGGCCTCCGCCGCCGCCGGGCAAACAAGCTCGGGTACGCGCGCGATGCCGAGGGCATCGGCAAGTGACAACATCTGCTCGACACGATGGATTTTTTCGGCGGCCGGGAGACTGGTGTGCAACGCCACGCGCTTGAGCATTCGCGCGAGCCAGGGATCATCGTTGTTTGTCACGCCGATGCGCCGCCGTCCGGCAGCGAAGGCGAAGGCCGTCGGGCGATCGCCGCTCTGGGTGGAAATCGCGATATCGTAAGATCGCCAAAGACGAATGAGGAGTTTGACGCTCTCGGCTCTGGTCGGCCGTTGCGATATGCCAATCACGCGTTTGATATCCGGATTGCCCGCAATGATCCCGGCCGTATTGTCGAACACCAGCACGTCGATCTCGGCACCGGGCCACGCATGGTGCAGGCTGCGGATCAAAGGTGTCGTGAGCAGCAAATCGCCGATCCGGCGCAGCGAGATAACGAGGATACGGGCGGGGGCGGCGGCCATAATGCTTTCTGGCAGAACCACAACTAGTGGTCCATGCCCGCCATGCCTTCGGATTTCAGCCGCTGCCGCAGGGATTCAATCAATGCTGCGTGCCTGTCCTGCTCATACGCAAGCGGAGCTTTGACACCCCAGACCGGTTTGGGCCAGGCGGGATCGGTGCGCCGACGCGCGATCACGTGGACATGCAGTTGCGGTACCTGGTTTCCCAGCGCGGCGATATTGAGCTTGTCGCATGCGGTAATTGCTTTCAGCGCACGCGCGGCGGCGGCAACTTCGCCGAGCAGCTGCACCTGCGCGTTCTCCTCGAGATCTATGAGTTCGACGAGGCCGGGAAGGCGCGGCACCAAGATGAGCCACGGGTAATTGGCGTCATTCGCCAGCAGCACACGTGCAAGGGGTAAGTCGGTCACGGCGACGGTATCCAGCGCCAGCTGGGGTCGAGGGACCAGATTGTTTCAGTCATGGTCGCGGGCTGCCTCGCTGAAACGCAACGCGTCACCACCGTCCCGGTGACTTCGCCGAGGATGACATGGCGCGACGTCGGGTGGGATGGCCGCCACAAGTCCAGCCAATACTCTGGCCAAAAATCCGCCCGCGAATCGGTCCAATACGGTTGAAAACGCGCGATGCACAGGGACATTTCCCTCAGCTTGCTTTCCCTGTCCATAGGCCTGATATAGACGACGGGAGGTTGGCGGTGGACGAGCCACTCGCCAACCGGGTCAG
The DNA here is from genome assembly GCA_963702605.1 of uncultured Pseudomonadota bacterium. Taxonomy (GTDB): domain Bacteria; phylum Pseudomonadota; class Alphaproteobacteria; order Rhizobiales; family Xanthobacteraceae; genus Pseudolabrys. The sequence continues at coordinate 231,471 of CAVPDI010000004.1, forward strand.
GTCCGGAAGGAAGCAGCCCTAACGAGCGCGGTTCGGGTCGCTCGTCAGCCTCCCACCAATTCCTTGACTTGTTCGCGATCAGTCCGCGCCCTGCGCGGCGGCGAAGCGGATGGCACGATGAGCGAGCCCAGAAAATCCGCTGCTTCCGGTTCCGCCCCGGCCGAAATGCCGGCCGGCGGATACCGTGTGCTCGCCCGTAAATACCGGCCGGCAAGCTTTGACGATCTGATCGGCCAGGATGCGATGGTGCGCACCGTATCGAATGCATTCGATAGCGGACGTATTCCGCAGGCCTGGATACTCACTGGCGTTCGCGGGGTCGGCAAGACCACAACCGCCCGTATCCTCGCGCGCGCTCTCAATTACGAGTTGCCGGACGGTTCGGTGAAAGAGCCGACTATCAAGATGCCGGTGATTGGTGTGCATTGCCAGGCCATCATCGAAAGCCGACATCCCGACGTACTGGAAATGGACGCCGCCTCGCATAACAGCGTTGAGGATGTACGGCAGATCAACGACGCAATCCGTTATGCGCCGATGAGCGCGCGCTACAAAGTCTATATTCTCGACGAAGTGCACATGCTCTCCGGCGCCGCATTTAACGCGCTGCTCAAGACTCTTGAAGAGCCGCCGCCCCATGCGAAGTTCATCTTTGCAACGACGGAAATCCGCAAGGTGCCGGTGACGGTACTGTCGCGTTGCCAGCGTTTCGACTTGCGCCGCGTCGATGCCGCACTGCTGGTGGAACACCTGCAGGGCATTGCCGCCAGGGAAAAGACCGAGATCGAACCGGCGGCGCTCGCGTTGATTGCGCGCGCCGCGGAGGGCTCGGTGCGGGATTCGCTGTCGCTTCTCGACCAGGCGATTGCGCATGCCGCCGGGCCGGTTCTCGCCGAAGATGTGCGTCAGATGCTGGGTCTGGCCGATCGCGTGCGCGTCGTCGACCTTTTCGAGGCCTTGATGAAGGGCGACGTTCCTGCCGCACTGAAGGAGCTGCGCGAGCAGTACGACATCGGTGCCGACCCTGCGGTCGTGCTGAGCGACCTTGCGGAGTTCACGCATTTCGTCACGCGAGTCAAAGTCATTCCTGCGGTTGCCGATGACGTGTCGCTGTCGGAAGCCGAGCGCACGCGCGGCCGCGCTTTCGCGGCCCAGCTGTCGATGCGCGTGCTCTCGCGCACATGGCAGATGTTGCTTAAGGGGGTATCCGAGGTGCAGTCGTCCGGCCGACCCGTCGCTGCCGCGGAAATGGTGCTTGTTCGCGTTGCCTATACGGCCGATTTGCCGACACCGGATGAAGTGGTCCGCTCGCTCGGCGACAGCAATTCGCAAGGTTCGCCGTCGGCTCGCTCTTCGAGCAATGGCGGTACGGTGCAGGCGTCAAGCCCTGCGCCCCGATACGACGCGCCGCGCGGTTCATCTCGATCGTCCGCCGCGGTGTCTCCACGTCCGTCAAACGAGCCGATGGCGCGCCTCGATGAGCCGGCTGCGGCATCGCCGGTTATTTCGATCAATTCATTTGCGGAACTGATCGCGCTTGCTGCTGAAAAGCGTGATATAGCGGCCAAAATGGCGCTGGAGCGCGATGTCCGGCTGGTGCGATTTGAGGACGGGCAGCTCGAGATTGCCCTTGAGTCGAGTGCACCGAAAACCCTCGTGCATGATCTCCAGCGCAAGCTGGCCGGGTGGACCGGAAAACGCTGGATTGTCGTCGTGTCGAAGGAACAGGGCGCGCCCACAATGCGTGCGCAGGCCGATGCGCAGCAAGCCGAAATCGAACGGGACGTCCAGAGTGACCCTTTGGTACAGGCTGTGCTGAACCGTTTTCCTGGGGCGAAGATCGTCGGTGTGACGCAGAACGCACCCGGAGGCCCCGACGACACAGCAGAAGCCGTCATCGACGGGGAGCGCGAGGACTAGTTCATGGCGGATTTTCTCGGCTTGATGAAGCAAGCTGCGCAGCTGCAATCCAAAATGCAGGCCATGCAGGCCGAACTCGATCAGATCGAAGTCGAGGGTACGGGGGGCGGCGGCATGGTTACGGTCACGCTCACCGCAAAAGGCGACCTCAAGAGTGTCAGGATCGACGACACGCTGATCACAGCATCGGAAAAGGAAATCCTCGAGGATCTTCTGGTGGCCGCACATGGCGATGCCCGGCGCAAGGCGGAGGCCGTGCTGCAGGAAAAGATGAAGGCTGTCACCGGCGGCCTGCCGTTGCCGCCGGGGCTGGGCTTTGGGTGATGATTTCGATTTGTGAACGCCGCCCAATCGACCAAAGCCGGGAAAAGCCCGGCCATGACGGAATGATATGCCTAGCGCCGTTGCCGGACCCGAAATCGAGCGACTGATCCTGCTTCTGTCGCGGCTACCCGGTCTTGGACCGCGTTCAGCGCGGCGCGCGGCGCTTCATCTCATCAAGAAGCGAGAACTGTTGATGGCCCCGCTCGCCGCCGCTCTCGAAACGGCGATGGAGAAAATCGAGATCTGCAAAATATGCGGCAACATCGACACGAAAAATCCGTGCACTGTGTGCACCGACAACAAGCGTGACACATCCATCATCGTGGCGGTTGCCGATGTCGCCGATCTCTGGGCGCTGGAACGCGCCCACGCCGTCAACGGACGCTACCATGTGCTCGGAGGCACATTGTCGCCGCTCGACGGCGTCGGTCCAAAAGATCTCACCATTGAGGCGCTGGTCTCACGCGCACATGATGCGTCCGTCAAGGAAGTGATCCTTGCCCTCAATGCCACGGTCGATGGGCAGACCACTGCACACTACATCACCGAGCTGCTGCAGGGCGCGAACGTCAAGGTGACGCGGCTCGCGCACGGAGTGCCGGTGGGCGGTGAGCTTGATTACCTTGATGAAGGCACGCTTGCCGCGGCCATCAAGCAACGCACGCTATTCTGAATCACCGCTTCCGTAAGTCTCGCCGTAAGGAACGGGGACGACAGCAATCGGCACCGCGACTCCGTCGGGCCCGATCGCAACGTGTGAGCAGTCGCCGTATTTGTTCAAGTTCGTCTGATTGTCGTAGGAATTATGCGAGTAGTAGTAGTGGCAGACGCCGTCGTCGTACTGGACATTCGTCCAGCTGCCGCTGGTTTCCCGGTAAATATAGGGGTCGTGCCAATCTGCCATCGCCGGCGAGGATGACGCCAACGCACCGGCGAGCGAGCAGCCCAGCATCGAAATCGCGATAGTCAGACGCATGACGGCCTCCTTCGATCATTTCGGGCCAAACGTCTGGACGCCATCATCGTTCCGTGCGCAAGAACGTAATAAATTTGGCGAAAACCGGTGAATATTGCCGACTTTATGGCGACTTCACGGTGAGCTTTGTGAAGTGTCCGCTGCGCTGCAGCCAGGCGAGCAACAGCAGGCTTGGAACACCGGCGAGCGCACAGATCATAAAGAACCACGCCCAGCCGGTTTGCTCGGCGATGAAGCCCGCGCCCGACGAGAGATACGTGCGGCCGACCGCTGCGAGTGCGGTCAGCAGCGCATATTGCGTCGCTGTGTGCAGCGGGTTCCGGCAAAGCGCCGAGAGGTAGGCGACGAACATCACAGTACCGATGGCGCTGGTGAAATTTTCCACCGAGATAGCGACGGCAAGCATGGTCATGCTGGTGCCAGTCAGTGCGAGAGTGGTGAACGCCAGGTTGGCGAGGGACTGGAGGATGCCGCCGATCCAGAGACTGGGGGCGAGTGGAAGCGCACGTGCGATAAATCCGCCGGCAAAGCCGCCAAGCAGCAATGCGGCGAGGCCGAGGCCTTTCACGATGGCTGCATATTCGTTGCGCGTAAAACCGAGGTCGATGACAAACGGCGCAGTCATGGCGCCGGAGAGAGCGTCAGTGAATTTGAACAGCACCACGAATGCCAACATGGCGAACGCTAGTTCGTAGCCCAGAAAATCCTTGAATGCCCCGACCGCCGCCTCGACCACGCGCGCGAACCGTTGTTGGCGGGCGTGGGCGGCCTCAGCCTCAGCCGAGCGGCCAGGCTCGGTCGCAAGCAGGGCCGTGAGGGTGCCGATGAGCACCAATCCGGCCATGGCCACATAGCCCCAGTGCCACGCCTCCTGCTTGGCGAGGCCTTGCGCTTCGAAAGCACTCACCAGGAACAGCGCGCCGGCGGTCGAAATCAGCATGCCGATGCGATAGGCCGCGACGTACGAGGCCATTCCTGCGGCCTGTTCGTTTTCGGGCAGACTTTCGACGCGGAAGGCATCGACCACAATGTCCTGTGTTGCCGAAGCGGCGGCGACGAGAAGCGCGCCGAAGGCCACAAGCCCAGGCGCCGTACGCGGGTCGCAGGTACTCAGGAAAACGATCGCCGCCATCAAAAGAAATTGCGTGAATACAAGCCAGCCGCGGCGGCGGCCCAGCAGCCGCGACAGGATCGGCACATCGAGGGCATCCGTCAGCGGTGCCCAAAGGAATTTCACCGTGTAGGGGGTGCCGACGAGCGCGAATAGGCCGATGGTCCCGAGGTCGACGCCGGATTCGCGCATCCAGACCAGCAAAGTTGCGCCCGACAATGCCAGCGGCAAGCCCGATGAAAACCCGAGAAACATCACAATAAGAACGCGCGGCTTGAAATAGACGGCAGTTGCGTCGAACCACGACGGGCGAGGCTGCGCGTCGGGCGCGATTGTCATGCGCTAGTCGTTGGTGCCGAGTTTGCGCGGAATCGGGGCCGGAATGATTTCGGCGGTTTCGGCATCGTCGTCGAACTCAACGTGCTGGATCTTCTCGCCCCGGCTGACAATCTTGTCGGCGGAAACTACGATCTGCTTGATGTCGGCATTTGCTTGGCCGAAGTGCTTGTCGAGGCTGTCGACGCGATCCTTCAGCCGTTGTACGTCGTCTATCAGCAATCCCACCTCCGCCAAAATCTTGTCGGCGGCTTCCCGCATGCGTGCGTCTTTTTGAATCTGTTGAACAACTTGAATTGCTAGCATCAAAAGCGACGGCGAGACAATAATTACGCCTGCTCGATATCCCTTTTGGCAAATATCATCAAATTGATCGTGAAGTTCGGCAAAGAGTGACTCCGATGGCACAAACATGAATGCCATGTCCTGGGTTTCCCCAGGTATCAAATATTTCTCGGATATATCGGAGATGTGTTTACCGAGATTCAGACTGAAATTGGCGCGCGGCTTGAATTCGCTCATCATCCGATTTTGCATTTTCCAGTGCAGTCGCTGCCTCAAGCGGAAATTTTGAATCGATAACGAGTGACCGCTTGTCTGGCATAAAAATGCAGCAGTCTGGCCGTGAATTATTCGACAAGGTGAATTGAAATTCGTAAGCGCCTTTTGGGAGCGCGTCCGAGATTATCGACTGCATTCGACCTTCGCCAAAGGCGCCGCGCCGCTGCTTGTTGTCGAATACCTTTTGAAGTGAAGAGACTGTTGTCGCGAGGTCGGTGATGTTCTTCTGTGCGCTATCGATGACCGCCAGCCGCGCGTGCAGTTGCTGTAGATGCTCGGTGGTGTGTTTGGTCGAAGTCTTCATAGACTCGCCGAGATTCTGTGTTACGGCATCGAGCCGCTGGTGGACGGTGTTTTGCAACTGTGATTGCGCATTGGCCAGCATCTCGCCCATTGCCTGGACGCGTGCATTGAGTTCGGCCAGCCGCTGCTCAGCGGCTGGGTCGGATACCGGCGCGCGCGGGCGCAACAACAGCGCGATGATGGCGGCGACGCCGCCCGCGATGATCAGGGCGAGGATCAGAAGAAGTGTGTCCGGCATGTGCTGCTTCTACCGTGATTCGCTCGGCTGGGCGAACGAACGGCGAACGGTAGGGCGATTGTGCTGATGGCTCAAGAGGAAACGCCCGCGGGAATCGCATTGACCGCGTGCGCCCTTGCCCTTACATCGCGGCCATGGCGGCTCGCGACATCCTCATCATTCCCGACAAGCGGCTGCGGCTGAAAAGCGAGCCGGTGAAGGCAATTGACAAGCCGTTACGAGCGCTGATCGACGACATGTTCGAGACCATGTACGCGGCGCCCGGCATCGGGCTTGCGGCGATCCAGATCGGCGTTCCGAAACGCGTCATTATCATGGACCTAGCAAAAAAGGACGAACCAAAGCAGCCGCAGGTTTTCATCAACGCTGAGGTGATCTGGGCCTCAGAAGACAAAGCGACTTATGAGGAGGGGTGTCTTTCGATCCCTGAATACTATGAGGAGGTCACGCGGCCGAAGACGGTGAAGGTGAGATTTTTCGATACCGATCTCAAGCCGCAGGAAATCGAGGCCGAGGGCCTGCTGGCCACCTGTCTGCAGCACGAAATCGACCACATCAACGGTGTGCTTTTCATTGACCACATTTCCAAGCTCAAGCGCGATATGGTGATGAAGAAATTCAAGAAGGCCGCGAAGAAGACGGATGGCGCAAAGCCGCTCTCCGAGGACCAAGAGCCTTCGCATCATATTGGCTGACATTGAGGCGCGCCCCCGCGCCGGATGGTGCCTGAATGCGCCTGACTTTCATGGGCACGCCCGAATTCGCGGTGCCGGTACTCATCGAACTGGCGGCGCGCGGGCACGAAATTGCCGCGGTCTATACTCGCGCCCCGCGGCCGGCGGGGCGTGGCATGGATATCCAGCACACTCCGGTCGAGCGCGAGGCGCGGCGGCTGGCGCTGCCAGTCTATACACCCAAGACCTTGAGGGACGAAGAAGTCCAGGCCGCCTTTCGCTCGCACAATGCCGATTTGGCAGTCGTGGTTGCCTACGGATTGATTCTGCCAAAACCGGTCCTCGAAGCCCCGCGGCTCGGTTGCTTCAATGTGCATGCCTCGCTGCTGCCGCGCTGGCGCGGCGCGGCTCCCATCAATCGCGCCATCATGGCAGGCGACGCGGAAACCGGCATCACCATCATGAGGATGGAGCAGGGGCTCGATACCGGCGCTATGGCGATGACCCAGCGCGTTTCCATCAACGCCGACATGACCGCGGGCGAGCTGCATGATGTGCTGGCGCGGCTTGGCGCGGACCTTATGGTGCAAGCACTCGCTGCTGCCGAGCGCGGTTCGCTCACGTTCACGCCGCAGCCGCAGGCCGGCGCGACCTATGCCGAAAAAATCTCCAAGAACGAGACACACATCGATTGGACAAAGCCGTGGATGCACGTCCACGATCATATTCGCGGCCTGTCGCCGTTCCCTGGCGCCTGGTTCGAATTTGGCGGCGCGCGGGTCAAGGCCCTGCGTTCGACAAAGGGCGACGGCGCCGGTCCCGCGGGCGCCGTGCTCGATGAGAGGCTGACCATTGCCTGCGGCACCGGTGCGGTGCGGCTGACGCAGGTTCAACGCGCCGGCAAGCAGCCGATGAATGCGGATGAGTTTCTGCGGGGAGCGTCCGTGAAAGCCGGCATGCGGGTTGCCTGATCATGCCGCGATACAAGCTCATTGTTGAATACGACGGCGCCCCGTTTGCCGGTTGGCAAATTCAAGCCGATCAACTGACTGTGCAGGGCGTGTTGACGGCGGCGATCGAGGCACTCTCCGGCGAGCGGGCGCTGGTGCAAGGCGCCGGGCGTACCGATGCCGGTGTGCATGCGCGCGGTCAGGTCGCGCATGTCGATCTTGGCAAGGAATGGGATGCCGATACCGTACGCGATGCGCTCAATGCGCACTTACGTCCGTATCCCGTTGCCGTCCTTTCCGCTGAGCAGGTCGCGGACGATTTCAATGCCCGTACTTCGGCAATCAAGCGTCGTTATCGCTACCGCATCATCAACCGGCGGGCCGATCTGACGCTGGAAGCCGGCCGCGCCTGGCGCGTCGCACGTCCTATCGATTCTGCGGCGATGCACGCCGCTGCGCAACACCTTGTCGGCAGGCATGATTTTACGACTTTTCGCTCGACCGAGTGCCAGGCCAAATCTCCGTTAAAGACGCTCGATGTGCTCAGCGTTGCGCGCGATGGTGACGAGGTGAATGTCACCGCGATCGCACGTTCGTTCCTGCACAACCAGGTGCGTTCGATGGTGGGTTCGCTGGTTGCGGTCGGCGAAGGAAAGTGGCGTTCGGACGACCTCGCTAAGGCACTTGCCGCGCGTGATCGCACCGCTTGCGGTACTGTTGCGCCGCCGGACGGGCTTTATCTGATGGAAGTGGAGTATTGAGATCGTCGCTGCGCGGATCTCTGCTCTGGCTGTTCAGGTTCGGGGAAAGCCATATAGCCGCGCTGGATTGTCGACGAGGATAGCCCCTTGCCTGTCGGAGGCCGTCCAGTCGAGGAAGACTTGCAGCAGACGGCCCGCATCCGGCACCGGACCCTCCGGACGCGGATGTGGCCAGTCGGTGCCCCAAACGAGGTTCTGCGGATTCGCGGCAACAAGCGCGTCGTGGAATGGACGCGCTTCTGTATAATCCGGCGGTGCCGCACCGAGCCGGTAGGTGCCCGACAGTTTCGACCACAGGCGGCCTTCGCCGACCCCACGAAGCAGGGCCTGAAAGCCGGGATGATTGATACCGTGGTGGTGCTCCATGCGTCCCATATGATCGACGACCACCGGCACATGCACCCGCGCGAGTGCGGGTAACAGCTCGGGCAGATCACGGGTGTCGATCCACAATTGCAGATGCCAGCCGAGGTCGGCCATGGCCGGCAGCAACGGCTCGATCTCTTTGAGCGTCACACCGTTCTGGTAGTAGGACTTTCCATCGCGACGAAACTCGTTGGCGCGCAAGCCGCGCACACCGGCCGCGTTCCACTGTGTGAGCGTCGTTATGTCGAGTTCGGCGCCGCCGACCGCGACGCCGCGCAGCCGCGACGGCGCGCGCCGCAATGCATCGAGCATGGCGCGGTTGTCACGACCGTATGCGCTCGGTTGAACAAGAACACCGCGGTCGAAGCCCAGCCGATCGAGCAGCGCAATATAGGCTTCAAGCGGTGCGTCGTCCGGCGTATAGCTGCGTGGCTCAGCATAGGGAAAACGCGCGGCCGGGCCGAACACATGGCAGTGGCAATCGCAGGAGCCCTGCGGCAGCAAGCCGCTCATTTCGGCGTTATCCCGGCAAGTCTGGCGGCCGCGCGCATATTCTCATAGTCGGCACGGATAAATTTGGCGAAGCCGTCCGGCGTCATCTGCTCGGCGGTGGCGATTTCCGAGCCCATGTCGCGCAATTTCGCTGGCGTCGGGCCGCTGGTAAGTCCGTCGGCGATTGCCTTTTGCAGTGCGGCGATGATCGGAGCAGGAGTGCCCGTCGGCGCCAGAATTCCGATATAGCTTTGCGCCGTAAAATCCTTCACGCCGCTCTCGATGAAGGTCGGGATGTCGGGTGCGAGCTTCGAGCGGCTGTTCGCCGCAATCGCGATGATATGGGCCTTGCCGCCTTTGTGCAGCGGCAACGCGGTGGAGAATTCCGTCATCGCCGCCTGAATGCTGCCTCCCATCAAGTCCGGCATCAGCGCGCCGCCGCTGCGATAGGGGATGTGCACGACGTTGGCGCCGGATGCTGCCTTGAAACGCTCGAGCGTCATATGCGTAGCACTGCCGACGCCGCTGGTCGCGATGCTGATCTGCGTCTTCTTTGACAGTGCGATCAGTTCCGCGACGTTTTTTGCCTCGACTTTGTTATTGAGAATGATGACGTGCGGCACGTAGCTGGTCAGCGCAACCGGTGCGAAATCCTTCAACGGATCATAGCCTAGCTTGGCCTGCACAAACGGATTAACGGTGAGCGGGCCATTTGAGCCGACCAGCAGCGTGTAACCGTCGGGCGTTGCGCGCGCGACGGCTTCGGCGCCGATACTGCCACCTGCACCGCCGCGATTGTCGACCACCACCGGCTGGCCCAAAGCGCTCGAAATGCGCTCGCCGACCAGACGTCCCACGATGTCGGCATTGCCGCCGGCAGCAAACGGCACGATCAGCCGGATCGGCCGGTCAGGATATTTTGCAAATGCATTGCGCGAAAGCACCACCAGCGCGGGCACAGACCCAAGCGAAGGCAATCAGCGTGCGGCGTGAAATCGGCATGGAAACCCCACTAATCCTGGCGTTGCGATGACCAATTCTATTGAACTGCCGTGGCCATCTTCAGTAAATTGTGCCCATCATTGATCACCTCGCGAATTTGAACAAGCGATTGGGCGTGTCCCAGAACAGTTTGCGGCGGTCGGCGTCATTTGGAAACAGGTGGCCGGCCAGCTGTACCAACGGCCCATAATCCTGCCGTTCGGCGGCACGCAGATAGGGCCAGTCCGATGCCCACATGCAATGATCGAGCGTGAAAGCGTCGACCAGCGCCCGGACGAACGGCCAGCTATCCTCAAACGGATACGGCAGCCCGGCGAATTTCAGATAGCCGGACAGCTTTACGTTTACCCGTCCGGTCTTCGCCAATCGCAGCATGGCTGCAAAGGACGGCTGGCCGAGGCCGGCCGACGGTGTCGGCCGTCCGGCATGGTCGATCAGGACCTTTACCGGAATTCTTTCGATCCACGGCTGGTACATCAGGAACTGGTCATTCTCGACCTGGAGATTGAAAAACATGTCGAGCTCGGCGAGCCGCTTCATCAAACCTTCGGCATGCTTGTAGTAATCGTTGCCGTGAAATGTCGGATTGATCGCCGCGCCAACGATTCCCCGCGCCTGGAATTTCTTCAGCGTCGCGATGTCGGCGTCGAGATCGACGATTGCGATGCCCTTGAAGCGGCCTTCGCCATTTGCGATCGCATCGAGAATGCAGGAATTATCGCTCCCGTATCCGGAGTTTGGCTGCACCAGGAGCGCATGCTTCACGCCATAGCATTTCATGACCTGGCGAAATTGTGCGGTCGTGCCGATTTCCTGTCCGGTGGGTTTGTATGCAACGTCTTCGCCGAATGGAAAATTCACCGGATCGATCACATGGGCGTGGCAGTCGATCTTTTGTTCGTCGAAGATATGCATCGGTCTGACGTCTCGACTGCGGCAGCACGCGGCGGTCAGGCAAAATATTGATCGACAATCTTTCGATAAATCGCCGTCAGCGCGCGAAGGTCGGCAATGGGCACGCGCTCGTCAATCGCATGCATGGTCTGGCCGACGAGACCGAATTCAACAACCGGGCAATAATGGGTAATGAAACGCGCGTCGGACGTGCCGCCGGTCGTCGACAGTACGGGCTTGCGGCCGGTCACTTCGGCGACGGCATTGGCGACCAGTTCGGTGAACGGACCCGGTTTGGTGACGAACACGCCTGCATTCGACGGTTCCCACTGAAAGGAAAACCTGATCTTGCCGCCGGCCGCTTTCGCCGCACGGCCTTCAATCATCTTTTCCAGCGACTCTAATGTGTGCCTGTCGTTGAAGCGGATGTTGAAGCGCGCTCTCGCTTCGCCTGGGATCAGGTTGACGGTCTTGTTGTCGACATCGACGGAGGTGAATTCGAGGTGCGAGGGTGCGAATTGCGCAGTGCCCTGGTCAAGCGGCTCTGCCTGCAGTGCGGAAACAAGCGTCACAAGTCCGCGGATGGGATTTTCCGCACGGTGTGGATAGGCAACGTGGCCCTGTTTTCCCGAGACAATGAGATGGCCATTGAGCGAGCCGCGACGGCCGATCTTGATCGTATCACCGAGCATTTCCTGATTGCTCGGCTCGCCAAGCACGCAGTGGTCGAATTTTTCGCCGCGTTCGGCCACCCACTTCAGTAACTTCGGCGTGCCGTTAACGGCGATACCCTCTTCATCGCCGGTGATCAGGAAGGAGATCGAGCCCTTCGGCTTGCCGCCATGATGGCCGAGATGGTCGAGTACGGAGGCTATCGCGCAAGCGATACCGCCTTTCATGTCGACCGCGCCGCGGCCGTACAGTTCTCCGCCCGAAAGTTCTCCCGAGAATGGCGGATGCTTCCAGGCCCTCTCGTCGCCGGCCGGCACGACGTCGGTGTGGCCGGCAAAAACGAGATGTGGCCCGGCGGTCCCTATGCGCGCATAAAGATTCTCGACATCGTCAGTGCCGGGTTCGCTGAATGACATGCGATGCACGGTGAAGCCGGCAGCCTTCAGCGTTTTTTCGACATACGCGAGCGCGCCGCCTTCGGCCGGTGTGACCGACGGGCAGCGCAGCAGATCGCGGGCGATTGCTACAGGATCGGCGGACATGGGTCAGAATCCGCCGAATGTGTGGAATTGCGCGAAGGATTGAGGGAGGTGTAGGCCAAGGTCTAATCCCGCAATAGTTCGTTGATGCTGGTCTTCGAGCGCGTCCGCTCATCGACGCGCTTGACGATCACCGCGCAATAGAGACCGGGGCCGCCGCTTTTGCCCGGCAGCGCGCCCGGCACAACGACCGAATAGGGCGGAACCTCGCCTTGCGTAATCGCGCCGGTGTCACGATCGACGATGCGCGTGGATGCGCCGAGATAAACGCCCATCGACAATACGGCGCCGGTGCGAACGATTACGCCTTCAGCTACTTCCGAGCGTGCGCCGACGAAGCAGTTGTCCTCGATGATCACCGGACCTGCCTGCAACGGCTCGAGCACGCCGCCGATGCCGGCGCCGCCCGAGATATGGCAGTTCTTGCCGATCTGTGCGCAGGAGCCGACCGTCGCCCAGGTATCGATCATCGTGCCGCTATCGACATAGGCGCCGAGGTTGACGAAAGACGGCATCAGCACGACCCCGGGCGCGATGAATGCTGAACGGCGCACGATGCAGCCGGGTACGGCGCGAAATCCGGACTTGCGGAAGCGTGCAGCATTCCATCCCTTGAACTTGGAATCGACCTTGTCCCACCAGGCGGCTTTTCCCGGGCCCGCCGGGAATGACGCTCATGTCATTGAGACGGAATGAGAGAAGCACCGCTTTCTTCAGCCACTGGTTGACGCGCCAGCGGCCGTCAGTCTCGCGCTCAGCGACACGCGCCCGGCCCGAATCCAGCAGATCAAGCGCGGAATTTACAGCCTTGCGCACGGCACCTTTGGTCTTTGGGCCGATCCTTTCGCGCCCCTCGAAGGCCTCGTCGATGATGCTGGCAAGCTTGTCGTCTGACATGGGTGCACCGCCTCGTTCGGTTGCGCGTTGTCGGGGCCGGAGCAGGGGATGTCAAGCCGCGCTCGATCGGTTAAGCTCGCGCCGGGGAGAAACAGCATGCCGCAAAAATTCGCTCGTCTGGGTTTTGGTGTTGTCGTTTTGGCCCTTAGCGGTGCGCCCGCTTACGCTCATCATTTGATGGGCGGCCGCACGCCGGCGACCTTTGCTGAAGGCATGCTGTCGGGGCTCGGGCACCCCGTCATTGGCCTCGACCATTTTGCCGCGGTGGTGGCGGTCGGCTGTCTCGCGGCGGCGCACCGGTCGGCGTCCGCGCTCGCGATTGCGTTTATCGTCACGATGATCGCTGGCGTCGCCCTCCATCTCCATGGAGCGACCATTCCGGGCGCGGAAATTCTCGTGGCGCTCACGGTGCTCGCGCTCGGCGCATTAATGGTCCTGCGCAGGGGCATGTCGACGGGCGCGGCGCTGGCGCTGTTTGCCGGCGTCGGAATTATTCATGGTTATGCATTGGGTAAATCGATCTATGGCGCGGAGCCGACGCCGCTTTACGCCTATCTCTCCGGTCTCGCGGTCATCCAGGGGACGATCGCGCTTGCAGCTGCGCATTTGACTCGCTTGCTCGCGCAGCGTTCCCGGGATGTGTCGCCGCTGCGCCTGGTCGGTGCCGGCATTGTCGGTATCGGCCTTGCCGTATTGATGCAGCAGGTAATTCCCGGCGCCTGATCAGCGCTGCGTGATCCGTTCGATGAACCCCGTGAGATCGTCGGTCAGGTGATCGACGTAAGGGGCATCGCGTCCCTCCAGCTCCCAGGCTTCGCGAAAGACTTCACGCTGACCTTCGGGCACGACCAGAACGGTCGTCATGCCAAGCGCGTGCGGTGTTTCAAGATTGCGCGCCAGATCCTCGAACATGGCCGATTTTTCCGGGTCGACGCCGTGGCGTGCAAGAAATCTCTCGTAGACCTGCGGCAAGGGTTTGGGGTCGAGATCGGCCGCGGCAATGTCAAAGACATCCTCGAAATGATGATGAATTTCGAGCTTCTGCATCACGGCATCAGCGTGCTTGCGCGTACCGTTTGTGAGGATGAGCTTGCGGCCTGAGAGCCTTTCCAGTGCCGCGCCGAGCGCCGGATTTGGCTGCAGAGGCGAATGATCGATCCGATGCACGAATTCGAGATAGTCGTCGGGCTGCATTCCGTGCTCGGCCATCATTCCACGCATGGTGGTGCCGTACCGGCGATAATAGTCCTTTTGCAGGCGGAACGCCTCGTCTTTCGATACCTTCAGAAAATTCGACACATAGGTCCGAATGCGCTCGTCTACCTGCTGCCACAGATTGAGGTGATGCGGATAGAGCGTGTTGTCGAGATCGAATACCCAGGTCTCGACGTGGCCGAAGCCGCGCGGGGCAGGGCGAGCCGGTTTTGGCACGACGTTACTGTTCCTTGAAGCGAATGGTCGTTGCAGGCTGGCTGCCGAGATCGATGACCGCAAAGCCGGCGGAATTCAAGCCTCGCGCCGCACAATCCTTGTGGTCGGCAATTTCGAAACGCCCGTCGCGGGTGCAAAGCGCAACCGTGCCGCCCCATGAGAGGGGGCCATCGCCGCGCTTGACTACGCGGCCATTTGCGTCGACCGCTTCTGCGTAACTATAGAGCCGATGCGGATCGCCACGGAGGTCAGGTCGCACGCATTGTCCCGGGTCGATGCGGTACCAACCGCGGGTGACGATGGCGCCCATCTCGATAATTCCGATCGACGCCATCACCGCATATTTGGTGTCATTGCACCATGTGAAGCCGATGCCCTCGGGACTGCGCGCCGCTTCGACGAGCGTGTCGAAAAATTTCGGAGTCGTGACAATGTCGGCAGGCAGCTTCCGGTCATTGAGGAATTTGGCAATAGCGGCTTGCGTCTTGGCGCCCTGCACGCCGTCGATCGGATAGGCATCGTAACCGGCAATCACCAGCAACCGCTGGATACCGGCAAGCCGCGCCTGCACGTCATCGTAATCGGCCTCTTCCGCCAGATTGACGACGGGACCTTTCGGTGAATCCGACGGCTTGGCCGCGCTGAAATGAGCCTGCTGGCTTACCGGGCAGTTCCGGCCATTGGCGATGTCGAAATCGTCCTTGCGCGTGCAGAAATCAGCCTGCCCGTTTTTCGGCTGCGGCGCGCTGCCGTAAACCGGCGGCGTGCGTGAATGCAGGTAGACCATGTCGACGTCGAGCGGGCCGTTCAGCACCTGCCGGCACTCTCCGGGATCCAGCCGGAACCAGCCGCGTGTCTCGACATTGGCGCGTTTTTCAAGGCCAATTGCCGCCTCCATCCGGTAGCTGGTGCGGTTGCACAATGTCAGCTCGGCTTGTGCCGGCGTCGCCAGCAGCGAGATTGACGCGGCAACCATGCCAATGAGACCGCGAATCATGCGGCCATGCTATCGGAACTCGACGGCCGATGGGGAGGTGCGCAGTCTCTACCGATGCATGAGAGTGCCGACACCGTGGTCGGTCAGCAGCTCGAGCAGGACCGCGTGCGGCACCTTGCCGTCCATGATGACGACGCCTTCGACGCCTTGGTCGAGCGCATAAATGCAGGTTTCGACCTTGGGAATCATTCCGCCGGAAATCGTTCCGTCCGCGATCAGCTTGCGAGCGTCAGCAACGGAAAGATCCGTAATCAGATTTTTCGACTTGTCGAGCACGCCGGGTACGTCCGTCAGCAGCAAGAGGCGTTTCGCTTTAAGGGCGCCGGCAATGGCTCCTGCAAACGTGTCGGCATTGACATTGAACGTTCCGCCTGCGCCCGACGTTGCCACCGGCGCCAGGACAGGAATCATCTCTCGGCCGATCACCTGATTGAGGATGGTCACGTCGACTTTTTCAGGCTCGCCGACAAATCCAAGATCGATGACTTTTTCGATGCTGGAACCGGGATCGACTATGGTGCGGGTCACCTTGCTGGCCTGCACCATGTTGCCGTCCTTGCCGCAAAGGCCGATGGCCTTGCCGCCGGCGGCGTTTATGTAACCGACGATCTGCTTGTTGATGGATCCGGCGAGGACCATCTCGACAATTTCGACAGTCTTGGCGTCGGTAATGCGCAAGCCGGCGGCGAATTCGGACTTGATGCCGAGCTTTTTGAGCATGGCCTCGATTTGCGGTCCGCCGCCATGGACGACCACCGGATTGATAGCGGTTTGTTCGAGCAGGACGATGTCCCGTGCGAAATCGCGCGCGCTTTGTTCCTGGCCCATGGCGTGACCGCCGTATTTCACTACGACAGTTTCCTCGTCGTAGCGCTGCATGTGCGGCAGCGCTTCCGAGAGAATTCGGGCCTGTTCCTGTGGGTCGATCTGGGGGACTTTGCTCATCGCGGGACGTTCTAGCCGATGTAGCGGCCATCCGACAATGCGTCAGCGGCCTCTTTCCGCCAAGAGCCGCGCGATCGCGGCGCGCAGTTCGCTTATTCCGGTCCCATCGCGGGACGATGTCGCGAGAACACCCGGAAAAGCTGCCGGTCGCTTGGCGAGAGCTGTTTCCACCTCGCTGATGCGCTCGGCAAGCTCGGCCGGCTTTACTTCATCGCATTTGGTAAGGACGACCTGATGGCTGACCGCCGACTGCCCAAGCGCTTCAAAAGCGAGGTCGTCGGTCGGTTTGAGGCCATGGCGCGCATCTACCAGCACATAAACGCGAGCGAGATTGCTGCGTCCGCGCAGATAGGCATCGATCAACGCCGTCCATGCAGCGATCTTGGATTTAGCCGCCGCGGCGTAGCCGTAACCTGGCATGTCGACCACGCCGAGGCTGCCGCCACCCGTAAAAAAGATGAGTTCCTGGGTGCGTCCGGGCGTGCGCGAGGTCCGCGCGAGGCTCTTGCGGCCGGTGAGGGCGTTGATCAGACTCGATTTGCCGACATTTGAGCGTCCGGCGAAGGCAATTTCGACGCCGCGCATCGCCGGCAACGACGCGGGCGTTCCGGCGGCAGCGACGAACTGCCATTCGCCTGCGAAGAGGCGCCGGCCTGCTTCGATTTCCGCACGGGTAAAGTCTTCGATAGAGCCCATCTGCCGTCATGCCCGCTCTTGTCCGGGACATCCCGATTAGTGACGACAATGCCAGTATAAGCGAGATCGCCGGGACGAGCCCGGCGATGACGGAATCGCTATCCCGGCCGCTATTGCTGCGGCTTCTTTTTCACGAGCACGGACTTGATGTTGTCGAACAATTCGATTTTGGCACCATGCTTGCGCATGATGACGCTTTGCTGAAGCACAGAAAGTGAATTATTCCACGCCCAGTAGATCACAAGGCCGGCCGGAAAATTCGCCAGCATGAACGTGAATATCAGCGGCATCCAGTTGAAGATCATTGCCTGGGTCGGATCGGGCGGTGCGGGGTTGAGCTTCATCTGAACCCACATCGTCACGCCCATGATGAGCGGCCAGGCGCCCAGATGCAGGAAATGGCCGACCATCGGCACCAGGGTCGGATCAACCGGGATAAGGCCGAACAGGTTGAAGACGTTGGTCGGATCCTGCGCCGAAAGATCGTGGATCCAGCCGAAGAACGTCGCGTGCCGCATTTCGATGGTGACGAACAAAACCTTGTAGAGCGAGAAGAATACGGGAATTTGGATTGCGATCGGCAGGCAGCCGGCGAGCGGATTGATCTTCTCCCGCTTGTAAAGCTCCATCAACTCCTGCTGCTGCTTCGCCTTGTCGTTTGCATAGCGCTCCCGCAGCGCGGCCATTTGTGGCTGTACCGCCTTCATCTTTGCCATCGAAGCGTAAGACTTGTTGGCCAGTGGGAAGAAAACGATCTTGACCAGCACCGTGACCATCAGGATCGCGAGGCCGAAATTGCCGAAAAGACGGAAGAAGAAATCCATCGCCAAAAACATCGGCTTGGTGATGAAGTAGAACCATCCCCAATCGATCAGCAGATCAAAGTGATTGAGACCGAGTTCCTTGTTGTAGCCGCCGATGCCGACAAAGGGAAAGTTGATGCCAACGGTTGTTACTTCCTTTGCGCCGGCAAATAGCCGTGCGTTCGCCGAGCCCGTCCCGCCCGGCGCTATCGTCTGTGCGTCCAGCAAATAATCGGTCTGATACGTCCGGGTTGTGCCGAGCATGTCGGTCGAGAAACGCGCTTTCAAACGTGCGTTTGTTTCGGGCAGCAATGTAGCGGCCCAATATTTGTCAGTGATGCCGAGCCAGCCGTTGGTTACGTCGAAACTGACGGATTTTTTGTCTTCGATCTTCTTGTAGGTGTATTCCTGCAAGCCAGACTCGCCGAGCACGCCAATGAGCCCTTCATGCAGAACGTAGTATCCGGCTGTCGGCGGCGTGCCGTGGCGTGAAATCAGCGCATATGGATAAAGAGAAACTGCGCTCGCGCCTTTGTTGGCAACTTCATCCTTGATGGTGAAAAGGTATTTGTCGTCGACCGCGATCGTCCGGCGAAATTCGAGGCCCTCGCCATTGTCGTAGGTAAGCGTCACCGGGTGCCCAACGCCGAGGGCACCGGAGCCGACCTGCTTCCAAAGTGTGTCGGCGGTCGGCACCTTTGCGCCGGAGCCGGCCGCGCTGGTCCAGCCGAACTCGGCATAGAACGGATCCGCAGTGCCGGAAGGGGAGAGCAGCACGATCGGAGGCGATTTAGGATCGACCGTCTCGCGGAATTTGACGAGCGACAAGTCGTCGATGCGGCCGCCCTTAAGTGCGATCGAGCCCTGCACGCTATCGGTGGCGATGGTCACGCGCGGCGAGCTCGCGAGCACGGCGGCGCGGTCCGCCGGTGTGACGCCCGCAGGCGCGCTGGCCTGGCCAGGGACCTGAGGCGGTGCCGATTGCGGCGGGCTGCACGGACTGGTTGTTCGGAGAAGTCGCCGGCGCGTTTGGCTGCTTTTGCTGTTGCGCCTGCAGCTGCTCCTGCCGCGCCTTGTCCTGTGGTCCGGCAAAGAAATATTGCCAACCGAGCAGCACCAGCGCCGAGAGCGCTATCGCCAGGATGGTATTTTTATTGTCGGTCATCGCGATTCCACTTTGTCACTGCGCCCCGCATGCACTCGTCGCAACGCACCTTCAAAATCCTCGGTCATTTGGGCAAACGGCATATTGAGTGCCGCACGACGACCGATAAGGACATAGTCATGACCGGCCCGCACCCGAGTTGCGGCCGAGAAGTCTCACAATTTCCCGCAACCGACGCCGGACCCTGTTGCGTTCGACGGCATTTCCAACCTTTTTCGACACGGTAAAGCCGAACCGTGCAGGGCCCTCATCCCGGCGATTACGTGTCTGCAGTACGAACGCGGTGGACGGCGCTTTCGCCCCGGCTGCCGCGGCCAGAAAATCCGCCCGTTGCCTCAAGCGTTCCATGGAAGCAATGCGCGGCGATTGTTGCCGCCGTCAGGCGGAAAGCCGCTTGCGCCCGCGCCCCCGGCGCGCCGATAGCACCTTGCGCCCACCTTTGGTCCCCATCCGCGCCCGGAACCCATGCCGGCGCTTGCGTACGAGCTTGCTCGGTTGATAGGTCCGCTTCACGTTCACGTTCTCCGCTGGTCGCGCCGTGGGGAAGGAGGACGCCGTCCTCGAAACGCCAACAAAGCCCGAATTCTTTCGAGCCGGCATATGATTTTGGCGGCTTATAAGGTAGGGGCCTTGACCCGTCAATGCGGCCGCATGCTGCGCCGGAATCAGGTCTCAAATAGCCTCACAAGGCGGTGAGTGGCGGCCGTTTCGCCCGCCGGCTCGTGTATATAGCGTAAATGTCTGCTCGTTCGTCTTCGGCTGAGCGATGGCGGGGTGCCGCCTGCCGGCTGCTGCCGCTGGTTCTGGTGGCTGTCTTTGCTGTTTTCGCCTACCTCGCCGCACGCAGCGGGGGGATATCCTTCGAGGCATTGGTTCATCATCGCACGATCATTGATGCATTCGTCACGCAACATCACCTTTTAGCGATTCTCGCCTATACCGCTATCTACGTCGCAACGGTCGCGTTTTCGCTCCCGGGCGCGGCGTTTCTGACAGTCGCCGGCGGTTTTCTGTTTGGGCTTTTGGTCGGCACGGCCGCAGCGATTGTCGGTGCGACGGTTGGCGCAACGCTCGTTTTCCTTGTTGCTCGGACGGCTCTCGGGGAGCCGCTGCTGCGCCGGGCCAGCCCGCGCGCCACCCAGCTTGCGAAAGATTTTCGCGAGGATGCCTTCAGCTACCTTCTTTTCCTGCGGCTCGTTCCTGCCTTTCCGTTTTTTTTGGTGAATCTTGTGCCGGCCTTTGCGGGTGTCCGGCTTGGCCCCTTTATCGCCGCAACTGCGCTCGGCGTCATCCCGGCCGCCGCGGCCTTTGCTTTGGCAGGTACCGGTCTCGACAGTGTCATTGCCGCGCAGAAAGACACATATTATCAGTGCGTCGCTTCAGGCAGCAACTCTTGCCGAATGGTGTTTGACGCGGGAGATGTGTTGACCCCGCGCATGGTCATCGCGCTCGTTGCGCTTGCCCTGCTCGCACTGGCGCCGGTCGTGGTGAAACATTTGCGCGCACGTTCGCGCACCACGATGTGATATTGGACTTGTAGCAACGGGCAATGGCTGCAGGCGCATGACTGAAGCACTCGCACCCGATATCTGTGTGATCGGCGGAGGGCCGGGCGGCTTGTCGGTGGCAGCGGCTGCGGCCGCGTTCGGAGTGCCGACAGTTTTGATAGAACGCGACAAGATGGGAGGCGACTGCCTCAACACCGGCTGCGTTCCGTCGAAAGCATTGCTGGCGATCGCCAGGCGCGCCGACCAGATACGGACTGCCGGCATCTTCGGTTTCGACGCGCAAAACGTCCCCGTGAATTTTCAGAAAGTGTGCGACCGCATACATAAGGTCATTGCGTCGGTGGCGCCGATGGATTCAGCCGAACGTTTTACTGCGCTCGGCGTTGGCGTCATCCGGGCCCATGCGCGATTTAAGGACCGCAAAACAGTCGTAGCCGGCGATATCGAAATTCGCGCTCGGCGTTTCGTGATCGCAACGGGGTCGACGCCGGCTGTCTCGGAGATTTCTGGCCTCGCCAGCGGACCTTACCTGACGAATGAAAGCATCTTCGATCTCAAGGAGCGTCCGGAGCATCTCATCATTATCGGCGCCGGATCCACTGGACTTGAATTGGCGCAGGCGTTTCGCCGGCTGGGAAGTTCGGTGACGGTCCTCGAAAAGGGGGCCCCGCTCGCCAACGATGAT
The DNA here is from genome assembly GCA_963702605.1 of uncultured Pseudomonadota bacterium. Taxonomy (GTDB): domain Bacteria; phylum Pseudomonadota; class Alphaproteobacteria; order Rhizobiales; family Xanthobacteraceae; genus Pseudolabrys. The sequence continues at coordinate 252,717 of CAVPDI010000004.1, forward strand.
CCTGAATGCGTTGACATTGTTGTGGGCCGTCTCGAGCGCGAAGGCGTCGTCATCCGCAGGGATGTGAATATTGTCGGCATCACGCATGCGGGCGGCACCGTGACCGCTACGATCGCTTCGGGGGATGCCGAACAGACCGTCACAGGGAGCCATCTTTTGGTTGCCGCCGGACGCAAACCCACAATCGAGGGCCTCGATCTCGGCGCCGCGGGCATCCGCTACGATGCGACCGGAATCTTCGTGAACAGAAAGCTCAAGACCAGCAATCGGCGGGTCTACGCAATCGGCGACTGCACGTCCGGACAACCCCGGCTCACCCACGCCGCCAACTACCATGCGGGCCTGGTGATCCGGAATGCATTGTTTCGTCTGCCGGCACGGGTCAAAAAAGACGCGATTCCCCGGGCGACCTACACTGAGCCCGAACTAGCCCATATCGGGCTGACAGAGGCTCAGGCGCGCGCGCGGCGTATCAATATCCGCATCGCGCGGTCGGCCTATTACGACAATGACCGCGCGCACACCGATGGCGAACCCCATGGCCACATAAAAGTCATCACGACGAGGAAAGGTAAAATTGTAGGTGTTACAATTGTAGGCACTCAGGCGGGCGAATTGATTTCAATGTGGGTTCTTGCGGTCGCGCAACGTCTCAATATTCGCGCTTTTTTAGACGTTGTTCTGCCATACCCGACACTGTCGGAACTCGGAAAACGTGCAGCCGTCGATTTCTTCGCTCCACGTTTGACCGGCATCTGGGTGCGGCGCATCATTGCTTGGATGAGAATTCTTCGGTTGAGGCGATTTTGGAAACGGGAAGCGGAACAGAAAACGCAATGACGGAGCCTCGGCCGGGGCGCATGCTGCGCATCGGGCTGTCCGGGAAACTGTTGTTGCTCACCGTCCTGTTTGTGATGGTGGCGGAAATTCTGATCTACGTTCCATCGGTCGCGAATTTCCGGCTGAATTGGCTCAATGATCGGCTGGCTGCCGCGCATACGGCGGCGCTTGTGCTTGACGCTGCACCGAGCGGCATGGTGCCTGAAAGTCTTGCAAACCAGATTCTCAAGAGTATCGGCGCGCGTACGGTCGCAATGAAGATGGGTAATCAACGCCGCTCTGCTTGCGGCAACGAATATGCCGTCGTCCGTCGCACAAGACATCGATATGCGGCAGGTATCGTGGTGGCACTCCATCATGGATGCGTTCGATACGCTGCTGACCTGCAAGCCAGACGATGTCATCCGTGTCGTCGGCGCGGCGCCGATGGGCGGCGATTTCCTGGAAATCGTTCTGAACGAGGCTCCGCTGTGCAAGGCGATGTGGACATTCTCCGTCAACATCCTGCTGTTGTCGCTGGCAATTTCGGGCATCACCGCAATGCTCGTATTCTTTGCACTGCATTACCTCCTGGTGCGCCCGATGTGGCGTATCACCGGCAACATGGTCGCGTTCCGTGCGGACCCGGAAAACCCGTCTCGGATCATCGCCGAAAGCGGCCGCCGCGACGAGATCGGTACCGCCGAAGAAGAACTTGGTGCCATGCAGCGCGAACTCGCTTCGATGTTGCATCAGCAGAGTCGTCTTGCCGCGCTTGGTCTCGCGGTTTCCAAGATCAATCACGACCTGCGCAATCTGCTGGCTTCCGCGCAGATATTTTCCGATCAGCTGTCGACCTCGCCGGATCCCAAGGTGCAACGGTTTGCGCCGAAGCTCATGCGCGCACTCGAGCGAGCGATCGCATTCTGTCAAAGCACCCTCTCTTACGGCGGCGCACAGGAGCCGGCTCCCGAGCGCAAGACAATCGAAGTCGAGCCGCTCATGGAAGAGGTGCATGAGGCTTTGGGCCTCGGCCTCGATGTGCCGATCCGCTGGATCGTGTCGGTTGAACGCGGGCTGACCATGGAGGCCGATCACGATCAATTGTTTCGCGTTTTGGTCAATATTGCGCGTAATGCGGTGCAGGCGCTGGAAGCGCGCGGTGCGCACGACCCGGCCCGTGACCAGATTCGTATCACTGGAAGGCGCGAAGGTAGCGTCGTGGTTATTGAAGTGTCCGATACGGGACCAGGCGTGCCGGAAAAAGCGCAAGCGCATATGTTTCAGGCATTTCAGGGCTCTGCACGCGCCGGCGGAACCGGATTGGGCTTGGCAATCGCCGCAGAACTGGTGCGCGCGCACGGCGGTGAAATTCGGCTTGTGCCCGGAACAATTGGCGCCACGTTCAGTATCATGATCCCCGACCGCGCGGTCGATCTGAACACACGACGCGGTGAACGCGTTCGCGCCTGAACGCGGAAGATGCCGCCATTTGCGGTGTTCTTCGCATTGTATATCCCCTGCTGAAGGACAACCGGAATGGCGACGTCCGTAAACGTGCTTTCGATTGCGACTGCGGTGCCGCCGCACCAAATCGATCAACGCGCTGTCGCGGATGCGGCACGCAAAGTTTATGCGCGCATGTTCGCGCGCTATCCAAAACTCGCTGACGTTTTCGTCAATGCCGGAATTGAACGGCGTTATTCAGCGCGTCCGCTCGAATGGTTGTGCGCTCCGCACGACTGGGCCGAGCGCACCGAAGCCTACCTCGAAAGCGCAAGCGAACTGTTCGTGAACTCGGCGCGGGCGGCACTCGCCCGCGCCGGCGTTTCAGCGCGCGATGTCGACGTTGTCGTGACCGTATCCTCGACCGGCATAGCAACTCCGGGAATTGAAGCGCGCGTGGGACCCGAGCTCGGATTTCGGCCGACCGTTATGAGGGTGCCGATATTCGGCCGCGGGTGCGCCGGCGGCGTCTCTGGCTTGGCGCTCGGTGCACGCCTCGCCCGTGCCGAGCCTGGCGAAGTGGTGCTGGTGGTTGTCGTCGAACTCTGCACATTGACATCACGCACGGATCGCGAAACTAAAGCCGATGTGATCTCATCGGCCCTGTTCGGCGATGGTGCCGCCGCCGCGGTTCTGCGTGCGGAGCCGCGCGCGGCCGCTCTGCGCGTGGGCGCCGCGGCTGAACACACTTGGCCGCGGACGCTCGACATCATGGGCTGGTCGATTGATCCGGTCGGATTTCGGGTGATGTTGTCGCGATCTTTGCCACGCTTTGTCGAACAGCGAATGGCTGCGCCGGTGCGCCGATTTATCAAGACGGCGCGGCTACATGCGTCCGCAACTTATCTGCCACCCGGGCGGCGCCAAGGTTCTTGACGCAATCGAAGTCGCGCTCGAACTGCAAAAGGGCACGCTGCGCGACGAGCGCGAGATCCTGCGCGGGCATGGCAACATGTCGGCGCCGACCGTGCTTTTCGTTCTCGAACGTGCACTCAAGCGCGGCTTGCGCGGCCCCGCCGTCCTCTCGGCGCTTGGCCCCGGATTCACCGCAAATTTCCTGGAGCTCGAGGCCGCACATGGGTGAAGGAGCGTGGCTGGTCGCGTTTCTGGTCGCGCAACGGCTGCTTGAACTTGGCTACGCCCACCTCAACACCATGCAATTGCGTGCAAGAGGCGGTGTCGAATTCGGCGCCGCGCATTATCCCGTCATCATCGTCCTGCACGCGTCCTGGATCCTTGGGTTGTGGATACTTGGTCGCGATCGTCCAATAATCGGCTTTTGGCTGGCCGTATTTGTGATCCTTCAGGCCTGCCGATCTGTGGGTCATCGGCAGCCTTGGCCGCCGATGGACCACGCGCGTGATCATTTTGCCGGGTGCCGTCGCGGTTAGGCGAGGGCCTTATCGTTGGTTGAAACACCCCAACTACCTGGTCGTAGCGCTGGAGATTGCCGTGGTTCCGTTGGCGCTCGGCATGCCGATTTATGCGCTCGCTTACTCGATCGCGAATGCGGCCGTGCTTGCTTACCGTATCCGTATCGAAAACGACGCCCTCGCCCGGGCAACGCAACCGACTTGAGCGTTAACGGCGCAGTTCTTGCCGCAACTCTTGCCAATGCGGGGTCAAGACGATAGCTATGCCCGGTTCCGTGAGCCGGTCTCCCGGCAGCGGAATCAAGCGCCCGTAGCTCAGCTGGATAGAGCACCAGACTACGAATTTGGGGGTCAGGAGTTCGAATCTCTTCGGGCGCGCCATTACTCAAATCGGAAAAAACCGATCAATTTGCGCGTTTTGCGAGTTCGTTGCAGCGTGCCCGTACAGCACACGTGAACATTTGGCGCGACGTTCTCGGCTCTGAGCGGACTGACGGCGGTCATGTTCAGGGCAAACAGCATTTGAGTGGCTGATGCACTTTGTCAGCGAGTTCACCGGATATGAACGGCTTACTTGTGTGCATGCTGTCAGCAACGGCCAAACTAGCCGATTCCGGAAGCCATTGGCCAACACGTTGATTCAGAACCAGTAGCGGATGCTCCGAGTTCGCTTTACCCCGCCCGGCGATCATTGCTAGGCTCCCGGGCTTACCAATTGCAATCGTTCCGGGGAGGATAATGAAATGATCAAGGCATTTCGCGCTCTCTTTGCGAGTGGGGCAGTACTCGGTCTTCTGGCCATCAGTCCAGCGGCGCTAGCGCAGGATAAGACGGTAAAGATAGGGGCGCTGTTTCCCATGTCCGGACCTGGTTCGTATTTCGGAACCCAGGACAAACAGGGCGTTGAACTTGCACTGGAGCAGCTCAACAAGACTGGCGTGAATGGCTACAAGTTTGCTGTTCAATACGAAGATTTAAGCTGTGGCCCCCTTCCCGCCACGCAAGCCGCCAAGCGATTGATCGAGCAGTTCAAGCCCGACGTCATAATCGGCGAAGAATGTTCGGATGCCACACTCGCCGTCATGCCGATCGTCGAGCAGGCGAAGGTGCCATTGCTCAATGCCGGCTCTTCCTCAATCAAGGTCACGGAGCCGGGCAATCCGTGGACATTTCGGATCATGCCGAATGAGGTCATGCAAGGCATCAACCTGGCGGACAATGCGTATAAGCGCCTCAATGCGCGCACTGCTGTCTTGCTGTTCGAAAATACCAATGCCGGCATTGGCAATGCGCAGGTGTTCAAGGACACTTTCACAAAACTTGGCGGCAAAGTCCTGGCTGAAATCGGCTTTGGCCGGGATGTGAATGATTTCACTTCAATCGCAACTCGGGTCGCGGGCCTTGGCAAGATTGACGTGATCCCCACCTACACGCTTGAGGGCCAGGGTCTCAAGATCACTCAAGCGCTGGCCCAAGCCGGAGTAACCAAAGGCGGCGGCGGTGGTGCGATCCAAATCGGCACGATCTGGTTGCCGTTCGGATTCGAACAGAAGGCCGGCAAAGCGGCGCTCGGCTACATCCGTATTGTCCAGTTCGATCCGACTGACACTCGCGAAGTCGCCAAGAATTTCATCGCTGCGTTCAAGGCGAAATACAACGCGGGCCCGACGCACCTGAATGCCCATGCATACGATCAGATCATGCTGATCGCCGATGTGGTCAAGCGGGGGGGCAAGGACGCACAGTCGATTCGCGACGGACTCGCCGCCACCAAGGGTTATTCCGGCGTCACCGGCAGCGTGGAATTTGACAAGACCAACCAGAACACAAAGATGGATACCGTCCATTACATGGAGACCAAGCCCGACATGTCGTGGACAAGCCTGAAGTGGAACTGATCGGACGATGACAACAACGATCGTCCTCCAACAGGCGATCAACGGCGTCGTTCTCGGAAGTCTCTACGTTTTGGTGGCGTTAGGCCTGACGCTGATCTACGGCGTGCTCGTGCAGATTAACTTCGCGCACGCCGACTTTGTCACACTCGGTGCCTTCGCAGCCTATTTCTTCATGAATCTGTCCGGTGCTGGCTATATTCCCAGTATCGGCGTGGCGTTTGTCGTCGGCGGCGCCCTCGGCTGGCTGATCAATGCGACTATTTTCACTCCATTGCGCCGCCAAGAGTAACGAGCTCTTACCCCTTATTGCGACGATCGGCGTTTCGGTCATGATGCAAAATCTGATGTTGGCCTGGTTTGGGCCCATCCCCTATGCGTTCGAGACACCATACAGCAGCCAGGTTTTCCGCTTTGCCGGAATCTTCGTCTCCTGGCAAAACGTCATCATCATCGCAGTTTCGTCGGTGACGATTGCGCTGCTTTACGCGTTCATGAAATTCACCTTTCTGGGCAAGGCGCTGCGCGCAGTGTCGCAAGACCGCGAGACCGCCGGCCTGATGGGCATCAATCCCAACCAACTCATCATGCTGACTTTTGTCATTGCGTCCGCGCTCGCCGGCATGGCCGGCGCAATGCTGGCTCCCGTTCTCGTGCTCACTCCGTTTGCGGGCACTTCAGTAATCGTGAAAGCCTTCGCCATCGTGATCATCGGCGGCTTCGGCAATGTCGAAGGAACGATCCTTGCAGGTCTCATCGTCGGGCTGGTCGAAAGTTACACCACGCAATATCTCGATCCCGGCCTGATCGACATTGTCGTTTTCGCTTTGCTGCTGGTGATGCTGGCCATCAGGCCGACGGGCCTGATTTCGGAAAGACGCGAAGAGAATGTCTGATCCCGCGATTACGCAGCACCTGGCGGTGCGGCCGGCGGGGCCGCTGTCGCGGCGATTGGGATTTCTGCTTGCAGTGCTCGCCATTATCGCGCTGCCGCTGATATTCACTGATACCTACTGGCGCACCAACCTGACGATTTGCGCAATCAATGTGCTGCTTGCGCTTGGTCTTGATTTTATCATCGGTTACGCAGGGCAACTCAATCTTGGACATTCGTCTTTTTATGGACTGGGCGCCTATGTTTCGACGTTGCTGATCGTCAAGCTCGGCGTTCCGTTCTGGGCCGCATTCGCCGCCGGCGTTGCATTTGCCGGCGTGGCAGGCATGTTTCTTTCATTATTTGCGGTGCGCCTGCGCGGCCACTATCTTGCGATCGCCTCGCTCGGCTTTGCAGTTATCGTCTATCAAATTCTGCTCAACTGGATAGGCCTGACGCAGGGCCCACTCGGCATTTACGGCATCGCTCCGCCGCCGCGTCTCATTGTTGCCGGTACCGTTATCGCGGACTTCCATAATCTGGCGGCGTTTTTTTATCTGGTGTCCGGCGTCACGTTCATTGTCTACCTGCTGCTCGATCAGCTGGTGCGCTCGCCGGTTGGCGAAACTCTGACCGCTATCCGTGAGGACGAGGTATCCGCCGCCTCGCTCGGGATAAACGGCGCGGCCTGGAAGGTTTTTGCGTTCGGAATAGGCGCAGCCGTTGCGGGAGCGGCAGGCTGCTTTTATGCAAGTTTCGTCGGCACCCTGGTGCCGGAAGCGTTTTTTGTGACTGAAGCGTTCAACATCCTCGCGATGGTCATCGTCGGGGGCATGGGTACGTTAATAGGTCCGGTATTTGGCGCGATATTGTTGACGCTGCTGCCGGAAGTCCTGCGCGGGATCGGTGACCTGCGCCTCATCGTCTATGGCGCCGCTCTCACATTGGTCGTTTTGTTCATGCCAGGCGGTCTCGCGCAGGCCGCCCGTGTTGTGCGGGAAAAGCTCAAGCTCGGCGGGCCCAAATCATGACCTTCGCCGCCGCCGCCGATACCGGCACGTCGCTCAAACAGCCATTATTGCACGCGAAGGGTCTGCGCAAAAACTTCGGCGGTGTGCGGGCCGTTGCAGATGTATCGCTCGAGGTCCCCGGCGGCTCCATCTTTGCTATCATCGGGCCCAACGGTGCTGGAAAATCGACGCTCTTGAACCTGATAAGCGGCGTCTATCAACCCGACGCCGGGTCGCTGTCCTTCAACGGCCGCGACCTGGCCGGAGTGCCGTCGCACCGGCGCGTCCGGCTCGGCCTTGCGCGCACATTTCAGAAGATCCGTTTGTTCAAGCAGCTTAGTGTCCTCGATAACGTGATTGCCGGGTTTCATATCCACCACAAGATCCCCCTCTGGCAGTATGTCCTGCATGGTGCGGCTTTCGCCCAGGATCAACGCCGCTGCCGCGAAGAAGCGCTGCGCCTGCTCGAATTCGTCGGCATGACAGCGCGTCTGCAGGCGCTTGCCGGCGCCCTGTCATATGGCGAGCAGCGGATGCTCGAGCTCGCGCGTGCACTCGCCACAAAGCCGCAACTTCTCCTGATCGATGAGCCGGCTGCTGGGCTGAACGCCGCCGAAGTTGACGTTTTGCTCGATCGCATCCGCTCGCTTCGCGAGCAGGGCACAACGGTCATACTTGTCGAGCACAATATGGACCTCGTCATGAATGTCGCCGACCGCATCATGGTGATGGAGTACGGCCGGCATCTATTTCAGGGAGCACCAGCCGAAGTACAGAAAAATCCCGCCGTGATCGCAGCTTATCTCGGTGGAGAATTGTCGTGAGTGCGCTTCTTTTGGTCGAAAAACTCGAACTTGCCTATGGTCAGGTGGCGGTTTGCCGCGATATTTCGCTGCGGATTGACAGGGGTGAAATCGTCGCTCTCATCGGCGCGAATGGTGCAGGAAAATCCACGATACTGCGTGCTATTGCAGGCGTGCTGCCGCCGCGCCGCGGCTCGATCCGGTTTTGCGGACGGGATGTCACCGAGACGCCATCGCACGAGCGCACTCATCTTGGGATCGCGCTCGTTCCGGAAGGCCGCCACGTATTTCCCTTTCTGTCGGTACGCGAGAACCTCGAGCTGGGCGGGTTCAAAAGCCGCAGGGATGGTGCGAAAATCCGCCGCATGATTGGCAAGATTTTTGGAATGTTTCCCCGACTCTCCGAGCGCAGTACCCAGAATGCGGGGACATTGAGTGGCGGCGAGCAGCAAATGTTGGTGCTCGGCCGCGCGATGATGTCTGAACCGCAATTGCTCTGTCTCGACGAGCCTTCGCTCGGCCTCGCGCCGCTCGTGGTGCAGGACATATTCCGTACGATACGCGCGATCAACGCGACCGGCACCAGCGTCCTCCTGGTCGAGCAGAATGCCCGCTACGCGTTGGAGACCGCGAGCCGCGGCTATGTGCTACAAACCGGGTCGGTGATCGCGAACGGGAGTTGCGCCGAGCTCAAACAGAACCCGCGTGTGCAGGAAGCCTATCTCGGGCGGATTGCGGCACCGGCCGCTTCATAGAGATTGCGATGCCGGCATCCGAGAAGTATTCGCTGAAAGGAAAATCGGCAGTGGTCACCGGTGCCGGGAACGGAATTGGCCGGGCGATCTCGCTCGCTTTCGCGGAGGCCGGCGCTGCGGTCGCATGCGTTGACCTCGACGCAAAAGCCGCCGGCGCAACGGCCGCTGCAATCGCGGATGAGGGCGGGCGGGCCTTGCCTGTACATTGCGACGTAGCCAGCGAGGCAGAAGTCGAACGTGCGGTAAAGGCGATTCTCGGCGAATTTGTCGTCGTCCATATACTGATAAACGGCGCCGCCGGTTACGACCCCAATGGCACGGTCCTCGATCTCAGTCTGTCCGAGTGGAACCGGGTATTTGCCGTCAATGTCGGGGGTGCATTCCTGATGAGCCGCGCGATCTTGCCTGCGATGATCGCCGCAGGTGGCGGCAGCATTATTCATATCGCTTCGCAACTCGGCAGCGTTGCCGCCCCGCAGCGCGCGGCTTATTGCGCCACCAAGGGCGCGTTGATCCAACTTGCAAAAGCCATGGCAGCCGACCATGCGGCACAGAATATCCGGGTGAATACGCTGTCACCCGGCGCGGTCGAGACCGAACGCTTGGTAAAACGCTTTGGGAATATGGAAGCCGCGAGGCGCACGGCCGGCCCAAAACATCTGGTCCAAAGGCTCGGTCAACCCGAAGAAATTGCGCTTGCTGCGGTGTTTCTGGCGAGCGATGCGTCAAGTTTCATGACCGGCTCGGACCTGCTGGTCGACGGTGGTTACAACGCGATTTGAAGCTCAACGGCCGAGGATGCTGCCTGCCATTGCGCGCGGGTCACGCTTCGGCCATGCGCCTGCGTCCGCCGCAAGAAACAGTTCGGACAAGTGCATATTGAACAGGGCAGGCTCCTCCAGGTTTATGTTGTGTCCGGAGTTTGCCATTACGACCAACGCAGCCGTCGGAATGTTTTTCTTCATCAGAACCCCGGGCTCCAGGCAGGGCCAGTCTTCGTCACCCGTCATGACCAGGGTTGGAACGGTGATTGTTTTCATCTTCTCGACCAGGTCAAATAGCGAAGGGCGCCGCTTCTGCACGCCGCGCATGGTGAGCGCGGCACCTTCCGTTGAATGTTCGGCAAGTTGGTCTGCGAATTCGCGCCAGCCGCGCGGATCCTTGTTCTGATGCTGCACGCGGGTCGGCCCGAGCGCGTAGGCCTCCGCCGCTTTCTTCATCGTCAGCTCTTCAAAACGTTTGGCGGAGGCTTCTGCCTCCTCGGCGAATTTCGCCCGCTCGCCGGGCGCCGCGCCATATCCGCAACCGGCAACCACAATCGAGCGGCAGCGATCGGGATAGGTGAAACCAAAATGCAGTGCCGCAAACCCGCCCATCGAGAGCCCGACGATGTGGGCCTTGTCGATTCTGAGGCCCTCTAGAACCGAACGGATATCGTCACGTGCTCGATCTTGCGAATATCGCTCGGGATCCTTGGGCACGTCCGATGGAGGATAGCCGCGGGCATTGAAAGCCACGCAGCGGTAATACTTTGAAAAGTGGCGGACCTGCTGCTCCCAGGACCGGTAATCGCCGGCAAATTCGTGAATGAAAACGATCGGGATTCCCTTACCTGTTTCTTCGTAATAGAGCTTGACCCCGTCGTCTGTCGTCAGATGCGGCATGAATTCCTCGTTCAAAAGGCCTGGGCGCGCGCTGAAAGTCCGGCGTCGATTGTAATGACAGAACCGCTTGTGTAGCCCGAAAGCTCCGACGCGGCGAACGCGATGGCGGCTCCGATTTCTTCTGGGGTCGCGCCGCGGCCAAACGGCAATGGCTTGAAAAGCTCTTTCCAGTTGTCGGCATTGCCGGTGCGATCGAGCGCTTTCCTTTTCATCAGACCGACCAGGCGGTCCGTGGCCACGGGGCCCGGATTGATCGCAACAACACGTATGCCATCCTTGGCGCTGACGCTGCCGAGCGACTGTGTGAACGCCGATAGCGCGGCGTTTCCTGCTACGCCGCAGATATATTCCGGGTCATGCGTAACGGCCGCGTTGCCGACCACATTGACGATAACGCCGCGTTTTCGCGTTTGCATCGATGCATAGAAGGCACGGCACATATTGACGTAGCCGAAGACTTTCAGATCCCAGGCCTTGCGCCAGGTTGCCTCGTCCACACTCAGCAGGGCTCCGCCGGGAATAGCGCCAGCATTGTTCACAAGGATATCGATTTCCGGGTAGTCGCGCGCGAGCAGGTCGACATTTGCACTGTCGGATAAATCAGCGGCAACCATATCGACGCGCACGTTTGACTTCTGCGCGATCGCGGATTTGGCCGCGGCAAGCGCATCCGCGCTGCGTGATACGATAATGACATTGCAGCCTTCGCCCGCCAGAATCTCGGCGGCAGCCTTTCCGATTCCCTTGGAGCCGCCTGTAATCAAAGCGGTCTTGCCGCCAAGTTTTAAATCCATGCGTAACGCTCCCCGCAGACATGAGACCGGTGCGACTATGACTGCCGCATCGCCGCTCGGCAACCTGCCTTGTTACCGTTCCGCCTCGATCAGGCGGCGAATGCCTTCGCGGTAGCCAACTTTGGCGCGAAATCCGAAGTCGCGCGCGGCGGCCTCGGTGTCGACGGGCCCGCGCGCCGCCGCCGGCTTGCTGTTGTCAATCTCGAGGCTGACCGGCTTTCCCGCCGCAGCTGCAGCGGCCGCCATGTCGTCAGGCGTAACCATTTCAGGGTGCGCAATGAAATAACTGAGCTGCTTGCGGCCTGCCGAAAAGCAAGCCGAGACGGCGGCTTGCGCGGCATCATCGATATAGACGTAAGGCCAGTCGGTCGTCGCCTCGATTTGCACCGCTTTGCCCGCCAGCGCGGCGCCGATGATTTTTTCAAGCGTAAAGACAGTCTGCCTTCCCGGCCCATAAATCACCGTGAAACGCAAAGAGCACAGATCGAGCGCCACTTTGCGCCACAACCCGCGCAGCACCATATCCATCGCTGCTTTTGAGGCGCCGTAGGCTGAGGTCGGGCGTAATGGGTAGTCTTCGCCGATGGGCTCATTCTCGTAAAAATTGCCAATCGCCGAGACAGACGAACAATAGATGAAGGTTTTGACGCCGGCTTCGATCGCGGCAAACAGCAAATTGAGGCTACCGATCACATTGATGCCCATCACTCCAATGGGGTCGTCCGCCATGACCATCGGACCCGACACGCCGCCCGCATGGATGATGCGGGTGATTTTTTCGTCCATGAGCAGCGTCTTGAGTTTTGATCGATCCGATAGGTCGTCAAGCACTTGCGTGGTCGTCGAGGGGCGAGGATCCAACCCGATGGCACGGTGTGCGTTTTTTTCGAGCAGCTTCATCGCGGCATGACCAAGAAAGCCGCTTGCGCCCGTGACCAATGTCACATCATCTTTCATCGCAAATCCGTCAGACGATCTTTTTGGCGTGAAAATTCTCGATCTCGCGATCGCTGTACCCGATATCGTGCAGGATTTCGTCGGTGTGCGCGCCCGGTTCGGGCAAGGGTGAAACGATGCTTGCCGGAGTGCGCGACAGCGTGATCGGCTGGCCGACAACGCGGATGTCGCCACGCGTCGGGTGATGCAGCGGTACGGCAATGCCGAGATGCATCACCTGCGGATCGGCAAAAACCTCGTCGAGCCTGTAGATCGGTCCCGCGGGGACGCCTTCCGCCTCGAGCTTTTCCAGCCATTGGGAGGAGCGCTTGGTCCTGAAAATTTCCGCCAGGAGGGGAGTGAGTTTCGGCCGATTACGAAAGCGAAGCTCGAGAGTTGCGTAATCAGGCGATTTGCCCAGGTCGGGCCGATCGAGCGCTGTGCATAGCGCGCGCCACTGCCCATCGCCGCCGACGCCGATATTGATGAAACCGTCGGCGGTTTCGAATGCGCCCATCGGTGTCGAATAAGGATGATCATTGCCTGCCTGTCCGGGCACCACGCCGTCGACGAGATAGCGTGCCGCCTGGAAGTCCATCATCGCAATTTGCGCTTCGAGCAAGGAGGCCTGGACCCATTGGCCGCGGCCAGATTTTTCACGCTCGGCGAGCGCAATCAGAATGCCTGTTGCGGCATAGATTCCGGCTGAACTGTCGGCCACCGCGATACCGGCTCGCATGGGCCCGGAACCGGGCGTCCCCGTCACCCACATGAGCCCGCCCATGCCCTGCGCAATCTGGTCGAAACCCGCGCGCGTGCGGTAAGGGCCGCTTTGCCCAAAGCCCGATATCGACGCAAGAATGATGCGCGGATTGACTGTGCTGAGCGCTTCGTAATCGATCCCCATGCGTTCTTTCACGTCGGGCCGAAAATTTTCCACTACCACGTCGGCGACTTTTGACCAGGCGCATGAAAATTTCGCGACCGTCGCGCTCTTTCAGATTCAACGTGAGGCATCGCTTGTTGCGATGAAGATTGATCATGTCGGAGCCGTCGCGGGCGCCGCTCATGCCTTCGTTCGGATCGACGCCTGCCGGCGCTTCAATCTTGATTATATCGGCGCCGAAATCACCAAGAATGCGGCAGCATGTCGGACCTGCGCGCACGCGGGTAAGATCGAGTACGCGGAGCTTCGCCAATGCGGACGATGATTGGGGAGCACTCATAAAAACCGTCCCTTGTATGATGCCGTCACCAGATCGGATACTGCGGCAGGAACACGTGCGTGCCAGTCGCTGCGACCTTGCACGGTTGCGGCCACGCCAATCAACGCCTGATCGGACCGTGGTTTGCCGACGATTTGCAATGCGACCGGCATGCCGCGATCGTCGAATCCGACCGGAATAGCGACCGCAGGAAAACCGAGCATATTGACGAATTGCGTCCAGCGACTGAGCTCGTATAGTGTCTTGGCGACGAATTCTGGGCGAGCGCGGGTCGCATTCGGATGCCGGCGGCGTGCGGATTGAAAGGACCGGAAGTACAATCGCATCTGCGTTCCGAAAGACGTGGCTGACAAAATCCGCGGCGAGCCGCGAGCGTGCCGCGACGCTGGAATCAAGGCTTTCATCATCGATTGCGAGGCCCTTCGTCAGCCGTTTTTTCAGAACAGGGTCAAGCGACTCATTGTCTATCAGTGCCCGGTGCGCGCGGGCGGCTTCCGCCTGCATGATCGTGAATACGTGCGGATCGAGCGCCTCGATGGCTCCGGCGGCATCGCGATGATCGATTTCGATTGCGCAGTCGGCAATTGCATCGATGCCGTCGCCGCAGGCGCGGGCAATCGAGGCCTCAGCCAGGCTGAGTACGTCATCGATGATGGCGATGCTGCCGATCGGCTCGGAATCGCCGTATTCAATCAGGATGCGTGCGGCAGCGGCAATTTCGGCCGCGCTGCGGGCCAGGACGCCCACGGTATCGAGTGTGGGCGAGAGCGGCATCGCACCCGTTATCGGCACTAAGCCGTATGTTGGCTTCCAGGCAGTAACGCCGCAGCAGTGTGCTGGAATGCGCACAGAGCCGCCTGTATCGGAACCGAGGGCGACCACCACCGATCCGCTCGCCACGGCCGCCGCCGAGCCCGACGACGAGCCGCCGCTAATGAAGTCGAGATTCCATGGATTGCGGACGCGTTCGTGCAAGGCATTGTAGCCTGATGGCTCATAGGCGAGTTCGGTCATCGCCGTATAGCCAATGCAACGCGCACCCGCGCGATCGAGGAGGTGGAGCACTGTCGCTTGTATGGCCTTCGTCATCGGCAGTGGCTGGACCAATCCACCGTGCGGCATGCGCGAAGCGGATACAAAGATGTCCTTTGCCGCGTAGGGCATCCCGTCGAGGACACCGCGTAAATCGGGGGATGTTTCACTTTCGAAGGCAGCAAATGCCTTCAGTCGCGGCTCGAGCTGGCGCGCATAATTTCCCGCGCTCGCTGAAAGCCGCGCGTGTTCCGCGCCATCAAGCCCCGTCCAGTCGCGGAAACGCAACGTCATAGTGCCTGTTGGGAACCCGCTATCCTGTCCTTGGGGTCGCCCAAGGTCTGGCTATCTTGTCTTTTGATTTGAAAGTCACGATTTTCTGGCGATAGCTATCCGTGACGTCGACGTCGTCCCAGCCGTTTAAAAGTTGATTGCGACTGATTGGGTCAATCATAAAAGCACAAGTATGATTGGCACAGCTGATCGCCTGCCGCTCCAGATCGACATTCATTTCCTGCGTTGGATTGGCGAAGATCAGGCCCCCTAAAACGGCGATCTCCGACTCGCCGACAACAGCCGTCAACAGCCCGTTTTTTACCGCGTTCTGTGCGAATATATCACCGAACGATGGCGCGATGACACATCGGAAGCCATGATCATAGAGAGCATAGACCGCAGCCTCACGTGATGAGCCGCCGCCGAAGTTGCGGCCCGCCAATAGGATTTTGGCGCTGCGGTAGATTTCCTGATTGAGCGGGAAGTCAGGGCGCTCATTGCCATCGGCATCTCGCCGAAAGTCATGAAACAGCACGCTGCCAAGACCTCTTGACCGCGGCCATTTGAGATAGCGCGCCGGCAAAATTTGATCGGTATTCACATTCGGGACCATCAATGGGCAGACCCTGGCAGTGAGACGAATGAACTTTTCCATCTGCCCTTCCTAAAACTTGCGTCCGGCTAGAAACTGCCGGACGTCGGCAAGGTGTCCACTAACCGCCGCGGCGGCGACCATCGCCGGCGACATCAGATGCGTGCGCGCGCCCGGTCCCTGCCGACCGCGGAAATTTCGGTTGGTCGTCGATGCGCAACGTTCGCCCGGGGGGACCAAATCTCCGTTGATGCCGACACACATGGAGCAACCCGAATTTGCCCATTCCAGCCCGGCATCGCGGAAGATCCGGTCGAGGCCTTCTTGCTCGGCCTGCCGTTTCACCGCGGACGAGCCCGGCGATACGAGACCGGGCACTTTGCTGACACGCCCGGCAAAAACCGCTGCGGCGGCCCGCAGATCCTCGATACGAGCATTCGTGCAGGATCCGATGAAGACGCGGTCGACGGGGATATCGGTCAATTTCGTGCCTGGAGCGATGCCCATATAATCAAGCGCTTCGCGCAAATATCTTGAGCGTGTATCGTCGGGTTCACGGGAAGGGTCTGGTACACGTGCGTCGATGGGCAGGGCATCATCCGGTGTTGTGCCCCACGTCACGATCGGCGCGATTTCGCCGGCATGAACCGTAACCTCGCTGTCGAAGGCCGCATCTGTATCTGAGGTCAGCGCTGACCATGCCTCGACTGCCCGCTCGAATTCGCCACTTTTTGGAGCAAAGGGACGGGCACGAAGATATGCGAAAGTCGTCGCGTCGGGGGCGATAATGCCGCAGCGTCCGCCCGCCTCAATCGTCATGTTGCAGAGCGTCATGCGACCTTCCATTGTAAGCGATCGAATTGCACTGCCGGCAAATTCCACGGCGTGGCCTTGCGCACCATCAGCGCCGATACGCGCAATGATCGCGAGTGCGATGTCCTTGGCTGCGATGCCCGCCATTGCTTCCCCATCAACAATGATGCGCATGCGTTTTGGCCTCTTCTGCCACAGCGTTTGTGTCATCAGCACATGCGCTACTTCAGATGCGCCGATTCCAAACGCATAGGCACCGAAAGCGCCGTGAGTGGAAGTGTGGCTATCTCCGCAAACGATCAGGAGGCCCGGTAAGGTCAATCCCTGTTCCGGACCGACCACATGCACAATGCCCTGGCGCGGATCGCGCAGCCCAAACAGCATGATGTTGTATTCTGCTGCATTGGCTTCCAGATTGCGTACCATCGCTGCGATCTCTGGATTGGCAATGTCCATTCCGCGGCCGCGCGTCGGTACGTAATGGTCGGCAACACCGAAGGTAAGCTGCGGCTCTGAGACGCTGCGATGGCGTGCTTTCATTTGGCTGAAGGCGTGAAACGAGCCCTCATGAACGTAATGCCGATCGACCCAAAGCAACGCAGAGCCGTCCTCGCGGCGCGCGATCTCGTGTGAAGACCACAACTTGTCGATCAGAGTCCGAGGCGCGCTCATATCAGATTGCATCCGCTTCGGCCGTTGCGGGCTTGTCGAGGGTCCGCAATATTGTATGCTAAAAAATACCAAGTAAAGCGCAAGCCGGCGGCGGGCGCTTGAGTTAGGGGAGCGTGGCTTTGCGCAGCTGGCTGGGCGAAGCGAAGGCGAAGCAGGTCTACCTGGTGCTGCGCGACCGCATTCTGAGCGGCGCTGTCGGCTTCGGCGCAAAGCTGCCTAATGAGTATGAATTGGCCAATAATCACGGCGTGTCGCGGGTCACCGTGAGGCGTGCGCTGGGGGAACTCGCGCGTGAGCGACTGATTGAGCGCCGGCGCAGCGCCGGCACTCGGATAATTTATCGTCCGTCGCCTGCTCCCATAATTGCCGACATTTCCGGTGTGCTCGCCAATCTTGCGGATATGGGGCGCCGCACGGCGGTGAAGCTGTTGTCCTTCGACTACGTGCCGGCAGAAGGCGTGGTCGCGCAAATGCTCGGCGTCGCGCCGGACCAACTGTTGCAACGCTCGGTACGCGTGCGGTCTGTTGACGGCCAGCCATTCTCTTATCTCACCACGCATGTTCCCGAGAGTGTGTCGGTGACGTTCACCGGTGAGGAATTGGGTTCACGGCCCTTACTCGAGTTGCTCGAGCGCGCCGGCGTTAAGGTCGAGCACGCGCGCCAGCGCATCAGCGCGGGCCTGGCTACTTCCGACGTCGCCGAGGCGCTCGGACTGCACACAGGATCGCCACTGATCGAGCTTGTTCGGGTCGTCTATGACCAGGCCGGTCGCGGGATCGAACATCTCCACGCGCTCTATCGGCCCGATCGCTACGCCATCGAAATCGAACTCGTTCGCTCCGGCGCCGCCGACACCAAAGCCTGGGCGCCGGTAATTCCACGCCCGCCAAAGGGGCGCACTGCAAGAATAAATGCGCGATCGCGGAATCACAAAATCAAGCCGGCGGATTTCATGCCGCGGCGCTAAACCCAGAGGGAGAATTACCATGTCGGACCAGAAATTTCCATTCAGCCGCCGTCAATTCCTCACCACCACAGCAATCGGCGCCGCGGTTGCGGCAACGGGCAGCGTTGCGATGCCTTCCGTGCTCCGCGCACAAGGCACGGCGGTGAAGCTTGGAGTGCTGCATCCGGTGACCGGCGCGCTCTCGTATTCCGGTCAACAGGGCCGGCTCGGGGCAACCACGGCGATCGAAGAAATCAATGCTGCCGGCGGTGTCAAAGGGCTGGGCAAAATCGACGCCGTACTCGGTGACGCACAGTCGACGCCCGAAGGTGGAACGGCAGAGGTCGAGAAAATGAATTCCGCTGGCGTCGCCTGCATCGTTGGTGGATATGCCAGCAACATCTGCCTTGCCACCACCCAGGCGGCAGCGCGCTATGAGCTGCCTTATGTAGTCGATGTCGGTGTCGCCGACGGCATCGTTACCCGTGGTTTGAAAAACACCTTCCGCTTCGGTCCCGGCTTCGGCGTCATTTCCAAAACGGCACTGGCCAATCTTGCCGCTATCAATGACCAGGCCGGCAAACCTGCCAAAACCGTAATGATCGTTCACGAGGATTTATTGTTCGGGTCCGGCCTTGCGAAACTGCTTAATGCGCAGCTCCCGCAGCAAGGCTTTCAGGTCCTTGAGACAATCCCGCATCCAACGCCGACCCGCGACTTCAACAATGTCGTACTCAAGATCAAGGCGCAGAACCCGGATATCGTCATCCCGGCCAACTACTATAACGAATACGTTCTGCTCGCACGGGCCATGCGGCAGCAGCAGATCAAGCTGAAGGGCATCTATTCGGTCCTCGGCGGCGCCGCCTCTTCCTATAAGTTCGTCAAGGAATTCCCTGAGGCAGCCAAATTCATTATGGATTGCAATCACTGGTTCGATCCGCGCAACGAGAAGGCACAGGCTCTGAAGAAGAAGGTTGAGGGCAGGGGTCAATTCTTCACCTACGAAGTCTATATGAACTACAGCTGTGTCTATCTGATTGCCGACGCGCTCCAGCGTGCGGCCTCTGCAGACCGCGCCAAGCTCACGGCGGCGCTGGCGAGTTCGACGTTCTCAGGTCACGTGATGCCTTACGGTCCGACCAAGTTCGTCAATGGCCAGAACGAGGGTGCTGCGCCTGTCAATACGCAGGTGCTCGACAATGACATCAAGGTGATTTTGCCGCCGTCCTTCGCAAACGCGAAGCCAGTTTTCCCGATGCCGGCTTAAGCGTCATGAAGTCGCGGGTGAAGCATTCGGCGCTTTACCCGCGGCCGTGATCTTCAAAGTATTGTGTCCGTGCTTTCGTCCGCCATACTGTTTCCCGCGGTCCTCAACGGTCTGTTGACCGGTGCGGTTTATGCGCTCGTGGCTCTCGGTCTGACGCTGATCTATGGCGTGTTGCACATTATTAATTTCGCGCACGGCGCGTTGCTGAGTGCCGCGATGTTCGCCGCTTTTTTCGCCTTCCGCCTGTTGGGCATTGATCCTTACGTCGCCGTCTTCCTGCTCGCCCCTTTGTTTTTCGCGTTTGGCTATGCATTGCAGCGTTTTATCATCGGTCCCGCGTCACATCGCAACGACCGGAATATGCTGCTGGTGACACTGGGCATCGCTGTCGTCATCGAGAACGCACTTCTCTATGCATTCCGCGCCGATACGCGCACCATCGACGTCCCTTATGCCTTTGAGACCGTCAATTTCGGATTTACGTTTCTCGCTGTGCCGCGCGTGATTGGTTTTGCCGCAGTATTCGTCGTGGCTCTCGCACTCTGGCTGATTATGAATTGCACCGATATCGGCCGGGCAATCCGCGCCGTCGCCAAGGAGAGGCTTGGCGCCGAACTGGTCGGCATTGACGTCGCGCATGTCTATGCCATGACATTCGGCCTCGGTACGGCGTGCGTTGCTGTCGCAGCCTGCCTGCTGATCCCGAACTACTACGTCAATCCGAGCGTGGGCAATGCGTTCGTCCTGGTTGCTTTCACTATCGTCGTGCTCGGCGGAATGGGCTCGGTGCCGGGCGCGCTCATTGGTGCTCTGCTCATCGGGGTGGTGGAGAGCCTGTCCGGCCTCTTACTTGGTGAATCGCTCGGCCAGGTTGGTATTTTTGTTATTTTCATTGCCGTGCTGCTGGTGCGCCCGAATGGCCTGTTCGGAGCGCGCGCATGAAAGGGCTGGCGCCGATCGTCGCAGTGATCGCCGTCCTGGCGGCCGTGCCATTTGTCGTGCAGTCCAACGCCACGCTCAATTTTCTTGTCGTGTCATTAATGGTTGCGCTGGCCGGGCAGGGGTGGAACATCCTTGGCGGTTACGCCGGGCAATATTCCTTCGGCCATGCCGCCTTTTTTGGGACTGGCGCCTACGTCACGGCCATCCTGCAGGTGCGCTATGGCGTCAATGCCTGGGTCGGTTTCGGCGCCGGCATTGCGGCCGGTGCTGCACTCGGCGCCGTAATCGGGGCGCTTGCCTTTCGCTCCGGCCTGCGCGGGTCTTATTTTGCGCTGGTTACACTGGCTTTTGCGGAAGTCCTGCGCATCATAGCCAGCGTCGCTCCGATAACCGGCGCAGGCATCGGCACATTGATTAAGCTAGATCTGGGCGCTCAGACGTTCCAGTTTCAGAGTCGTGCTGTGTTCTATTGGGTGATCCTGGGGTTGGTCGGAGTATCGCTGGCGGCCGCGCGCCTGATTGAGCGCTCACGTTTCGGCGTGTGGCTGATAGCAGTACGCGAAAATGAAGACGCGGCGGAAGCACTCGGAGTCAACGCAAGAAGCGTCAAGTCCCTGGCCATGGTCATATCTGGCGCCATTACTGCCGCAGCCGGATGCTTCTACGCGCAATACTTTCTTTTCGTGGATTCTGGAATTGCGTACGGCACCTGGATATCGATCGAGGCGCTCTTGACGCCGATCATTGGTGGCGTTGGAACGGTGTTCGGCCCGCTACTTGGTGCGTTGGTGGTCAGGTCGCTAGGCGAAGGCGCGAAACTCGTGACGGGTGACGTTCCCGGCCTTGATTTGATCCTCTACGGGGCAGTCCTTGTATTGGTCATCTGGTTTACGCCAGGAGGCCTGATCGGCGGCTTCGCACAATTGCGCAAGCGGCTGATGCGCAGCGCCACACGTGCCGCCGCCAGCATCCAGGAGACAGGGCATGGCTGAGCCATTGCTCGCGGTCGATCGGGTCACGCACCGCTTCGGTGGCCTGCTGGCCGTGAATTGCGCATCGCTGACCGCAATGGAAGGATGCATTACCGCACTGATCGGCCCCAACGGAGCCGGCAAGACCACGCTCTTCTCCATTATTTCCGGATTCCTCAGGGCGAGCGAAGGCACCGTCCGTTACGCCGGCGAGGATATTACCGGTGAGCCAGCGCATCGCCTGGCGCGGCGCGGTATCGCACGCACTTTCCAGATCGTGCAGCCATTCGCCGGCCTGTCGGTGCGCGAGAACATTCTGGTTGGCGCACATCTGCATCAACGCGCGCGCGAAATGGCGCTCGCCGCCGCCGAGCAAATTGGGCGTGGTGTCGGACTGAGCGATTTGCTTGATCAGCCGGCGGACACATTGACCGTCGCCGGGCGCAAGCGGCTCGAACTGGCGCGCGCACTCGCGATCGAACCGAAACTGCTGCTGCTCGATGAGGTATTGGCGGGTCTCAATCCATCCGAGATTCGCGATATTGTTCCTGTCATCCGCGGCCTGTGCAGTCGCGGCACAACGATCGTCATGATCGAGCATGTGATGCAGGCAGTAATGAGCCTCGCCGAACATGTCTTCGTGCTGGCGGAAGGCAGCGTTATCGCCCAAGGCACGCCGGCGCAAGTTGCCGCCGACCCGGTCGTCATTGAGGCGTATCTCGGTCATGGCGCGGCGGCAAAGCTGGGGGCATCGCATGGACACTAGCCCGCTGCTCGTCGTCGACAAGCTTCGTGCCGGCTACGGAGAGACAGAGGTCCTGCGCGGCGTCGATCTCACGGTGAACTTCGGCGAGATCGTCGCCGTGCTTGGCTCCAACGGTGTCGGGAAATCGACGCTTAATCGCGCTATCTCCGGTATCGTTCGCACGCGAACCGGTTCGATCCGTTTCGATGGCGTTGACGTTCTGGGCCAAAAACCTTCGGAGATCGTCGCGCGCGGGCTTATTCATGTGCCTGAAGGGCGGCGAATTTTTCCCAACCTGTCGGTACGCGAAAACCTCGATCTCGGCAGCTATCGCCGCGCAAGCGCGCATCGCATGCAAAACCGCGAGCGCGTGTTTGCGATATTTCCGCGCCTCTATGAGCGGCGTACTCAGCGAGCTGGCACGCTTTCAGGCGGGGAACAGCAGATGCTCGCCATCGGCAGAGGATTGATGGCGGAGCCCAAACTAATCATTCTCGATGAGCCCTCGCTGGGCCTCTCGCCTCTGCTTGTCGAAGAACTTTTTGCCCTCGTCAAACGCATCAATGGGGACGGGGTCTCGGTGCTGCTGGTTGAACAAAATGTCGTGCAAAGTCTCGAAGTCGCCAACCGCGCCTATATCCTCGCCGAAGGAAAATTCGTCATGTCCGGCAGCGCTTCGGACATTGGCGCCAATCCCGAGCTCAAGCGCACGTATCTTGGAATGTGACGCATGACCGATCCCACCTTACGCGCCCGCCTCGGACGACCGCCGATCCTGATTGCGCCGGGCGTCTACGATGCTCTGACCGCCCATCTGGCCGAGCAGGCCGGGTTTACCGCACTTTATGTCTCGGGGGCTGCCATTGCGTATACTCGACTCGGTCGCTCCGACATTGGCCTCGTGGCCATGAGTGAAGTGGCCGAACTCGATCGCAATGATCCGCGATCGTGTGAGCGCCAATCTCGTCGTTGATGCGGATACCGGCTATGGCAATGCACTCAATGTCGCCCGGACGATCCGTCTCTTTGAGCGCGCCGGGGCGAATGCAATTCAGCTGGAAGACCAGACATTTCCCAAACGGTGCGGCCACCTCGACAACAAAATGCTGATTCCTGCAAACGAAATGACCGGGAAGATCAAGGCTGCACTCGATGCGCGACACTCGAGCGAAACGCTGGTGATTGCGCGAACAGACGCTATTGCCGTTGAAGGCTTCGAACGCGCAATGGCGCGAGCGGCGGCCTATCGTGATGCCGGAGCCGATATATTATTTGTCGAGGCGCCAAAAACGCGCGCCGAGCTTCAACGCATTCCGCCCGCGTTGAACGGCGTTCCGCTCATGGCCAATATGGTTGAGGGGGGCAAGACTCCTCAGCTCAGTGCTACCGATCTAGAAGCAATCGGATTTTCGCTGGTAATTTTCCCCGGCGGTATAGTTCGCGCTTTGGCGCGGATGGCGAACGAATTTTACGCTTCGCTTGCCGCTCATGGCAGCTCGGAACCGTTCCGCGACCGAATGTACGATTTCGCCACTCTCAATGACGTCATCGGAACGCCAAAATTGATCGCGCTCGGCAAACAATACGAAGCAATGCCGGAGCCGGATAGCAAGAAAGGCCGTAGCCCATGAATCCGGTGGCAATCGTCGCCCGGTATTTGTACGCGAAGGCATCAAGCGTTGGACGCTGTTGATAAAATCTTCGGAGCCAAACCAAATTAACAAGTAACAACGGATCGTGCCGGCGTCAGCAGCCGAAATCTGAAGAAACCGCGAATAAGTCAGGGAATTTCCGTATGGACAAGCTTTTCGACACCGTCATCAAGAATGCCCGCGTCGTTCGGCCGAACAAGACATCTGTTGATTGTCTCGATATTGCGATCAAGGAAGGGAAGATCGTCCGACTCGCACCCGAAATTCAGGCCGGGCAAGCCAAGCAAGTCTTCGACGCGAGGAATTGCCTCGCATTCCCGGGCTGCGTCGATGCACACATGCATATCGGCATCTATGCGCCACTCGCCCAAGACGCGGTTTCGGAGAGCAAGGCCGCGGCAATGGGAGGTGTCACCTCAAGCCTGAACTACCTGCGGACAGGTCACTACTATCTCAACCGCGGCGGGCCTTATCGCGACTTCATGCCCGAGGTTTTCAAGCAGTCAGAGGGTCGATTTTGGGTGGATTACGGCTTCCATATCGCGCCGATCGAGGCCGGACATATCGATGAAATGGAGGATCTCGTCATTCGACACGGAGTGACGTCGTTCAAAATTTTCATGTTTTACGGCGGCTATGGGCTGCACGGGCGGTCATCTCAGCAAAATGACTTTCTGATGCTCGGGCCCGACGAGCGGTACGATATCGCGCATTTCGAATTCATCATGCGCTCCGCACAGCGGTTGATGGACAAATTTCCCGAACGTGCCGCCAACATCAGTGTCAGCCTCCACTGCGAGCTCGCGGAAATCCTGAATGCTTACACAAAAATCGTGGAACGCGAGGGCAAGCTGACTGGGCTGCATGCCTACAGCGCCGCGCGGCCGCCGCACTCGGAGGGTCTTGCCATATGGATTGCGTCCTATCTGGCAAATGAGACAAATTGCCTGAACATCAATCTGCTGCATTTGAGCTCGCGCAAGGCGATCGATGCCGCGTGGACCATGCAGCAGGTTTTTCCGCACATTGCATTCCGCCGTGAAGTGACGGTCGGTCACCTTCTGCTTGATACGGATTGTGAATGCGCGGTGCACGCAAAGGTCAATCCGCCAATCCGCCCGCGCGAGGATGTCGAAGCGCTGTGGCAGGCGATGCTCGATCGCAAGGTCGACTGGATCGTCAGCGATCATGCCTGCTGTTCAGCCGAGCAGAAGTGGTCGAAGGACGACCCGGAGAATATCTGGCTGGCGAAATCGGGATTTGGCGGCACAGAATACCTGCTTTCAGGCGTTCTGAGCGAAGGCAGCAAGCGCGGGATGTCATACAATCACATGGCTGAGCTTTTGAGTTGGAAGCCGGCGCAACGTTTTGGTCTGGCGAGCAAAGGCGATATTGCTCCGGGCTATGACGCTGATATTGCCATCGTCGATCCGCAGGAACGTTTCGTGGTGCACGCCGCCGAATTCTGAATCGAAGCAAGGCTACTCGCCGTTCGAAGGCGTCGAACTCAGCGGACGGGTCAAGAGCACTTTTTTGCGGGGTGCTCTTGTTTATGACAGCGGGAACATCGTCGGGCCGGCCTGCGGCAGATATCTGTGGAGACCCGAAATCACTCGAAAGCGATGAATTGTTGAATGCACGTTGTTCGTCTGGCGGACGGCAAAAAATTCAACACGAAAGTGCCGCTCCTGATCGTCGGTGCCGGTGCCGCAGGGTTGTGCGCGGCCCTGGCTGCAAAGGAGGCGGGGGTCGACGTGGTGGTGGTCGAGCGCGATGCCACGCCCACAGGTTCGACAGCGTTGTCGGCAGGTCTCATTCCTGCCGCCGGAACGCGATTTCAGCGCATCAAAGGTATCGACGATAGTCCCCAGAGATTTGGCGACGATATTCAACGGAAAGCGAAGGGCGAAGCGGACCCTGCTGTTGTTGAAGCTGTCACGCGCGCGGCAGGGCCACTCGTCGAATGGCTCGCGGACAGGCACGCGCTACCTTTCGACGTGGTCGACAACTTCAACTATCCCGGGCATTCGTCCATGCGCATGCACGGTTTGCCGAGTCGTACGGGCCGGGAGTTGATCGACCGGCTGCGCAATGCCGCCGAAACAAATGAAATCGTTATTCTCACCCGGAGCGCGGCCGAACAGCTCGTCGCTGACTCGAATGACCGCATTCTCGGGGTGAAGGTCGTGGGCCGTGATGGTACGGACGAATGGATCGGCTGCGATGCATTGATCCTCGCTTGCAGCGGTTTTGGCGGGAACCCGGACCTTGTGCGCCGTTACATTCCCGAAATGGCAGGCGCGCTCTATTTCGGCCATCCGGGCAATCGCGGGGACGCCATTCTTTGGGGTGACTCTCTCGGGGCCCTGCTTTCGCATCTCGGCGCCTATCAAGGCCATGGCTCCGTGGCGACGCCGCACAATATCCTGATCAGTTGGGCGGTCATGATGCAGGGGGGCATTCAAATCAACAGCGAAGGCCGCCGGTTTAGCGACGAGACGCGCGGATACTCAGAGCAGGCCGCCGAAGTTCTCAGGCAGCCTGGCGGATTTGCCTGGGACGTATTCGATCAAGAATCGCCGCGGTGGCTCGACAGTTCGAGGATTTCCTTAACGCCGAGCGCGCGGGCGCAATTCTCACCTCCGATGCAATCGCGGATCTCGCCGATGCCATGCACGTTCCTGCCGCAACTTTCAGCGCTGAATGGGATGAAGTCGAAAATTTAAAGTTAGCCGGCGGCCAGGACCATTATGGCCGAAAGTTTCTTGCGGAGCATTCATGCAGTCCGCCATATCATGCGGTTAAGGTGACGGGTGCGTTATTTCATACGCAAGGCGGGCTTGCAGTCGACGGAAGAGGT
Source organism: uncultured Pseudomonadota bacterium (assembly GCA_963702605.1). Lineage (GTDB taxonomy): Bacteria > Pseudomonadota > Alphaproteobacteria > Rhizobiales > Xanthobacteraceae > Pseudolabrys. The sequence continues at coordinate 279,144 of CAVPDI010000004.1, forward strand.
CGCGTCAAGCGCAAGGACGGAACAGAATTTCCCAATCTTTTCGCATCCGGAGGGGCCGCGGCCGGCGTTTCAGGTTCGGTTGCCGCAGGCTATCTGTCCGGCAATGGTCTGTTGACGGCTGCCGTTCTTGGCCGCTTGACGGGAGAAGCCGCGGCGGAGCAAATACTGCGTTGATACGGCTCGCCCGCGTGAAGGAAAACAGGCGATACTGCCTGCGGATCCGGATCGCCGTTCAAATCTGTTCGGGCGCGCCATTCTTTCCTCTAAGGCGCCGGTAGCTCAGCTGGATAGAGCACCAGACTTCGAATCTGGGGGTCAGGGGTTCGAATCCCTTCCGGCGCGCCACATATCCCCTGGTGATCTTTAGAAAGATTGTTCGCGCTACGTGCGAAAGTTATTCGACGCTGGGGGTAATGATGACAATGGGTTTAGTGCTAAAAATTGGTTTTGGCATCGTCTGCTTTGCGATCGGCGCGGCGTGTTTAATCGGGGCCCTCTGCACCTTGCCCTTTATTTCAGCATCTGATGCCGCCATTCCAGGAATGTTGGGTGCGTGCGGGGCCGTATTTCTATGGGTTGCATTTTTGTTGTTACGACGGGTGCGCTGGCACAACGACTTAGGGTGACACCGACGTTATCGCACGGGGGACACGACGTGGGTAGTACGACAGAAATTACAGCGTCGCCTAAATTGCGCTCTCTGTTCGCCGTTGCGGCCGTTATCATGCTTGTTCTCTGGGGCTGCAGCCTTGTCCCGCCGATCGAGAACTGGGGCAATCCTAACGAAGATGGATTTTCTTACGTCCCCATCTTCTACGCAACGATCACTTGCTTGCCGGCTGGAATTTACCTGCTTGTCGGCGCGATCGTCGGCCACGGACGATACGTTTGGCGCGCCCGCATCGCGTTTTTTATTGCTGCCGGAATGTCCTTGCTGGTGCTGACATTCTTAGTCATTCAGCAAATAGCCAACAACAATGATGGGAAACTCTTTGGGATTCAAATCGGCTTTCAACTCAATCATGATTTGCGCAGGGCGTCGCCGCCCCTGTTGTTTAGCCCCATATCGGTGAGTGCGAGGCTGTTCTCCGCGCGACTACCGATCGATGGTGATTTCCTCGCTGCGGGCACGCGACACGCAAATCATGATCGCGTCCTTGCGCTCATGCTCGGCCAGAACGAGGTCGCGATGATCGGCTTCGCCCTCCAGCAATTTTGTACGGCAGGTGCCACAGGTGCCCGTTTCACATGAGCTTGGCACGTCCAGGCCGTGCTCACGCAGCACCTCGAGAATGGTCTTGTCCGTGGGCACGTCGAGAACTTTGCCCGAACGCGTGAGCTTCACCTTGAATGGCCTGTCGTCAGCCTTGTGCGTCTCCGCCTCACTGAACGCTTCAAAATGCACGGCGGTCGATGACCAATGGTCGGTCATCGCGCGCACGGCTTCCATCAGCGGGCGCGGCCCGCAACAATAAAGATGCTCGCGGTTTTTTCGTTCGGCCAGAACCGGCCGCAGATCAAGTGAGCGTGATGGATCACCCTGATCATAGTGGATCGTGACCATATCCTTGAACCGTAACGCACCGAGTTCCGCTCGAAATGCGGTCGTTTCCGGCGAACGCGAGCAGTAAAACAGGCGGAAGCGTTTTCCCTGCGACAGCGTTTCGTGGATCATCGCCATCATCGGGGTAACGCCGATGCCGCCGGCAATGAAAAGAAAGTCCTGCGCCCGCGGCGGCAGTCCGAAGTCGTTGACCGGCGCGGTCACGATCAGCTCATCGCCGGGTTTGACGCTGTCGATCAGGCTGCACGACCCGCCGCGGCCGTTGCCCTCTCGCTTGACTGCAATTTGGTAGCGGTCGCGTTCGGCCGGATCATTGCACAGCGAATATTTGCGTAGCAGCCCGTTCGGGACCCGGACGGCGATATGCGCGCCGGCAGAGAATTCCGGCAATTGTTTTCCGGCCGCCTCACGAAATTCAAGGAGATGGATGCCATCGGCGATCCCATCATTGCGTGTGACACGCAACGGCATTGTCGGCGGCGGGTCACTGGCGGTCATCGGGCCTCCGAGGCGCAGGCGAGACGAAACTAGTGGCGACTTTGCCGCCTTGAGGCAAGGGGATCGCGCTTCCTCAGCGCGCGCCGGTACTTACGCGTTCGATCGGCTGCGACCCGGCCGCGGCGATCGGCGCCGTCTCGAGCATGAGCGCGCCATAGGCGTTGGCGAGGCCGGCGCCGAACATGACGTCGGGGCCTTTCGGACCCAGATCCTTAGCGGATGCGCGCAGGATCATTCGTATTCTGTCGGGCGTGAGGTCCGGATTGCGCTGGAGCATCAACGCTACAATGCCGCTCACTTCAGCCGCGGAATATGAAGTGCCGGACGACATTTCGTACCCATTGTCGGGGATCGCGACGAGAATTTGTGAGCCCGGCGCTGCCACCGCGATATGGCGGCCGCGAGTTCGATAGTTCGAACAGCCTGTCATCGGCATCGGTGGCACTCACTGCGATCACATTGGGATCGGCGGCAGGATAGAGCGGCGGTGATTTTGCTCCGGCATTGCCCGCAGCGGCAACGAGCACGATGCCTTTCTTGTGTGCGGCCTCGAGCGCGCGGTGAATAGCGGGGTCCGCCGGGCCCGCGAAGCTCATATTGATGACGCGCGCGCCATGTGCCGAAGCCCAATCGATACCCTTGAGGATATTGAAGGTCGTGCTCTCTGCCCCGGCGTCCTTCGGGTCAAAGGCGCGTATGGCGAGGATTTTTGCACCGGGTGCCGAACCCATCAGCCTGTCGTGGGCGGCGATCAGTCCGGCGATGGCGGTGCCGTGCCGATGCGGCTGCACGGCCGCCGAAAGGACATCGAAGCTCTCGGCAATCGAGCCGGCGAGCTCGGGATGTGCGACGTCGACCGCCGAGTCGATGACCGCAACAAGAACGTTGTCGCCTTTCGCGATTGCGTGTGCCTGCGGCAAATGCAGCTTGGCGAGCTCATATTGCGCGGGATCGCCTTCGCTTTTGGTCTCGTTCTGTTGAAGGATAAAGAGATAATTTGGTTGCGCCGATGCGACCCGCCGGTCGCCCTCCAGCGCGCGCACAACTGTGGCGACCGAGCGCCGGTCAGGAATTCGCCAGCGGTACAGGGTGGTATTCGATAGCTGGAATGTCTGGCTTTCGATACGTGTCAGCCGAAACCGGCGTTGCAGCGCATCGATCTGTTGGGCGCTCACTGAATTGGAAAGTTCGATCACAACTTCATCGGGCACAAGCCTGCGCTCATTGGTCGGCGGTGCGCCACTCGGCCTACGGCGGTTTGACTGCTGGGGCCGTCGGGGCCCCGCCTGGCCGTCGTCAATGAAGACGTCATCGGGATAGCCTTGGGGAACCGTCATGACGATCCCGGGTACGATGCCGCCCCAGCCAAAGCCGCCATCGTGAAACCCGCCGCCGCCTCGCGACGGTCCGTCCGGCCCCCCGGGCGGGCGGCTCACGCCAATATTCGACGATGGGCCGCGGTTGAACTTCTGTGCGTGCGCGCCATCGGTCGGCGCCAGGGCGAGCGTTGCCACCAAGCAGATCAATGCCGTTTGTCGCAGGCGCATGATTGTTCTCCAATGACAGAGCGGCGTGGATGAGTTCACTCGGCCGTGGCGATAAAATCGACGACTTTGTCTTCTTGCAGCTTCTTCACGATACGGGCGAGTTCACCCTTCGGAATTCCGGTCACCGCGACGCGAACTTTGTAAAGGCCGCCGGCCATCGGTCCGGCCGCAATCGAAAGCTTGTTGGCTTCGAGGAATTTGGTGATGTCGTCCGACGACGCCTGCGGCGCGAACCGGATCAGAGTGAAGGCGCCTGCGCCGGGGTCGGTGGACGGAGCCGAGGCAGTCTCGTAACCTTTATTGGTTTCCTTCAGCATGACGTCCACAAGCAGACCAGCTTGCAGCAGGATCGCGACGGCAGCTGCGCTCGCCGACCACGCCAGCGTGCGCGGCGACAGGCTTGCGAAAAATTCCGAAATCCGGCTGCCGAGGTTGAACGATGCTGCCGGCCGGCGCGCCGGCTCGGCATCGATTCCGGCGAACAGTTTCTCCAGCGCACGCGCCGACGGCGCGCCCAATGTCTCATTGAGATGAATGGTCTCGCCCAGTTCGTCGCGCACGAGCGCATAACGGCGTGCGAGTTCGGGATCGTGCCGCAAGTGCGTCTTCAACGCGTTGGGCATCGCGACGGCTGAGCGTTCCTGCCGCATGCCACGGCAAGAGCTCTTCGATTTCCTGGCGCCCGGGCGCTTCTTGTTTCATCGCATTCATGGCCAACCTCGATCTATTCCTTGCTCCTTGAGGAGCTCGGAGAGTTTCTTGCGCGCATAGAACATGCGCGTCTTTACCGTTGCCTCCGGGATGCCGACGATCTCGGCGACTTCCTCCACCGACTTCTCGTGGTAGTACACTAGGTCAATGATTTCCCGGTGGTCCGCCGAGAGCCTGGCCAGGCATTGCCGCAAGGCCGAGCCTTTGTCTTTCTTCGCCAAGGCAGTCTCTGGATCGTCAGCGTGATCCTCGATTTGCTCTGCCGTCTCTTCGTCGAGTTCTTCTTCCGGCCGGCGCCGTAACGCCGACAGGGCTTTAAATCGCGCGATGCTCAACATCCAGGTCGATGCGGCGGATCGGCCCTCGAACTTCCCGGCTTGGCGCCAGATGTCGAGGAATACCTCGCTGATCAAGTCTTCCGCCGTCGCTTCATTGCGCACCAGCCGCAACACGAACCGGTACACACGAACATGGTGCCGCGCGTACAGCACCTGCATGGCGAGCCGGTCGCCTCCTGCGATTCGCGAGATCAGAACTTCGTCCGAAGTCGTTTGCATCGCAGAACAGTCGGCTCGTTCATGGGTCGTTTCGGGGGGCGCCGAGGTTCAAGCCAATTCGAAGAAATTTGCGTGCACCTGTCCGCCCCCGGGGGTGATCGTTGCCCAGTTTCCTCTTTTCCAGCGCGTTTGGGCAAGCCGGAGGGGCCAAATCCCCGCAACTTCCCGCTATTGGCGTGAATAAAGCGTGGAGCTTTGAACCTTTCGCGTGGAGCAGGCGACCCATGTGCAGGATGTGATGAACACATCCCCTTGCCACCCAGTGTCCCTCAGACAGGAGAAACTGCCATGTTCCGCAAACTTGCTCTCGCTCTCGGTGCCACCGTCGCGATTGGTGCAGCCGCATTGATGCCGACGTCCGCTTCCGCCCATATGCACGGTCACGGCCACTTCCACGGTCACGGTTTCGGTTGGGGCTGGGGCGTCTACGCTCCGACCTACGTCTCCGGACCGGATTGCTACGTCGTTAAAGAGATCGTCGGAAACCGCGTACGCCGCGTCACGGTCTGCGACTGATCGCGCACCATGGACGGACATTAGCCCCGGCTTCACCAAGGCGAAGTCGGGGTTCTCCTTTTGAAGCAAAAGATCGAATCCTCTTGCCGTACTCTGGAATTTGTTATGCTTCTCTCAATAAATGTCAGGGAGGATGCCATGACAATCCGACTGTTAGCCCGGCTGATGCCGAGTGCCGGCGCCGCGGCGCTGCTGGCGAGCGTGGCGTTCGCCGCGCCGCAGCCCTCGCCGGTAACGCCAGAGCTCGTCGATGCGGCCAAGAAGGAAGGCAAAATCGTCTACTACACGGCGATCGATCTGAAGGTCGCGCAAAATCTGGCGAAGAGCTTCGAGGAAAAATATCCCGGCATCACGGTCCAGGTGGAGCGCACCGGGAGTGAGCGCATCTACCAGCGGGTTGCCCAGGAGCGCACGAACAAGATATTCGCGGTCGACGTGCTCGACGGCTCCGATCAGGCGCTGTTCGTGACCTGGAAAAAGCAGGGGATCCTGGAGCCCTACATCCCGTCCGAGCTGATGAAGTGGCCGGCCGACCAGCGCGATCCGGACGGTACTTATGCAAGCGTGCGCTTCACGTTGATGCCGATCGCCTACAACACCAATCTGGTGAAGCCGGAAGAGGCGCCAAAAAGTTTCGCCGATCTGCTCGATCCGAAATGGGCCGGCAAAATCGTAAAGGCGCATCCGAGTTATTCAGGCGGTATCGTCACCTCGACTTTCCAGACGGTGAAAGCCATCGGTTGGGACTACATCGAAAAGCTTGGGAAGCAAAAAGTCTTGCAGGTGCAATCGGCCACCGAGCCGCCGAAGAAGCTCGCGCTGGGCGAGCGCGCGGTCTCTGCTGACGGACTGGAATACATGGACATCCGGATGCAACAGTCGGGCGCACCGATAGCGATCGTTTATCCGAAGGAGGTCACGCCATTCATCCCCGGTTGCGAAGGTATCGCCAAGAATGCGCCGCATCCGAATGCTGCGAAGCTGTTCATGAGCTTCATGGTGTCGCGCGAGACCCAGCAATATCTTGCCGACGCTGCGGGCCTGCGCTCCTTCCATCCGGATGTGAAACTCAAGCCGGGCGTTGTTCCGCTCTCGCAGATTAAGCTTCTGCCGGCGGACCCGGCAGCGCAGGAAGCGGCGACTGAAGAGATCAAAAAGAAGTACTCACAGTATTTCGGGATTTGATGCGCTCATTCCCATCCGCGGTCCGCTCACCGGAATGCCGGGAACAGCCGGGGCAGGACAGAAAAGGCTCGACCATGCTCGACGGATTCAAGCGATCCGAAATCAGGACCGACGGGGCCCGCATCGTGGCCGTTGTCGGTGGAAAAGGGCCGCCTATTCTGCTGATGCACGGCAATCCATTCACGCATTTGTCCTGGCTCAAGGTTGCTCCGGCGCTGGCGCGCGAATTCACCGTCGTCTGCACGGACCTGCGGGGTTACGGGGATTCCGAAAAGCCGCCAGGTGGCGACGATCATTCCGCCTATTCGTTCCGTGCGATGGCCCAGGACCAGATTGAGGTCATGGCAGCGCTCGGTTTCGGCAAGTTCTATGCCGCCGGCCACGATCGCGGCGCGCGCGTGCTGCATCGGATGTGCCTCGATCATGCGGATAAGGTGAGCCGCGCGGCGATCCTTGACATCATCCCGCAGCACCACCTGCTCAACCATGTCACCCGGCAATGGGGCGACATTCTCCTGGCACTGGTTCTTCAATATTCAGCCCTTCGATCTTCCCGAGCGCATGATGGGCGCCGATCCCGACTGGTTCATCGAAAAGAAGCTCGCCAAAACCAAGCAGGGCCTGAGCTTTTTCGACAAGGACGCGCTGGCCGAATACAAGCGCTGCTTCCGCGATCCGGCGACCATCCACGCGATCTGCGAGGACTATCGCGCCACCTTCGGCATCGACCTCGAAATGGACACCAAGGATTTTGAGGCGGGGCGGAAAATCGATTGTCCTGTGCTTCTTTTGTGGGGTGCGACAGGCGGGGTAGGGCGCAATCATGCGCCTGGCCCGGCAGAAATCTGGGGTCGCTACGCGTCCAACATCGTTGATGCCAAAGCGCTGCCGTGCGGCCACTATCTCTCCGAGGAAGCGCCAAAGGAAACGACGGAGGCGCTCCGCGCGTTCTTTGCGGGTGGTTAGATTGCCGCGGGCAACGGCTCTGCAAGAAAATTGTGCACGGCGTAATAAAGCAGGTGTCGATTCCTGCTGTATCCCGCGCTATGCGCCGTCTTGCGGCAAAATCACAAACTGGCGGTCGCCATTTGGCAGTTGCCGGTAGAAATCGAGCAGATCGGCATTGGTTGAATTGCCATCGAACTCACCGCGGAGCATGAGCACAGGTGACTTTATCCTCGTTGGATCGACGACCGGCATGTTAGCCGCCATGTCGAGATAAGTGCCGCTCGGCACTTCATTGCCGAATTTCATCTCGTCACTAATGAGCGCTTCCGTCATCGCCGGATCGTAAAGTTCAGGATGGCCGTCGCGGGTAAATATTGATCGGATCATCGCAGCATCGCGTTTGCGCCGCGGGCTCGCACGCAAGGCGTCGATCTTCTTTCTTCTGCGTTCAATTTCGGCGGCCCCGTTTCCCTTATATGTGAAAGCGCAAAGCACGAGTTTGTTGATGGGCTCAGGCTGGGCCTGCGCAAAAGCAGCGGCGCGAATTCCGCCCGATGAAGTGCCATAAAAATTTGCCTTTTCCTGTCCGGTTTCCTTCAGCACGACGGGCATCGCGGCCTTGAGGTCCTCCACGCCGCTCGCGATGTCGGAACTATTGCCGGATGAACCCGACCGGCCGTAACCATCGTGATCCATGGTCCAGACATCGTAGCCGTAACGGGCGAAGACGTTCATCATTGAGTACTCGCCTTTGCCGGGCACGGTGAGATCGTAAGATGAGCGCGACGAGTTGGACGAGCCATGCACAAGGAACAAGACCGGACGCGGTTGCTCGCCAGGTTTCGGGACCCCGGTCCGCTTGCGCCAAAGGTTGAGTTTTACATCACCTTTCCGGGCCCAATAGTCGGCACTCCAGATCTCGTTGGCGTCGGCGGCGTACGACGGCGTCACAAGACCGGTCAAAAGCCCGGCACCGACGCTCTTTAGAATCGTTCGGCGAGGGAGAGCGTGGTCGGTACGGCTCATCGGAACCTCTCGGGATCGCTGCGGCCCACAGGCCATTATTCACCATATTTTCGGTAGGTTAGCACATCGTCGGGTCCGGGGGCAGTCCACTCGCCCCGCGTACGGAGTTCTGCTAGGGACGAGATTGCGCTGTCGCGGCGCGCGGCGTCGAGGCGCGTACGCCGGGTGTTGAACCGGAGGAATGATGGTCAGGTCGCTGCGCGCGGTAGCGCGGTTTTTTCAAAAGACGATCGGCTGGAATCGCATTGGCGTGCTGCTGAGTATCGCCATCATCAGCGTTGCTGCGGTGGTGCTATTCCATATGCTGCGCGACACCAAGTTCGAAGAGGTCGTGGCGGCGCTCAAAGCGACGCAGCCTAGCCACATTGCGGCCGCCGCGTTTTTCGTTGCCTGCGGCTATTTTACCCTGACCTTTTACGACTGGTTTGCGCTGCGCACGATCGGCCGAAGCGAGATTCCCTATCGCATAGCGGCGCTCACCGGGTTCACTAGTTATTCGATCGGGCACAATATCGGCGCCACGGTATTTACCGGGGGTGCCGTGCGTTACCGCATCTACTCGTATTATGGCCTCGATGCCGTTGAAGTCGCGAAAATCTGTTTTATCGCTGGTCTGACCTTCTGGCTCGGCAATGCCACCGTACTCGGGCTTGGCGTGACATATCATCCGCAGGCTGCCGGGCCGATCGATCAGTTGCCGCCATGGCTCAATCGCACGATCGCTATCGCGATACTTGGTGGTTCTTGCTTCGTATGTCGGCTGGGTGTGGAGCGCGCCCGCGAGAAATCGGGCAGGGCGAATGGAAGGTCCATTTGCCGAGCGGACCATCAACCCTCGTGCAGATCTGCATTGGAATCTTCGATCTCGGCAGCTGCGCGCTGGCTATGTATATGCTGCTGCCGTCTCATCCGAATATCGGCTTTGTGACGATGGCTGTGGTGTTCGTTTCGGCGACGCTGCTTGGCTTTGCCAGTCATGCGCCCGGCGGCCTCGGAGTCTTCGATGCCGCCATGCTTGTCGCGCTATGGCAGTTCGATAAGGAGTCCGTGCTGGCGGGATTGCTGCTGTTCCGGTTGCTCTATTATTTGATCCCATTCGCGATTGCGCTGATCATTCTCGGTTCACGCGAAATATGGCTTAATATGAGCGGCACGCGGCGTGTCGTTGAGCAAAAATCGATAACGTCTGTAACCGCGCCGATTCGCACCGAGTTCGAGGGCGACAAAGCCGACGCCGACTAGCCATGGCGATAGACGATGACCCTCGCGATTTTCCGGGCTCCAACGGCCTGATGGCACGATTTCGGGGTGCATGGTTGGCCTTGTTCGGGCGCGCTGTAGTCGTTTCGCGCACGGGCGTGACGCCGTCGGTTGTTCGCACGCTCGCTGATCCGCAAGCTGCGTTGATCGATCAACTGATCGGCGGGTTTCCCGCAGCTGCAATCGTTCTCGATCGCGAGGGCCGCGTGATTGCTTTCAACGAGCCGGCCGTTGCCATCGCGCCTGCCCTGCGTCGTGGCGAGCCCGCGCTGATCGCGTTGCGTATGCCGGAGCTCGTCGACGCCATCCGTCGAGCAACCAAGCGTCGCGAGCCGCAACGCGTGGAATTTTTCGAGCGCGTGCCGCTCGATCGCTGGTTCGAGGCATTCGTCACGCCCGTCCGGCTCTCGGCCGGCGTCAATGGTGTGGCCGATATCCTTCTGATGACGTTCAATGATCTCAGCCCATTGCGGCGCGTCGAAGAGATGCGTGCCGATTTTATCGCCAATGCGAGCCATGAACTCCGGACGCCGCTTGCAGCTCTGCTCGGGTTTATCGAGACGCTGCAGGGCCCTGCTAAGGACAATTCAGCTGCGCGTGCAAAATTCCTTGCCATCATGCAGGGGCAGGCAACCCGCATGGCGCGCTTGATTGACGATCTGCTTTCGCTGTCGCGCATAGAACTCAACGCGCATTTACAGCCGAATACTCCGGTCGATCTTGCGCCGATCGTGCGTCAGGTCGTCGACGGGCTACAAACTTTGGCGCGCGACCGCGGAGTCGAGATCAAGGTCTCCGTGCCGGACGAAACAATGGTGGTGCTCGGCGATCGTGACGAACTCATCCGTGCGTTGGAAAACCTGGTGGAAAACGCTCTCAAATATGGCGCTGCCGGAAAAAGGGTCGATCTTTCCGTCACGCGCACGCCAATGCGCGCAGGCTCATCCGAAGCGCGAGTGGCGGTACGCGATTATGGCCCGGGCATCTCGCCTGAACACTTACCGCGCCTGACGGAACGGTTCTATCGGGTCGACGTCGCTGACAGCCGTGCACAGGGTGGAACCGGACTTGGTCTCGCGCTGGTCAAGCATGTACTCAACCGGCATGGCGGGCGCCTCACAATAGACAGCACGCCGGGGGCGGGGGCGACGTTCACAATGCACTTGCCGCTTCGCACCGATGAGTCAGTCCCGTCGCTCGAATTGCCATAATATTCAGACAGTTAAGCTGTCATGTAAGTGTCATCGAAGCTTTATAGAACGGTGACATGCGACGCTTATGGCTGACCCCGACTTCGGACCGCGTTTCGTCAATAAATCAAAAATGTCCGAGGCCGTCGTGGAGAGCGTCTTTTAGGTCAACAGCGGCCGTCCAAGCGATTGGACATGAAGAAATTCTGACGGCGGCCCGCGTGCGGCCTTCGTCCGTCTATGGCCGTAAACATGGAGAGAACCCGTGAAACACTGGACCGCAATGGCTGCCGCCGGTTTTATCGCCGTCGCCGCGTTCGTTCCGGCCAACGCCGCAGATATTTCCGGCGCTGGCGCTACTTTTCCTTATCCCATCTACGCAAAGTGGGCCGACGCGTACAAAAAGGTAACCGGCAACGGCCTGAACTATCAGTCGATCGGTTCCGGCGGCGGCATCAAGCAGATCGGTGCCCGCACCGTAACCTTCGGCGCATCCGATATGCCGCTTCAGCCAGCCGAACTTGAAAAGATCGGCGTCATCCAGTTCCCGACTGTGATGGGCGGTATTGTCCCCGTCGTGAATCTCGACGGCATCAAGAGCGGTGAACTCACGATCGACGGCCCAACGCTCGCGAAAATCTATCTGGGCGAGATCACCAAGTGGGATGATCCGGCACTCAAGAAGCTGAACCCGAATGCTAAGCTGCCGTCGCAGGCGATCGCGCTTGTCCACCGTTCGGATGGTTCCGGCACGACCTTCATCTTCACCAACTACCTGTCGAAGGTCAGCGAAGGCTGGAAGTCCAAGGTCGGAAGCAACACCTCGGTTGAATGGCCGGGCGGCATCGGTGCCAAGGGTAATGAAGGCGTCGCAAACAACGTCGGTCAAACCAAAGGTTCGATCGGTTACGTTGAAACTGCTTATGCGAAGCAGAACCATCTGACCACCATGAAAATGATCAATAAGGATGGAAAGGTGGTCGAGGCCACGCCAGAGGCGATCATGGCCGCCGCCGGCGGCGCCGACTGGGCGCACGCACCTGGGTTCTACATGATCCTGACCGACTCGCCGGGCGCCAAGTCTTGGCCGATAGCGGGCGCGACCTTCATCCTGCTGCCTAAACAGTCAAAGGATCCGGCCGCCACCAAGGAAGCGCTCAAGTTCTTCGAATGGGCGTACAAGAATGGCGACGACATGGCGTCGAGCCTGGACTACATTCCGATGCCCGACAGCGTCGTCAGCCTGATCGCCGCCAAGTGGAAAAGCGATATCAAGGACGATAGCGGTAAGCCGATTTACTAAAATCCGACACGGGAAAAGGCGCCCCTCGGCGCCTTTTCCTTGTCCACCGTGGTTGGATACGCGGCTTGTAATATGGCCTTCGGGCCGCTTGAGTGGCTCCCCCGATGTGGTTTTAGCCAGAGGGAGAGCCGGATGCAGCCTTCGGGGAGGCGATCCGTGGTTGATGTAGCGTTGCAAGGCGGAGCCGCAATGACGACCCCCCAGGTCGATCGTGCAAAAGTGCTGCGGCGTCTCCAGTTGGGCGACGCTATCTATCGCCATCTCACCCGCGCAGCCGCCCTCACCGTCCTTGTCATTCTGGGCGGCATCATCATTTCACTGTTCGACGGGTCGTGGCTGGCGCTACGTACCTTTGGTCTGAATTTCCTGCTCGTCGACACCTGGAACCCGGTCACCGAGAAGTTCGGCGCCATTGCGCCGATCTACGGCACGTTGGTCACGTCGTTCATCGCGATGCTGATCGCGGTGCCGGTCGGCCTGTTCATTGCGCTGTTCCTCACCGAACTGTGCCCAATGTGGCTGCGCCGCCCGATCGGCATTGCCATCGAATTGCTTGCCGGCATCCCCAGCATCATCTATGGCATCTGGGGTCTATTCGTATTCGCGCCATTTCTGCAGCAATATGTGCAGCCGTTCCTGATCAATGTATTCGGCGAAGTTCCGGTGCTCTCGACATCTGTTTGCCGGTCCGCCTTACGGAATTGGTATCCTGACCGCGGGCTTGATCCTCGCCATCATGGTACTGCCTTTCATTACCTCGATTTCGCGCGACGTGTTCACTGCCGTGCCGCCGGTACTCAAGGAAGCCGCATATGGTCTCGGCTGCACGACGTGGGAGGTCGTGCGTTACGTCGTGCTCCCTTACGCGCGTGTCGGCGTTATCGGTGGCGTCATGCTGGGGCTCGGGCGCGCGCTGGGCGAAACCATGGCCGTCACTTTCGTGATCGGCAATGCACATCGCATTTCGGGCTCGCTGCTCGCACCCGGTACGACGATCTCCGCAACCATTGCCAATGAATTCACTGAAGCGGTCGGCGATCTCTACACGTCAGCGCTCATAGCGCTCGGCTTGATCCTGTTCGTCATCACGTTCATCGTACTCGCAGCTGCCCGCTACATGCTGATGCGTCTCAATGCACGGATCGGGGCTTGACGATGGCGCTCTATGAAACCCGCCGCCGCCGCAATGCCGTCGCCGTGACGATGTCGGTCGGTGCCACGCTGTTCGGGCTGACCTGGCTCGTCGTGATTCTGGGCGTCCTGCTGTGGAAAGGCTTTAGCGGTCTTTCGCTTGATGTTTTTACCCATATGACCCCGCCACCTGGTTCTGCCGGTGGACTGCTCAATCCGATCGTCGGCAGCCTGGTCCTCACATTGATTGCGGTTGCGATCGGTACGCCGCTCGGTGTCCTGGCCGGGACCTATATGGCGGAATATGGCCGGTACGACCGGCTCACCACCGTGGTGCGTTTCATCAATGACATTCTGCTGAGCGCGCCGTCGATCGTGGTTGGCTTGTTCGTCTATGAAATCATGGTCGCCCGCATGGGCCACTTCTCTGGCTGGGCCGGCGCGGTGTCGCTGGCGGTGATCGTCGTGCCGGTGGTGGTACGCACGACCGAGGACATGCTCACGCTTGTCCCCGATACGCTGCGTGAAGCCGCTGCGTCCATTGGTCTGCCGCGTTCACTCATGATCCGGAAAGTTGCCTATCGTGCGGCCCAGGCCGGCATGGTCACCGGCGTGCTGCTGGCGGTAGCGCGGATATCCGGTGAGACGGCGCCCTTGCTCTTCACGGCGCTCAACAATCAGTTCTGGAGCCTCGATCTCAACGCCCCGGTTGCCAGCTTTCCCGTCGTCATCTTCCAGTTCGCGCTTAGCCCCTACAAAGACTGGCAGGATCTGGCCTGGACCGGCGCGCTCATCATCACGCTGGCGGTTCTGGCATTGAGCATCGTCGCGCGGGTCCTCGCGGCACAGGGAAAATCGTCATGAGCGTAGCAGCTATCACCGTTCCGACCGTAACCCATACGCCGGCAAGCGACGGGGATCTCACCGAGAAGATATCGATCCGCGATCTCGATTTCTTTTACGGAGATCACCGCGCGCTGAAGAGCATCAATGTTACGCTCTACCAGGGAAAGGTGACTGCGTTTATCGGCCCCTCCGGCTGCGGAAAGTCGACGCTGCTGCGTATCCTCAACCGGATGTACGACCTCTACCCGAACCAGCGCGCGGCCGGCCATGTTCGGCTCGACAACGATGACATTCTTTCCCCGTCCCAGGATCTCAACCTGCTGCGCGCGAAAGTCGGGATGGTGTTTCAGAAGCCAACGCCATTCCCGATGACGATCTACGAAAATATTGCCTTCGGTATCCGTCTTTACGAGCGGCTGCCCAAGTCGGAACTCGATAATCGGGTCCGTCGTGCGCTTGAGCGCGCTGCGCTATGGGACGAGGTCAAGGACAAGCTCGGCGCCAACGGCCTGTCACTCTCCGGCGGTCAGCAGCAGCGATTATGCATTGCCCGGACCGTCGCTGTGCAACCCGAGGTGATCCTGTTCGATGAGCCGTGCTCGGCGCTCGATCCGATCTCAACGGCCAAGATCGAAGAGCTGATGGACGAACTCAAGGACGACTACACGATCGCTATCGTCACGCACAACATGCAGCAGGCCGCGCGCGTATCGGATTTCACGGCCTTCATGTATCTCGGCGAGCTTGTCGAGTTCGGCGAAACAACTCGCATCTTCACAACTCCTCAGGATCGTCGCACTCAGGATTACATTACCGGGCGCTTCGGCTAGCCCATGATCATGGATTGATCGAAAGATGACACCAATGACCGACCACACGATGAAGGCATTCGACGGTGATCTGCAGGATCTCGCGCGCATGGTTGCCGAGATGGGCGGCCTCGCCGAAAAGCAGGTTGCGGATTCGGTCGACGCCTTGGCAAAGCGCGATACGACGCTGGCTCAGCGCGTCACGGCGGCTGACGCACAGATCGATGCCCTGCAGCGCGAGATAGAGGAAAAGGCGGTTCTCACCATTGCCCGCCGGCAGCCGATGGCGGTCGACCTTCGCGAGGTTGTCGGTGCGCTGCGGCTCGCCAATGACCTCGAGCGCATCGGGGATCTCGCAAAGAACATTGCAAAGCGCGTGATGGCGCTCAATGCCGAATTCCCGCCGCCCAAGCTCATCCGCGGCGTCGAGCATATGACCGATCTCGTGCTCCAGCAGATGAAGCTGGTATTGGATTCTTACGGTCGCCGCGACGTCAGCAAGGCGATGATGGTGTGGCGGGGTGACGAAGAGATCGATGCCGTTTGCACGTCGGTGTTTCGCGAGTTGCTTACCTACATGATGGAAGATCCGCGCAATATCACCTTCTGCATCCATTTGATGTTTTGCGCCAAGAATATCGAACGCATGGGCGACCATGCGACCAACATCGCGGAGACGGTGCATTACATCATTGAAGGCCGTCCAATCGCCGATCAGCGCCCAAAGGGTGACACGACAACCATCGCCGCCCTGCGTACGGCCGGCGACAGATAGCGGGAACCTGTTTTCTGACAATATTCTGCGCCAGGGAAGAAACTGATGAACGCGCGTATTCTCATTGTGGAAGACGAAGAACCGCTCACGATGCTGCTGCGCTACAATCTCGAGGCTGAGGGATACGAGGTTGAAACATCGGCGCGCGGCGACGAAGCGGATACCCGCCTGAAGGAGAGCACGCCGGACTTGGTAGTGCTCGACTGGATGTTACCTGGGCTTTCGGGGATTGAGCTGTGCCGGCGGCTGCGCGCGCGTCCCGAAACGCGTCAGTTGCCCATCATCATGCTGACCGCCCGCGGTGAGGAAAGTGAAAAGGTGCGGGGGCTTGCCACCGGCGCGGACGACTACATCGTCAAGCCGTTCTCTGTGCCGGAACTCCTGGCACGCGTGCGGGCCCTCCTGCGCCGCGCCAACCCCGAGCGCGTCGCCACCGTGCTCAACATCGGCGACATCGAGCTTGATCGTGAAAAGAAAAGAGTGTCGCGCAATGGACGGCCGGTCGACCTCGGTCCGACCGAGTATCGCCTGCTGGAATTCCTGATGGAACGGCCCGGCCGGGTATTTTCGCGCGAGCAGCTCCTCGATGGAGTCTGGGGATCGGACATCTATATCGACGAGCGCACCGTGGATGTGCATGTCGGGCGTCTGCGCAAGGCGATCAATCGCGGCCAAACCGCGGATCCGATCCGGACGGTGCGCGGCGCGGGCTATGCGCTTGACGACCGCTTCGGCCGGATGAACTGACGGCCGCGCGGCGCTGCAGTTACTTCCGTCCGGCGACAACCTTGCAATTCAACAACGCGGCCGGCGGCTGGCATGGCCGCGTTCAGGCACTGCGGTGTCAGTGGCGGTCAGTTTCTGAACGGCCGCTTGTCCCGCCGGCGGTCGGTGAGGGGTTGGTAGGCGACGCGACAGTGGTACGAGCAATAGGGCATCTCGTTCGCCGTATCGCCACCGCAGAAGAAAAACTCCGTGCTGCCCGGATCTCCGACAGGCCAGCGGCAGGTCTTTTCATTCAGCTGCAGCAATGTCTTGCGCTGCTCGACCGGAATTTCGATCAGCTCCGGCTCGGGCTCCATCTCATAGTCGTAGGCCAGAGCGGTGTTGCCACGCATGGAGGCGCGCGGAACGCGCATCATGTGGCCGGAGGAGCGAGGCTTGCGGGGTCGCGGGGAATTCGAGGACGGGCTCTTGGCACGCCCCGAAAGTCCAAGACGATGAACCTTGCCGATTACCGCATTTCGCGTAATGCCGCCGAGCTCGGCCGCAATCTGGCTCGCCGACAGGCCGTCCGCCCACAATTTCTTGAGAAGCTCAACCCTCTCGTCTGTCCAGCCCATTGGGTTTTCTCCTTAGGCACCAAGGCCTTGGATGGAATCCAATCCCTTCGCAGGGCGCACCATCGAGCGCCCAACGCGTACGCGTCAGAAATGAACTAGAAGCAGCTCCGTAGCACGAGATGTCGTACTACCTGACCGAGAAGCTACAATAGGCAGTGACTCCGCCGCAAGCTTTTGCAAGCGTTCACGCCCAGCTACCAACAGTTTTCCTTTAGAATCGATGGTTGCGGCACAATTGAGTCGACTCTCCAGCGCGTGTTGACAGCGCAGAGGCTGGCAATAGAATGAAAAAAGTGCCGCCCGGCGAGGCGGCACATTTCTTTTCGGCGTGCGCGTGATCCCGAAAAGCAGTCACCGATGTTTGGAAAAGGTCATGTGCGAAAGACTGCGCATGATCCCGAAAAATAGGGCATCGGGTTTCGGACAAGATCATGCGCAGACGAAAACGTTCGATGGAAGACAGCTGCCGTGAGCTCGCACCTTTTGCCGACCTATGCACGCGCCGACCTCGCTTTCGAGCGGGGCGAGGGCGCATGGCTATTCACGGCGGACGGTGAACGGTACCTGGATTTTACGTCAGGGGTTGCGGTCAATGCGCTTGGTCATGCGCATCCGCATCTGGTCGAGGCGCTGACCGAACAGGCGCGCAAGGTTTGGCACGTATCCAACCTGTATCGGATCCCGGAGGGTGAGACGCTCGCCGACCGGCTTTGCGCCGCGAGCTTCGCGGATACCGTGTTTTTCCAGAATTCGGGCGCGGAGGCGCTCGAGTGCGCGATCAAGATGGCGCGCAAATATCAATACGCCTCCGGCCGGCCGGAACGGTACCGCATTATTACATTCGACGGTGCATTCCATGGCCGGACGCTGGCCACGATCGCCGCGACCGGCAACAAGAAATATCTCGAAGGCTTCGGCCCACCCGTCGATGGTTTCGATCAGGTGCCGTTCGCAGACCTCGACGCAGTCAAACGTGCAATCGGCCCGGCGACGGCCGCGATCCTGATTGAACCAATTCAGGGTGAAGGCGGTGTGCGCGTCGTCCCGCCGACGTTCCTGCGCGCGTTGCGCCAGCTCTGCGACCAGCACGGCCTGCTGCTGATCTTCGATGAGGTGCAGACCGGCATTGGGCGTACAGGCGAATTGTTCGCTTATCAGCGAAGTGGCGTCGAGCCCGACATAATGACGCTCGCGAAAGCACTGGGCGGCGGTTTTCCGGTCGGTGCGTGCCTCGCGACCTCGGAAGCCTCGAAAGGGATGACGGCCGGTACGCATGGCTCGACCTTCGGCGGAAACCCGCTGGCGATGGCGGTTGCCAATGCCGTACTCGACGTTGTGATGGCTGACGGGTTCATCGAGCGGGTACGCAGGAATTCGCTCCTGCTCAAGCAGCGGCTGGCGGAACTGAAAGACCGGCACGCTTCCGTCATTGCCGAGGTGCGCGGCGAGGGCCTTCTGATCGGCCTGCGCATGATTCCGCAGGCTTCCGAATTGGTCGATGAACTGCGCGCCGAGAAAATGATCACAGTTGCCGCCGGCGACAATGTCGTGCGGCTGTTGCCGCCGCTCATCATCGGCGAGGATGAGATAGCCGAAGCGACCGCGTGTATCGATCGCGCCTGCGCGCGGCTGGCGCAGACGCATGCACGGACAGCCAAGGTGGCGTCATGACCGCGAATGGTGTCCGCCACTTCCTCGACCTGATCGATATACCGAAGGTCGTTCTGGCTGGCCTGATCGACAGAAGTCGCGCCATGAAAACCGCATGGGCTCAGGGCCAGATCGTGAGCCCGTTGGCCGGCAAGACCTTGGCCATGGTATTCGACAAGCCCTCGACTCGTACGCGGGTTTCATTTGATGTCGCCATGCGCCAGCTCGGTGGTGAAGCAATCCTTCTCACCGCGCAGGAAATGCAGCTGGGTCGCGGTGAAACACTGGCCGACACGGCGCGCGTCCTGTCGCGTTATGTCGATGCCATCATGATCCGTATCCTCGACCACGAGGCGGTTGCCGAACTCGCGCGGCACGCCACCGTGCCGGTGATCAACGGGCTTACTCGGCGCTCGCACCCATGCCAGGTGCTCGCCGACGTCATGACATATGAGGAAAAGCGAGGCTCGATCCGCGGCCGCACCGTGGCGTGGAGCGGGGATTCCAATAACGTGCTCGCCAGCTGGATGCACGCGGCTGAACGCTTCGATTTCCGGCTGCGGGTGGCCACCCCTGCCGAATTGCGCCCGAAGAAATGGCTTATGGACTGGGTGAAATCTTCCGGTGCTGCGATCATGATCGGCGACGACCCGGATGCCGCTGTCAAGGATGCCGACTGCGTGGTCACCGATACCTGGGTATCGATGGGAGACCGCGACGGAAAACGCCGGCACAACGTGCTCAAGCGCTATCAGGTCAATGCCCGGCTGATGGCGAAAGCCAAGCCGGACGCGCTGTTCATGCATTGCCTGCCTGCGCATCGCGGTGAAGAGGTTACCGACGAGGTTATAGACGGGCCGCAGTCGGTCGTATTCGACGAGGCCGAGAACCGCCTGCACGCGCAAAAGGGTTTGCTCGCCTGGTGCCTGCACGCAGGCGCGTAGGGTTGTTGTGGGCGGGGCTCGCGTTCCGGGCGCTGAACACTACATAGGGCACATGACCGAACCGCAAATTGCAATCCCGACGCGTGCGCCGTCGGCGACCGCCGCCGATGACACCATCATGCCTTTCGAAGTGGCGAAGCTCGATCTCCGCGGCCGTATTGTGCGGCTCGGCCCTGCGGTCGACGAAATCCTTACACGCCATGCCTATCCCGAACCTGTGGCCAAGCTTCTCGGCGAGGCTATCGTCCTGACCTCCATGCTTGGCTCCGCGCTGAAAATCGAAGGCCGTTTCATCCTGCAGACACAAAGTGACGGTCCGGTGCGCATGCTGGTCGTGGACTTCATGGCTCCAGACAAGGTGCGGGCCTGCGCGCGCTTCGACAAGGCGCAAGTGGCCGAGGCCGTGGCATCAGGCGAGGTCAATGCCGGCGATCTGCTTGGCAAAGGCCACCTCGCCATGACGATCGACCAGGGGCCCGATACCAACCGTTATCAGGGGCTAGTCGCGCTCGATGGGCGCTCGCTCGAGGAAGTTGCTCATGAATATTTCGTACGCTCGGAGCAGATTCCGACGCGGGTTCGTCTCGCAGTAGGCGAAGAATTGCGTGCAGAGCCGGGTGGCGCGCGCCATCGTTGGCGGGCAGGCGGCATCATGGTGCAGTTTTTGCCGAAGGCACCCGAACGTGCGCGCGTCGCCGATCTTGATCCCGGGGATGCGCCCGAAGGGACCCAGCCGCATACGATCGAGGAGGACGACGCGTGGGTGGAAGGTCAGGCGCTAGTTTCGACAGTGGAAGATGTCGAACTGATTGATCCCTCGCTCTCGAGCGAGCGGCTCGTTTACCGGCTGTTCCATGAGCCCGGTGTGCGGGTTTTCCGCAGTAGCCCTATGCGCGCGGAATGCTCATGCTCGCGGGAAAATGTCGAGGCGATGCTCAAGAGCTTTTCGCAGGACGATCGCGACCACATGGTCGAAGATGGAAAGATTTCCGTGACCTGCGAATTTTGCAGCGCAAATTACGAGTTCGCGCCGGGAGACGTCGGGGCCGGCCCTAGTTGATGGTGCGCTCGGCGTGGGACGAGTTGAGCGAGAAGGCAGGGATTTCAATGTCGAACGGTTCGCCCGCCTGCGACACCATGCCGTAACTGCCGGCCATGAAACCGGAAGGTGTCGGCAATGGAACGCCACTGGTGTATTCGAAAGATTCATTCGGCTTGAGGACCGGCTCTTCGCCGACGACGCCCGGTCCTTTCACCTCCTGCAGACGGCCTAATGAGTTCGTAATACGCCAGTGGCGCGTCTTGAGCTGGACAGTCTCCGTGCCAAGATTCGTGATATTGATGGTGTAAGCCCAGAAGAAATAGCCATTGCCTGGCGACGACCGCTCCGAAACGAAGCGGGGTGTTACTGTCACTTCAATCTTGTGGGTCACGGCGCGATACATCGACTTGCCATACAATTTACCTTGCCAGGTCTTGCCATCCGCTTGATGTCCGGGATTATGGCCGAAAGCGCATACGAAAGAAAAGCCGCACATGGCCCCGGTTCCGACCGAACGCGACCTTCGGCTTGATTTGTTCCGCGGCCTCGCGCTTTGGCTGATCTTCCTCGACCATATCCCGTCCAATGCGGTGAGCTGGATCACGATCCGGAACTACGGCTTCAGCGATGCGACGGAGATTTTCGTCTTCATCTCCGGCTACACGGCGGCTTTCGTTTATGGCCGCGCCATGCGGCAATTCGGATTCATCGTTGCGTCTGCGCGCGTCCTCAAGCGCGCCTGGCAGATTTATGTCGCGCACGTCTTTTTGCTCGCGATCTATCTCGCCGAGATCGCCTATGTCGCGAACAGTTTCGACAATCCGCTCTATTCCGAAGAAATGGGCGTGCTCGACTTCCTGAAGAATCCCGATGTCACGATCTTTCAGGCTCTGCTTCTGAAGTTCAAGCCGGTGAATATGGATGTCCTGCCGCTCTATATCCTGCTTCTGGCATGGTTTCCGCCGATGCTCTGGCTGCTGTTGCGGGCGCCGTCGATCGCCCTGATTTCATCGGCAAGCCTGTACGTCCTGATGTGGTTTTTCGAATGGAACCTGCCTGCCTATCCGAGCGGCACATGGGTTTTCAATCCGTTTGCCTGGCAACTGTTGTTCGTCTTCGGCGCGTGGTGCGCGCTCGGCGGTTCGCAGAACCTGGCGCGATGGATTCATTCGCGGATCGTCATTGGCCTTGCGATCGCCTACCTCATGTTTGCATTTGCCATCGCGATGACCTGGTATTTCCCGCACCTCGCCGCATTCGTGCCGAAATTTGTCGGTGACGCGATATATCCGATCGACAAGACAAATCTCGACGTTCTGCGCATCATGCATTTTCTCTCGCTGGCGATTATTACCGTCGCGCTGGTTCCACGCGACTGGCCCGCGTTGAAGTCACGGATTTTCTGGCCGGCGATCGTCTGCGGCCAGCACTCCCTCGAGACCTTTTGTCTTGGAGTCTTTCTGTCCTTTGCGGGCCACTTCGTGTTTACCGAGGTTTCCAATCGTCTGCTCACGCATATCATCGTCAGCATCGCCGGAATCACAATCATGGTAGGCATTGCAGCGTTGATTTCGTGGTATAGAAAAGCCGAACGACGAGGGCGGGGGACCGCGCCCGCCCGCCGCAAGGCCGGGTTTCGCGGGGGGCGATGCATGATGGGGCGTTGGGTTTTGCCGGCGTTGCTGGTGCTGGCGGGGCCGGCTTGGGCCGAGCATCCGGCCGAATGCCGTGTCGCTGCTCATCTGGCCGTGTCGAGTTTTCCGCTGCCTCAGGTTGCACGTGCACTCGCCGGCAAAAAATTTGGCATCCTCGTCGTTGGTGCGGGCTCTTCGCAATTGCCGGGATCAAACGGCGTTAAGAATGCTTATCCGGCGCGGTTGCAACAGGTGCTTGCCGACAACCTGAGCGGTGTAGAAGTCAAAGTTACGACAGACGTGAAGTCCAAGCGCACTGCTGCCGAGATGGTTAAGGCGCTGCCGGCTGATTTGATGGCAACAAAGCCCGCACTGCTGGTCTGGCAAACCGGCACGACCGACGCGATGCTTGCGGTTGATCCCGATCAATTCAGCCAGGCACTCGATCGTGGTATAAATGCCGCACATTCCGCAGGCGCTGATGTCGTTTTAATAAATGCCCAATACAGCCCGCGCACGGAATTGATGATCGCGCTCGGTACATACGCTGAGGACATGCGTTGGGTTGCACTGCAACAAGAGGTCCCATTGTTCGATCGATTCGCCATCATGAGACTGTGGTCGGATCTCGGCACGTTCGATTTATATTCCGCGACGAAAAAACTTGACATCGCGGAGCATGTTCATGATTGCATAGGGCGACTGCTGGCCGATTTCGTGATCGCCGCGGCAAAACCGGAAGAGCAGCCGATGAACGGCAGCCGCTGATGACAGTCGAGGATGTGCCTTTGCCGAGCGACACTCCCGGGCAACGGGTTGTGAAATTGGTGGCTGCCGCCGCGCTGTGCGCGGGGATGGCGATCGCCTTGCCGGCACGCGCCGAAACGGCGGCGCCGAACTGCGAATCGCCGCTTGATCTCATCAGGCTCGCAAATCCACTGCCGCGCCTTGCGCAAAAAGTTGTATCGGGCGAACCAGTGACGATTGTCGCCATTGGCTCCTCGTCGACGGCCGGTGCGGGTGCGAGCTCGCCGGCTGCAAACTACCCGAGCCGGCTGGCGGCCGAGTTGAAGCAGCATTTTCCCGGCTTGGCGATTACGGTCCTCAATCGTGGTGTCGGCGGCGAGGAAGTCGCCGATATGCTCAATCGTTTCGATACCGCGGTGCTCTCGGCCAAGCCGGACCTGGTGCTTTGGCAACTCGGGACCAATTCAGTCATTCGCGGTCACAAGCTCGGCGATCATGGCGTTCTCATCCGCACCGGCCTCGCAAAAATCCGTGGTATCGGCGCCGACGTCGTCCTGATCGACCCACAATTTGCGCCCAAGGTCATTTCAAAGCCGGAAGCCGAGGATATGGTCGCCCTTATCGCGACCACCGCCAAGCACGAAGACGTCGATCTTTTCCGCCGCTTTGACGTCATGCGGTATTGGCGCGACGTCGATCACCTGGGCTTCGAAGACCTTCGTGTCGGCAGACGGGCTCCATATGAACGACTGGAGCTACGCCTGCATGGCACGAGGCCTTGGAAATGCCATCGCGGAAGCCGCCCAGCGCCCGATGATGTCTGCGACCGCCACAACGCACCTCCTGCCCTGAGCCGCCGCTTTCGTCAGACCTTTTCCAGCGCTGTCAGCAGGTCCGCGATCAGGTCGTCAGCATGCTCGAGACCCGCTGAGAACCGGATCAGCCCGTCACCGATACCCAGTTCGGCACGCTGGTCTGGCGTGAGCCGCTGATGGGTGGTCGTGGTCGGATGCGTGACGAGGCTCTTTGCATCGCCGAGGTTGTTGGTGATGCCGATCAGTTCGAGTGCGTTGAGAAAACGGAAGGCGCCTTCCTTGCCGCCTTTGACCTCGAATGAGCACAAGGTCGAGCCCGCCCGCATCTGCTTGCGGATCGTTTCGGCCTGAGGATGATCCGGGCGGCCCGGATAGATCAATCGCGTGACCTTCTTGTGCCCGGCGAGCGCATTTGCGACCGCGCCTGCATTTTCCGTTTGCCGCTGCACGCGCACCGACAAGGTTTCCAGACCTTTGAGGAGAACCCACGCATTGAATGGCGATAGCGAGGGGCCCGTCTGGCGCAGGATCTGATGGTAATGGTCGAGGATCAGTTTTTCCGATCCGAGGATGACGCCCCCGAGAACGCGGCCCTGGCCGTCGATATGTTTGGTTGCCGAATAAACCACGCAATCGGCGCCGAGCGAGAGCGGGCTTTGGTAAAGCGGCGTTGCGAACACATTATCGACAACCAATTTGGCGCCGGCATTGTGCGCGATGTCGGCGACCGCCGCGATGTCATACACCTCCAGCGTTGGATTGGTCGGCGTCTCCATGAAGAACACTTTGGTGTTCTTGGTGGTCGCTTTTTTCCATTGAGCAAGATCGGTGCCGTTGACCAGAGTTGACGTCACGCCAAAACGCGGCAGCCATTCTTCGATCACCCAGCGGCACGATCCGAACAGCGCCTTGGCGGCAACGACGTGGTCGCCTGCTTTTACCAGGCCCATCAGCGCCGTGGTGACCGCAGCCATGCCTGTTGCGGTCGAGCGCGCGGCCTCGGCGCCTTCCAGGGCGGCCATGCGCTGCTCGAACATGCTCATGGTGGGGTTCGAGTAGCGAGAGTAGACGTACCCCGGAATCTTGCCGGAGAATCGGGCCTCGCAATCTTCGGCGCTCGGATAGACGTAGCCTTGGGTGAGGAACAAGGCTTCCGAGGTCTCGCCGAATTGCGAGCGCAGCGTGCCGGAATGCACCAGGCGGGTTTCGGGGCGGTAGGTCTTGGTTGACGCGGGCATGCGGGCCTCCTTTAGGCTGAGCGCGACCCCCGAAACCGGTCCCGCTTTGCGGGGGCACGCGCAGCCAACAAAAAACCGGCCGGAAATATCCTGGCCGGGCACACGCGTCCCCGGCCTTTTAGCGATTTATTTTACGTGGCTGCAAGCCGGCCGGCTCAAATGACCACGGGATAAGATGCTTCTAGCGGGACGCACCGCTTCCCGTCAAGCCACTCCTTGGGTTAGATCGGCGCAACCGCGAGACAGGGCCGCCGTGACGCTTTTCTTTGCAATCGAGGACAAAGGCATTTTGCCCGACCGGATGATTGCGGCGCTCGCCGCCGGCGGTGCGATTTTGTCCGAAAACAAGTTCGTGCCCGATCAGGTGCAGCCGGCAAGCCTCGATTTGCGGCTGGGCGAGATTGCCTATCGCGTGCGGGCAAGCTTCTTGCCGGGACGCACGACGGTCGCACAGCGCATCGACGGGCTCAAGCTGCACGAAATTTCGCTCGGTGATGGCGCCGTGCTCGAAACCGGCTGCGTCTATATCGTTCCCCTGCAGGAAAGCCTGGCGCTGCCCGACGAAGTATCCGCCGCCGCAAACCCGAAAAGCTCGACGGGCCGGCTCGATGTGTTCACCCGCGTGATTGCCGACGAGACCCGGGGCTTTGACCGCATCGAACCCGGCTATCACGGCCCGCTCTATGCCGAGATCAGTCCGCGCACGTTCCCGGTGCTCGTCCGCGAGGGCTCGCGCCTCTCGCAAATCCGGTTCCGTCGCGGCCATGCCCTGCTCGACGGGGATTCCCTGCGCGAGCTGCATGCGCGGGAGCGTTTGGTCGATTCCAAGGAAGCGGATGTCAGCGAGGGTGTTGCGGTCGGAGTTGACCTGTCGGGTCTCGGGCCCGGCGGCCTGGTCGGCTATCGGGCCAAGCGGCACACGGGCCTGATCGACGTCGAGCGGCGCGGCGGCTATGCGGTGCTGGACTTCTGGGAGCCCATGCAGGCGCGGCCGGACAAGAGCCTCATCCTCGATCCGAACGAATTCTACATTCTTGCGTCAAAAGAGGCGGTGCAGGTACCGCCGGACTACGCCGCCGAGATGGTGCCGTTTGATCCGCTGGTCGGTGAATTCCGCGTGCACTATGCGGGCTTCTTCGATCCGGGGTTCGGATATGCCGGCGCCGGCGGTAAAGGTGCGCGCGCCGTGCTCGAAGTGCGGTCGCGCGAAGTCCCTTTCATCCTCGAGCACGGGCAGATTGTCGGCCGTCTCGTCTACGAGAAGATGCTTGCGAAGCCCGATAAACTATATGGCCAAGGCATCGGGTCGAATTACCAGGCACAAAGCCTGAAGCTCTCCAAGCATTTCAAGTCTTGATGAAAGCGTGCTTGCTGTCCGCGGATGGCATTCGCTATTCTCGGCGCGCGCGGGCGTAGTTCAATGGTAGAACGGCAGCTTCCCAAGCTGCATACGAGGGTTCGATTCCCTTCGCCCGCTCCATGACCTATCAAATTTTGATGGGCGAGTTTTGCGATCAGTTTTGAGAGGCTTTGCTCGCCGTCCAATCCTAATCGGTCCACCATAAGCCACTGAAAACCAACGCGTTCGATATACGCTTTCGGCCAAACCAGAAATGAGCTTGTGCACCGCACATGCCTGCTTTGACCAAAAGCGCGCATGCGTGCTTTTGGCTGATTCACACGACCATCAGGTCTTTGCCGACAATGATCTCGCCTTTGAAAAATTTAGCGACCGGTTCGCGCCAGGTGTCGTCGCTAATGCTGTCGATCGCCGGGGTAAGGTGCGAGAGCACAAGCGTTTTGACACCGGCCTTCTGAGCGATGCGGCCGACGTCTTCGGATGGTGTGTGGTCGGCCTTCATATGCTCCATGAAGGCTTCGAATTTCACCGGCCGCCCCTGGGCGATCTGACCCTTGATGTATTTCTCGACCGCCGGCACGTACATCGTTTCGTGGACCAGAATGTCCGCACCCGTGGCCATTTTCGCCACTGCTTCGAGAGGCGCGGTGTCGCCGGAAAATGCGATAGAACGGTCCTTAAAATCGAAACGGTAGGCCAAAGCTGGCTTCACCGGCGGATGTTCGACCAAGATTGCGGAGACTTTGACGTTGTCGTCTTCCGTCACCAGACCCGCCGCTGAAATTTCCTGCACACTAACAGACGTGAGCGGTTTCATATGGAAGTCTTCGGCCCAGAAGTCGACCGTTTGCTTATAGGCGCGCATGAAATCGTCGGTCATTTGCCTGAGCGGCGGCGGCCCGAAAGCGCGCACGTCAAGCGGTAGGCCTTGAATCCAGCCGACGATCAGCAGTGGGCCATATTCAATGTTGTGATCGGCATGATGATGCGTAATGAAGATTGACTTCAACGAACTAAAGGGAATGCCGGTGCGCGCGAATTGATTGGTGACGCCCATGCCGCAATCAAGTACGTATGCGGAGCCATTGCTCAGCATCACGTGGGAAGTCATTTCGCGCGAGCGTCCTGGCACCGGACCGGCAGCAGTACCGAGTAGCACCAACTTGGTGCCCTTTGCATCCCTAAGCGCGGCCTGCGCCTGTTGCGGTGCCCAGCGCGGTCCGACGGACTGCGCGAGGCTTTGCTCTGTTGTCGCAGCGACGATTGGTGCGGATGCCAGCCCGGCCAGCAGACTGCGGCGTGAAAGTTCGGATGGGCTCGATGTGTCTGTCATTTTTGTCTCCCCCTTGGCGGTGTCGATGTGACCCATCATGTCTTGTAGCTGGCACGATATCGCCCACGTATCCGCCGTTCAACGGCTCGCCGCAAACGGCCGCTATTTTGCGGGCATTCGTGTGACGCCATTCATCGTTTGCTTTAGGGATTAAAGGGGACATCTTTATGCAAAGAAGAGTCGCTCAGGTAGGCCAAAAAACTTTGCAATTTGACGCAATTCGAAACGCCTTCGGTTAGCGCGGAGGCAAATGCTCAAATGTCCGCAGGCCTTCGGGAACGATATGGAAGGGCTGTTTGTCCACGGTATAGATTGCCATTTGCGGCGCGCCAAACAAACTCGGATCATCGAGCGTGCCGACCTTTAGAATAATAAAGGGCAGCCCCGGCCGACGCGTTGTGAGATGGGTCCCGCATTCTCCGCAAAATTCGCGCGTGACCGGGACTTTCGAGATCGGAACGCGAGTATTTGCGCGGTTCGCCGCTCGTGTAACGAAAGCCCTCAGGCGCTACGAGCATGAACATGTTCGGTGCGCCCCCGCTGATATACTGGCACTCCCGGCAATGGCACTGCGCCTTGAGGCGAGGTTCACCGTCCGCCACGTAGCGAATTTTGCGGCAATAACATCCGCCTTCGAATTTCACGGCCGAAATCTCCGAAGACCGTGAATTTAGCACGTCGTAGAGGAAGAGCTACCCTCATTTTGAAGCGCACTGCGACGGACCGGTGCGGCCAACCAGGATGTCGGTCCCTGGTATTTAGCGGACGTATGTTTTTGCGTCGCGGGTGTCCGCTTTCGCGGATGAAGTGACATGGCCGGCGCGGCAAGCGATGCGCGCCAAAATTCCGTGGCGATTCCAGATCGCGGCGCCTCTCTGAGGAGTATTTTATCGGGATCGACTGCAATTCCGTGATCGGCAAAAATCAGTAGTGGCAGATCCCAATGGCTGTCGGAATACGCAAAGATTTCCGGCCTTTGCTCTTTCCCCAAAGCTCTCTCGTACGGCGTCCAATTTGGCGGTGCCGCGAAGGTTTGGGCCATTGAGGCTACCGGTCAATCGTCCCTCCAGCCAGTCGACGCGAGTGCAGACGGTTTCGTCGAAGCCAAGGAGATTGGCGATCAAGGGGACATAGAAATCGACGCTTGCCGAAGCGAGAATGAGCCGATGATTTCTCGCACGGTGCCAATTTATTCTGGCCAAGGCCGCCGGCTTTATCATGTCCCGGACGCATCTTTCGGCAAACACAGCGGCGTGCGTATTGATCTCGTCGCCGGCGACACCTTTCAGGATCGCGGAAAGAAATGCGGACTTTCAGATCATCGTTTGGCATGCGGCCGACCATGAACATCGCGATCTTATGGGGAAGCCCCAAACATCGACACAGCCGCAATGGCTTCCTTCTCAGGAAGTAAAGCAGGAACGACACAAACGTATCACCGCGCGCCAGTGTACCGTCGAGGTCGAAAATTGCGACAGCGGGGACCGTTGTGCCCGCAACGGTGATGCGGCTGCCGTTCTGGGAACTGAAGTCGGAACCTGCGATTTCCGATTCCATGAATGCCTGCGGGGAGGGCATTTCTGCAGAGGCCAATTGATTGACTATCCGAGCGGTGCGCCAAGCAAACGAAAAACGATCGGGCCGGCAATGAGGAAACAGGCGAGCGCCGATCGCGTTCGTGGTTCCTTGATGGCTGTGAGCAGCGAAAGCGTAGCGAGCGGCACGATCGCTAAGAGCGGCAGGTAATATCGCGGGTAGGCATCGAGCATCCAGCCATAGGCGAGGTGCTGCTTGTAGGAAAATGCAATGTGAATGAAAAAAGTCGCCAAGCCGATAATCGAACCGGCGGCCACGAGTGATATCGAGAGGCCCTTCTTCGCCACGTTTAATGCGCCGCAACGACAAGACCACGCCGGCGCCGGCAAAGAGCGCTGTCGCCATCGGGATTAGGAGCATCGAGTAGTTGAGCGCGCTACGGGTGCTCAAACTCGGCATCCATTGCTCAATGAATTGTGCGATAAAGAAAATCGTGTAGCTGATGGGCGACAGCCGTGGAGCGGCATCCCAGCCGGCCGTGTGGGCGCCTGACACGAACATCTCTATGCGACCCGGCGTATTGGGCGTAGGGCTGCCGTATTGCAGAATCAGAATAAAATACGGCGCAGCGGCCAGCAGCGCAGCTGCGGCAATCGGTAGAACCCATTCCTGCCGAAAACGGCGACGCCAGAGCAGCCACAGGAAAACGCCGCCGAGCATTCCGCCGGATAGCATCAGGCCCGTCAGTTTGGCCCATGATGCGATCAAGACGCCTCCGAGCGCCACATACAGCCATATCGTCCGCTTCGCGGCAACGAGCTGCCATGCCCCAAGCAATGCCAGAGCTCCGCCGAAGAATGCGGCATTGTCGTTGTTAATTGATCCGGCGAGGGGGGCCAGTATCGGTATGGCGCCGATCGGCACCACGTAGGCATAGAGCTCCAGGTCTGAAAATCGCGCGAACAATGCGATTGCGAGTATTGCGGCAAGTCCAAGTGCCACAATGATGACGTTCATTAGGCGATGAACAATGATGGCGCCCGGCCGCCCTTCAAGTCGCGGCCCGAGGCGCGCCAAAAGCAGGTAGTACGGAGAGGGGAAGGTTCAGGTAATTGAGCTGTTCGCCGAACCGGAAGCTTGCCGGATCAAGCATGCGCATTTTATCCAATGCGGGCCACCACTCGCCGGATTGCTGCAGGCCGGCCACATATGATGTGTGCGCAACTTCGTCGAAGCCCTGCGTTATATCCTTTCGCAGCGCGCATAGTGTTCCGGCGATGACGACCAGGGCAAAAATGATGGTGCAGACGCGCAGTTGCGCTGAGATCGCTTTGGCAGGCTCACGAGGAAATGTCGGTGAGGAGAGATCCACAATCTTGGACACGAATTCAATTTGCCACGCCTGGCTTAAGAAATTGTTATGAAAACTGTTCCTTTTTTGGCCATCGTTTCCGCCGGATAAGTTCATCCGCGAAAATTCGCATCGAGCGGGCAGCCGCGCTGCGATATCAATGTATTAATGTTGCCGCGCGATAAACTCGATCGACTTAATCGACAATCCGGCTGTCGGGAATATAATTGCACGACTGTCGAGGAATCCCGAGCAGGATCCGGAATTTTAAAGCGCGATCCGGCATTCGGCACAGTCTAATCCGGCATCTCGTGATGAAGATCATGATGCTGATCTGCTGGATCAACCTTGAATGAAATGACGTAATGTTGGCCGAACGGTTTCAGGCACCAGCCGCGACAGGTGCAACAGTCGGAAAGCCGCCGGGCTCGGCACTGGCCTATTTGGCCATGGCGCGCCTCGATCACAGTACCAAACACATCTTCATCGTCCCGGGTTTCATGCTCGCCTATTTGCTCCGGGGCGTTCACACGGATCGACTGGGCGTTTCCATCGTTCTGGGGTTGACCACCGCCGTGTGCGTGGCGTCTGCCAATTATATTATCAACGAATGGCTTGATCGGAATTCCGACAAGTTTCATCCCACAAAGTCGCAGCGATCTGCGGTGCAAACGCAATTGCACAGGCACATCGTATTTTTCGAGTGGCTTGCTTTCCTTTTCGTCGGCCTTGCGAGCGCCCTGGCGACCAGCAAAACAATGTGCCTTCTTGCCGGTATTTTCGCTCTGCAGGGCGTCGCCTATAACGTTCCGCCGCTCCGGACGAAAGACAAGGCATTTCTCGATGTCATCTCGGAATCCATCAACAATCCGATACGTCTGATGATCGGGTGGGCGATGGTTGACCCGACGACGTTGCCCCCGTCATCAGTTATCCTGACGTGCTGGACAGGCGGCGCGTTCCTCATGGCGGCCAAGCGGCTTTCGGAATTCCGGGAGATCGTAACATCCCACGGCCGGCCTCTGCTCGAGCGATACAGGGCAAGTTTTGCGAGTTATTCGGCTGAATTGCTGACCGTCTCGTGCTTCGTCTATGCACTTTGCTCCACATTTTTCCTCGCAGTGTTTCTCATCAAATATCGTGTGGAGTACCTGCTGATTGTTCCGGTCGTGATCGCGCTTTTTGCGCAATACCTGGTTCTGTCGATGGAGCCAGGATCATCGGCACAGAAGCCGGAGAAATTATTCCGCGAAAGGAGCCTCGCGGTATTGGTTGCATTGTTGACCGCAGTGTTTTTCCTGGCGACCTTCGTGGATATTCCTCCGCTCCAGGCCTTCGTAGGCCAGCGATTCATCAGCGTCATATGATGCGAGCGCTGCCTGCGGCCGGTGGATGCTTGCCGGGAGACAATGCTCTGCGAAGCGGCGCAGAGCTCACTGGCTGTTCTTGCCACCCAGGCCGGCGACGACGGCCGTGAATGCTGTGCGGTCGCGGGAAATTTCGGATTGGGTCCGCGCGTGAAGATCCCGCCAAAGTGTTGAAATGTCCTGGAGTGCAGGTCCGATCTCGTCTGGCTTGACGTCGCGGCGGAATGACCGGCGCAGCATCGTGAAATCAGCGTCGAGCCGTGCGAGATCTGCAAGCAGAAGTCGACAGGGAACCGGATAGCCGCAATCAACACGCGTGGCGCCAGCGACACCAAACGGCATGGAGCCGATCTGGCTGCGAATTGTGTCCACAGTGCCGTCAATCATCGGCTCGAACAGAATTCGAGCCACCACTCGAAATCATGAGATCGTTCAATCCGACATAGACTCGGCTCAACGGCTCAGCTCGCCTGCACCACCCGCGATCGCGCGCTCAACGTCATCAGCGGTTCTGCTGTGCAAAGAATCGAGCCGACAGATCGGCCGGATTCCGCCCTCGGCCACAAAGGTTGAAAGCTCCTCGATCGAAGATGCGGAGATGTCGGTATCGAAAGTGCGCTGCCGGTCACATTTGCCGCGAGTTTCGACGTCGAATAAAAAGCTCGAAACCCCTTGCGCATGCGCCGCAATGGCGCGCAGAGGATCAGTTTCAAATAGAATAAGTTCAAGTGGTCGCATCGGCAATGGTGCAGTACCAACTTGATGGATGTAATATATTTCATATCCTATATAATTAGTTCTTATGAGTTCACACGTCTGCATCGTCATGCCGTCGTACAATCACGCGGCCTTCGTCGGCGAGGCAATTCAAAGCATTCTCGAACAATCGTTCCAGGACTTTGAGATTGTTGTCACCGATGACGGATCACGGGATGGAACGCCCGACGTCATCCGAAAATTTCCGGACCGACGAATAAAGCTGGAGGTCTTCCCCGAAAATCGCGGCGGCGTCATCGCCGGCAATTCGGCTATTCGGCGCGCGTCAGGAAAATACATAGCCCGGTTGAATTCAGACGATTTCTTCTTGCCCGGCAAGCTGGAAAAGCAGGTTGCGTTTCTCGACGCGAATCCTGAAAATCGCCGCGGTCTTTGCCATGCCTCGCTTGATTGATGAGCGCGGCAAACCGCTTGCGGATGGATACCGGGAATTTACTTTCCCATTTTCCCACCCCCGTCCAAGCCGCGAGGAATGGCTTCGGCGTTTCTTTTTTTATGGAAACTGCCTTTGCTTTCCTACGGTAATGATACGACGTGCGGTTCTTGACGAACTGGGCTTGCTCGACCCGCGCCTGGCAATTCTTCCGGACTTTGATATGTGGGTCAGGCTCTGCATGAATCACGAGATCCACGTGATGAAATCCGAGCTGACTGCCTTTCGAAAACTGGACAATAACCGAAATATGGGCGCGCCGCGGATCGATACCACATTGCGCGTGTCGTTCGAGTATTTTCAGGTTTTGAAACACTATCGCGGACTAGATCCGGAATTTGCCCGCAAGATTTTTGCGAACGACCTCGCCAAATTGGGCATCGATACAAACCGACGCTTCGAAATCTGGCTCGGCGAAGTTGCGCTTCAGTCTGAGGCGGCTTCGCGCACTTCTGCGCGAATGCTGTTTGCCCTGGATACGATGTTTGAAGCTTCCGCAACGGCCGAAGGCGAGTGCCGCCGGCTGATCGAATGGACCGGAAAGGTCGATGTCTTTAACTATATGGCGGTCGGACAATTGCGCGAGCATCAAAGGCAATTCGATCATATGCAACAAGCCGCCGGCGGCGGCGTCTTTGGTAATCCGGTGCCGCGGGACGAGGCGCGTCGCAATGCGTTGTGCTCTTGTGGTTCAGGCAAGCGCTACAAGCACTGTCACGGCCGGCTCGCTTGATGCAATGAAGGTCCGTTAAGGCGCAACGCGCATTGCGGGCCACCTGGATGGTCCGCACTGCCTATCGCTTCTTGATGCCGGCTTTCTCGATCACCTGAGACCATTTAGCAACGTCGCTCTTGATGCGGTTGCTCAAATCTCCGGACGCCATGCTGCGTGCGTCCATGCCCGCCTCATTCGAGAACTTCTGCACTTCCGGCGATTTCAACGCACTGTCCACGGCGCGGTTGAGCAGCGCGACAATTTCGGCAGGCGTACCACGGGGCACCGCGAGTCCATTCCAGCTTGTCACTTCGTAGCCGGCCAGGCCGCTTTCGATCACGGTCGGAACGTTTGGCAGGTTGCTTGCGCGTTCGCGCCCGGTAGTGGCGAGGACGGTCATCTGGCCGTTCGTGATCGGCGACTGGAATCCGACGAAATATTCGAAAGCAGCGTCGACGTCACCGCGCAACACCGCGTTCGCCAGTTCCGGCGTCGTCTTGTACGGAATGATCGTGACGTCGAGCCCGGCCATGGTCCGGAACAGCTCCGCGGAAAGATTCTGCGCGCTGCCGGCATTGATGGTGCCGAAGTTCAGTGTGCCGGGACGGGCCTTGGCGGCGGCGATCACGTCCTTGATCGTCCTGTAAGGCGAGCCGGCTTTGGTCGCGATAACGAGCCCGTAGGACGCCGTGGTCGAAATCGGCGTGAAATCCGTCTCGATATTGTACGGCAACGACTTGAAGAGCGCTTTCGCGATCGTGAGGCCGCCACCGACCATGACAAGCGTGTATCCATCCGCCGGGGCCTCACGGGCGGCCTGCATGCCGACAACGCCACCGGCGCCCGGCCGGTTTTCAATGAAAAACTGCTGGCCAAAACGCTTGCTGAGGTCCTGCGCCACAAGCCGCATTGTCACATCGGCGATGCCACCTGCGCCGTAAGGCACGATGATGCGTACCGGTTTTGACGGGTAGGGGTCGGCTCTGACCGGCGCGCACGTCATTGCGATGAGCAGCGCGAGCGACAGCCCGCAAGCAACGGATGGCATGCGCCTCATGACCCGTCTGACTGCGGAAGTGACGAGAGTGAGCATTTTTTGTTCCTGGCGAGACGCGACCGGCGCAGAGAATAGGAAGGCGTGGCACGCCTGACAATATTCCCGCGGCGCGTTCGGCCGAACCCGCCGCGAGCATAAAGCGTCCCGCTTGGCAGGCTGCCAAGCCATGCGCCAAGCCATGCCGCTTTACGGTTCCGGACCGTTGCTCTACAGAAGGCGGTCGCTCCCGCGCCCCGCAGAGCGCCGTTACCCCGTCAATGCCAAGCTGCCATGCCATCGACCACGATTGATATCCATCCGCACATTATCGCCGGCGACATCAAGCGCTACCCTTTGGCGCCCCTGGGCGGCCATCAATCCGACTGGTCGCGCACGCGGCCGGTGACCCTGGAGCAACTCGATTGCGGCCATGGACGCTGCCGGGGTGCAAAAGGCTGCGATCGTGCAGGCTTCAACCTGCTACGGCCACGACAATTCATACGTCGCCGATGCGGTGGCCGCCTATCCGAAGCGTTTCACAGGCGTGTTCTCGGTCGATGTGCTGGCAACCGATGCCACGGAACGCATGCGCTACTGGCGCGGCAGGGGCTTGACGGGCATGAGGCTATTCACGTTCGGCAGCACCATGTCCGAGCAGGCCAGCTGGCTCGACGATCCGAAGTCATATCCGGCCTGGACGTGCGCGGGCGAGCTTGGGCCTTTCGGTCTGCCTGCAGATGTCCGCCAAGGCAATTCCGCAGGCGATCAGCATGTCCGAGCGTTTCCCGAACGTACGGATTATTCTCGATCACGGCGCGCGGCCGGTGCTGGAAGACGGGCCGCCCTACAATGCAGCCGCAAGCCTGTTCGAACTGGCGCGCTACCCCAATATCTACCTCAAGCTTACGCCGCGCATTTTCGCCGAATCCAGGCGCGGCAAAGCGACGCCCGATACATTTTTTCCTCGCCTCGTCGCGGAGTTCGGCGCCGCGCGGCTCGCATGGGGATCGAACTATCCTTCCAGCGAGGGCAAACTGCCAGCGCTACTGGCCGTGGCGCAGCAATCGCTGGCCTGCCTGCCAAAGAGCGATCAGGATTGGATTTTCGCCAGGACGGCGCAGATCCTTTACCCGGCGCTGGCCGATTGAGGAGACAATCAGTGACGTCGACCCTCGCGAAATGCAGGTTGTACACGCTGCTCGGAGATTATCCGAACACGACGGCGCTCAAGAAAGGCGAGGTGATTTCCGGCCTCGTCGAGTTTGACTTCGCCGACGTGAAAGTTTCGAACACCGCGTTCAAGCCGCTGGTACGCGAAGCGAAGTTCGATGTCGGTGAGCTGGCAATCGTCACGTTTTTGCAGGCGAAAGCCTATGGCAAGCCCTATGTGCTCATTCCAGCCACGGTGCTCGGGCGCGGCCAGCATCACACCATCGCATACAATCCGCAGCGCGGGCCTTTGACATGCATCCGAACTGGCCGGTAAGCGCGTCGGCGTGCGCGCCTATACGCAGACGACAGGCGCCTGGGTGCGTGGCTTCCTTGCCGACGATTACGGTGTCGATCCCGCAGAGATCCAATGGGTGACGTTCGAGGATCCGCATCTCGCTGAATACAAGGATCCGGAATTTGTGTCGCGCGGGTCCGAGAGCAAGGCTTTGACGCAGATGCTTCTAGACGGCGAACTCGATGCCGCCATTGTCGGCGATAAACTGCCAGATCCGCGGCTGGCGCCGCTCATTCCCGATGCCGATGTGGCGGCGCGAAAGTGGGCCCAGACGCACGGCGGCGTACCAATCAATCACATGATGGTGGTGCGCGACACGATTTCAAAATCCCGCCCCGATGTCGTGAAGGAAATCTACCGCATGCTGCGTGAGAGCCGACGCACGGCGCCGCCGCCGCCGGACAACAGTGTGCTTGACCCCTGGCGTTTCGGGGTGGAGGCCAATCGCCGCTCTCTTGAGATCATCATCGACTACAGCTCCCGGCAGAAGCTGATCCCGCGCAAATTTTCGGTCGACGAGCTATTTGACGACTGCACGCGCGTGCTGGTTTAGGTTTGCCGAACAAGGTGTCGCTTGGAAGCTGCGTCCGCGCGATGCTCAGATTGAGCCAGACGTCGTCAGCGACGAACAGCGATATCGATTTTTTCCACGAGAACCTCGAAAGCGTCCATCATCTCGCCGGCCGTCAGATCGGATAGCGCCGGGTCAGAGATGGGGAGGGTCATTCGATGGCACCGAGCCGAGCCGCCAGTCTAATTGTTTTTCTGTCCATGTCGGCCCTCTTATTTTCGCGCTGCGACCAATTGTGCGGACCCGGTCACGAAAACGCAACATTGTGCAGGCAACGAGCTGAGTTCCACTTTCGGCTCACGGCGCTCTATCGAAGCCGTGGCGGCAGGCTGGACAATCGATACTGATGCGGGAGCTGGATCGCCGGAAATTTTATCGTTGACGCACCTGCAATTGGCGCCGAGCGGGCATTTCGACCATGCGGGCAAACCCAGGGGTAAAATCAGGAGCAACGCAATGGAACGCAAGAAGGCATCGGATTTCCCGCAGGAACTCCTGAATCTCTTCGACGGATACGTGCATGGCCGGATCGATCGCCGCCGGTTTCTCGACGGAGCGCAAAAGTTTGCGCTCGGCGGCGTGACCGCGGCGGCGCTACTTGAAATGCTCCGGCCGAATTATGCCTGGGCCATACAAGTTCAGGAAAACGACGGACGGATCAGAGCAGAATTGCGGCCGTGCCGTCGCCGCGCGGCAACGGAAGCATCAGCGGCTATCTGGTGCACCCGGCGAATGCTGCGGGAAAACTGGCTGCAGTCCTGGTCGTCCACGAGAACCGCGGCCTCAATCCATACATAAAGGATGTAACGCGGCGGCTGGCGATCGCCAAGTTCATCGCATTTGCGCCCGATGGGCTGACATCTGTAGGAGGCTATCCCGGAAATGACGAGAAAGCCGCACAGCTTTTCGCTCAGGTTGACCGCGCGAAAATGGCAAACGACTTTTTCGCGGCCGCAACGTGGCTGGAATCCCGGCCGGATTGCAGCGGCAAAATCGGGGCTGTCGGCTTTTGTTTCGGTGGAGGTGTTGTCAATCAGTTGGCCGTGCGGATGGGTCCTGATCTTGCGGCGGCGGTCCCATTTTATGGGCTCCGCCAAATGCCGCCGACACAGCCAAAATCAAGGCTTCGCTGCTTGCGCACTATGCCGAATTCGACACGCGGATTACGTCAGGCTGGCCGGCGTTTGACGCGGCACTGACTGCTGCGCGCGTACGGCACGAGGGTTACGTGTATAAGGGGGCCAATCACGGATTCCACAACGATACGACTCCCCGCTACGACGAAGCCGCGGCCAAACTTGCCTGGCAGCGCACGTTGGACTGGCTCGATAAATACCTGGGATCCGCGTGAGGACCAATAAGGGTGCGCGAGGGAATTCGATTTTCAACCAGGCTTAATGCCGGCCTCCTCTTCGAGCCGAAAATACCGAAGGTTAAGTCATCCCGTTTAAGTTAGTCACGATTGCGCTCATCGTTTGAGCGCGCGCGATCCCGCGGATCGGCGCGGGCCTACGCCGCATTTGAATCCTTCCACACATAAGGCGCGTAGCGCGCTTATGCGCGAGTGGTGAGGTTGCTCGCTTGCGCGTGTGATGGAGTCACTCGCTATCGGAACGTCACGGTCGCGAGGGCGCGGTTGACCTTGTCCGACGGCCAGAGGGTGACGGGTCCCGGCGCGACGCCCCGCGTGGCGATATTGGTGCCCTGGCCGGGCCGGTTCAGGACCCGCGCCCCCGCCGCGTTCGACACCCGCACCGCACCTTCGATCAGGAACACGCCGAGCGCCTGATCGTCGATCGGCCCGCCCCAGAATTCCGTCCCACGGATCCCGACGGTCGCGACAGACGTCGTCACGCTGACGTCGGAACTCGCCAGCTTCGACACCTGGCCGGAGAGAAACCGGAAGGCGCCGAGCACCCTGAACTTGATCGTCCGCGTCCCGCAGCCGGATTGAAAACGTATCTATTGAGCGTCAGCTTCGCGTTCTCGCCGAGCGTCAGCCTCGTATCATCTTTGAAGGCAACTTCCAGCCGCCCCGCTGCGCCGGTCGCCACGGTATCGTTGAGAAAAACGGATGCATTGAGGCCGAGCGCCTTGGACGCCGCCACGCGTTCCGCTCGCCTCTCCCTGTATGCGGCTGACCGTCGCCGATCGCCTCCTGCGCCGCGGCGTGACCGACGGCGAAGCCAGAAAGAAGTGTCACCGCAATGGCGATCAGCCGATGCAACATTGGGCCTGCCCATCCCGAATTCCCTCCCAGAGGACCAACTCTGACACAATCTGCACGCGCGCCCAATGCCGAAATATGCCGGACATTTCGGTCGCTCCCTCAGATATCCGCTTTCGAAAAAATAGGCCTATTGTTTGCCAAAGCCGCACCGCTTAGCGGTGACTTTGCTTTCCCAGCATCCGGTCGCCATGCATTTGGCGAGATAATCCTTGCAAGCGTCGGTGCATTTCGGCGCATTATTGTAGGTCTTCTCGCAATAGGCGAAACAGACTTGTTGCCGTTCCGTGCAAGTTTGGTTAGCCGCGAAGGTCGGTGCTGTCGGTATGGAAACGCCTGAAATCCCGACAAGAAAGATCGCTCCAATCCAGCATCGCATGACGGTCGGCCCTCCAACATCTGGTCACATAACTTTTTGACCCAAAGTAAGCATTCAATCGGTTCCTCAAAGCTGTACTCTCTTCAAATATAGGTCTTCGCGATTGATCAGGGTCAAACGGGGGAAGCCGACAATGCCTAGAATAATAAAAATTTGGCAATGTTCGGACAAGATATGGACCTCAAGGAAGCGATCTATACGCGACGTGCCGTGCGCGACTATGCGGCTGACCCGGTCGCCGAAAAAACGATCCGCCAGCTCATTGACGCAGCTATTCAGGCGCCCAGTGCGGTCAATCAACAATCGTGGTCGTTCTGCGTGGTCCGCGATAGGGCCGTACTCGATCACATATCAAACGAAGCCAAAGCGCATATGCTGAAAACCTCGCACGCTGCGCTATCCAATCATTTCCAAACCATTCTCGGCGACCCGAATTTTCACATTTTTTATCATGCGCCGGCGCTGATCCTCATTTCAGGCATGGCGGAAAGCCCATGGACGGTCGAGGATTGTTCGCTGGCGGCGGAAAACTTAATGCTGGCAGCTCGCGCCGCCGGACTGGGCACATGCTGGATCGGCTTCGCGCAGACCTGGCTTGGAACGCCGGAAGGAAAAGCAGCGCTGAAACTTCCGGGAGCCTATGTGCCAGTCGCGCCGATCATCGTCGGGCATCCGAAATCCGCACCACCACCAATTCCAAGAAAAGAGCCGGAAATTCGCTGGATTGGCTCGTGATTAATCGGCGATTCGCACCTCTGGCCGCGCTGCTATACTGACACCGGGGGCGTATCTGGACTTGCACCCATGCCGGACGAACATACGAACGCTCCCGATCAAGATGTAGTGGTTCGAGCTTTTGGGCTCACACGGAAATTCGGCGAGCTTACCGCGGTCGATCAGGTATCGCTGACGATCAAGCGGGGCGAGATTTTCGGCATGATCGGCCCGAATGGCGCGGGCAAGAGTACGCTCATTAAAATGCTGACGACACTGCTTCCGCCGACGTCGGGATCGGCCACGATTGCCGGCTACGATATCGTCAGCCAGCCAGCTGCGGTACGGCGCCAGATCGGATATGTCCCGCAACTGCTTTCGGCCGACGGCTCGCTGACCGGCTATGAAAACCTGCTGCTATCCGCGCGTCTTTATGGCGTCCCGCATCGGGAGCAAAAAGGGCGCATCACGCGCGCGCTCGCACGAATGGGCCTTTCCGATGCGACGCATCATCTCGCCGGGCAATATTCCGGCGGCATGATCCGGCGGCTGGAAATCGCCCAAAGCTTGCTGCATCGCCCGGCGGTGTTATTCCTCGACGAGCCGACCGTCGGCCTCGATCCGAGCGCGCGCGAGACAGTGTGGGAACATGTGCTCGATCTGCGCGACAGATTTCATCGGACAATGATCGTGACATCCCATCTTATGGATGAAATCAATGAGTTCTGCGACCGCATCGCGCTCATCGACCGCGGACGGATCGTCGCGGTCGGCACCGC
This sequence comes from uncultured Pseudomonadota bacterium, assembly GCA_963702605.1. Classification (GTDB taxonomy): domain Bacteria; phylum Pseudomonadota; class Alphaproteobacteria; order Rhizobiales; family Xanthobacteraceae; genus Pseudolabrys. Next base: position 320,508 of record CAVPDI010000004.1, read on the forward strand.
GTCCGAATTGAAAGCCCGCGTCGGTCCGGATGCCACGCTCGATGATGTTTTCATCCAGCTGGTCGCAGCGACGAGCGAAACAGAAATCGAGGGAAACTATGGTGAGGTCAGGCGCGCACGCCGCGCTGCCCGCGAGCATGGTTGACAGGTCTGTCAGCCAGGCACTTGGCGAATATGCGACGCAGACATATGCGGTGGCAGCCGCCGAGGTGCAGAAGCTCTATCACGATCCGCTGGAGCTACTCACTCGCGCGGTGCAGCCGGTGCTGTGGTTGATGTTGTTCGGCGAAGTGATGGCGCAGGTTCGCGGCGTGGCGCCGGGAAACCTGCCCTATCTCGACTTCCTTGCCGCCGGGATTCTGGCGCAAAGCGCGCTGTTCGTCGCGATATTTTATGGCATATCCGCGATCTGGGAACGCGATCTCGGAGTGTTGCAACGCTATCTGGTTAGTCCCGCACCGCGTTCGGCGCTGGTGCTTGGCAAGGCGCTGTCGGCTGGCGTGCGGGCCCTTTCGCAGGCGTTTATCGTCTATGTGCTCGCCATGCTTCTCGGCGTCGGCATCAGTCTCAATCCGTTCAACATTCTGGCGGGGTCGCCGCCGCCATCGTGCTTGGATCGGCATTATTCTCGACGCTGTCGCTGATCATTGCGTGCATCGTCAAAACGCGCGAGCGATTCATGGGAATCGGCCAGGTGCTGACCATGCCGATCTTCTTCGCCAGCAACGCCATCTATCCGCTGTCACTCATGCCGAGCTGGTTGCGCACCGTATCCCACCTCAATCCGCTCACGTATGAAGTCGACATCCTTCAGGTCATTGATGCTGACACACGGCACGTCCGAATATGGCTTCCTGCTCAATTTCAGCGTCCTGATGGTGGCAACCGCAGTCCTCACCGGCATTGCCGCGAGGATGTACGGACGCATGGGATATTGAGGTTGTGCCCGCCATAGCGGACATCCGTCTTATGTGTCGGACCACATTTTCAACCCTATTTCTTGCGATTTGACACGCATCAAAGGCGGCCGCACTGCCTGCGCTACCTATATCTGCAAAGGGCACAATGCGGAGTCCGCCAATGGCGAAACCGGTGCAATCGAGCGAGACACAGGCCGAAAGCCCGGCACAAATTACGCTCGTCCCGAAACCGCAGCCTGCGTCTCCGGCCCATTCGTATTTCGACCATCCTTGGCTGATCGGCGGCTTGGCGGCGCTGGTGGTCATCGTTGGCATCGCCATTGCCTGGTGGTCGTTAAGCTCGGGCGGCATCGTTCGCTACTCGACTGCGCGGGTCACGCGCGGAGCAGTGACGCGCGGTGTGGTTGCCACCGGCACAGTCAACCCGGTGCTCACCATTATCGTCGGCAGCTATGTCTCCGGCGTCATCCAGAACCTGTCCTGCGACTACAATACCGAAGTGAAAAAAGGTCAAATCTGCGCACAAATCGATCCGCGCCCGTATCAGACAGTGGTCGACCAGAATAAGGCTAATCTCAACGTGGCGAAGGCGCAGATCGAGAAGGACAAGGCGGCGCTTGCCTACGCCCAGCTCAATTACGACCGCAACGTGCAGCTGGCCCAGACCAGCGCCGTGTCGAAGGATACCCTCGACAACGCCAAAAACGCGCTCGACCAGGCGCAGGCGCAGATCGGTGTTCGATGAAGCCACGATCGCGCAACGCCAGGCCCAGCTCGAAGCGGCGCAAGTCAATCTTGGCTATACCGACATCATCTCGCCGGTGAACGGCACCGTCGTGGCGCGCAACGTCACCGTCGGGCAGACGGTGGCGGCGAGCTTTCAAACGCCGACGCTGTTCCTGATCGCCACCGATCTCGCAAAGATGCAGGTCGACACCAATGTCAGCGAAAGCGACATCGGCGGCCTCAAGGAGGGGGACAAAGGCTATTTTACGGTCGACGCGTACCCGAAGCGCACGTTCGAGGGCACCGTAACCCAGCTGCGGCAGTCACCGCAGAACATCCAGAATGTGGTGACCTATGATGTCGTGGTCAGCGTCGATAATCACGACCTCGCGCTCAAGCCGGGCATGACGGCGGCAAGCCGCATCGTTATCGACGAACGCAAGGATGTGTTGCGCGTTCCGAGCCAGGCGCTCCGGTACACGCCTGCAACGGAACACGCAACCTCCGCGCACAGCAGCACAACTCCGGCAGCAAGCCCAAACCCTTCGACAGAGGCCAACCAGGGTGTCGTTTGGGTGCTGCGCGATGACAAGCCAGTGCGGGTTCCGGTGGTGTCCGGGCTCGACGACGATACCAACGCCGAGATCGTCAGCGGCGATGTGGAGCCGGGCGATCGCGTCATCCTCGCCGAGCAGCGTAACAACGCCAATGCGACCGGAGCCGCAAGCAGCGTGCCGCGCCCGCGTTTCTGACGCCATGGCACAGCCAATCATCAAGCTTGAGGACATCTCACGGACCTATCATGTCGGCGACGTCGACGTGCACGCCTTGCGCGACGTCAGCCTCAAGATCGAAGCGGGAGAATTCGTCGCCATCATGGGCGCCTCGGGTTCCGGCAAGTCGACGCTGATGGCGATTATCGGCTGCCTGGACCGTCCGAGCGGCGGCCGCTATTTCTTCGAAGGCGTCGATGTCGCAGGTTTGAGCGAGCCCGACCGCGCGCGGCTGCGCGGCGAACGTCTCGGTTTCGTATTTCAGAGCTTCAATCTTCTGGCCCGCACCAGCGCACTCGAGAACGTAGCATTGCCGCTGTTCTATGCCGCCTCCGGACCCGCCAGCACCTCGTCACGGATCGACCGGGCACGCCGCGCGCTCGGCCTGCTCGGGTTGAGCGAGCGCGAGCGCAATACGCCCGGCCAGCTTTCCGGCGGCCAACAGCAGCGGGTCGCGATCGCGCGCGCATTGATCAACAGCCCCGGCCTGCTGCTCGCCGACGAGCCGACCGGAAATCTCGATACCCGTACTTCGCACGAGATCATGCAGACGCTGACCAAGCTCAACCGCGAGCAGGGCGTCACCATCATCGTCGTCACGCACGAGGCCGACATCGCGGCTTACGCCGACCGCGTCTTGACCATGCGCGATGGCGAGATTGTTTCGGACACGCGCAATCCACGGCCGGCAAAAAGCGTAAAGCAGGCCGAAGCTGTCTCGTTCTTGCGGCCGCCGCGCGCGGCGGCGGCGCTGGCGCGCAGCCACAGTTTCTGGGCCTTCGCGCTGATGATCATGGCAGCCGCCGTGCAGGCGCTCCGCCGCAATATGATGCGTTCGGCCTTGACCATGCTCGGCGTCTTCATCGGCGTTGCGGCCTTGATCGCCATGGTTGCGGTCGGCCAAGGCGCCAACGAAGCGGTCCGCAAGCAGATCGAAAGTCTCGGCACCAATCTGGTCGTGGTGCTGCCTGGCGCGAGGACGGCGGGGGGCTTGCGCGGCGGATTCGGCAGCGCCTCCACGCTCACCACCAGCGACGCGCAGGTGATCCGGCGCGAGGCGCCGGCGGTCGGCGAGCGTGAGCTATCTCATTCGCCAGTCCGGCCAGGTGCAATACGGAAACCAGAATTGGACCACCGGCATCCAGGGCATCAGCGCCAATTATCCGCCGATGACGAATTGGCGGGTCGAGTCCGGACGCGCCATTTCAGCCGACGATGAGGCCGCCGCCGCCCTGGTCGTCGTTATCGGGCAGACCGTTGCAACCCAGTTGTTCGGCGGTTCGCAAAGCCCGATAGGCGCGCTGATGCAGGTGAAGGGTGTGCCGTTGCGTGTGATTGGCGTGCTCGAATCCAAGGGACAGACGCCGTTTGGCACGGACCAGGACGACCTGGTGATGATTCCGTTCACGACCGCGGAGCGCAAAGTGCTCGGCGTGGCCGCGCCGTCGCAGACGCAGACCCAATTCAACTGGATCTATCCAAGCGCGCCCAATCCCTACGGCCTGACGCCGCACCTGACCGGCTACGTCAATACGATTTTCGTGCAAGCCGTCAACCAGTCCGACATCCAGCCGGCGATCGCCCAGATCACGCAAATCCTTCAGCGGCGGCACCGAATCAAGACTGGCGATATCGATGATTTTTCGGTGCGCAACTTGAGCCAGATCGCGGAGACGGCTGAAAGTTCAGCCGCATCATGGCGCTGCTGCTCGCTGCCGTCGCCTCGATCTCGCTGGTGGTCGGCGGCATCGGCATCATGAACATCCTGCTGGTGTCGGTGACCGAGCGCACGCGCGAGATTGGCTTGCGCATGGCGATCGGCGCGCGGCGCCTGCACGTGCTGCTGCAGTTTCTCGCCGAGGCGGTCTTCTTGAGCGTGACCGGCGGAGTCGCAGGCATCGTCATGGGTGTCGCGTTTTCGAGGCTCATCTCGCTGGTCGCCGGTTGGTCGACTCCGATTTCGGCCGCGGCCGTCGCCGGCGGGTTCCTGTTTTCTGCCGCAGTCGGGATCTTCTTCGGCTACTACCCGGCGCGCAAAGCCGCGCGCCTCGATCCGATCGAGGCGCTGCGTTACGATAGTTAGCGGCTTTTTTCGCCACTCCCTCGAAACGCCGTTCGATACTTTTGGTACGAGAGCATCTATAATTTCTCTTGGATTGGCTGAAATAGCCAATCTAATTTTACTTTGCATCCAGCGTCACGATTCCGCGTAAAAGCCGCCCCAAAAGATCCGCTCCGGTTATGATGCGTTTTTCGTCTCCCCAGACCAAGATCAAATCATTGTCGATGACATCATCGTCAGGATGTTCTGGCTTCACCTGCATACGGCCGATTACGTCGCCTAGTGGGGCGAGCATGTCAGTGACGATGATCGGACGATGCCAGTAGAATTCGGCGCCAGCGGACATTGTATCAAAGAGCAGATCGCGCAGAAAATGATGCGCATCCAGCACGAATGATGGCCGACCGGAAGGGTCGACGATGACGACCCACTTTTTCCCCGACGAATTTAATTTTCTTAAGAACGGATCGTGGGGTGAGCGCTCAAAGGTCGGCAGCAAGGGCCGCCCGTTTGCGATTGGAAGCGTGATCATGCTGCGAGGGTCGACCGGCTCTCCCTCGTCCTTCACAAGGATGTCGTCGAGGTCGAGAAAATTCAACGCTCCGATCGCCTCCAATTGGCCTACGTCGGCGCCTACGGCTCCTACGTGCTTGGTGATGAATGCCCGAAAGTCCCGCTCGCGTAGAAAAGTAATTCCTTCTCGCCCAAGCCACCAGTTGAGAATAATCGCGGTTGGCTTCGCGACCGGAAACAGCAGTAGCCGGTACACCTTCAGTACTGGCGCGAGCCGCGCCGCCATGCTCAGTGCATGCCGCGAAAAATAGGCTTGTGGAAATATTTCGCCGAACAGCGTAATGACAATAGTTGAAAAAACAAACGCTCCTACGCCGGCAAGGACCGAATCTGACAGCAGCGTGAGCAACACGTTAATCGTGACGTTGCTCCACAGCACCGTGGCCAAGGTGAGGTTCGAATCCTTGCGCAATGCAAGCAGTTCGACGGCATCGCGGTTGCCGTCCGCCGCAGCAATTTCCAGCCGCAGTTTGCTGATGCTGAAAACAGCCAGATTGAGACCAGAAAAAATGGCGGACTGGGTAATGCAGAAGGCTATGCCAAACCAGACGGCGACATTCGATAGCAATGCTGAGTTGTTCATGGTGAGGCGGCCATTCAGCTCAGCCCGAACTTATGCGCTGCACCAGGTCTTCATGAGATGCGTCAAGACGGCATAGCCCACGAGAATGAGGAAGAGGTAGATCCAGTAGCTTGGCGGCAATGGCACGAATCCCAATGCGCCGCCTAGTGGGGTAGACGGAAGCGCAATTCCGACCGCGCCGATGATAAGGCTGGTCACAATCACCGGTATGCTGGCGCGGCTCTCCAGGAAGGGGATCCTGGCCGTACGAATGATATGGATGATCAGCGTCTGGGTGAGCAGGCTTTCGACAAACCAGCCGGTCTGAAACAGCGCCGGCTTATCCCAGGCATGAAACACAGAAAGCATCACGAAGAACGTCACGTAGTCGAAGATCGAGCTGATCGGCCCGATCAACAGCACGAATTTTGACATGTTGCCGATGTCCCAGCGCCGCGGAACCGCCAAGTATTCGGCATCGACATTGTCGGTCGGGATCGTGGTCTGCGAGAAGTCGTAGAGCAGGTTGTTGGTAAGCACCTGGATCGGCGCCATCGGCAGGAACGGCAGAAAGATGCTGGCGCCGATCACGCTGAACATGTTTCCGAAGCCCGAGCTTGCGCCCATCTTGATGTACTTGGTGATGTTGCCGAACACCTTGCGTCCCTCGATCACGCCGTCGCCGAGCACTGCCAGGCTCTTTTCCAGCAGGATGATGTCGGCCGTTTCCTTGGCGATGTCGACCGCGCTCTCCACAGAGATGCCGACGTCGGCGGCCTTGAGCGCCGGTCCGTCGTTGATGCCGTCACCCAGATAGCCGACGACATGTCCCTTTGCGGTGAAGGGCATCGATGATTGCCGCCTTCTGGGACGGCGAGACCTTCGCGAACACGGTCGCGGTCTCGGCCAGATCCGCCAGCTGATCGGGCGACAGCGTCTCGATCTCGTGGCCAAGAACGATACGATCCACCGCCAGGCTGACATCGTGACAAATTTTCCGCGTGACGATGTCATTGTCTCCCGTGAGAATCTTCACCTGCACGCCACGTGCCTTCAATGTGGCAATGGCCGGACCGGCAGTCTCCTTCGGTGGATCAAGAAAGGCGATATAGCCAAGCAAAGTGAGGCCGGCCTCATCCGCGACGGAATATGTCGCCTGCGCGGGCGGCATTTCCTTGAAGGCGACGGCAATCACGCGAAATCCATCGGCGTTGAGCTCGGCGGTCGTCTTCTTGGCCTGGGCGAAGTGGCTCGCATCGAGATCGCCGGTCGCGTCGTTGTTGGCGTAGTGCGTGCAGACGGCAAATATTTCTTCGACGGCGCCTTTACAGATCAGAATGTGGGCGTCGTCGCCGCGCTTGAGCACGACCGACATGCGCCGCCGTTCGAAATCGAAAGGGATCTCGTCGATCTTCGTGAACCGTTCATCGACCTTCAGCTTCTCATCCAGCTCGACATGTTGCAGGACGGCGACATCCAGCAGATTCTTGAGACCGGATTGGTGCAGGCTGTTTAAGTAGGCGTATTCGAGGACGCGGTCGGAATCCTTGCCCTGGAGATCGAGATGGCGCTTCAGGATGACCCGGTCTTGTGTCAGCGTACCGGTCTTGTCCGTGCACAACACGTCCATCGCACCGAAATTCTGGATGGCGTTGAGGCGCTTGACGATGACTTTCTTCTTCGACATCGCCATTGCGCCTTTGGCCAGATTGACGGTCACGATCATCGGCAGCATTTCGGGCGTGAGCCCCACCGCCACGGCGACAGCGAAAAGCAACGCCTCGAACCAATTGCCCTTGCTCAAGCCGTTGATCAGGAAAACCAGTGGCGCCATGATCGAAATAAGGACGATCATCATCCAGGTGATCCGATTGACGCCCTTGTCGAAGCTTGTCAGCACGCGCTGCTCCGCGATCGTGCCGGCGACTTGACCAAACGCGGTGCGGGCACCGGTGAGCACGACAACGCCAGAGCCGACGCCGCTGACGACAACGCTGCCCATAAAGCAGATGTTCGGCAGATCGAACGGCGTCTCCGCGGTGCCGGCATGGGCTTGCGCGTTCTTCTCGCGCGGCATTGCCTCCCCGGTGAGCGTGGACTGGTTGACAAAGAGATCCTTCGCCGAGATCACTCGCAAGTCCGCCGGGATCATGTCGCCGGCCGACAGCAGCACGATATCGCCGGGCACGAGCATCTCGATCGGAACTTCGGCGTGCTCGTTCGCGGCACCGGCCATTTTACGGCGAACAGTCGCGGTGATCAGTACCATCCGCCGCAGCGCGTCAGCAGCCTTGTTAGAGCGATGCTCCTGGATAAAGCCCAGGGAGATGCTTAGGCCCACCATGACCGCGATCACGATTGCGACCCGCTGATCGCTCAGTAGATAGGATGCGAACGCAAGCGAAAGCAGAAGGAGGTTGAGCGGGTTGCTGGAGCGGCTGATGATCTCGCCGACGATGGAGTGGCGCACCAGCTGAGAGATCTGATTGGGGCCAACCGAATGCAGCCGGGCGGTGACTTGGTCGGATGTGAGGCCCTCAGCGGTCGCGAGAACGCGGTGCAACGCTTCATCCGGCGCGAGGCCGGCGATCTCACCGAGGCTTACCCCGCTCGCCGCCGAGCTTTCAGGCGCGACCGATGATCTGTGCAATAACCACATGAGGATTGACTTGGCGGTGGGCCGGCGACGCTTTTCCACGCGCTCATCTCCCGCACTTAACGATATCGCGTGAGCACCAATGCAGAATCATGAACACCGACGAAGCGAAAATCCCCAACCTCATGTATCGATCGCACAGGCCATCACATTGACCGGGATCAATGTCTGACAGAAGATTGATTCGACGTACACGCGCAAAAATGCGTATGAATGTTCGCTCTTGGCACTTAGCGGAACACTTCCAAGTCGCTCCCGAATGGCCGCTTTCGGGGATAGCGAACACCGCGCGGACTAATCCCGTTGTTCGCCCAATGCCCCAAGGTGGGCATGCAAGAACCGATCATTGCGGCTTCTGGTATTTCAGCACAAACTCGTCGATCGGTGTCGGCGCGCGGAAAACAATAACGTCGCGTTTGTCCTCAGGATGCCGCAGGAAATCGCCCTGGGCGACAAGCTTGAATCCAGCTGCTTCGACTTCTTTGCGCAATGCACTTTCCTCAATGCGATGGAATGTTTTCCCGACCGACGTTCCGTCCCCCGCATTCGCCGAGTGATCGGCAATCAAAAGATAGCCACCCGGTTTGAGAGCCCCAAACAGCTTGCGGTTCATCTCCGCGCGATCGACATTCATATATGTGATATCGTGATAAGCGAAAAAGAAAGTGATGAGATCAAGATTGTGTACGTCCGGCGGTATCGGATTATCGTAGTTGCGAATGACATGAACGACGGCCTTCATCACAGGCTTCTGAGCGCGAAGGTCAAACTTGTCCTTGACCTGACGTTCCATTACCTCAGCTGAATCCTGCGCGTACACAACGCCGCTGGGTCCGACCGCCCGCGCCAGGAGTTCGGTTGTGTAGCCGGCGCCCGCTTCCATATCGAGCACCTTCATTCCCGCTTTCACACCGGTGAATTTCAACAGTTTGACCGGATCGCGGCGCTTATCTGTAACACGATCGGCATCGCTGCGATCGGGCGCGGCAACGATGGCTGCAAAGTCCTGTGCGGATGCCTGCGCCGAAATTGTGGAAGCAAGCACGACCAGGACTAATGCTGCGAATGCACGTTGCACGGCAATCTCCTTGTTTTGAGGCGGCGTAGCGGTGGAGCTATGCTGCGGCGATGTGAGTATACCAGACATCGCATATGGCTTCTGGAATTTTGTAGACAATAACAGGCGGCCGGCTCCTGAAATTTATGTCCCCTTTTGATCCCACAGCGGACGTCACGGTGCCGCAGTTAACTCAAGCCTGCACGGCGGAAGGCCTCCAAATAGTTCTCTCGGTCGGCGTCTTGCTTGATTGGCAGTTGGCTCGCGATCCAGGCGAGCGAAATATTGGGCTGTACGCGGCGAAGCTCCTGGAGTGCGGCCGCGGCTAGGTCGGTGCGTCCGGCCATGCCGGCGGCGGCGGTGAGCACGCGATGGGCGCCGGCAAAGTCGCCACGCTGCCGAATGCTTTCCTGAGCTAGTTTGATGGCCTCGTCGTAGTTACGGCCGACGAATTGTATGTAGGCCGCGATTCCGTAATAGACGGACGAGTGCGGGTCCCGCGGGCTCAAGCGGATGGCGCGACGCACGGCCTCGTCGGCTTCCTGCCAGCGGCCATTATAGGAAAGCGACAGTCCGTAATAAGCCTGCGCAAGTGCAAAGTTCGGATTTAGGCGGAGCGCCAGCTTGTATTCGGCAAGCGAGTCGTCGAAGCGACGCGCGAGCAGGTAAACATAGCCGAGCGCGTGATGGGCCCATGCGTCTTCATCGTCGGACCGGATCGCGGTGCGCGCTAATCCCTCGGCGACTTTTGTCGCCGCCGACATGTCCTCCCAGCCCGCATGAGCGCCGAACAAATGGCTGGCGGCGAGCAGACTGAGCGCCTGGCCGTAATTAGGGTCGATGCCGACGGCCTTTTCCAGAAGCTGCTGCGCGGTCTTGTTGTCGGCGTCGGTCACTCGCCAATAATACGAGAGCGCACGCATCAGCAGATCCCAGGCATCCAGATGGCCCGGCGGCTTGCGCTGGGCGCGGAAGTTTTCGGCAGCGTAAAGCTGCGGCTCGATGGCTGCGACGATGGCTTCGGTGATCTCATCCTGCACGGCGAAGACGTCAGACAAGTCGCGATCGTAACGTTCCGCCCATAGATGGCTGCCGGTGACGACGTCAATGAGCTGGGCGGTGATGCGGACGCGATCGCCGCCTTTACGTACGCTGCCTTCGACCACGTAGCGCACGCCGAGTTCGTCGGCGATCTGCTTCATGGGCGCGGCCTTGCCCTTGTAGATGAAGGATGAGTTGCGCGCGATTACCAGAAACCAGCGCAGCTTGGACAATGCAGTGATGATGTCCTCGCTGATCCCGTCCGAAAAATATTCCTGCTCGGGATCGCCGCTCATATTGGCGAAGGGCAGCACGGCGATAGCGGGCCGGTCGGGTAGCGGAAACAGCGGCCTTGCCTGGTCCGCTGACGCCGTGGATGGCGGCGCCGAAACCTGGTCGCGCAAAGTACCGACGAAGCGGACGCCCTTGCGCGGTATCGTGCGGATCAGCTTTTGCTCGCTGCCGCTGTCGCCAATCGCCTTACGCGCGGCGTTGATGCGGCTGGTGAGGGTAGCGTCCGACACGATGCGGCCATGCCACACCGCGGCGATCAGGTCGTCCTTGGTGACAACCCGGTCGCGATTTTCGATCAGGAAGACCAGCAGATCGAACACCTGCGGCTCGAGCTGAATCAGTTCAGCTCCGCGCCGGAGTTCACGCGTGCCAGGCTCGAGCGAGTAAGCCTCGAAGGAATATAGCAAAATTCCTCTCCCGCTTACCTCGCGGCGTTGGGGTCTGCCGCCATTCTACACCGATAATCAAGGCTATCTCCCGCGTAAATCAGGGGCGGGTCAAAGCGTTTCGAAGCGTTTCCGGTCCAGATATTCTCGGCGCGTCAATCAATGGAGGCAGTTATGCGGGAGCCAAACTCCGACAAATTGAATGAGCTTGTGGGCAAGCTGGTAGGCGACCTCGGTGCCGCCATCGCGGGCGCGAGTATTCTGCTCGGTGATCGCCTCGGCCTTTACAAAGCGATGGTCGACGGTGCGCCAGTTACGTCGTCCGAACTCGCCAAAAAGACCGGCCTGCATGAGCGCTACGTGCGCGAATGGCTGTCTGGTCAGGCTGCTTCTGGATACATCGATTACCACTCCGAAAAGAACACATTCTCACTGTCCCCAGAGCAAGCCATGGCGTTCGCCGAAGAAGGATCACCCGCCTTTTTTGCCGGTGCGTTCGATGTCGTCCAGGCTACCTATCTCGACGAGCCCAAGGTCGCCGACGCATTTCGAACCGGCAAAGGTGTTGGCTGGCACGATCATTCAAAGTGTCTGTTCTCCGGCACGGAGCGCTTCTTCCGGCCCGGCTACAACGCCAATCTTGTTTCAAACTGGATCCCTGCGCTCGATGGCGTCGAAGAGAAGCTCAAGGCCGGCGCCAAGGTTGCCGATGTCGGATGCGGCCATGGTGCGTCCACGATTGTGATGGCTCAGGCTTATCCGAAATCGAAGTTTTTCGGGTTCGACTATCATGTCCCTTCGATAGAGCGCGCCAAGATCGCAGCAAACGAAGCTGGCGTGGAGGACCGCATCACATTCGCGCAGGCTAATGCCAAAGATTTTCCTGCGAAAGGCTATGACCTGGTCGCGTTTTTCGATTGTCTTCATGACATGGGCGACCCGGTGGGTGCGGGCAAGCATGTGAAGGAAACCTTGGCCAAGGACGGAACATGGATGATCGTCGAGCCGTTTGCTCACGACAATCTCAAAGACAATCTCAATCCCGTTGGACGCGTTTTCTACGGCGCTTCCACCTTCATTTGCACGCCTGCGTCGCTCTCTCAGGAAGTTGCGCTAGGGTTGGGCGCTCAAGCAGGCGAACGCAGATTGCGCCAGGTCGCAGCTGAAGCTGGTTTTACGCGGTTCCGCCGCGCAACCGAAACACCGTTCAACATGATTTTTGACGTACGTTCTTGACCGATGGCTGGCATCCGATTGATGCCGGGTGCCAGCTTCGGACATGTCTGCAACGCGCTCGATGTCAGAGCGGCATCGACACTGCACTGGTGAATAGTCGGAAACGCTAGACCCAAACTGGCCGATTAGAGAAGCGGACATGCGTGCTTTTGAACAAATTCACACGACCATAAGGTCCTTGCCGACAATGATCTCACCTTTGAAAAATTTCGCGACCGGTGCGCGCCAGGTGTCGTCGCTTATGCTGTCGATCGCCGGGGTAAGGTGCGAGAGCACAAGCGTTTTGACACCCGCTTCCTGAGCGATGCGGCCGACGTCTTCGGATGGCGTGTGGTCGGCCTTCATATGCTCCATGAAGGCTTCGAATTTCACTGGTCGCCCTTTGGCGATCTGGCCGTTGATGTATTTCTCGACCGCCGGAACATACATCGTTTCGTGCACGAGCACGTCGGCGCCCTTGGCCATTTTCGCCACTGCTTCGAGCGGCGCGGTGTCACCGGAAAATGCGATCGAACGATCCTTAAAATCGAAACGGTAGGCCAAGGCTGGCTTCACCGGGGGATGCTCGACCAAAATTGCGGAGACTTTGACGTTGTCGTCCTCCGTCACCAGGCCCGCTGCTGAAATTTCCTGCACATTAACAGACGTGAGCGGTTTCATGTGGAAGTCTTCGGCCCAGAAGTCGACCGTTTGCTTATAGGCATGCATGAAATCGTCGGTCATCTGCCTGAGCGGCGGCGGCCCGAAAGCGCGCACGTCAAGCGGTAAGCCTTGAATCCAGCCGACGATTAGCAGCGGGCCATATTCAATGTTGTGATCTGCATGATGATGCGTGATGAAGATCGACTTCAACGCGCCGAAGGGAATGCCGGTGCGCGCGAATTGATTGGTGACGCCCATGCCGCAATCAAGTACGTATGCCGAGCCATTGCTCAGCATCACGTGGGATGTCATTTCGCGCGAGCGTCCTGGCACGGGACCGGCAGCAGTACCGAGCAGCACCAGCTTGGTGCCCTTTGCATCCTTAAGCGCGGCCTGCGCCTGTTGCGGCGTCCAGCGCGGTCCGACGGACTGCGCAAGGCTTTGCTCTGTTGTGGCAGCGACGATTGGTGCGGCGGCCAGCCCGGCCAGCAGACTGCGGCGTGAAAGCTCGGATGGGCTCGATGTGTCTGTCATTTTTATCTCCCCTTGGTGGTGTCGATTTGACCCATCATGTCTTGTAGCTGGCACGATACCGCCCACGTATCCGCCGTTCAACGGCTCGCCGCAAATGTCCGCTGTAGACCGCCGGCTCAGCCGGTCGACGCAGCACAGGGGTTAAATCTCTTTGCATCGCTACAGTCGCGGGAATGTTAAATCGTAGCCAATCCGGTTTCGTATTTTGCGTTCATCATTGCACGTCCTATGCGCAACGCATGTCCGCTTCTGACGGTGGCCTCAACCGGCAACCCAAAGCGGACACTATCCGCATTCTCATCGCGCACTGGCGCGGATACAGGCAGTTGGTAGAATAAAATGTTTACGAGCGAACGGGGGCGTCAAATGACAGCTTATTTGATCGCTGAACACATAATCACCGATGCGGCCAAATTCGAAGAATACAGGACCAAAGTTGGACCAATGATGGCCAAGCATGGTGCACGTTATCTAACGAAGGGCGGAAGCCACAAAATGCCGGAAGGCGGTCACTGGAATCCGGAGCGTGTCGTGGTGATTGAATTTCCAGACATGAACTCTCTGAACGCCTGGTACAAGTCGCCCGAATATCAGCCGCTCATTGCGCTCCGCAAACAATGCACCAGCAGCCAAGACATGTTGTTTATTCTTGAGGGCGCATAGAGCGACATCGACGCTGTAATGGTGGGTAGCCTGGAATTGCTTGATCCAAACCGGCCGATTGGAGAAGCGGACATTTAGTCCTTGCTTCCTCGATGAGTGGAGCCGCGCAGTCTCGCACTTGATCCAAGTCAAACCGGAGCCGCGTCGGGCCGTTATATTCAAAACCTTATATGTGATGGCTGTGCACCTTGGTGCGCAAGCAGGTGGAGAATTAGCGCGATGCTCACGCAAAAAGCTTGGTCTCCTTATGTTGCTGGAATCATCATCGGCCTTCTGCAAATTCCGGCATTTCTGCTGATCGAGACGGCGCTCGGCGCCTCCTCATCCTACGTCACCGTCGGCGGAATGATCGCCTCGTGGATCGACCCGTCCATCCTGAAGATTGACTATGTCGCGCGCCACGTCGCCATAACCGGCAAGAACTGGTGGCAGGTCGCCCTCGTAATCGGCGTTGCCATCGGCGCCTTTGCTTCGATGAAGCTTTCAGGCGCGAAACGAGCACCGATCTCGCCGATCTGGCGGCGGGCGCTCGGGTCGCAGTCGCCCGCGAAGCGTTACGCTGTCGCTTTTATGGGCGGTTTCCTTTTGCTGCTCGGCGCGCGCATCGCCGATGGCTGCACCAGTGGCCACGGACTTTCAGGCATGGCGCAATTGGCGGTCGGCTCCACAGTTGCCGTCGCCGCCATGTTTGCCGGCGGCATCGCGACCGCAACGCTGTTGTTACGCCGCATCTGACTTAAGAGGAGATCAGTCATGTCAGTTACTCTCGCCATCTTTGTTGGCATCACCATGGGCATCGTGTTCGGCTTCGCGCTGGAAAAATCGCGCGTATTTGAACCGGGCGTCATCGTCGGCCAAATGCAGTTGCGCAACTTTATAATGCTCAAGGTTTTCCTCACCGCTGTCGCTACCGGTGCAGTCGTACTCGCAGTGCTCAATGGGCTGGGCTACGTGAAACTTCAACCGAAGGTCGCCGCCTATGCTGCTGATGCCGTGGGAGGACTGTTGCTCGGGGCCGGCATATCGCTCTCAGGTGCTTGTCCTGGCACGGCGCTGGCGCAGATCGGCGCAGGATATCGAGACGCGCTGTTCACGTTAGTCGGCGGGCTGTTCGGGGCAGTCGCCTTTTCCTATGCGTCACCGATGCTCGCCAAAACGTTCCTCGTCCAGAGCGGGCCCAAGCTTATTTTCAGCGATCTTGCCGGCGTGCCCTATTGGATCGGCGCGCTTGGTGCTGGCGGCAGTCATTGTCGTGATTCTCATTGCGCTTGAGGCTTGGGCGCCTTGGCGCGGCGAATTAGGCATCGATGTGGATGGCGACATGCCAGTCTCGATGCCACCCGAAAAAACGACCATGCACGCTCAACCCGCTGAATAAAGGAGAACTCGATGACCGTAAATGTGGGAACGTTCGACCGCATTGCTCGCCTGATCGCCGGCGCCGCGCTACTCGCTTTTGCGCTTGGCTACCTTGCGCCTGGAACAGGCTGGAATTGGATTGGGTGGGTCGGTGTTGTGCCGATTCTCACCGCATTATTTGGCAATTGCCCAGCCTACAGTCTTTTTGGCTGGTCGACGCAGTAAGGAGCCCGTGGCGGCCGGCCGGCCCACCGCGGCGCACGTCAACATACTTTGAATTACTCAAGGCGATTCAATTTCGAAATGCCAGACAATGGATCGGTTTTTATAGTTTTTCGCAGGAAGGAACACACTATGCGGTACATTCGCCTGAAGACTGACAGCGCGGGAGAAAGCCAAATTGAGCAGGCAACGCTCGATCTGGATGAATCCGATTATCGGCCTCCGGCGCCAATGCTGTTTGTGTCGCACAGTTACCCGGCCGATGGCCTGCAATTTGTCCGGTTACCTTCGGGTTGGACTGGCGAATCCATGCATCCACCGAAGGCTCAATTTTTGATTTGCTTGAAAGGCCATCTCGAATTGACCGCCAGCAATGGAGATAAGCGAACGTTCGGGCCTGGCGACAGCGTCTTGATGGAGGATGTCTCTGGCAAAGGCCATCGCACACGCGTCAAGGGTGCCGACGAATGTATCGCAGCGATCATTCCGATTGCTGCCGTCTAACACCCGAGCAGATGTCCGCTTCGTAACTCAGGCGGGGCAATTGGCCGGCGATCTTTTTGAACAGCTGAAAATTCCGGGTACTGCGGCTTGCATGAATCCGCTCCGGTTTTCGGCTTCGCCGCTTTTACCTCGTGCGCATTTGGCCCTTTCCAGACATTCAAATTGCGCTGACACGCTCGCGTGATGGCCGGAACCGGCCCGCGGGCACTCGCGTTCCTTACCTGAACCGGAATGCGAGGAACAAAAAAATGCCGTTGTTATTCTATTTCCCGCTGATCGTCTGGATCGGCATGATGGAAGTCATGCAAGCGGAAATGCAGCCAAGCAAAGCAGGCGCGCGCGTACGAGAGTAAATTTCGCCGAGAGGTTACGCCGAGGCCGCCGCGCACGTGACTTCGCTGATTTTCACGTCTGCCAAGAGATTTTGCACATTTTCTTCGCGGCACAACTCCGTACCCGGTGACAGCACCGCTGCCGATCCGGAGGCAACGGCCACACGAAACGCTTGCGGCAAGGATTTGCCGGAGGCCAATGCGGCGACGAGCCCGCCGAGAAAACTGTCGCCGGCGCCCACCGTGCTGACGGGCTCTATCATGAGCGGTTCCGCGCGCCAGACGTGATCGTGCGTTACGAGAAGCGCCCCGTCTTCGCCGAGCGTGAGGGCAACAATACCTACGCACCCATCCTTGATCAGCTTACGGCATGCGGTGATGCGGGCGTCATCGGTCGTCAGCGGGGCGCCGACGAGGTCCGAAAGCTCTACCAGGTTCGGCTTGATCAGCGCGACGCCTTCCTTCAAAGCTGCCTTCAGCGCCGCCCCTGAGGTGTCGATTACGCATTGTGCGTCGAGGCGTTTGGCCTCACGTGCGGCGCGCGCAAAAAAATCCTCGGGAACGCCGGGCGGCACGCTGCCGCTCGCGACCACGAATTTCGGCTTCGCAGGCAATGTTGTCAGCTTATCGAGAACGGCTTCCCATTCCGCGCGATACAGTGCCGAACCGGGCAGCACGAAGCGGTACTGCTCGCCGGTCGACTCTTCGTAGGCGGTGAAGTTTTCGCGCGTTTCAACGTGCGACGGCGTGACCAGGCTGTCGATTCCTTCGCGGTCAACAAGCCGATGCAGCAGCTTTCCAATCGCACCGCCGGTCGGATAGATTGCGACGACGTTACTGCCGAGGCGGTGGGCGACGCGCGCTACATTGATGCCGCCGCCCCCCGGATCGCGCTTGGGCGCCGAACACCGCATTTTCCGCGTGGGCTCCACGCGAGCGACATTCACGAAGATATCGATGGCGGGGTTGATCGTCAGTGTCGCGATATCGGGCACATCAGCCCTCCATTCCCGCAAACAGTAATGTTCTCGGCAGAACGAGTCACGATACCGGACGATATAGGTATTTTTTGGTTGCTTACACCCCGCTCAGATTTCCGAAAATTATGGGGAACAGACGTGCCGGTTCGGCGTTTCCGGTTTTCGCCATGATGTCGTCAGGCCGGGTCGCGCATAGAGCGGGACGGTCGCCTGTCGCGACGATGCTAATCGGCGCGCTGCGCGGCTGTCTGGTTTTCGATTTCATCGGTCGGAGCCGGCGCGCCATCGGCGTCATTGCGCGCATCACCCATGACCACGCAACCGCGGCTTCGTCGCTTCACCGCCTACTCGCGGCGGGCGGTGCCCTGAATTTCCGGCGTGCCGGCTAGTGTTACTTCGGGCCGAATAACGGCGATCCCAAAAGAACCACGATCCATATTGCCGCCAGTGCGCCGAAGGCAACGAGCAATACGCTCATGTGCGACCCCCTGAGGTGGCAAATTGTGCCGCTAGCAGCCTAGCACAGGCGCGGATCTTGCCGCGCAAAAAAAGCCGGCCGCGCGGGTTCGCGCGGCCGGCCCTAATTCGATTGCGGTATTTCAGTTTCCGCTGATGGTCTTGATCACGTTCGACATCGGTCGTGCTTCCTCAAGCCCGCCGCCCATTTCCTTGAGCACGGCGTCCACATATTCCTTCTTCGGCTCGACCGGCGTCTTGCCGGTCACCTGAACGACCTTGTAGCCGCCATCCTTCAGCTTTTTGAGGATTTCGGGCAGCGCTTCGGAGGTCGCGTGCTGGAAATCGTGCATCAGGATAATGCCCTTGCCGTGCTTCTCGAGCTTCGCCATCACCGATTTGATCACCTGGTCAGGCTTGCGCATCTTGAAATCGAACGAGTCCATGTCGGTGGAAAAGATTCCGACATTCCGATCGCCAAGATATTTCACCATTTCCGGCGGATTGCGCAGTGCAGGGAAGCGGAAAAACGGGCCAACCGGTTTGTTGCCGAGTGCAACGCTCACTGCGGCTATGCCCTTTTCGATTTCATCGGTGGCTTCTTGCGGCGTAACTCGTGTGAGATCCTTGTGCGACCATGTGTGCGAGCCGATGGTATGGCCGGCTCCGGCAACTTCCTTGAGAATTTCGGGATGCCAGCCGGCATGCTTGCCGATCGGGAAAAATAACGCCTTGGTGCATTGATCGGCGAGGGCCTTGAGGACGCGGGGCGTGTTTCCCGGCCACGGGCCATCATCGAATGTCAGCACGACTTCATGATCGCGCAGGAAGTCGTAAGCCTTGAATTGTTCGAAACCGAAACCCGGGCCGCCGGTGGTATCGATCTGCACCACGCGCGTAACGCCAAGTGCGTTCGGGTTATTGCAGGTCGCCACCGCAGGCGCCGGCGCCGCAGGGGGAGCGGCGGCAGGTGCTGCCGTCGGCGCGGGAACTGGGGCCTGTGTGTTTTGAGCCCAGGCGGGAATCGCCGCCGACACCGACATTGCCAGGGCTATCGCCAAAGCGCTGCGCATCACGTTCTCCATACGCGGTAAGAGTCCATATTCGAAAAATCTAATCTATTCATCGCGGCTTTGGTCTACCAAGTCAACGCCATGCACAAGTACCTGTGTTTTGTCGACATTTGTTGGCCAGAAAGCCGTTAACCCTTGTGGGCTCCAAGCCGCGTTGCTTCGGCCCTCCATCAAGCCTATCTAAGTTAACAATGTACGGCTTTCGGAGGCTGATTCATGCCGGCGATCGTGTCCAACGCTTCGTTGTCGCGGCCGATGTTGTTGCTGGCGCTCGCTGGCGGCGCGTTGGCTTCGGCGACTTTCGGGCTTTGGGCCTACTACGGTACCGCGGTGTTCCTCGAGATGGTGCGCACCGGCTGGCTGGCGTGCTTTTGACGCTGGTTGAATTCCCATGACGACGCGAACGTCGCAAATTCTGCTCGTCGTTACTGCCTTTCTGACAGGGCTGGTGGTTTTTGCCGGCGTACTTCTTTACGCGACCGGGAACTTTTCCGGCGCGATCGGGACAGCGGGGTCCGCAATCGGCGGTCCGTTCAAGCTTGTCGATGAGAACGGCAAGCCCATCACCGATACGGACATGAAGGGCCGGCCGTACCTCGTGTTTTTTGGTTATACGCACTGTCCCGATGTTTGCCCGACCACATTGTTTGAGGTGTCCGAAGTCATGCGGGCGCTGGGCAAGGATGCGGACCGTACCGGTGCGCTGTTCATCACCGTCGATCCGGAACGGGATACCCCTGCGGTCATGAAGGATTATTTGTCGAGCTTTGATCCGCATCTGCGCGGGGCGACCGGCGATTCCGCCGCGGTCGATGCAGCGGAAAAAGCCTACCGCGTTTACGCGAAGAAGGTACCAACCGGAAACGGCGAATACAGCATGGATCACACAGCGCTTGTCTATCTGATGGACAAGCAGGGCCGCTTTGTTGCGCCATTCAGCCTGAAACGGCGGCCCGAGGACGCAGCCGCGGATTTGCGGCGTTATATGTAGCATCGATCCATATCTGTGGAATTTCGCCGCGATGCATCAGCTCGGTAATGTGCGTGTTAAGCCTAAGCAGTGCGGACGTTAGGTTTTCGAGGCGCGGCGGACCATCGAGGCCGTGCTCGGTCTTGTTCCACCGCGCTGGCGCGGAAACGATCTCGCGCGCTGCCCACCAGCCGGCGGCTGACAGCAGAAGCCAATAGAGTGGTGTCAGCAGAAGGATGGGCGCCCTGTTCAACATTCCCCGCCGCCACAGGCCGAGGAATCCGAGCGAGGCGGAGACAAAATAGCCAAATCCGGCTGCTGCAAGAACATGCGTCAGCCGGAAATCTCCTGCCGGAGAGCCGCCAGCACAATCCCAGATCAAATCGATCAAAAATAGCGGGTGGGCAAGAGCCACCAGCGCGTTGCCACCGACAACGAATTGAAATGTGAGGAAACCGGACAACCCGAGTTGGCGATAAAGGTAAATCGGGTTGCGCATATGAACCAGCCATGTCTGCATCCAGCCTTTGAGCCAGCGTGAACGCTGCCGCAACCAGTCGTAGGCCTTGGCCGGAGCTTCTTCATAGGTCGTGGAATCGATCATGCCGCATCGATAGCCGTAACGGGCAAGGCGCATGCCGAGGTCGGCATCCTCGGTCACGTTGTAGGCGTCCCAATTGCCAACCTCGCGCAGCGTTTCCGTGCGAAAATGATTGGAGGAGCCGCCGAGCGGCAGCGGCAAACCGAATGTCGGCGAGCTTCGGAAGAAAGATGTCGAATTGCCCGGCATATTCGGCGGTAAAATAGCGTGCGAGCCAGCTCGTGTCTGTGTCTATGCAAAGACGCGCTTGCACGCAGGCAAGGTCGTTGCTCGAGGAACGAAAGGTTTCGACGGCGTGGCGAAGCTGATTTGGGTCAGGACGGTCCTCGGCGTCATAGATTACGGTAAACTCGCCGCGCGCGAACTCAAGCGCAATGTTGAGGGCTTTCGGTTTTGTGCGCGGCTCGGTCGGAGGCGCGGGAATGACGGTGACGGGAACACAATGCTTGCGTGTGGTGATTGCCGCACGCGTTTCGGGCTCGTCCGCTTCCACGACCAGGATGACATCCAGTTTTTCAGCGGGGTAGTCGAGTCGTTCAATTCCCGAAAGCAGTTGATCGACAACCCTCGCTTCACGGCGAAGTGGAAGAATGATGCTGTAGATCGGCAGGTCCTCATCGGACGCGATTGTGGCACAATTTTTTTGGGTTCCCGCCGACCACGACCCGCACCCGACAATTAAGAGACGAAACCCGGCCGGCAGCACCGCAAGGGCGCAAAGCGCGAACGAACCATATGCGTTGGAGAGGGCAACGACAGCCAGCGCGCCGAGGAGCAGCGGAAGAAACCGGGCAAGTTTCCGCAGTGTTCCCGCCGAGAAATCCGGCTGCGTGGACTTGAGTTGCTCGGCAGCGCGCGTCGCGGCGGCCTTCAGGACATCCTCGATGCTGGCGCCAAGAGCAAACGCGCGGCGCTGTGCGGCCGTGTGCGCAAAACTGCCGGGCAGTTTCTGCAGATCATTGTTTCGGTGTGCATTTCTCCGATCGCATTGCCGCTTCCGGAAATTCCAGAATCGAGACGGGGAAAGGTTGCCTGCAGCATGGATTTTCAAAAAGCGGGTGCCTGTCGCACCCCCAACGCAAGTCCCCATACACCACCCAACGCAAGCACTCAGCTTTTTGGGGATGTTATAGGAAATACAACCCTGAGGCGAGTCAAAATTTTACGCACGACCCGGTCGCCGATGTTAGAAGGCGCAGTCCATGTCGGAGTTCATGTCACATTTCATGGTACCGGCCGCCATCGTAGCGGTCGCGATCGTGCTTTTGCTCGGCCTGATCAACATGATGCGAGGCGGCTCGCCGAACCGTTCGCAGCGGCTGATGCGCCTGCGTGTTTTACTGCAGTTCGTCGCCATTATCGTGATTATGGTGACGATCTGGGCCCTGGGCCGCTAGGCTGGCAGAAGCTGGGCGGCGGTCACTTCATCGGCGCCGCGCGCATGTACTCGATTTTTTCCTTTTGCACTTTGACCTTTTTTTTCTTCTTGGCCGAGTAGTCAGCAACAACGGATTTTGCCGCGTGCAGACCGGCGCCGCAGGCCAAGGCAGGCGCGGTTGCCGGCATTGCAAGGAAAGCAGCGGCAATGGCAATCGTCAGAACACGCATGAGCGTCACCCCGTTTTTGAGATTGAAACCAGCTTGGATAAAGCCTACCTCGAATTTGCGACCTGGAAAATGCCTTCGCGAGGCCGACATGGTTGTGCTCAACCGAATTTATACGCGAACCGGCGACGACGGCACGACGTCACTCGGCACCGGTGACCGGCGCAAGAAATATGACCTGCGGGTTGATGCCTATGGCACCATCGATGAGGTCAATGCCGTCATCGGACTGGTGCGGCTGCACACCGCCGGTGAACCCGCTCTGGATGCCGCCCTCGGCCGTATCCAGAACGATCTGTTCGATGTTGAGGCAGACCTGTGCCTCGCCGAAAAGGGGCCCGGCGGCGCGCGCCTGACTGTGACCGACGCGCAGGTTGCCTGGCTGGAAGCCGAAATCGACCGGCTCAATGCCGACCTTTCGCCGCTGAAGTCGTTCATTTTGCCTGGAGGGAGCCCCGCATCGACCTATCTTCACTTGGCGCGGACGGTCTGCCGGCGGGCAGAACGGATCATGGTCGCGCTCAAGGACAAGCCCGGCGAAGGGGTATCGTCGCCGTCACTTCGCTACGTTAATCGGCTTTCGGACTACCTGTTTGTCGCTGGGCGCCATGCCAACGACAAAGGCGCGGCTGACATATTGTGGACGCCCGGCCAGAACCGGTAGGTCTTACCGCGCCGCAGCATAAACGTTGACAGGCCGACGCCACGACCTTTAGCTTCCGCCGGCTCTGCAGTCGTGCCCGCCCGGGATGGGGAATCATGAAAATTCTGGTGCCCGTGAAACGGGTGGTTGATTTCAACGTCAAAATTCGCGTCAAACCGGATGGCTCAGGTGTTGAGCTCGCCAACGTCAAGATGTCGATGAATCCCTTCGATGAGATCGCCGTCGAAGAAGCACTTCGTCTGAAGGAAGCGGGCAAGGCGACGGAAGTCGTGGCTGTGTCGATTGGCCCCGCACAAGCCTCCGAGACGATCCGAACCGCGCTCGCTATGGGTGCCGATCGCGGAATCCTCGTGAAGACGGATGTGGTCGTTGAACCTCTTGCCGTTGCAAAAATCCTCAAGGGCATCGTCGACGCGGAAAAGCCCGGCCTCGTCATCATGGGCAAGCAGGCAATCGACGACGACAGCAATCAGACAGGCCAGATGCTGGCGGCGCTTCTGAATTGGGCGCAGGGGACTTTTGCGTCCAAGCTAGAGATCGAGGGCGATGCCATCAGCGTCACGCGTGAAGTAGACGGCGGCCTGCAGACCATTAAGCTCAAGATGCCGGCAATCATCACGACCGATCTGCGGCTGAACGAGCCCCGTTACGCCTCGCTGCCGAATATCATGAAGGCAAAGAAAAAGCCGATCGATGAAAAGTCGCCGGATGCCTATGGCGTCGACGTCAAGCCCAGGCTGCAGGTGCTCAAGACGTCGGAGCCGCCTGGCCGTAAATCCGGAGTGAAGGTCGGTTCAGTGGCTGAGCTCGTCAGCAAGCTCAAAGACGAGGTGGGGGTAATCTAGATGACCACACTTCTCGTCGCCGAGCACGACAACAAGACGATCAAGGATGCCACCAACAAGGCGTTTACGGCCGCCAAGGCAATCGGAGACGACGTCCATGTACTTGTCGCGGGCAAGGACTGCAAACCGGCAGCGGATACGGCGGCAAAACTTGACGGCGTCAAAAAGGTTCTCGTTGCCGACGCCGCGGCTTACGAGCACCAGCTCGCAGAGCCTCTTGCCGCGCTGATTGTTTCGCTGGCCGGAAACTATGACGCAATCGTCGCGCCGGCCACGACGACCGGCAAGAATGTGATGCCGCGCGTGGCGGCACTGCTCGACGTCATGCAGATTTCCGACGTAACCAAGGTGGTTTCTCCCGATACCTTTGAACGGCCGATCTACGCCGGCAATGCGATCCAGACGGTAAAGTCGACGGATCCGAAAAAGGTCATCACGGTACGCACCTCGACCTTTCAGGCCGCTGGCGCCGGTGGCTCATGCAGCGTCGAAACGGTCGCGGCCGCCGCCGATCCGGGGCTATCGACATTCGCAGGCGAGCAACTCTCCAAGTCAGACCGGCCCGAACTGACTTCGGCCAAAATCATCATTTCCGGCGGTCGCGCTATGCAGAGCCGCGACAATTTCACGAAATACATCGAGCCCGTTGCCGACAAGCTGGGCGCTGCGATGGGCGCCTCGCGTGCGGCGGTTGATGCGGGCTATGCGCCGAACGACTGGCAGGTCGGACAAACAGGCAAGGTTGTCGCCCCCGAGCTTTACATCGCGGTCGGAATTTCCGGTGCAATTCAGCATCTCGCAGGGATGAAAAACTCCAAGGTGATTGTTGCTATCAATAAGGATGAGGAGGCTCCGATCTTTCAGGTCGCCGATTACGGCCTGGTCGCGGACCTCTATCAGGCGCTGCCGGAGCTCGCGACGGAACTCGACAAGGTCAAGCGTTGACTACGATCCAATTTTATTGTTCCGCCGGTGGCGCGGCGCGGGAGTAAGTCGTAAAAGTGCAGCGAAATAACGAAATTTAACCGGATTCGAAGCCGAGAGCCGGGTCTTCGCATCGATCGGACAAAAACATGGTCAAGATTCAGAGTGTCGGGGTAATCGGTGCCGGCCAGATGGGCAATGGCATTGCGCATGTTTGCGCGCTCGCGGGTTACTCCGTAATGCTCAACGACGTGTCGCCGGATCGTATCAAGGCCGGCATGGCGACCATCAACGGTAACATGGCGCGCCAGGTCGGCAAAAAGGCGATAAGCGAAGAGGACCGGAAGACCGCCTTGGGCCGCATCAAGCCCGCGGAAAAGTATGATGGCCTTGCGGGCTGCGATCTTGTTATCGAGACCGCGACCGAAAAAGAAGAGGTCAAGCGCAAGATCTTCTCGGAACTCTGCGCCTCGCTCAAATCCGATGCCATCGTCGCGACCAATACCTCGTCGATATCGATAACGAGGCTTGCCGCCTCGACCGACCGGCCCGAGCGGTTCATCGGCATTCATTTCATAAATCCGGTGCCGCTGATGGAATTGGTCGAATTGATCCGTGGAATTGCGACCGACGATGCCACGTTCGAGACAAGCAAGGCATTTGTCACGAAGCTCGGCAAAACCATCGCGGTGTCCGAGGATTTTCCGGCCTTCATCGTCAATCGTATCCTGCTGCCGATGATCAACGAGGCGATCTACACGCTCTATGAGGGGGTCGGGAACGTGGAGTCGATCGATACCGCCATGCGCCTTGGTGCCCACCATCCGATGGGTCCGCTCGAGCTCGCCGATTTCATCGGGCTCGATACCTGCCTGTCGGTAATGCAGGTGCTTTACGAAGGACTTGCCGACTCGAAATACCGGCCATGCCCGCTGCTGGTGAAATATGTCGAAGCCGGATGGCTTGGCCGCAAGACCCAGCGCGGCTTCTATGATTATCGCGGTGAGAAGCCGGTCCCGACGCGATAGCGCAAAATCCATTCGAGCTGATGCATAACCTCATCCGCTCATTCCCGCGCAAGCGGGAAATCAGGGCTACTTGCTCCCGTTTTCAAATTTTCGCTTCGGGATCCCCGCTTTCGCGGGGACGAACGGAAGCAAGATTTTGAATTCAACCTGATCGAACCTCGCGCCAACTGCACATATTTCAGGCCGCTGCGGGGTTCTCGACAAAATCCGCCATCTGCGCGTCGAGCGCGCGCCGGAAGGCCGGACGCGCTTCGCATCGCATGCGGTAACTGTCGAGTACCGGATATTGCGCGAGAAGATCGCAATGGCGGGGGATGCGGAGCACGGTTGTCATCAGCAAGTCGGCAACCGTGAAGCGCTCCTCCAGATAGTCACGATCGCCAAGCCAATTTGACAGCGCGGCAAGACGGGTCTGCGCCAGTTTGAGCACCGCCGGCCGCCGTTGCTTCGCCCAATCTTCATTGGTGTCGCGATCGGCGGCCGTGAAGTTCACGATCTGCGGCTCAACCGAATTGAGCGCCGCGAACATCCATGCCGTGGTGCGGGCGCGCGCATTCGCGTCACGCGGCATCAGCGTCTCCGATCGCGCGGCGATGTGCAGGAGGATGGCGCCGGATTCAAACAGCACGAGGCCGTCTTCCTCATAGACAGGGACCTGGCCAAACGGCTGCATCGCGCGGTAGGCATCGGAGGCTTGGTCCTGCGGTCCGATCAGCCTGGTCTCATAAGGCAGGCCCGCTTCTTCGAGCGCCCATCGCACTCTCAAATCGCGCACCAGGCCGCGGGCGAACTGCGGCACCCAACGAAACGCACTGATTTTGATCATTGTCAGATCCCCATTATTTCTCGGTCAGCACTGTCGTTTCAAATCTGGTTATTTCAGCCGCAGCAACCGCCCTTTGGGGACGCCGCTTCATATTCGTCGTGGCGGCGCACCCAGGACATCGACCAGGGCAGGGCGTCTTCGTCGCGGCCCTTCGGCGCCATGTCGAGGAAGTTGTAGGTGCCCACAAGAATGTCGAGGCCGCGGGCATAGGACGAATAGGTGTGAAATATTTCGTCGTGTTCGTTCCGGGCGAAAGCACTCAGGCCCGGCGCTTCCTCGCTTGGAAATTCCGTCATCGCGTAGTTGTATTCGACCTTGCCCCGCGCCTTCTCCTCCGGGTGAACGAGACGTGGAAATCGTGATTGAAGTCGGAGCCGTAGGAGGAAACCCATTTGAACTTCCAGCCCATGCGCTTTTTGTAGGCTTCGATTTCAGCGAGTGGCGCCCGCGACACCACGACCAGCGACACGTCACGCTGCGCAAGATGGACGACGGCACCGTCGAAATGATCGGCCAGGAATGAGCAGCTCGGGCAACCTTGCACCCAGCCCGGTCCGAGCATGAAGTGATAGACGATGAGCTGGCTCTTGCCGCCGAACAGATCGGCGAGCTTTTCCTTGCCGTGCGGGCTGTCAAACACGTAGTTTTTTTCGACCTTGAGCCAGGGCAGGTCACGGCGTGCCGAGCTCAACTGGTCGCGCGCCTTGCTGAATTCCTTTTCCTTGGCGAGCAGCGCCTTGCGTGCCGCCAGCCATTCGTCCTGCGAAACGATTTTGTGCTGCATGATGTCCTCTACTGTGCCGTTACCGGTGTCATCCAGCCGATGCCGGCGCCTCCCGGTTCGCGTAGTATCGCGATACGTCCGACATTTGGTACGTCAAAGATGGGCCGCATCAATCTGGCGCCGGCGGACTCCGCTTTCTTGACCCGCGCGTCGACGTCATCAACGGCGAGATATGACATCCATCCCTCCGGCACGCCGTCAAATTGCGGGCTGGTCAACGGAAATATGCCGCCCGCAGCTTCGCCATTCGCCTTCGCAACCCAATAGGTGCCGTCCGGCATGGGCATCGCCTCGAAATTCCAGCCGACGGTATCGCGGTAGAATTTCTTGGCATTTTCCGGATCGCGGGTCATCAGCTCATTCCAGTAGAACGTTCCGTGCGACCATTGGTGCGACATGGGCAACTCCTGTCACTAGGCGGTGAGATATTTCTCCAGCTTGTCCATCGCGCCGTTCCAGCCGTTCTGGTGCCGGTCGCGCGCTTCTTCGTCGAAGAACTGTTCGTGCGTGAGCGTCATGATCGTGCCATTTCCATCACTGCGGAATGTAATGGTCACCAGCAAATCGCGTTCTGGCGTCGACTTCCACGCCCAGGTGAATACGAGTTTCTCGTTCGGAATGAACTCGCGATAGACGCCGCCGACGTCGTGTTCCTGCCCGTCAGGCGATTTCATGAGCCAGCGGTAGCGGCCGCCGGAGCGCGGATCGTTCTCGGCGCTCTGCACCTTGACCTCGCCGGGGCCCATCCAGCGCTTTACTTTTTCCGGGTCGGTCCACGCGGCGAAGACTTTTTCCGGCGGCGCGTTGAAGCGGCGCTTGATGGTAAGGCTCGGTTTGGTGGCGGTGGCCATTGATCTTCCTCCAGGAAAGCAGCAAGTCGATCCAGACGCTCGGTCCAGAATTTCAGATAGCGATTGAGCCAATCATTGGCCTCGCGCATGGGTTCCGCGCGCAGGCGGCAGCTCACGATGCGGCCGCTCTTTTCGCGCCCGACGAGCCCGGCATCCGACAGCACGCCGAGATGTTTCATCACCGCCGGCAGCGACATCGAAAAGGGCTCCGCAAGCTCGCTGACCGACAGGCTTTCTTTTTCGCTCAGCCGCGCCAGCATTGCCCGTCGTGTCGGATCGGCAAGGGCTGCGAAGGTTTGATCGAGGTTGGGTTGATAGTAAACCATATGGTTAAGTATATAACGGTCCGCGGCACTGTCAAGGCCGGCGTTCTCGCATTTACAGTTCATTGATAAAGCGCCCGTAGAACTGGCGCCGGGATGGATCCGTCTTCAATCGCTGCCGCGCTGGTCGGCTCTCAGATGAGCAATGTGCAGATGGCCCTCGCGGCCAAGATGCTGCGCATGAATGCGGATGCCGCTTCCGCCATCGCGCAGGTATTGGACGCCGCGCAGCAGAATATCGCGAGCCTCGCCAATGTGGCGCAAGGGGTCGGGCAGAACCTCAATACCAGCGCCTAAGTTCTGATCGGCGTTCAGCGCAGCGCGGCCTCGATCAGCTTGATCGCATCGTCACTCGCCCATTCGGCAGGTCCGGCGATGGTGCCGAGCTCACATCCTTGCGGGTCAAGCAGAATGGTCGTCGGCATTCCGAACGCGCGACCAATGGACTTGAGATCCTGAAACGCGCGCGCGCTCGGATCGGTATAGTAGGCGAGTTTCTGCACGCCGACCTCCTTGAGCCAGGCCTTCGGCTTTTCGGCATCGCGGGTGTCGATATTGACGGCGACAACCTCGAATTCCGGGCCGCCCAGCCGCTGCTCCAGCGCATCAAGCGCGGGCATTTCCTTGCGGCAAGGCACGCACCATGTGGCCCAAAGATTGAGGAGGACGGTACGTCCGCGCCAATGCTCCAAAGTGAGCTGCTTGCCGGTCGAGTCGTTGAACGCGAGAGGAGGCACCTTGAGCGGGGTCTTGGCAACGTTAACTGCGGCCACTTCCCCACGCGCAAATGGCGCCATTTTCCTGGCCAATTCGACTGCCGGCCGGCAGGCTGCATCTCCGCCCGCATTGCGCGTTAGGGTCGCAATCCCGTATACCCCCGCCAGTCCAACGGCGACCCCGGCAATTCCACCTGCCAAGACCATGGCGAGGCGTTTTTTGGCGGCAGCTGGTTGGGACTGGGTCATGAGCGGCTTGGTGAATATGCCATGAGCAACAAAATGTGGGGTGGGCGGTTTACGTCAGGCCCCGGTGCGATCATGGAGGAGATCAACGCCTCTATCGATTTCGACCGGCATCTCTACCGCCAGGACATCGCTGCGTCCAAGGCCCATGCCGGCATGCTGGCCAAGCAAGGCATCATTACGGCCGACGATGCAAAAAAGATTGCTCAAGGTCTAGACACGATCCTGTCAGAGATCGAAACCGGGAAGTTCTCTTTCAAGCGCGCGCTCGAGGACATCCATATGAATGTGGAAGGGCGGCTCGCCGAACTGATCGGGGAGGCGGCGGGCCGGCTGCATACTGCGCGCTCGCGCAATGATCAGATCGCGACCGATTTCCGGCTGTGGATGCGGGACACCGTCGACGCGATCGATACCGCACTCGCGGGCTATCAGCGCGCCCTCGCAGAAAAAGCATTCACACATGCCGCGACCGTCATGCCCGGCCTGACCCATTTGCAGACGGCGCAGCCGGTGACCTTCGGCCATCATCTTCTTGCTTATGTCGAAATGGCGGCCCGCGACCGCGGCCGGTTTGCCGACGCCCGCAAGCGGCTTAACGAATCCCCGCTCGGCGCAGCGGCGCTCGCCGGCACCTCGTTTGCATTGGATCGGGATATGACGGCTGATGCATTGGGATTCGACCGGCCCATGCCGAATTCCCTCGACGCCGTATCCGCACGTGACTTTGTCCTGGAAGTGCTGGCTGCCGCGTCGATTGCCGCGGTCCATCTGTCGCGGTTCGCCGAGGAAATCGTACTCTGGACGTCTCCGCTCACGGGCCTCGTGAAATTGTCGGACAAATTCACGACCGGCTCTTCGATCATGCCGCAGAAGCGCAACCCGGACGCAGCGGAACTGGTGCGTGCCAAGACCGGCCGCGTTGTTGGCGCGCTCACCGCACTGCTGCTCGTGATGAAGGGCTTACCGCTCGCCTACGCGAAAGACATGCAGGAAGACAAGGAAGGTGCGATGGATGCGCTTGCGGCGCTCTCGCTTTCCCTTGCCGCAATGACCGGCATGATCGGCGATCTCGAACCGGACGCATCGCGGATGAAGAAGGCCGCCGGTGAAGGCTACGCGACCGCGACTGATTTGGCCGATTGGCTGGTTCGCACATTGAAGATTCCTTTCCGCGAGGCCCATCATCTGACAGGCCGTATCGTCGCCAAGGCGGCGGAGACGGGGGTTGCCCTGCATCGGCTACCGCTCCCGGCAATGCGTGAAATAGACCCGCGCATCACTGATGATGTGTTCAACGTCCTGTCGGTCGATCGTTCCGTGAAGAGCCGGATCAGTTTCGGCGGCACCGCGCCCAAAAATGTGCGCGTACAAGCCAGGAAATGGCTGCGAAAGCTGGAAAAGGAAAAATCCTGACTTCGCCATCTTCGCTTGTTTTGCTATCGTCTTTCCATGCAAGGAGCGCATCCATTGACCCGTGACCGCCTGTTTTTTCGCCTGGCCCTGGTCGGCGTTCTCGCCGCCTCGCTGGGGCTGGGCGCATGCGGGCGCAAGGGCCCGCTCGACCCGCCGCCAGGGGCATCGCTTGCGGGCGATCAGGCTGCGCCGGCCGGCGCGCCGGCGGGCGACAGCAGGGGTCCCACCGGGCCCGACGGGAAACCTCTGGCACCGGGTGGCGTGAACAGGCGTATCCCTCTCGATGTTCTACTGAACTGAGCGTGCGATGCACCACTTCGCTTATCGCGACGGCGTCCTTCACGCCGAGTCGGTGAGTCTGGACGCGCTCGCGAGCGCGGTCGGAACGCCGTTCTATTGCTATTCGACTGCCACGCTCACGCGTCATTATCAGGTATTTGCAGGCGCCTTTGCCGACGTGTCGTCACTCGTCTGCTACGCGATGAAGGCCAACTCCAATCAGGCCGTCGTGCGCACGCTCGCCAAACTCGGCTCCGGCGCCGATGTCGTCTCGGGAGGCGAACTAAAGCGCGCCCGTCTGGCCGGAATTCCCGCCGACAAGATCATGTTTTCCGGCATCGGCAAGACGGCCGCCGAACTCGCGCTTGCGATTGACGAAGGCATTCTCTGCGTCAATGTTGAATCCGAACCCGAACTCGAACTTCTGTCCTCGATCGCGGCCTCGAAAGGCCGCACCGCAAACATATCGGTGCGCGTCAATCCCGATATCGATGCCAGGACCCACCACAAGATTGCAACCGGCAAGGCCGAAAACAAATTCGGTATTCCGATCAGTCATGCTCGCGAAATTTATGCCCGCGCCGCGAGGCTCAAAGGTCTCAAAGTCACGGGCGTAGACATGCATATCGGCAGCCAGATCACCGAACTTGGTCCGTTCGATAACGCGTTTGCGCTGCTGGCGGAATTCGTTCGTGCATTGCGCGGCGATGGCCATGCCATCGCACATGTCGATCTCGGCGGCGGCCTCGGAATTCCTTATCGCGATGACAACGAGCCGCCGCCCCATCCGGATGCCTATGCCGCTGTGGTCAAGCGCGCGACACGCGACCTCGATTGCCGGCTGATTTTCGAGCCGGGGCGTCTTCTCGTCGGCAATGCCGGAATCCTGGTGACGCGAGTGATGTTCGTGAAGCACGGGGACGCCAGGAATTTCGTTGTCGTCGACGCGGGCATGAATGATCTCATTCGACCGACTCTCTACGATGCTCATCACGAAATTTGGCCCGTGGTTAAGCCATCCTTGTCGGCATCGCGGATACGGGCCGATGTGGTCGGCCCCGTCTGTGAAAGCGGTGATTTTCTGGCGATTAACCGCGAAATGGTGGAACCGCCGGGCGGTGCACTGCTTGCCGTGATGTCGGCGGGCGCCTACGGCGCGGTCCAGGCGGGAACATACAATACGCGGGCTTTGGTGCCGGAAGTCCTTGTTAATGGTGCCCAATGGGCGCTCGTGCGCCCGCGCCTTGAAGTTGACCAATTAATTGCGCTCGATCGCATGCCGGATTGGCTTTGAGCGCATAAATGCCCGCGTGGCCGGGCCGTCCGGCGCGTGATAACCTGCCGGATAACAGATTTCTCCTGAGCCACGGCGACGGAGCGGCTTTTGGACGAGTTAAAAGAACCGATCGAGGCCAGCGACAAGCCGACCCGGCTTCTGCTCGCGCGCGCGCTCAGACGCGCACGCGGCGGCTTGTTGTGGGAACGGGTATGGCCCGGACTTGCCGGCATGGCGGTCGTGGTCGGCCTGTTCCTTGCGTTCTCCTGGGCGGGCCTCTGGCTGGTATTGCCGCCGCTCGCGCGTGCGATCGGCCTCGGCATCTTCGTCGTTATCCTTGCTGTGTCGTCATTGCCGCTGCTGATCCTGCGGGTGCCGAGCGTCAACGACGGCTTGCGCCGGCTTGATCGCAGCAGCGGCGAAACCCACCGCCCGGCAACGGCGGTCGTGGATCACATCGCCGCCAACAGCAAGGATCCGATCGCGCAGGCATTGTGGCGCGCGCACGTCGAACGCGCGTTATTGTCGGCGCGCCGGATCAGGGCAGGGTGGCCGATGCCGCTGCTCTCGTTACGCGATCCGATGGCGCTACGCGCGCTGGTGCTCATCCTGGTGGTGGCAAGTTTCTTCGCGGCAGGCAACGAACGCGTAAAACGTGTCGTTGCGGCTTTCGACTGGCACGGCGTGGTCGCGCCCGCCAACTTCCGGATCGACGCGTGGGTCACGCCGCCGGTCTATACCGGCCGGCCTCCGGTCATGTTGCCTGGTATTCGGCCCGGTGAAAATCCGCAGAATGCCGGCGCCGCACCCGTGGCGGTACCGGCCGGCAGCCAGGTCGTGATCCGGGCAACCGGAAAAGTGAACTTCGACATTGTCCGCAAGGGCGAACTGGAGGAAGCGCCGGCTGAAGCCCGTGCGCCTCTGCCGGCGGGAACGGAAGAGCGGCGGCTCGTGGTCAAGGGCGACGGGTCGGCCGCCATCCATGGCGTGCTCGGCACTGACCTCGTCTGGAATTTCAAGGCGATCCCCGATCGTGCGCCCACCATCGAATTGATCAAGGATCCTGAACGGCAGGCACGCGGGGCACTGAGGCTCGACTACAAGGTGGACGACGACTACGGGGTGGTCGAGGCGAAGGCCACATTCGCGCTCAAGGAGGATCAGCCCGGCGACAAGCCGCGGCATCCGCTCTTCAGCGCTCCCGACTATCCGCTCGCGCTGCCGCAGGCTCGCACGCGCGCGGGCACGGCGCAGACGACACATGACCTGACCGAGCACCCATGGGCCGGTTCGGAGGCCTTGGTTACGCTGACGGCGCGCGATGAGGCGGGCAACGAGGGTCGCAGCGAGCCGCGCGAGTTGCAGCTTCCACAGCGGATTTTCGTGAAGCCTTTGGCGCGCGCGCTGATCGAACAACGGCGTAATCTGGCGCTCGACGCGGAGACCAAGCCGGTCGTTCTCGCCGCGCTGGAAGCACTCACGATCGCGCCCGAACGATTTACGCCGGAGCCGGGCGTCTACCTCGGCTTGCGTTCGATCTACCACGACCTCGATCACGCAAAGAGCGACGACGCGTTGCGCGAGGTTGTCGCGCGCATGTGGGACATGGCCGTCTCGCTCGAGGACGGAAATGTTTCGCAGGCCGAGCAGGCATTGCGCCAGGCGCAGGAGGCGCTGCGTCAGGCGCTCGAGCGCGGCGCAACTGATGAAGAGCTCAAGAAGCTGATGGATCAGCTGCGCGCTGCCATGGACAAGTTCCTGCAGGCGCTCGCCGAGGAGATGCGCAAGAATCCGCAGCAGCTATGCGCGTCCGCTCGATCGCGATACGCGCATGCTGAGCCAGAGGGATCTCAAGAGCATGCTCGATCGCCTGGAGAATTTGGCGCGGTCGGGCAACAAGGATGCCGCGCGGCAGCTGCTCGAACAGCTGCAGTCGATGCTCGAGAATCTGCAGATGGCGAGGCCCGGCGCATCAGGGGACGAAGATAGCGACGACGACATGATGTCGGCGCTTGATGAATTAAGCGACATGATTCGCAAGCAGCAGCAATTGCGCGACAAGACCTACAGGCAAGGTCAGGACTTCGCGGCGCGATCGTCAGCGGGGTCAACAACCCGGCCAGGACCAAATGGGTGATCTTCGCCAGGACCAGAAAGGCCTGCGTGATAGGCTCAACAAGCTGCTCGAGCAGTTGCGTCAGCGGGGGTTAGGACAACAGGGCCAGCAAGGTCAGCAAGGCCAGCAGGGCCAGAATGAAATGGGTCAGCTTGGCGATGCGGGTGAGGCCATGGGTGAGGCAGAAGGCCAGCTCGGCGAAGGCGATTCCGACGGCGCCGTCGGCAGCCAAGGTCGCGCTCTAGAGGCTATGCGTAAAGGTGCCCAGGGGCTGGCGCAATCGATGCAGCAGAGTATGGGGCCGGGTCCCAACGGCCGACCCGGGCGTGGCCAAGCGCGCGCTCAGCGGGATACTGACCCCCTCGGTCGACCAATGCGAGGCCATGAGTACGGTGATGATTTCACCGTCAAGGTTCCCGGTGAGATTGACGCCCAGCGCGCACGACGCATTCTTGAAGAGTTGCGGAAACGTTTTGGCGAGAGTTCCCGCCCCCAACTCGAACTCGACTATATCGAGCGTTTGCTCAAAGATTTTTGATCGCCGTCAGATCAGTATGGCAGGGGCAGGACACGGGGGACCTGCCCCGATGCAAATTCCGGGAATAAGGGAGGTGTCTTTGAGCACCGAAAGCGATCACGGACTGAAATATTGTGCAACGGTCCAATCGTTTCGGGAATGAGTTCAGAATGTCGTTTTATTTTGTCGTCGTCGGTGCGTCTTGTGCGCTGAGGAAACGCACCATGACATCGGTTGCATTTGGCGGTGGCGAGACAAACCGGCTGCGGAAATCAAGTTTTTCCCCGGGGCCGAGAATGCTGCGGCTCGGCAACGCGTTCCACGTATAGATCTCTTGTCCTGACGCATCGCGGGCAGCAAATCGCAATCTTGGGACTTCGGTCGGTCTATTGGAAACGCTGACGATCGTACCCTCGATCACAAGGGACGAAAGTCCTTCCTGCGTCTCCTTTGAAATCCGCATGTTTTCAAATTTCAGGTGGCGCAAATTGACCGGCAAGCCGACGGCCGAAAACAGCGATGCGGTTTGCGGCAGAAACCTTACGACCTCGCTCCGGGCGCCCACCAGTGCCACGTTGAACGCGAACAAGACGAGCACAAGAGCCGTCCAGCGCGAAGATCGGCGCGCTTTGTTGCGTTTAGCCTGCATTCGCTTGCGACGCGCCGCGAAATTTTCAATTTCGTCCGTATCCGCTGCCGACGTCTCTGCGTCCGAGGTTGTCTGTGGTTCGATGGCTGGTGCAAGCGGAGGCGCGTCGGTAACAACGGCAGGCCCTTCGACGGAGGAGCCAACGGATGCGGTATCGGCGACGCCGTCCGTAATTTGTGGCTCTTCCGATTGGGCCAGTTCCCCAGAGTTGTCGCTGTCCGCCATGGCGCGATCGGGAAGAAGTACGCCTTTAGCCACCTGCCATTCCTCTTCTGCCGTGGCACCCTCCGCTGAGCTGGACACTTCCGGTTTTGCGCCTGCGGCAAACCATTTGGTCTTGCAGCGCGCGCAGCGGACCGTGCGCCCGGCTTCGCCCAATGAGGCCGGGTCGACCATGTAAGAGGTGGAGCAGTTCGGACAGGCGATCAGCATGGCATCGGTGGTATTTTGGGACTGCGAACCTAACAGCCGTCCGTTAATGGATCGGAAACCATGCCAGACCCCGACAAAAGGCCCGTTGGACCCTATTTTCCCTAGGCGCTATGGCGGCACCGCTATAATCCTGTAAAAAAGCGCAGTTTCGGGCAGACAAACGGACGTGGAGGCGGCTTTTTGTGATGCTCGGGGAGCCTTGGCCCGGTTCTGATTCGCCCGGGTCCATGGCGACAATCGTCGGAGAGGGGTGGGTGGTCCGATTTGAGAACGTGGGCTTGCGCTATGGGCTGGGCCCAGAGGTCCTTCGCGACCTGACGTTTCGCATCGAGCCCCATTCATTTCAGTTTCTCACCGGCCCATCCGGTGCTGGCAAAACCTCGCTGTTGCGCCTGCTATTCCTGTCGCTGCGGCCGACGCGGGGTTTGATCACCCAATTCGGTCATGATGTTGCGACGCTGTCGCGCGACGCAGTGGCGACATTGCGACGCCGTATAGGGATCGTCTTTCAAGATTTTCGGCTGCTTGATCACATGACGACCTATGAAAACGTTTCATTGCCGCTACGGGTGATGGGTCGGCCCGAGGACAGCTACCGTGAAGAAGTCATCGAGTTACTCAGCTGGGTTGGTCTCGGGGAGCGGATGTGGGCTCTTCCACCCGTGCTTTCGGGTGGCGAGAAGCAACGCGCTGCCATCGCGCGCGCGGTGATCGCGCGTCCACAGCTATTGCTCGCTGACGAACCGACGGGAAATGTCGACCCAAGTCTGGCGCAACGATTGTTGCGACTGTTTGTCGAGCTGAACAAATCGGGCACCTCGGTCGTTATTGCCACCCACGACATCGCGCTAATGGATCAATACGATGCTCGCCGGCTGGTTCTGCATGACGGCCGGCTGCATATCTACGACTGAGGTTCCCGATGACCAATTCGCGGTTGCTTGACTTGACCTTCCCGTTGCGGGGGCCGGCAGAGCCCGGGCGACGCTTCGAAACTCCATTGGTGCCACGAAATTCGATATCTGGTCGCGCACTGGTGGCCGTCGTTGCGATCATGACATTTCTTGCATCGCTCACGATGGGGGCTGCAATCCTGGTCGCCAACGCTGCCGGCGAATGGCAATCGGACATTTCACGCGAAGTGACGATCCAGGTCATTCCTGCGCCCGGTCGCGATCTCGATGCTACGGTAAACAAGGCGGTCTCGGTTGCCCGCGGAGTGGCCGGCATTGTGGATGTGCGGCCATATTCGAAAGAAGAATCCACTAAACTTCTTGAGCCTTGGCTCGGCAGCGGACTTTCGCTCAATGAATTACCCGTCCCTCGCCTGATCGTCGTCAAGATCGCAGCTGACGCGACACCCGATCTCGCGCAGTTACGCCGAATTTTGGCCGATCAGGTCCCGGGGGCCATGCTCGACGACCACCGGGGATGGATTGAGCGAATGCGCGCGATGGCTGGCACGGCTGTCGCTGCCGGCGTCTGTATCTTGGTTCTCATGTTCGCCGCAACGATATTATCGGTTGCCTTTGCGACCCGTGGAGCGATGGCAACGAACAAGGCAGTGATCGAGGTGCTGCATTTTGTTGGTGCCAAGAACGGGTTTATCGCACGGCATTTCCAGCATCATTTCCTGATACTCGGCCTGCAGGGGGGAGCCATTGGAGGCGGTGCCGCAATTATCTTGTTTGCGGTTGCCGGCATCCTCAGCCACTGGTTCGTGGGTACAGCGAGCGGGGATCAGACCTCGGCGCTCTTTGGCTCTTTCTCTATCGGGCTTATCGGTTATACCGCTGTCATTATCCAGGTTGCGCTGATTGCGACTGTAACAGCCTTAACATCGCGATACACGGTCAACAGCACGTTAGAGACAATCGACTGACATGTTTGGTGTTATCGCGCGCTGGATTGGATTTATGACGATGGCTGCCGGTGCCACCGGGATCTTGTTGCTTGGGGGCGGATTTGGCTGGTTTGTGTCGCGTATAGCAAACGATGAGATAACGCTTGATCGCAATGCCGATGGCATTGTCGTGCTTACGGGCGCGGCAGCACGAATACCCGATGCGATCGAATTGTTGGCGACTGACCATGGAAAGCGGCTGTTGATCACTGGCGTTCACCGGGCGACCAGCGCCAGCGAAATCGCGAGACTCACCCCCCTTTATTCCAAGTATTTTACTTGCTGCGTCGATCTCGACCGCTCAGCACTCAATACCTTCGGCAACGCGCTTGAAGCAAAACGCTGGGCGCGACAGCACAATTTCAAT
Organism: uncultured Pseudomonadota bacterium; assembly: GCA_963702605.1. GTDB lineage: Bacteria > Pseudomonadota > Alphaproteobacteria > Rhizobiales > Xanthobacteraceae > Pseudolabrys. Next base: position 358,897 of record CAVPDI010000004.1, read on the forward strand.
TCTCTGATCGTAGTCACGTCGAACTGGCATATGCCACGCGCAATGGCAGAGCTTTCACATCAACTGCCCGACGTGACATTGATCACCTATCCCGTCATCTCGGAAAAGGTTAAGACCGAGCCATGGTGGTCAAACACGGATACTGCACGTCTGCTATTCGCGGAGTATCTGAAATATTTATTCGCGCTGACACGCATGCGTCTTGATCCTGATGGCGCATAATAGAGGGACCGTCGGTGGTCATTATTCTCCGCTCGATTGCTTTCAACGCGCTGTTCTATCTGAACACGCTCTTGTTCCTTATTATTGCTTTGCCGACGTTTTTCATGCCCTACCGCGCCATCATCGCGGTCGCGAAGTCGTGGGGCCGCGTCAATCTTGTTCTGTTGCGTGCCGTTGCGGGCATTAACTGCGAAATTCGCGGGCGTGAAAAAATCCCCAAGGGTCCGCTTATCGTCGCGGCGAAACATCAATCCGCCTGGGAAACGTTCGCGTTGCTGCCGCTGATCGATAATCCCGTTTACATTCTCAAGCGTGAACTGCAATGGATTCCGATTTTCGGTTGGCTCACCATTAAGGGGCGAATGGTTCCGGTAGATCGCGGCGGGGGCGCTCAGGCGCTTGCTGCCATGATCGACCGGGCCCGCACCGAGCTCGCGGAAAACCGCCAGCTGATAATTTTTCCTGAAGGTACGCGCAGGCCAGCGGGCGCCGATCCACGCTACAAAGTCGGTGTGGCACATCTTTATGCCGCGGGAGGAGTGCCGTGTTTGCCGATTGCGCTCAACTCTGGGCTATTCTGGCCACGCCGGTCGCTTTGGCGATTTCCCGGTACTGTAATCGCTGAAATCCTCGATCCGATTTCACCCGGGCTCGACAAAGATGCATTCTTCGCGCGTCTTCAGGCTGACATCGAAACGACGACCGCCCGGCTGGTCGCCGAGGGGCGTTCGAAAATGGTCGGAGAACCGGTCACCGCGTCCGCGCGAAATGCGAATTCCGGGCTACCATAAGGACGCGCGCAATTTAACCGGAGGCGGACTGGTGAATGCCTCTAAGGTGCTCGGCAAGGCGCTGCAGTTCTGCATCGCGGATTCCCAGCATGTGGAGTTCTTTCATGGCCGCAAGCACGTAATCTCGGCACGCTCCGGAACGGCCATGGCCTTGGCGCGCGTAATGCAGCTGGTCGGACAGACTGAGCCGTCCCGCATATTGGCGATGGCCCCGATCGACGACGTAACAAAGCGCGTGCACGCCCTGCTGCGGATCGTCGTCAAGCCAAACTCTGCGCCACGTCTCGCGATAGACGAGAGTGACTTGCTCGCGCGCGCGGAGATATTCAATCGTCTGCAGTCGTTGTTTTTCGGCAACTCGGTATGCGATGCCGCGACAATTGCCACCACGATCTAAACCGAACACAAGGCCCGGCTTTTGCGGAGTTCCCCGGTGCACGAACGAATAGACGCAGAGTGCCCGGTGGGCGCCGACCAGACGGGCATTGCGCCGCTCGAGAAAATCGAAACCAGGCCGCCACATGAGCGAGCCATAGGCGAAGACCCAAAGGTCTTCGTTGATTTGACCGGAATGTGTGTTCATCGTGGCGGGGATGCCGGACTTATGCTCGCCTAACAGGACACCGGTTATCCTGCAACCGGGCTATGGACGGAGGGCGCAGAAACGCCTTATTCGGCAGGTTTTGAGATTGGATGATGCGCAACCCAAAAAGCCTGCAATCGCGTCGCCGAACGGGGCGCCGCTATATAATTCTGCTGTTCACGATTTTTGCGTTGGTCGCAGGTTGGACGGGGTTTTGGAAATTCGCGGCCGGAAAGGCGCAGCAGACCATCGAAGGTTGGCGCGCCCGTGAGGCCAAGGCTGGCCGGGACTATGCGTGTGGCTCTGAAACGATTGGCGGTTTTCCGTTCCGGATTGAAGTAAATTGCAACCAAGCTTCTGCGGTGATCCGCAGCAATCAGCCGCCAATTGAGCTCAAGGCCGACAGCCTCGTCGTGGTTGCGCAGGTTTATCAGCCCGGCTTGATTATCAGCGAGTACCACGGCCCACTCACCATCGGCGAACGGGGCAAATCGCCGGACATCGTCGCTAACTGGAAGCTTGCTCAATCGAGCGTGCGGGGTACCCCGGCGGCGCCGGAGCGTGTGTCGCTGGTGTTTGACAGTCCAACAATTGACCGCAAGAGCGGCGACGTACGCCAAAATCTTCTGCACGCCGCGCATCTCGAGATCCACGGGCGCATGGCTGAGGGTTCAGCTGCCAGTAGGCCGGTGATCGAAGTTGCATTGCAGGCTGATCGAGCCATTCGCTCCGTCATTGCATCCAGCGCTTGCACCGCCGATCAACGCAAGCGCCACCGCGATGCTTCGCGGGCTGAAGGATTTTGCGCCCAAGCCGTGGCCTGTGCGCTTCCGCGAAATTCAGGCGGCTGACGGCCGCATCGATATCAAGCAGGCGCGGGTGCAGCAGGGAGATATAATTGCTGTGGGATCCGGAACATTGTCGCTCAATGCCGAGGGCCGGCTCGAAGGGCAATTGCGTGTTACGATGACTGGCCTTGAGCAATTTCTGGCTACGATTGGGGCGCAGCAGCGCGTACAGGCCTCGCCGAACATGGACAAGCTTGTCGGTGCGCTCGACCGGCTCGCCCCGGGTCTTGGTGATGTGGCGCGTCAGCAGGCAGGCGCCAATCTTTCTCTCGGGATCAATTTGCTTGGCGAACAGACGACACTCGAGGGCAAGCGTGCGGTGACACTGCCTTTGCGATTCAGCGATGGCGCTGTCTTTCTTGGACCGATCCCGATCGGCAATACGCCGGCATTGTTTTAGTTTTTTTCCGACGCATATGGCTTTGGCAGCGGTTCATGCGGCAAATCCGGATGAGAGCGGCCGAAATCCGGCGACGGGGAATCCTGGCCAATGTCCACGATTCCTTTGCGGATGGCCCGCGTTCGCGCAAAATGCTCGAACAGTGCCTTGCCATCGTTTTTGCGGATCGCTTTCGTCAGTGCCGAGACGTCTTCATTGAAGCGGCCGAGCATTTCGAGAACGGCATCTTTGTTCGCAAGAAACACGTCGCGCCACATTGTCGGATCGGAAGCGGCAATGCGGGTAAAATCACGAAAGCCGCCAGCCGAGAATTTCAGCACTTCTGACCGCGTCACGGTCTGCAATTCGTCTGCCGTACCAACGATTGTGTAGGCGATAAGATGCGGGAGATGGCTTGTGATGGCGAGAACCAGGTCATGATGATCGGGCGCCATGGTCTCGACGTTGGCACCGATAAGCCGCCAAAACGCGGCAAGCTTTTCCAAGGCCTTCGGATCGACGCCTTCGGGCGGTGTCAAAATGCACCAGCGATTGACAAAAAGCTCGGCAAAGCCGGCATCCGGGCCTGAATATTCGGTGCCCGCGACGGGGTGGGCCGGGATGAACTCCACCGTCTTTGGCAGGTATGGGGCCATATCGCGCACAATTGCGCCCTTAACGGAACCAACATCGGAAACGATTGCTCCGGCGGCGAGATGCGGTCCAATCTCCTTGGCAACAGAACCGCAGGCGCCAACGGGAACACAGACGATGACAAGATCGGCGCCTTCAACGGCCGCCGCGTTGGATTCCACCACCTGGTCAGCAAGACCGAGTTCGGCAACGCGCCGGCGTGTCTGTGGCGATCGTGCCGTCGCAACAATTGTTCCGACAGCGCCTTGCGCACGCGCCGCCCGCGCGATCGATGAGCCAATAAGGCCTACACCGATCAGTGCAAGGCGATTAAACAGGGTGGCCGGTTTACTCACGCACTCTTCCCCAGAAATTCTTTGAGTGCCTGCACGACGAGCCGGTTTGCCTCCTCGGTGCCGACACTCATGCGCAAGGCATTCGGCAGCTTGTACGCGCCAACCTGGCGAAGAATGAGGCCTCGCTTCGTAAGGAATGCGTCCGCATCCTTGGCGGTATGCCCACGCGTTTCAGGAAAATGTATGAGCAAAAAATTTGCTGCGCTCGGGGTTACATTGAGACCAAGTTTGCCGACTTCGTCGGTCAACCACGCAAGCCATTGCGTATTGTGCTGTCGCGAACGTTCGACGTGACTGGTATCGCGGACGGCGGCGATGCCGGCCTCGATCGCCGGACCGTTGACGTTAAACGGTCCGCGGATGCGATTGATGGCATTCACGACATGCGCCGGGCCGTACATCCAGCCAAGCCGCAATGCGGCAAGCCCATAAATTTTCGAGAATGTGCGCGTCATTACGACATTATCGCTCGTGGCAACCAGTTCAATTCCGGCCTCGTAGTCATTGCGTTGAACGTATTCGGCATAGGCTGCGTCGAGCACGAGCAACACGTTTGGCGGCAGCCCCTCATGGAGGCGCTTGACCTCGTCGAACGGGATGTAAGTTCCGGTCGGGTTGTTTGGATTTGCGAGAAATATGATTTTCGTCCTCGGCGTCACGGCCGCGAGAATGGCATTCACGTCTGCCGTAAAATTATGTTCGGGCGCAGCAATTGGTTTTGCCCCCGTCCCCATCGTGGCGATCGGATACACAAGAAATCCGTGTGTCGTGTAAACTGCCTCATCGCCATCCGAGAGATAGGCGCGCGCGAGCAGATTGAGCAGATCGTCGGAACCCGCTCCGCATACGATACGCGCGGGATCGAGCCCGAACGCGGCACCGATCGCCTCACGCAACGCCGAGGCCGATCCATCCGGATAGTCCTCCAGGTGGTTGCCTGCTTCGCGATAGGCGGCAATTGCATTGGCGCTCGGCCCCAATGGTGTCTCATTGGACGACAGCTTGAATATCCTGGCGACACCCGGTGCTCTGCTCTTGCCCGGAACATATGGGGCAATCTCGATCACGCCTGGGCGCGGTTGCGGGCGATTGGTAGCCATGCGGTTTTCCGAACGGTGGGGCCTTATCGGACAACCGTATAGCGGGTTGCATGGCTCCCGACGAGGGTCGCCGAGCGCACGGTAGCGCCAGCCTTAACCAATGCGGCGCTGATCGTCTCGAGGTTCGTCTCTTTTGGCAAAGTTACGAGGAGGGCCGCCCCGTCAAAGGCACGGTCCGGTACAGCAATGAATTCGGCTAGCGTGGTTAGTGCCTGCGCAGGCGCGGCACCCCAGCCCGACACCCGCACGCTCCAAACAGCCGCTTCGGTTGCCATTGCATCCGGAGCGACCCTCGAGAGCACGAAAACCGGGAGTGCCGCGGGGTGGTCAGGGCGTTCGACGAATGGCAGGCGCGCAATGATTTTGGGCGCTGCATCGAATTCGAGCGCGTTCCACCAGGCACCCGCTGAGGCTACGTCGAATGCCGGCACCAGTCCGAGATCGCCTTTTGAGGTTGAAACCGCTGCGACAACGCCTGCCGCGCCCATATGTGCAACGAAAGGAACGGTAAAGCCAAAATGAAACCGCGCCGAGTTCGCGCATGAGTGCGTCGCCTGCCGAAAGGTCGGCATGCACGGAGAAAGGCGCCTGAACATATGTAAAGGTCGAAATGATTACGCGCCAAATGCTCTCGACCGTATCGAGCGGCAGGATGCCTTTGTGCCGTCCAACCAGCCGTCGCATCATCTCAGCCTCGCGCGCGGGCCGGAAAGCTGACGTGCCGGTGTCCTGGCTTCGCTTGACGGCGATCAACCGGTCGATAATTTCGCCGCGCTCGATCAAAAGCTGGTGCATTCCCTCATCGATGCGGTCGATCTCCTTGCGCAGATCGGCCAGCGAGGGTGCTTGGGGTGGCTTTGTCATGGCTGCATTGATAAGTGGGCTGAGCGTTGAAATCAAAGAAAACGTTGACTGCGGCCTGCCAGGTTGACAGTAAACCTCTATTATCAGGCCCGCGATGCGGGTAGCGCGCCAGGAGCGCACGGCCGATATGAGCAATGTCAATCTGACGGGTACAAGTGAGGAGGCCGATGCACCGCGCGAGGCGGACCAGCCGCATGAACTCGCTTATCGCTCGTTTCGGCGCCGACAAGCCGCTGAAGCTCGATGCCGGCGTTGAGTTGACCCCGTTCCAGATCGCTTACAAGACCTACGGCAAGCTCAATCCGCAGCGTTCCAACGCAGTACTGATCTGCCACGCTCTTACGGGCGACCAGCACGTTGCGAGCTTTCATCCTGTCACCAAGAAAGCTGGTTGGTGGGAGACCATGGTTGGGTCCGGCAAACCGATCGACACGGACCGTTATTTTGTGATCTGCCCGAACGTGGTTGGAGCCTGCATGGGCACGACCGGTCCTTCCTCCACAGACCCGAAAACCGGCAAGCCCTGGGGCCTCGATTTTCCGGTTATCACCATCCGCGACATGGTGCGCGCGCAGGCCATGCTGCTTGATCATCTCGGCATTGAATCCTTGTTTGCGGTCGCCGGCGGTTCAATGGGCGGAATGCAGGTGCTGCAATGGGCCGCGAGCTACCCTGCGCGCGTGTTTTGTGCGTTGCCGATCGCCTGTGCCACTCGCCATTCGGCGCAGAATATTGCGTTCCACGAAGTCGGCAGACAGGCGATTATGGCTGATCCGGAATGGCGCGGCGGGCGCTATCTCCTGGAAGATACCAACCCGCGTCGCGGCCTCGCGGTCGCGCGCATGGGAGCGCACATAACCTACCTATCCGACGCAGCATTGCACCGGAAATTTGGGCGCAAATTCCAGGACAGGGCAAATCCGACGTTCTCGTTTGATGCGGATTTTGAAGTCGAATCGTATTTGCGCCACCAGGGGATTTCGTTTGTCGAACGCTTCGACGCAAATTCCTACCTCTATCTCACGCGCGCAATGGACTATTTCGATCTTGCCGCCGACTACGATGGCGTTTTGGCCAAGGCATTCAAAGGCACGCCTACGCGCTTCTGCGTCGTTTCTTTTACCAGCGACTGGCTGTTCCCGACCTCGGAATCCCGTGACATCGTGCACGCGCTCAATGCGGCCAGCGCGAGAGTTTCGTTCGCTGAAATTGTCACCGACAAGGGTCATGATGCCTTTCTGCTCGACGAACCTGAATTGTTCGCGATTGTGCGCGGCTTCCTCGACGGCGCGGGCGTTGCGCGTGGTCTTGGGGCCAAGAGTTGATCCATGAGCAATCTTTCGCGGACTGCAACCAAGCCGACGGAAGCTGGAATTGCACGTTTTCCCGGCGGCCCTCGTGTCGACCTGGTTTTGGTCGCCGAGATGGTCGAGCGCGGTGCAAAAGTCCTCGACGTTGGATGCGGTGATGGCGAATTGCTGCGTCTTCTCAGCGAAAGCCGCAGCGTCGACGGGCGCGGAATCGAGCTCTCGCGAGAGGGTGTGAATGAATGCGTTACGAAGGGGTTGGCTGTGATTCAGGGCGACGCAGATACCGACCTCAGCGACTATCCGGATGACGCTTTCGACTACGTCATTCTATCGCAGACGCTACAGGCCACCCGGCATCCTCGGGTAGTACTCGAACACATGCTACGCATCGGGCGACATGCCATCGTGTCGTTCCCGAACTTCGGCCATTGGCAGGTCCGATTTCAGTTGCTGTTTGCGGGCCATATGCCGCGCACGGATATTCTGCCCTACAGCTGGTACAACACGCCCAATATCCACCACTGCACGATCAAGGACTTCCGAATGCTCTGCACGGAGATCGGGGTGAAGATGGAAAAGGCGGTGGCACTCAATGCGTGGGGTGCGCCGCTAAGGCTCAACGCGCCTTGGTGGTTCTGGAACTTGTTCGGCGAGCAAGCGGTTTTTCTGCTCAGCCGGAAGGTCTGAAAACCCATTAATTTCCTTCTGCCGAAGCTCGGCGAGGACGTTTTGCTGCCCTATTAACTGTGGCGAGCCGAACGATATCTTTAGCTAACAGTATAGTTGTCAATAACAACAGTATTATCGTAGGCGTACGTGTATCCGAGCTTCTTACGCGCGTATAATATTTTAGCGGCGGGTATTCCAATGGAATAGCGGCTATGCAGTCCATGAAATGACCTTTCATTGATCACGAAATTGCCATATGCGGGCAGCGTTTGTACACCGTGTTCCAGGCTGATTCTATCAACACTGGACGCATTGCTTAAATAGCTTAAGGGGACTACTCGATGACAATTAATCCTAGGCGGGCGACGATACTCTTGTGTTCGGTGGCGGTTGCAGTTCTTGCAACGTCGGCCCTCGCAAGACCCGTCCATCACCATCGCAGCACCGCGCCATGGCGGCTCCGCAAAGAGTAATGGGGCCGCAATTGCTTGGGGCCGATCGAGACGTACGTTATTCGTTCAACGGAACTCAGGGTGCGTCTGCACCTCAGTCCGTTTCGGAAGGGCTCGGTGAAGGCATTGGGCGCAGCCGCCATGGGCGGCGGGTACTCGCCGACGCGCGTGCACGCGCACAATCGCACTCAAATTCTGCGTTCGGCGGCGCAACCAGCAATTCGCTGGTCGTCGAGGCGCGTAAATACATCGGCACCAATCCGACTGGCCGGGGTAGTCTTTGGTGCGGAGCATTCATGGATCTGGTGCTCAAGCGGACCGGCCATTCCGGCGGCGGAAACCTTGCGAGCGCGTATGCCCGCTACGGCACCAGGGTAAGTGGTCCGCAAGTCGGCGCTATCGCCGTCATGGGGCGTCGCGGCGGTGGTCACGTCGGTGTCGTCAGCGGTGTTGATCCGAATGGCAATCCGATCATCGTGTCCGGCAACCACAATCACACAGTTGCTGAAGCGGTCTATCCGGCCGGACGTATCAACACTTACGTGTTGCCGGGCGGCTGAGCGCCGCTCCCGGCCTGAACGAAATGGGCCATCGAGAACAAGCCGCGCCCCATTCATCCAAGTGGGGCGCGGTTTTTTTATTCGTCGATGCTGACGGCATCGCCGACGCTGATATCGCCTGGGGCGGTGACATCGGCATAGACGCCGCAATCGGTGTGATTGAAATTGTCCATGAGCGCGCGCGGAATCGCGAGGTCGCGAATGCCGGTGTCGGGGTCGACATTCGTCGCGGCGCAACGCTGGATCCGTTTGACGACCTTCAACCGTGCCGTAGTGCCAATCAGCAGGTCTCGGCCGAGCAGCTCGAATTCATGCCATGCCGGCCATCCTGCGACGTAAAGATTGCCGCGAAATCTCAGGGGATCGACCGGCGCACCGATCGCATTCTCGACCGCAGCCACCGAGGCGAGATTGATGATCGAGACCACTTTCCGCGCTACGTCCGAAAAACTGTGGCCCGCCCCGAAGAGCACTTTCGGCGGTCCGTTTAGGTCCTTCGGCATAAATCGGCGGAAAAAGGCTTCGATCGCCAGTCTTCCCTCCTTCGTGCGCAGCTCGCCGCGCACGGCTTCTCGGCCTTCCCAGTAAACCGATAGTGTATGATCCGCCTCGTTGAAATCGGTCCGCAGTGCAGCCAGCCGCTCGTTGCGCATGAGCATCAGGAAGCGTTGCTTGGGAAAGTAAGCTGGCGCCGCCGGATCAAATCCGCAGGGGCCATTTTCGATTGCATAGAGGCGATCGGCCGGCAGCGTCTGGCCGACAGCGAGGTGAGTTCGGCCAAGGCTTTGAGGCGAAAGCCCTTTGACGGGATAGCGGTAAATTGCGCGGAGTGCGGGCGGCTCGGGTGTCATCGGTTTCTGGCACATTTCGGGCCCCTCCGCAAAGGATTAACGCTGACCTATATCAATCAAACCGGCCCTTCAAACTGCAATAAGGACACCCACATAATGCGAGAATCGGGCTGCCTGGATGGGGCCCGGCTTTACCGGCGCCTTTCAGGGCCGAGGGAGTGAGACATGAATTTCGAGAAATACACCGACCGCGCTCGTGGGTTTATACAATCCGCTCAGTCGCTTGCCTTGCGCGAAGGCCATCAGCAATTTGCGCCTGAACACTTGCTCAAAGTGCTTCTCGACGACCCGGAAGGGTTGGCGGCGGGCCTGATTGATCGCTCTGGCGGCCAGTCCCGCCAGGCTCTGCAGGCCGTCGAGGCCTTACTCGCCAAGCGGCCAAAGGTTAGCGGCGGTGGGGCCGGGCAAATCTATCTCGATCCGGCGCTGGCACGCGTCTTCGATGTTGCCGAAAAAGCGGGTGAAAAGGCCGGAGATAGTTTCGTCACGGCCGAGAGATTGTTGCTTGCACTTGCTTTGGAAAAAGACAGTGAAGCCGGAAAGATCCTGGCGAAGGCCGGAGTGACGCCTCAGAACCTGAACGCAGCGATTAACGCGTTGCGCAAAGGCCGCACCGCCAACTCCGCGTCGGCCGAGAATGCGTATGACGCTTTGAAAAAATATGCCCGCGATCTCACTCAGGCCGCGCGCGAAGGCAAGCTCGATCCGGTGATCGGCCGCGATGAGGAGATCCGCCGCACGGTTCAGGTCTTGTCACGCAGGACCAAGAACAATCCGGTACTGATCGGCGAACCGGGGGTCGGCAAGACGGCGATCGTCGAAGGCCTCGCCCTGCGAATCGTCAATGGCGATGTCCCGGAAAGCCTTCATGACAAGCAGCTGCTTGCGCTCGATCTCGGTGCGATGATCGCCGGCGCAAAGTATCGCGGCGAATTCGAGGAGAGGCTCAAAGCTGTCCTCCAGGAAGTGACTTCGTCCGATGGCGGTATCATCCTATTCATCGACGAAATGCACACGCTGGTTGGCGCGGGCAAGGCCGACGGCGCCATGGACGCCTCCAATCTTCTCAAGCCGGCCCTGGCGCGAGGCGAATTGCATTGCATCGGCGCGACGACGTTGGATGAATACAAGAAGCACGTCGAAAAGGACGCTGCGCTCGCACGGCGATTCCAGCCGGTCTACGTATCCGAGCCGAGCGTCGAAGATACGATTTCCATCCTGCGCGGGCTCAAGGATAAGTATGAGCAGCATCACGGAGTGCGCATCTCCGATTCGGCGATCGTCAGTGCCGCGACACTCTCGCACCGCTATATCACTGATCGTTTCCTTCCCGACAAGGCGATCGATCTGATCGATGAAGCCGCCGCGCGGCTGAAGATGCAGGTTGATTCCAAGCCTGAAGAGCTCGATTCCATCGATCGCGAGATCGTACGGCTGAAGATCGAGCAGGAGGCCCTGAAAAAGGAATCCGATCCGGGCTCAAAGGACCGCCTCAAGCGTCTCGAAACTGAATTGAAGTCACTTGAAAAACAGTCCGCCGACCTGACCAGCCGCTGGAAGGCGGAAAAGGAAAAACTTTCGGATGCACAGAAGCTCAAGACCGAGCTCGATCAGCTGCGCGCCGAACTGGCTAATGCGCAGCGGCGCGGCGAGTTCCAGCGTGCCGGTGAATTGGCTTATGGGCGGATTCCCGAGCTTGAGAAAAAATTAAAGGCAATCGAAGCGGCTGAAGCCAAAGGTGCGATGGTGGAGGAGACGGTCACAGCCGATCACGTTGCGCAGGTCGTCTCGCGGTGGACCGGTGTTCCCGTCGACAGGATGCTCGAAGGCGAAAAGGAAAAGCTGCTGCGCATGGAAGATGAGCTCGCCAAGCGCGTCATCGGCCAACAGGATGCGGTGCATGCGGTGTCGACCGCCGTGCGGCGCGCGCGCGCGGGACTGCAAGATCCACATCGTCCGATCGGGTCGTTCATGTTTTTAGGCCCAACCGGCGTTGGCAAAACCGAATTGACCAAAGCACTGGCGGAATACTTGTTCGATGACGAGAATGCCCTCATCCGCATCGACATGTCGGAATACATGGAAAAACATGCGGTAGCCCGGCTGATCGGTGCTCCTCCCGGATATGTCGGTTACGAAGAGGGCGGGGCGCTCACCGAAGCGGTGAGGCGCCGACCCTATCAGGTTATCCTTTTCGACGAGATCGAGAAGGCGCATCCGGACGTATTCAATGTGCTGCTGCAAGTGCTCGACGATGGCCGGTTGACGGATGGTCAGGGCCATACCGTCGACTTCCGCAACACGCTGATCGTGATGACATCAAATCTAGGCGCAGATTTTCTGGTCAACCAACCGGAAGGTCAGGACACGGATGCCGTCAAGGATCAGGTAATGACGGTTGTCCGCGCTGCATTCCGGCCTGAATTCCTCAATCGCGTCGACGAGATCATTCTGTTCCATCGTCTCAAAAAATCGGAGATGGGACATATCGTCGACATCCAGATCACTCGGCTGCAGAAACTTCTCGATGACCGCAAGATCATCGTCAAACTAGACGCGAGGGCGCGCGACTGGTTGGCTGACAGAGGTTGGGATCCCGCCTATGGCGCGAGGCCGTTGAAACGCGTGATCCAAAAATCGGTGCAGGATCCGCTCGCCGAAATGATACTCGCAGGCACTATCAAGGATGGTGAGAAGGTCACGATTTCGGGTGACAAATTGGGGCTCACCTTTAACGGCAAACTCGCGCAAGCGGCGTAAGCCGAGTCTATCCAAGGTGTCATCACCGGGCCGGCCCAAAGGGCCGTGACCCGGTGATCCCGCTTGGGTCGGCAATGCTTTGCCCAATGAAACGAGATGGCCGGGACAAGCCCGGCCATGACAAACGAAACACCCGACTACCGCATCGTAGATTCGCTTGATGCGACGCGCGCGGGTTTGCGCGCCATGATGCCGTCAAGTCGCTCGCGTTCTTTCTCGAAGCTCGCCAGCATTTGTCCTTCGAGGACCCGGCCGCGCGGCAGTTTGATGCGCATCGGGTCGACGAAGCGGCCATTCACGAGAATTTCGTAGTGCAGGTGCGAACCGGTGGACAGGCCTGTAGAGCCAACGAAGCCGATCACCTGGCCTTGGCGTACGTGCGTTCCTTCCTCAATGCCGCGTGCAAAGGCTGTCATGTGGCCATATGCGGTCTCATAGCCGTTGGTATGGCGCAGACGGACGTATTTGCCGTAGCCTGATTCCCATCCGGCTTTCTCGACGACGCCGTTGCCGGATGCATAGATCGGCGTGCCACCGGGCGCCGCCCAATCTACGCCGGTATGCATCTTGGTGTATCCGAGGATCGGGTGACGGCGAAGGCCGAAGCCTGAACGCATGATACCGGCGAGCACGGGCTTGCGGACAAGAAACTTCTTCGCACTTTTTCCCGTATCGTCATAATAGTCGACCAGCCCGTCGTCCGGCGACTGGAACCGGTAGAATTTTTTAGTCTCGCCGCCCACGGTGAGCGCGGCGAACAACACGTCGTTGCGGCTGTCGGCAACCGGCGTTTCTTCTTCGCCGGCATAGAGCACTTCAAACGAATCGCCGGGCTGGACCTTGCGTTGAAAGTCCACGTCGTAGGAGTAGATTCTAATGAGGTCTTCGATGATGGGGCGTGGAATCCGATTACGAAGGGCTGTCTCATAAACGCTTTGATAGAGCCGGACGCCGGAAGTATCGTTCTCGTCGTTGTTGTCTTCCGAATTATCCGCGACTTCGGTGTCGATATTTTTGACATCGACGGAAACATATTTGCCCGTATCGGCTAGAGCGGCGACAGCGTCGATTGCTGAATCGTTCGCGACGATGACGCGGATAGGCTGTAGCCGCTGGGTTCCCAGAACAGGCGCCATCAGTACGCGCAGCTTCTGGCCTTCCCTGATTCCGCCATCAGCGCCGCGTGGACCAAGGACACGAACAATCGCCGCGATGTCCGCAGGCGCCGCGCCTAGATCGCGCAGAATGGTGGCAACGCTGTCGCCCTTCTTGGCGACGATAAGCTTTTCATTGATCGCGTTGCCGCCGGTCGTCTGCGTCGTGGTCTTGGGCAGCAAGGTTATATTCTCGGGAACGATGCGCGCCTCGAAACCTGCATACGGGTCGACGGTGCCGTCGCCGGCATAGGCTAGCTTGATGCCGGTGATGCTTGCTGAAATCGGCAAATGATTTGCTGCTTTCTCACTCCATTCTGCCGCTTCGCGGACGCGTGCCATCACCTCATCGGGCGGAGTGAGCAGGCCGATCTTCAGCTTGGGCAAGATCGGCGCCATGTCGCGCATGACGAAGGCAACTTCGGCATCGGGCTCGGCTGCCGGTGCTTCATCGGATGTCGCCGTTCCCCCCGGCGCTGATTCTGCAAGCAGGCGCTGAGGATTGAAGGGAGGGATATTTGCGGAGAGGTCGGAGACAGTGAGCGAGAGGTTGCCGGCAATGCGCACGAATGGGCGTACGCGCACGACCTCATGATTCCCGACCCGGTTTATGGTGGAGACGCGGATAACCTGGCGGGCGAATGTGGGCTCCTCGGCGGTCGGGAGGCGGTCGCTTTTGTGTGTGCCTTTCTCGGCACCGACGCCAAGCGCGCCGCGCAACGCCACTTCGACCCTTTCGGGCAGGGATGCAAAATTTGTTTCACCATCGAGCGACGTGAAAACGGCGCCGCCCATGAGTGCGGCGCCACACAGTGCGGTCAAGATCGTGCCGGCAAACCATTGCACCGAGACGCGCCGGCGATCGACATAGCCGCTCGATCCGCCGTCAACCGAGAGCGGCGGTTCATTGCCGAGCTCAATGGCATCGGCTTGCCTCGATCGATCTGCGCCGCGCGACCGTGTTTGGTCCAAGCTCGCCGTCCCCTGCGCCTCGGATCGAAGACGGCTTGCCGCAAACCCTTAAACCCCAATCGTCGTCGGCAGGCCGTATGAATCAATGGCCGGCACGATGCCGGTTGGTCCACGGACCGTCAATGACGGCGCCTGAACCCCTAACTGGCCTGATTGACGGCGAGCTGAAGGCCCCCGTTTGCGATTCCGTCCCTCGAACGAACCCCAAGGACGGCGTACGAATATGGCCTCAGTGCGGCGCGGAATGAATTAAGACATTGTTTATTCGAGGACCCGTCCGACGCCCGCGCTGCAATGCGCCTTCGGGTCTCGGAAAATGGGCATTTTTGGTTGACAATGCGTCGGGCCGAAGCATATATACAGCCCATCGGCGCGCTGTCCGCTAACGGCGCGATGGCGCGCCTGTGAAGCTCCTCACTGGAACAGTAAATCGGCATCCGATAGTTCTCGGATGCACGGGCTTCGGCGGCTCTTCGGCTTACCGAAGGGTGGGGGCTGCCATGGTCCCCGGGCTGTTTGAAAAGTGAATTGGAAGAAAGAGAAACGTGGACGGCGGAGTCCTTGCGGGCCGCTCTTGCGTGGAGAAGCAATTCTTCATTAGGGGGCGGCTTTGGAAGAGACATCGGCGGTTCACGTTTAAGGTACATCGCTGATCGATCACTCGATCAGTGGGTGGACCTCGTCAATGTGACGGCGCTACCCGCGTCGTCACTGCGCAAACGTGACCAGCCGGAATCAATCTCATCCAACTTGAGAGTTTGATCCTGGCTCAGAGCGAACGCTGGCGGCAGGCCTAACACATGCAAGTCGAGCGGCCGTAGCAATACGGCAGCGGCAGACGGGAGAGTAACACGTGGGAACGCGCCCTTCGGTTCGGAATAACTCAGGGAAACTTGGGCTAATACCGGATACGCCCTTACGGGGAAAGATTTATTGCCGAAGGAACGGCCCGCGTCCGATTAGCTAGTTGGTGAGGTAATGGCTCACCAAGGCGACGATCGGTAGCTGGTCTGAGAGGATGACCAGCCTCACTGGGACTGAGACACGGCCCAGACTCCTACGGGAGGCAGCAGTGGGGAATATTGGACAATGGGCGCAAGCCTGATCCAGCCATGCCGCGTGGGTGATGAAGGCCCTAGGGTTGTAAAGCCCTTTCAGCGGGGAAGATAATGACGGTACCCGCAGAAGAAGCCCCGGCTAACTTCGTGCCAGCAGCCGCGGTAATACGAAGGGGGCTAGCGTTGCTCGGAATTACTGGGCGTAAAGCGCACGTAGGCGGATTGTTAAGTCGGGGGTGAAATCCTGGAGCTCAACTCCAGAACTGCCTTCGATACTGGCGATCTCGAGTCCGGGAGAGGTGAGTGGAACTGCGAGTGTAGAGGTGAAATTCGTAGATATTCGCAAGAACACCAGTGGCGAAGGCGGCTCACTGGCCCGGTACTGACGCTGAGGTGCGAAAGCGTGGGGAGCAAACAGGATTAGATACCCTGGTAGTCCACGCTGTAAACGATGGATGCTAGCCGTTGGCGAGCTTGCTCGTCAGTGGCGCAGCTAACGCTTTAAGCATCCCGCCTGGGGAGTACGGTCGCAAGATTAAAACTCAAAGGAATTGACGGGGGCCCGCACAAGCGGTGGAGCATGTGGTTCAATTCGAAGCAACGCGCAGAACCTTACCAGCCCTTGACATCCCGGTCGCGGAGAGCGGAGACGCACTCCTTCAGTTCGGCTGGACCGGAGACAGGTGCTGCATGGCTGTCGTCAGCTCGTGTCGTGAGATGTTGGGTTAAGTCCCGCAACGAGCGCAACCCTCGCCCTTAGTTGCCATCATTTAGTTGGGCACTCTAAGGGGACTGCCGGTGATAAGCCGGAGGAAGGTGGGGATGACGTCAAGTCCTCATGGCCCTTACGGGCTGGGCTACACACGTGCTACAATGGCGGTGACAGAGGGATGCAAAGGGGCAACCCTTCGCAAATCTCAAAAAGCCGTCTCAGTTCGGATTGGGGTCTGCAACTCGACCCCATGAAGTTGGAATCGCTAGTAATCGCAGATCAGCACGCTGCGGTGAATACGTTCCCGGGCCTTGTACACACCGCCCGTCACACCATGGGAGTTGGCTTTACCTGAAGACGGTGCGCTAACCGCAAGGAAGCAGCCGGCCACGGTAGGGTCAGCGACTGGGGTGAAGTCGTAACAAGGTAGCCGTAGGGGAACCTGCGGCTGGATCACCTCCTTTCTAAGGATGATCCTTCAGAGCCAGAAGCATCCGCTTCTCTCTATCGGATCGCTTAGGAACACATCGGGGCCGATCAGTTCAGGCTGATTTGGTCCTTAGGCGGGATTTCGCCGTCTTCGTTTCTCTTTCTTCTCG
>CAVPDI010000005.1:0-141522 GCA_963702605.1 uncultured Pseudomonadota bacterium
GGTGACGATGGCGGTCGCGGCATTCATCACGACCATGAATTTTTTCGCCTGCGCTGAAACATCGCCCGCCGCCATGGCATTGGGCGTGAGCACGAAGCCGGCAAGGATATCCACCTTGTCGCGGGTGATCAGTTCCTGCGCCAGCCGCTTTGCAACATCGGGCGCGATGCCGCCGGTGTCCTTGCGGATGAATTCGAGCTTCTTGCCCGCGACCGTGTCGCCATGCTGCTTCACATAAAGCTTGATGCCGTTGTCCATCTGCGTCGCCGTGTCGGCGAACTGCCCGGTATAGGGCAAGATGAGCCCGATCTTGATGGTGTTCTGGGCGTAGCCCGCGGCCGGCATAAGGCTTGCCGCCACGAAGGGCGCCGCCGGCGAGTAAATCCGTTTCATTGTCATATCCTCCCCGTCGAATTTTATTGTCGCTGGTATTGCCAATACAATGCCTGAGCTTCCGGGCAAAGAAAAGCGCCGCGAACCGTGGGTTTGCGGCGCTTTTGGTTGGGCGCCTCACTATTGGCGCACAAACGCTATATGTCGCACTGCGATCGCCGGGCGGGTCAGCAGAAGGTCTAACTCGGCACAATCCGCTAAGTTAATGACAGCGTCGCCCGTTCATATTGGCCGTTGCCCATCTTTCCTTCCGGGAAGATGCCGTGGGCAGCAATCCACTCGAAGGATTCCTCGTAGACTTCCTTGGTGTAGGGCTCGAACACGAGGCGCTCGCCGGGGCCCCAGCGCCGCGTATCCATGCGGTCATGGAAGCGGTCGGGAAACTCGTTCTTGTAATAGTGGGTGTAAAGCTCCGGCCGAAGGTCGATATCGCGTTGCGCCTTGCGCAGCGCGCGGAAGAACTTTCGCAGGTCTTCCGGATCGGGATCGCCGTGGATCATGGTGGCAATCATGAAGGTGGTGTCGATGACTTTGCGGAAACCAAGCTGCTCGGCGAAGTAATAAGGCCCGCTGAACAGATTGACGGCCGGCGCCGCGCCCTCGAGCAGCAGCTCCATGCGCTTGAACAGCATGCCGTCGGCGTAGGTGAGGTTGATCTGCTCCGGCTTGAGATACTGCTCCAGCGCCTGAACGGTGGCGTAATGGCTGCCGGACTGGAAGCCGACCGAGACCGGCACGCCGGCCAGATCGGCAGGCGTCTTCACCTTCGAAGTCGGCCGGCACGAAAATACCCGCCGGCGCCACCGAGTAGACGTCGGTGTACATCTTGCCGTGGCCGTTCGAGGCCGCGACATTGACCGTCCAGTGACATGCACAGCTGACGCTCGCCTTGCGGCCTTCCTCGAATGACTGGAAGGCCCCAACCTTGTTGCCCTTGTCATGGATCTTGCCGCCGGTCGCACGAACCAGCTCGCGGAATTCGTAGTCGAGGCCTTCCTTGCGGAAGTAGTCCTTCTCCTCGGCGACCCATTCCTGCAGGCGGAAATGCGGTTCAATCAGGAATTTCGGCATCATCAGTCCTCCCTAAGCGCGATACTGGCTCATGTTTTGCAAAGCTTTCAGCAACAGCTTTGCCCTTCAGTGTGGTCGCGTTCGCGTTCCGCGATGCGTCGGGCACGGATCATTTTCACGTGGTCGTCCATCAGCGCGCGGGCGCCCGCAGCGTCGCGAATTTCGATCAGGTCGGCGAGCTTCGTATGGATATCGAGAATATGCTCGGCGAGCTTCGGTGTGGCGGTGACGTTGCGGCGTGGCCACGAAACATGCTCGAGCGAGATGAGCTGCACGACCAGCACGCGGTTATGCGAGGCCTCCGCGACCGCAAGGTGAAAATCGCGCGACAGCCGGGTGAAGCGGTCGAGGTCTGCGGTCGATTCCCCGGCCTGGCGCAGGAGCGCGCGTAACTTCGCGATGTCGGCGGCGGTCGCATTTTCAGCGGCAAGCTCCGCGCCGAGCGTCTCGATCGCCCGTTGCGCGTCCATGATCTCTGCGGTCGATACGCCCGTGAGGTCGAGTTGCACGGCGAGTGCCTCTGCGAACAGTCGCGGATTACCCTGCGCGATACGGGCGCCGCCGCCTTTGCCCATGCGAATCTCGACGATGCCGAGCGCCTCAAGCGTGCGCAGCGCATCGCGCGCCACGATCCGGCTCACGCCGAAACGTGCGGCGAGGTCTTTCTCGGTGCCGAGGAAGTCACCCGGCTTGAGGGCCTTCGCAAACAGCGTGTCGCGCACCCAGGTGACGATCTGCGCAGACAGTGAGGATGACCGTCCGGCGAACATGATGCGCGCGGTCAACCCGCCGCTCATCGTCACCGGTTGCCGCGTCGCCGGCTGCCGCAAGACCGTCCGTGGCATGGTTCGCCCTTATGAACAGGCGCCAGTATGGAGCGGTCTTTTAAAATAGTAAAGATACTATCTTTAAAATTATGGGATTTTGCCGTCATTGCAGCGTGTTAGGGCCACCGAGGGTCCATCGAAGAGGCCGCGGGGGCAAACGCGGCTGCTGCCAACGCCGAAATTGTCGCGACAGGCTTAGCCAGATGTCGCCAAAAGCAAATTGATGTATCCTGTGGCTCGTGAGTGGGGGCTGTTATGCGTGGGCGTGGACGTCAGTCGGTCGTAAAGCTTCGTTTTGCCGGCGTGCTGCTCGGTACGGTGCTTTTCATTTTTCTGCCGGTCTTGCTGGTTGCGGGCGTTCTTGACTGCGCTTCGGAACAACCCGGCCTGCATTGCGCCATCGTAAACTCGCCTTCGACGACGTGGCGTCCGTAAAGAAAGTCCCTTTGCGGCAGGCGACGGCGCAGTAAATCCAAATCCGCAAGATGGGCTGAACGGCAGCGACGCGCGCGAGCGTGGCGGCTGCGGCGCGTGGCCATCGCGGACTTCATCCGTGAAAGGCACTGCCTCTCATTCGTCATGCCCGGCAATGACGGAAGAGAGGCGGCTGCCAACTACTCAGCGTCATGCCCGACTTTAGGCCGGGCATCCACGTTTTCACGGTCGGGCAACCGGCGACGGGTAATCGCAACCATCCCCGTCAATGCGGCTCGACATGGGCGTCCTTGATCACGCCGCCCCAGGTCACGGTTTCTTTCTTGATGAAGGCCGCAGCTTCGGCCGGCGAACCGCCTGCCGCGTGCAGGTTGATCTTGCTGAAGTGATCCTGCGCCATCGGACTCTGCAGCACCTCGTTGACCGCCTTGCTCAGCTTCGCGACGATGGCGGGCGGCGTCTTCGGTGGCGCAACGATTGCATTCCAGGTACCGGATTCGAAACCTTTCACGCCGGCCTCATTGAGTGTCGGAATATCCGGCAGATTGGGAATACGTTTGCTCGTCGCGACGGCGAGAATGCGCGCCTTGCCGGCCTGGTGCAGTTTGATTGCCGACGCAAGTTCCATGAAGATGAAATCGACATGGCTGGCGATGATATCGGTGAGCGCCGGCGCGGTACCCTTGTAGGGCACGTGGACAAGTTTCGCGCCCACCACGCGCCCGAATAAAGCAGCAGTCAGATGTGAGGTCGTGCCGATGCCCTGCGAGGCATAGTTCACCTTGCCGGGGTTCGCCTTCACATAGGCGATGAAATCCTTCGCGGTCTTCGCCGGGAAATCCGGACGCACCAGCAGCACGTTGGCGATGGATGTCATGATCGTCACCGGCTCGAATTTTGTCGGGTCGAAATTCATCTTCCGGTACAGCAGCGGATTGACCGTAAGCGGTGCCGGTTGCGCGGCGAGCAGCGTGTAGCCGTCCGGTTCAGCCGTAAATACCGCTTCGGCTCCGATATTGCCGCCGGCGCCCGCGCGATTCTCGACGACGACGGGCTGGCCGAGCTTCTGGTGAAGACCTTCGGCGACGATGCGTGTGACCGTATCGACACCACCTCCGGCGGGCACGCAAACGATGATTCTGATCGGTTTGTTCGGATAATCGGCTGCTGCATTCTGCGCGTACGCGTTCGACGTAAACAGAATGGCCGGAAATCAACAGCAAAAACCTGCGCATATTTCCTCCCTTGGATCCTCTTCGAACCGGCTTTTCTTATGCCACGCGGGCCAGCTTCTGCGCCGGCAGCTTGAGATTGAACACCTTCATAGCATTGCCGCCAAGAATGTTACGCTTGGCCCGCTCATCTAGGAACGGCAGATCGTAGATGGTCGACGGCAGGTCGAAATCCCAATGCGGATAATCCGAAGAATAAAGCAGCTGGGTTTCGGCGTTAATCATGCGAAAAGTCTGTTCCAGCGCCGCCATGTCGGTCATTTCCATCGGTTGCGATGAGAAATACATGTCGCGCATGTATTCGCTGGGCTTCTTCTTCAGCGATGGCGCCTCGGACGACCGCATCATGTACTCGTTGTCGAAGCGCTGCATCATGAACGGTACCCAGGCGAGCCCGCTTTCCACCCAAAGCACCTTTAGCTTCGCAAACCGCTCGGACAGACCGTTGGTGATCCAGTTAGCGAGATGCACCATGTTGTAGAACACGAAACCGAGCGCATGCACCGAGATGAAGCGGTTCATCATGCCGACCGTCTGGTCGTTCCAGTTATAGCCGGCGTGGAATGCGAGAGGCAGGTTCATTTCCTCGAGCAAGGCATAGGTCTTCATGTAGGAATTGTGATGCACCGGGCGATACCGCGCCGAAGTCACCATGAAGCCGACAACTCCGTTTGCCGCACCAAACTCCTGCACGGTCCGGTACGCGGCCTCGGCGTCGTTGAACGGAAGATAGAGCATCGAACGGATGCGCGGCTCATGCGCCAGCACGCGTTCGATGAGCCAGCGGTTATAGGCGCGCGCCAGCGCGACCTCGACCTCGATCTGCGGATGCAGGCCGAGCTGCAGCATCGGGGTTGGAAACATCACTGCGACGTCGATGCCGATCGCGTCCATCCAGCGGCGCGTCAGTGCGATGTCGCGGTGCACGCCTGCTTCGGTTTTTTCCATCCCGCGCACCGCGTAACGCATCACGCGGCCGCCCATGTCCTGATAGCCAACGCCGGCGGGCAGCATGCCGACACTTTTTGCGCTGGCCTGGCGCGCGCTACGTGCAAGCTGTTGCAGCACCGGATCGTCCATGTATTCAAGTATTTCGCCGATCGAACTCACTTTCGTAGTGGTGTGAATCCACGTCGACGATCGGGAAATTCTTGTAACCGCGCTCTGTCGCCTGCTTTGCGGCATGCGCCAGCAGCTTTGTGGTGTCGAATTCCTCGACTTCCATGCGGCGGAAATCGGAGAGCGGAAGGTCCATTACTGCTCCTTGTCATTCCGGGGTCGGCCGAAGGCCGGAACCCGAAATCCAGAAATCGTCATCATGATGCTCGTATCTTGATTCCGGGTTCGCTCGCTGCACTCGCGCCCCGGAATGACAGATTGAAGTGCATCGATCATCTACCGTCCGCTCCACGCCTGCCACATGCCGAGCTCGAACACCTGAAGATTTACTGCCTTGAGCATGGCGGTGACAGTCACCATCACCTCGGTTGCGGTCACCGCATCGGATTCGAAAGCGGGCAGGGTGCCGTCACGCTCGGCCGCTCGCTCGGCGTAAAGCCGCACGGCCTGGGCCAGCATCTGCTGGATATCGCCATCGCTGGGATCTTTTGGCCGCACGCCCGGCCGTTCGCTCGTTTCAGTTTGCGACGACATAAATGTCCTCTCCGCGCCGGACGACGTCGAAGCTTTTCAGTTTCAGGCTTTTGTCGGCGGCGCATTCGCCCGTCTTGAGGTTGTATTCGTAACCGTGCCAGGGGCAGACGAAATGGATTTGGTCGCCTGAAAATTTCTGCCCGAGCCAGCTGCGGTCGGAGCCAATCACGTCTTCGACCTTGTGCATAATGATGCCTTCGCAGGCTGGGCCGCCCTGATGCACACACAGGTTCTCATAAGCGTAGAAATTCCCCTGCCAGTGGAACACGCCGATTTCGCCGCCTGCATGGCTGACGATCCGGCGCTCACCGTCCGGAAATTGCGTGGCTTTTGCGACGAACACTTCGGGCATGGCTCATTCCCTGTCTCGCGGTAATTATGGCACCGATCCGTGGGGCACGGCAACGAAACGGGCTTCGCGAAAGTTGCAAGCAGGGTTGCAGCCATGCGCATTGTCGGGTCGCTTCGCATCGCGCATGGTCTGCTGCGTCGCACGGAAGGACGCACGTGTGGAATCATCCGCAATTCTCGTCGCAACGGCGGGCGCATTCCTGGTGGCCGGCTTCGTCAAAGGCGTGGTTGGGCTTGGTCTGCCGACTGTTTCGATCGGGCTGCTTGGGCTCTTGATGGCGCCGTCTCAGGCGGCGGCGATCCTGGTGGTGCCGTCGCTGGTCACCAATGTCTGGCAGGCTGCGGCTGGAGGTGAGGTCCTCTCGCTCGCGCGGCGATTGTGGCCGATGCTCGTGGGCATCGGTATCGGCACCGTTCTTGGGGCGGTGCTGCTGCCGCACGACGACAGCGGCCGGGCCACGATCTGGCTGGGACTGGCGCTCGCAATCTATGCGGCGCTGGGGCTCGTCAAAGTGCATTTCGTCGTGCCGCCGCGCGCGGAAATCTGGCTCGGATTGCTGATCGGGACGGTGACCGGCTCGATTACGGTCGCGACGGGCGTATTTGTCATGCCGGGCACGCCGTACGTTCAATTGCTCCAGTTTGACCGCGACCGGATGGTGCAGGCACTGGGCCTTTCATTCTCGGTCTCGACCGTCACGCTTGCGCTGGCGCTTGTCTATGCAGGGGAGATACACGCATCGGTCGCATGGCCGTCGCTGCTGGCGCTCGCCGTTGCACTCGCCGGAATGGCACTCGGTCAGTCGGTGCGCAGCCGTGTAAAGCCCGAAACCTTCCGGTTGTGTTTCTACGTCGGGCTATTGATCCTCGGTGCGCATCTGGCGTTGCGCGGCTTGTTGTGATGGAGTCCCGCGTCGTCTCATCGGTCAGGAATGGACAATGAAAATCGTCGATCTCTCCCACGTCATGAATGTGCATACGCCCGGCTGGGTCGGCTATGCCGGCAACAAGATGTATTACGCACAAAATCTTCAGACAGTCCGCATCGTCGCGCAGCGCATAGATACCGCCTTGCATGTCGGCACGCATTTTGACGGTGCCATGCACGC
This sequence comes from uncultured Pseudomonadota bacterium, assembly GCA_963702605.1. Taxonomy (GTDB): domain Bacteria; phylum Pseudomonadota; class Alphaproteobacteria; order Rhizobiales; family Xanthobacteraceae; genus Pseudolabrys. Next base: position 7,072 of record CAVPDI010000005.1, read on the forward strand.
AACCGACAACAACAAGGGCGACATGGCGCATCTGCCGCTCGACTATCTGGTCAATCGCGGCGTGGTCGTCGACATTTCAAAACACATGAAGGACTGGGCGGTGATCACGCCGGAGATCATCGAGAGCGCCGGCGCCGACATTCGCGAGGGCGATATCCTCATTTTGCACACTGGCTGGCACAAACACTACGAAGGGCAGCCACAGCAGGATCTGGTTCGCTACTTCTGCTATCATCCCGGCCCGAATCTCGACACGCTGCATTGGATGCTGAAGAAGAAAATAAAGTGGTGGGGCATGGATACGGGGTCCTGCGATCACGCGATGAACACTTCCATTCGCTACATGCGGCCCGATCTCGCCGAAGAATTCACGAAAAAACACGGCAAGACGCCGGGCGAATTTTTCGGAACGTTCGAATACACGCACAAGAAATCCGGCCGGAAAGTTTCAGCCGACGTGTTTCCGTTCCATAATTGGGCGTTCCAGGAAGGGTTGCTGCATGCGGAAAATCTCGGCGGCGATATCGAGATGATGCTCGGCAAGCGCTGCGTGATCGGCGCTTTTCCCTGGCGTTATGAAGGCCTCGAAGGATGCCCGTGCCGGATCGTGTGTTTCCTTGACGTTGACGATAACGTCCAGGCGGTTGGCGACGCGGCGAAGGCGATCCTGCGGAACTAACGGAATTTACGGATTGCGGATCGTCCAGCCTTGGATCCGGCGCGTTGCTCTGCAAAGTCGACTGAATCACCTCGCGGAGCAACGCGTGTTTCGTTTTCGGCCAATGCGCGACATGGATGTCGGCCAGGAGCTTGGCCGACTTGCCGAACACCACGATACGGTCGCCGACGCTGATCGCCTCTTCCAGTTGATGCGTGATCAGGATCGCAGTCGATCCGCATTCGCGCGCCAGTGCGAGGAATGTTTCGCGTAGCTCAGCCGCCGTGACTTCGTCGAGATGACCGAAGGCTTCGTCAGCCAGCAGAATATCGGGCTGTACCGAGAAGGCGCGCGCGATGGCGACGCGCTGGCGCATGCCGCCCGATAATTCGTGTGGGTAGGCATTGGTGAACTGGCCGAGGCCAAGCCGGTTGAGCCAGGTCAACGCGCGCGTGCGCTGCTCTTCCTCGGGAAGCCCGATCAGCTCGAGCGGCAGCCGCGCATTATCGAGCGCCGAACGCCACGGCAGCAGGCGATCCTGCTGGAACACGGTCGCGATGCGGCCGCGGAAATGGTCAAAGTCGGTGTGCGGGCTCTTGTCGCCGATGCGGATGGCGCCTTCCGTCGGCGCTTCGAGGCCGATCATCAGGTCGAAGAACGTGGACTTGCCGCAACCGGTCTGGCCGACGATCGCCACGACTTCGCGCGGCGCAATGGTCAGGTCGAGCCGGTCGATCGCGATCACGGCTTGCCCGGTGGTGGCTTGCCGGAAAATCTTGCGCAGGCCCGCGACGTTGATTGGCGGCGGTCCGCTCGTGCCCGCTTTCATGCGCGCCACCGCAGCAGCCGCATTTCAACCTTGGCCACGATGGCTTCGAGCAGGAACAAGAGGGCCACCAGAACGATCGTCCAGGCAAACACGTCGGCAACGGAGAACAATTCCTGCGCGACCGACAATTGATGTCCGATGCCGGTCACGGCGCCGACCAGCTCGGCGATGGTGACGACACGGATGGCGAGGCTGATATTGACCTTCCAGCTCGTGAAGATCGTGGGCACGATCGCCGGCAACATCAGCTTGACGAAGAACTGCAGTGTCGTCGGCCGGAACGACCGCATCATTTGCCGCAATTCACGCGGCACCGAGCGCATGGCATCGAGCGTATCGACCAGGAAAACCGGTCCGCAAACGACGACCAGCACGAAGCCGATGCGGAATTCGACGCCGGGAAACCACAGCACCGCGAACAGGATCCATGACACGACCGGAACCGCCATGAGAATGCGGATCATCGGGTGCAGGTATTTGTCCAGCGCGTTCGAGCGGTACATCGCCATCGCGAGCAGGATCCCGAGCACGAAGGACGTGATCAGAGCGCCGATGACGCGCGCAAGCGTGACGGCGATATCGAGCGGCGTGATGGTGGTGATCGCCTTCGCGATCCGCAGCAGGCTGGGAATTGCGAACGGCGGAATGCCCAGCGCCGGCGCGAGATGCGACAGCGCCTCCCATACGAGAGCGAAGACGAGAAGGGAGACGAGAGTCTGCCGCGGAAAAATCAGGGCCGGAACAGACTCTCGATACTCCTGGGTCATCGTGTAGCCGCGCTGACGCGCTCAAGGGGCATAGATGATCTTCTCATCGGGCATCTTTTCGTAGAAGCCGGCCTTCACTGCGCGTTCCATGATGTCGGTGATGGACTTGCGGGTCGCCGGTTCCCATGCCGGCTTGATGATCATCTGCAGCCGCTTGCTTTCGACCGCGGCCGTCAAAATGCCGGGCGGCAGCTTGAGCGTTTCATTGGCGATCTTGTCGCCGGCGGCGGTTTCCTTGTGCATGACGTCGGCGACATCCTGAAGGGCGGCGATCAGCATCTGCGGCGCCTTCGGGTTTTTTGCGATGGCGTCGGCGCGCATCGCGGTGACGATTTCCCAACCGTCGCCGCCGGTGATCTCTTTCCAGCCCTGCGCACCGTTGAAGACAACATGCCAGTCGGGATGTTGCTTGGCGCTGATGCTGGCGAGCGGTTCGATTACCAGCGCGGCGTCAACGCGGCCGGCCTCGAGCTGCGCGCGCGCAACCGCGAAATTGGCGTTCACCGTGATGATGTCCTTGCCGAGGTCGATGCCCTTGGCACTGGCATAGATCTTGGTCACCTGGAATTGCGATCCGCCCATGTCGATGGCGAGTTGCTTGCCCTTGAGATCGGCGAGCGACTTGATCTTTTCGTCCTTCGCAAAGATCACGAGATCGGCGAGCGTGAAGCCGGTCGCGATGATGCGCACCGGCACGCCTTCCTGATAGAGTTTTTGCAGAATTGTCGGGCCGCCGATCAGTACATCGGTCTCGCCGGTCGCGAATGCCGCATAAAAGGCTGAAATCGAAGGGTAAGCCCTGGCGTCGAGCTCGAAGCCGTGCTTGGCATCGATACCGCGCGCCTTCATGATGTTCCAGACCAGCGGATTGAACACCGGCAGCGTCAGGCTGGAGACCTTGATGACCGGTTTTTGCTGCGCATGCGCCGGAAGCGCCGCCATTCCCAATATCGCAATGGTAACAGCAGCGACGATCGCGGCGAGGCCGCGTCGAGACAAATAGAGCATAAACCGTTCCCCCTCGTGGTCGTTCGAGCCCGCGATCTTGCGCGTCGCGTGGCGCGAAGGCGAGCGCGACTTTACTCCGGTTTTATTTGCGTGCAAATAATCGGACCCAGATCGCCGGAGGTCGTGATGCCGCATATCAGCGCGCGGGACGGGACGCGCCTCTATTACGAAGAGTCCGGGCAGGGCATCCCGGTGATCTTCGTGCATGAATATGCCGGCGATTACCGCACCTGGGAGATGCAGATGCGCTTTTTTTCACGCGCGCATCGCTGCGTTACCTACAGCCAGCGGGGTTATCCGCCCTCCGATGTACCATCCGACGGCGCGAAATACAGCCAGGATATCGCCCGCGACGATGTCGTCGCGCTGATGGATGCACTCAAGATCGACCGGGCACATGTCGTCGGCCATTCCATGGGCGCCTACACCGCGTTGCATGTCGGCATCCATGCGCCGGCGCGCTGCATTTCGGTCGTTGCGGCGGGCTGCGGGTGGGGTTCAACGCCGGACGTGAAAAAACGCGAGGAAATGAAGGCGCTCGCCGCGGAAACCGGGAAAATGTTTGCGGCGGAGGGGATCAAGGCGGCGGCAGCGAAATATGCCGATGCGCCGATGCGTCAGGCGCAAAAGAACAAGGATCCGCGCGGCTATGCCGAATTCGCCCGCATGCTTTCGGAGCATTCCGCGGAAGGCCACGCCCACACGATGCTCAATCTTCAGCTCAAGCGGCCGACGCTGTGGGAGATGGAGGCGTCGCTCAAGAAATTCTCCGTCCCGCTGCTCGTCATCGTCGGCGATGAAGATGAGCTCTGCATTGACGGCAGCGTCTATCTCAAGCGCACGGCGCCGACGGCCGGGCTGCTCGTGATCCCGCGTTCCGGCCACAATATTCCGACGGAAGAACCGGCCGCTTTCAATGCGGCGCTCGCCGATCTGTTTGCGGCGGCCGAAGCCGGCCGTTGGCTCGCGCACAAACCACACTAGAACTTCGGGAGAGAGCGATGGACCTCAAGCTTCAAGGCAAGACGGCGCTGGTCACCGGCGGCAGCGAAGGCATCGGCAAGGGCATCGCACTGGCATTGGCCAAAGAAGGCGTCGATGTCGCGATGTGCGCACGCCGCAAGGAACCCCTTGAAGCAGCGGCCGCTGAAATCGCCAAGGCAACCGGACGCAAGATCGTCGCCATCACGGCCGACCTTCGCCAGGACAAGGACGCGAAAAACTTCATCGAGCAGGGCCACAAGGCTCTCGGACGCGTCGACATCATGGTCAACAATGCGGGCTCGGCGGCCGGCGGCGTTATCGAGCATCTCACCGAGGATGACTGGGAGAAGGGGCTCCAGCTCAAGTTCATGGGCTATGTCCGCTGCCTGCGCTATGTGCTGCCGATCATGGTGAAGCAAGGCGGCGGCCGCGTCGTGAATCTGATCGGCAATGACGGCGTGAAGCCGTCCTACTGGGAAATCTGTCCCGGCGCTGCAAATGCGGCCGGGCAAAATCTGACGGTTTCGCTTGCCGGGCAGTACGGAAGGAACGGCATCAGCTTCGTTGCGGTCAATCCCGGTCCGGTGCGCACCGAACGCTGGGCAGGGCTGGTCAAAGCCATGTCGCGCGACATGAAGCTCTCCTACGAAGAAGCAGACAAGCTTGCGCCCGCATCGATCCCGATGGGCCGTATCGCCGAAGTCGACGAGGTGGCGAACCTTGTCACCATGCTCGCTTCGCCGCTCATGGAAATGGTCAATGGCACCATGATCGAGGTCGACGGCGGTCAAGACAAGGCGCTGATGGACCGCTTCCGCGACAGACCGAAGGGGTAAATGGTCCCAAATCCGCGGCAGCCTTCGCTTGACAAGGTCGGGCCGCCGGTCGGACTATTTGCACACAAACAAGCTCGCCTCGCCGGAGGCAACAGGACGTTGATATTAGCGGCGGCGCGTCAAACACCGTGGCCGGCCGTCACGCAGGGAGCTTCAGCCATGGGACCAATGCGTCACCTTTTCACGCTCGCGCTTGCCGGTGGAATCGCCGCCGGTTATCTCGCTGCAGGTATCGGCGCAGCAGACGATCAAGATCGGCGAACTCAACAGTTATAAGTCACAACCGGCGTTCCTTGACCCTTACAAGAAGGGCTGGGAAATGGCGATCGAAGAGATCAATGCCAAAGGCGGCGTGCTCGGCAAGAAACTGGAAGTGATCTCGCGCGACGATGGCGCCAACCCCGGCGAGGCGGTGCGTGCGGCAGAGGAATTGGTGACCCGCGAGGGCGTCAGCGTGATTTCGGGCACGTTCCTTTCGAATGTCGGCCTCGCCGTCACGAATTTCGCCGGGCAAAAGAAAGTATTTTTCCTCGCCGCTGAACCGCTCACCGACAAGATCACCTGGGAGAACGGCAATAAATATACATTCCGGTTGCGTGCCTCGACCTGGGAGCAGGTGGCGATGCTGATGCCGGCAACCGTTGCCGCCAAGAAGAAGCGCTGGGCGCTGGTCTATCCGAACTTTGAATATGGTCAGGCCGCGGCGGCGGCGTTCAAGCAGCTGATCAAGGCCAAGCAGCCGGACGTTGAATTCGTCACCGAACAGGCGACGCCCTTGGGCAAAATCGACGCGGGCGCGGTGGCGCAGGCGATTGACGACGCCAAGCCGGATGCCATCTTCAATGTGCTGTTCGGCGGAGATCTCGCCAAATTCGTGCGCGAAGGAAATACGCGCGGCGTGTTCAAGAATCGCACTGTGGTCAGCCTGCTTTCGGGCGAACCGGAATATCTCGATCCGCTCAAGGATGAGGCGCCGGTCGGCTGGATCGTCACCGGCTATCCGTGGGACAAGATCAAGACGCCGGAACACGTCGCGTTCGTGAATGCGTACAAGAAGAAATACAACGACTACCCGCGGCTCGGCTCGGTCGTCGGCTATGTGACCATGAAGTCCCTCGCTGCCGGCATTGCCAAGGCAAAATCGACCGAGCCGGACAAGCTGGTTGCCGCTTTCAAGGGGTTGAAGGTGGACAGCCCGTTTGGGCCGTTCACGTACCGCGCCAACGACCATCAGGCGACAATGGGCTGTTTCGTCGGCAAGATTGCGCTTGAGGGCGGCAAGGGCACGATGAGCGACTTCAAATATGTCGACGGCGCTTCGGTGCTGCCCGGCGATGCCGAGGTCAAGAAGCTGCGCCCTGTGACGGACTAACGGTTTTCGTCCGCCATGTGTTTAGTTAACCTCTCCCTGCACCGCGGGGAGAGGTGATGATTTCATGACTTTCAGCGCATTCCTGTTTCAGGCGCTCAACGGGTTTTCCACCGCATCGGGGCTGTTTTTCGTCGCGGCCGGGCTGTCGCTGATTTTTGGCGTCTCGCGCATCATCAATATTGCGCACGGGTCCCTGTATATGCTCGGGACCTACATTGCCTATTCGTTTGCCACGCGCATTGGCGGCGCCCTCGGCTTTTGGGGCGGCATCGTCGCGACCACTTTCATCGTCGGCGCGATTGGCGCGCTGATCGAGATCGTGCTGCTGCGCCGGATTTATCGTGCGCCCGAACTTTTCCAGCTGCTCGCGACATTCGCGCTGGTGCTGGTGATCAACGACGCCGCGCTTTGGCTATGGGGCCCGGAAGATCTGCTGGGCCCGCGCGCGCCGGGCCTGCGCGGATCGATCGAGGTGCTGGGTCGCCAGCTGCCGAGCTACGATCTGTTCCTGATCGTGATCGGGCCACTGGTGCTGCTCGCCTTGCATTTTGCGCTCGCGCGCACGCGATTTGGCCGGCTGGTGCGCGCCGCGACGCAAGATCGGGAAATGGTGGGCGCGCTCGGTGTCAATCAGACGCTGCTGTTCACGTCGGTGTTCGCCGTCGGCGCAGCACTGGCTGGCTTTGGTGGCGCATTGCAGGTGGCGCGCGAACCGGCAAATCTCGCGACGGACCTCGTCGCAATCGGCGACGCCTTCGTGGTCGTTGTGGTGGGCGGCATGGGCTCGATCTCGGGCGCCTATCTTGCCGCGGTGATTATTGCCGAAGTGAAAGCAATCTGCATCGGGATCGGTACGGTCGATTTCGGTTTCACTACCGTCAATTTCTCAAAACTGACACTGGTAGCCGAATTTCTGGTGATGGCGATCGTGCTGATCGTTCGTCCATACGGCCTGCTCGGCCGCCAGCGGGCACAGGTGCGCTCGATTGCCGAACCTGAAGATCCGCTTCGGCCGGCAACTCCAGCGCTCAAGGCACTTGGCGCGACAGTGCTTTTCTTGTTGGTGTGCTTGCCGCTGCTCGCGCAGGGTTCGCCTTATCTGCTCATCCTCGGCATCGACGTGCTGATCGCCATTATTTTTGCGACGTCGTTGCATTTCATCATGGGGCCCGGCGGCATGCATTCGTTCGGGCACGCCGCTTATTTCGGTCTTGGCGCCTATGGCGCGGCATTGCTGGTGAAATGGCTGGCGGTGCCGATGGGCCTGGCGCTGATCGCGGCGCCGGTCGCCGCGCTTACCGGTGCGCTGCTGTTCGGTTGGTTTGCGGTACGGCTTTCCGGTGTCTATCTCGCGATGCTCACGCTTGCCTTCGCTCAGATCGTCTGGGCCCTGGTGTTCCAGTGGGAAGCGCTCACAGGGGGCTCCAATGGCGTCATCGGCGTCTGGCCGCCGCCGCCTTTCGACAAAGCCTGGGTCTATTTCCTGCTCACTTTGGGATTCGCCGTGGCTGGCGTCCTGCTGCTGCGCCGTTTCCTGTTTGCGCCCTTTGGCTATGCGATGCGCGCTGGCCGGGACTCCGCACTGCGCGCCGAGGCAATCGGAATCGATGTGAAGCGCGTGCATTGGTTCGGTTTTGCCATTGCCGGCTGCGTCTGTGGCGTCGCCGGCGGGCTATTTGCGTTCGCGAAGGGCTCGATATCGCCTGAGACGATCCATGTCGGCCGGTCTATCGACGGCCTCGTCATGGTGCTGCTCGGCGGCATCCAGACACTCAGCGGCCCGATCGTCGGCGCTTCGGTTTTTGCGACCCTGCAGGATACGGTGATGCGGCAGACCGAGTATTGGCGGGCTCTGCTCGGCATTATCATTCTGATGCTGGTGCTGGCTTTCCCGCAGGGTATTGCCGGCGCATTTGCATCGCTGTGGCGAAGGGCGGGAGCAAAGTCATGAGCGTCCTTGCCGTACGCTCCCTGTCAAAGGCATTCGGCGGCGTTCGCGCGGTCAGTGATGTGAGCTTTGAAATTGCGCCGGGCGAGTTTCTCGCCATGATCGGCCCGAACGGGGCGGGCAAATCCACCTGTTTCAACATGATCAATGGGCAGCTTCTGCCGGATTCCGGCGAGATCCTGTTCGAGGACCGCAATATCGCGGGCCTTGAGCCGCGCGCCGTCTGGCGTCTCGGCATCGGCCGGACATTTCAGGTTGCCGCAACCTTCAGCTCGATGACGGTCATCGAAAATGTCCAGATGGCGCTGATTTCGCACGGCCGCCAGACGTTCGGCCTTTGGCAGGCTGCAGCCGAACTGCATCGCGCTCGCGCATTCGAGCTGCTGGCGCAGGTCGGCATGCATGACGCGGCGGATCGGCCAAGCCGCGAGCTCGCCTATGGCGATATCAAGCGCATCGAACTGGCGATTGCGCTCGCCAACGAACCGCGCCTGCTGCTGATGGATGAGCCGACCGCCGGCATGGCGCCGCGGGAGCGCAACGATCTGATTGCATTGGTCAAGCGGCTGGTAGTGGAACGCAGGATTTCGGTGTTGTTCACCGAGCATTCGATGGATGTCGTGTTCGCATTCGCCGACCGAATCATCGTGCTGGCGCGCGGGCGGCTGATCGCCGATGGAGTCGCGGCAACCATCCGGGATCATCCGCAGGTGCGCGAAGTCTATTTCGGCACAGGCAAGACATTCGGCTCAGGAGCGCCGTCGTGAGCGAGCCGATGCTTACCGTCGATAGCTTGAGCGCATGGTATGGCGCCGCCCAAATCCTCTACGACCTGAGTTTCGAAATCCGGCGGGGCGAAGTGGTCGCGTTGATGGGACGCAACGGTGCCGGAAAATCCACCACGATGAAAACCATCATGGGCCTCATTTCGCGCCGCGAGGGAATTGTGCGCTTCAACGGCGAAGATATCTCACACCGCAAGCCATTCGAAATTGCACGTCGCGGTCTAGGTTTCACGCCCGAGGATCGCCGGATCTTCGTTGACCTCACGGTCATGGAAAACCTCGATGTCGGCCGCCAGCCGCCGCGTAAGTTCGCTGACGGAAAGCCTGCTCCGTCGTGGACGCCGGACCAGCTGTTCACGCTATTCCCAAATCTGGCCGAAATGCAGGGGCGCCTCGGTGGGCGCATGAGCGGAGGCGAGCAGCAGATGCTCACAGTGGCGCGTACGCTGATGGGCAATCCGTTGCTGGTGCTGCTTGATGAGCCTTCCGAAGGCGTGGCGCCGCTGATCGTCGAGCAGATGGCGCATACGATCCTGGCCTTGAAGAAACAGGGCCTGTCGATTCTGCTGTCGGAACAGAATATGCATTTCGCGCGACTCGTGTCGGACCGGGTCTATGTGCTGGAAAAGGGCCAGATCCACTGGCAGGGGTCGGTTGCCGAGCTCGACGGCAACCTGGAGGTGCAAAGGACCTATCTGACGGTATAGGATAGCGGGACCAGACGGACAGAAAGAGCATGAAAACAATGCCGCGCGAAAAACTGAAGGTTGTGACGACCCAGCCCGAAGCCCCCGAGCAAGCGCGATATGCCCTCGACGAGCAGGTCGGTTTTCTCATGCGTGTGGCCATGCAGCGGCATACCTCGATCTTTATGTCGCGCATGATCGAAGGGCTTACGCAAACGCAGTTCGCCGCGCTCGCGAAGCTCCACGAGGTCGGGCCATGCTCGCAGAATCATCTGGGCCGGCTGATCTTTCTTGATGCGGCGACCATCAAAGGGGTTGTCGACCGCCTGCACCTGCGCAATTTCGTGACGGCGCTGAGCGACCCGAAAGACCGCAGGCGCCGGGCCGTCACGCTTACGGAACGTGGGCGGCAAGTAACAGAAGCCGCAATGCGCGTCGCCGCCGAAATTACCGCCGCGACGCTGATGCCGCTGACCGCGGAAGAGCAACGGGTTGTCGCCAAGCTGTTGCGCCAACTGTCCTGAAACTTCGTCGCAGGCGGAGATGCAGGTGTTCACCGTTGGCCAGGCCACCATCACGCGTGTCGAGGAAACCAATCTTCCGGGCTATCTGCTGCGGGATATTTTTCCGGACTTCGCCGACGCTCATCTCGCCGAGCATCAATCGTGGCTGGCACCGCACCACTATGAGGCCGAGACCGGCAAGATCATATTATCCGTCCATAGCTGGCTGCTGCAGGCCGGCGGCAAGAAAATCCTGATCAACTCCTGCTGCGGCAACAACAAGGTCAAGCCCGGCCGGCCGTTCTGGCACATGCTCAATGAACCTTATCTCGATCGGCTTGCGGCCGCCGGTGCGCGGCCGGAGGAAATCGACCTCGTGATGTGCACGCATCTGCATCACGACCACGTCGGGTGGAACACGCGACAGCGCGACGGGAAATGGGTGCCGACATTCCCAAATGCGCGGTATGTCTTTTCAAAGCCCGACGTCGACTATTTCACGAAAATCGACGGCGATCCCAAGGAGGGCCCGGCAGAGCTTGGGACATTCCGGGAATGCGTCGTTCCGATTCTCGAACATGGGAAAGCCGATCTGGTGAGCGGCGGGCCCCATCGCCTCAACGACTTCATTGAAATCGATTCCGCGCCCGGGCATTCGCCGGGTCATGTGTTTTTCAAGCTGGAAAGCAAAGGCCAGCGCGCGGTCTTCATCGGCGACGTCTGGCATCATCTTCTTCAGGTATATTATCCGGACTGGAACTTCCCGAAAAATTCCGACGCCGCCCAGGCGCGCGTCAGCCGGCGAAAGGTGCTCGACTATTGCGCTTCAACCGGCGCACTGGTTTTTCCGGGTCATGTCGGTCTCCCATTTGCTGGCCATGTCGAAGGGACTGCAAAGGGCTACAAAGCGCGCTTTCCGGCCTGATACTCAGAATCCGTAGACCTGCGCAGGATTTTCGACCAGCGCCTTGTGGCGCGCGGCCGTGTCCGGAATCCAGTCAAGCAGCATATCGAGCATCCAGGCATCATCAGGAACCGGAGCGCTTGGTGTCGGATGCGGCCAGTTGGTGGCCCAGAGCATGCGTTCGGGCGCTGCCTTGGCCAGTTCCTTCGCGAGCCTGCCAACATCGTCGTAGTTCGGCGGCCCCACCTTGGAGACTTCGTAAGGCGCCGACAATTTGACCCAGGTCCGGCCCGCGTTGACCAAATCCTGGAGCGTGCGAAATCCGGGGTGATCAAGCGGCACCGGTTCGAGGAATTTCCCGACGTGATCGATCACGAGCGTGCTGGCCAGCCGTTTGAGCAGACCCTCGCGCTCGGGCAGATCGCGGCCATCGAGTTGCAGCTGGATATGCCAGCCAAACGGCGCCACGCGCGCCGACATCGTTTCGAGAATTTCCCAGGGCAGCGGCGCGCCCGGCAACATGAAGAAGCGGATGCCGCGGGCGCCAAGCCTGGTCAGCCGGTCGAGTTCCGCATCTGACGCCGTCTCGTCGACAACAACAATGCAGCGGGTGTTCGGCCCCATCGCGGCGACAGCTTCGAGTGTGCAGCGATTGTCCTTGCCATAGGTTGAAGGTTGCACGACGACCGTGCGCTCGATGCCGAGGCGAGCGCACATCCTGCGATAGGCGGAAATTGGCGCGTCCGGCGGCACGAATTTCGCGGTCGGCGCCTTCGGGTATTTGCGATCGTAAATGTGCATATGGGTGTCGCAGGTGCCCGCGGGCGCCTTGAGTTTGGGAACGACAGCGCTTTCGATCGGCGGCATGGCGGACACCTATGGGCAGATGTAGCCCGGGCCGTTCGGATTCTGGAAACATCCGACCGATTGCGGCAGGAGCGTTTTCGGCAGCCAAAGCACAACGTCGGGAAAATAAATGCAGAATGCGATGGCCGCAAAGAACACGACGTAGATCGGAAACGACGCGATCATCGCCCTTGAGAATTTAATTCCGACGAATTTCGATGCCATCAGGAGTGCCAGTCCGTAGGGTGGCGTGATCAGCCCGAAAGCGAGCGTAACGATAATGACCACGCCCATGTGCACGGGGTTTATGTCGGCATTTTTGGTCAGATCGATGATGATCGGCATAAATATGATGATTGCCGGAATTGCGTCGATGAAATCGCCGACAATCACAAACAGCGCAACAAGCAGCAGCATGATCTTGCCCGGGTCGCCTCCGGCAGCGGTAGCAATCCAGTCCGACACCATCGCCGGTCCGCGCAGGTAGGCAAGCATCCAGCCAAAAACCGAAGCCGCGCCGATTGTGATGAGCGGTATCGAATACAATAATCCGGTCAGCGCCATGTCGCGCGGCAATTTAGCAATGTGCCGTATATTGAGCAGCGGGATTGCGACGAACACGATATAGGCCACGGCGATCACGCCGGCTTCGGTCGGAGTGAATTGACCGGTCAAGATGCCGCCCATGATGATGATGGGAATCATCAGCGGCACGGCTGCCCGCTTGCTCGCCGTTGTAAACTCGCCGAATGTCGCGCGCTTGCGCCTCACACCGACGGGGCCGAAAAGATGGCTGTAGATCATCAGCCCAATGCCCACAAGGATGCCTGGCACGACGCCTCCGAGAAACAGCCCGCCGATCGAGACATTTCCGGTCGCGCCGTAGACGACCGCCATGATGCTGGGTGGAATTAGGTTTGCCATCGTGGATGCCGAGGCAATCAGCGCTGCGGTGAATGCCTTGTCATAGCCTTCGCGACCCATTTCCGGCGCCAGCGTGCGTGTGAGCACCGCGACGTCAGCGGCAGAAGAGCCCGAAATACCGGCAAAAAACATGCTGAAAATGGTCACGACCTGTGCGAGGCCGCCGCGAAAATGGCCGACCATCGTTTGCGAGAGCGTGATCATGCGGACCGTTACGTTCGCCGACGTCATCAGATCGCCGACCAGAAGAAAGAACGGCACCGCCATCAGCGCTTCAACGTCGACGCCGTTGAAGAGCTGCGCGATCATTGATGCAAGGCTCACGGGCGTGAATGCCGTAATCAGAAGCACCGAGGCAATCAGCGCAAAGGCGACGGGCACGCCCATATAGCCGAAAAACAGGAACAGGATTCCCATCAGGATAATGAGCGTGCCGTTCGACATCACAGAGACTTCCTCCGCTCGTCGACCGGAATGTCAGGGAATCCGTTGCGCCAGCCATTGACGATTTGCTCGATGGTGAACAGGGCCACGAGCGCGCCACAAACCGGAATAACGATGTAGAGATAAGCCATCGGGGTCATCGATGGCATGCGCAGGCTCTTGAAACCGTCCAGTACGTTCAGGTAACCGAAATAGATCATGCAGACGGCGACGCACAGGACCACGAACCGGTTGAAAATCTCGAAAAACAGGCGCCTGTTGCCCGTCATCAATTCCGCCAGTACCGCAAGATAGAGATGATCATTCCGCCGCGTGGCAGCGGCCACACCCGTGAAGACTCCATAGAGAAAGAAGTCCATCGTCGTTTCCTGCAGCCACAGCCACGGATGGCCGATGCCGCGCGTGACGATGTCGCACAGCACCAGCACGCTGAATGCTGTGATGGCGATTCCGCAAAGAATCATCAGCAGATTTTCGATTGGATCGAGCGCGCGCCATTTCAAATGGCGCTGCTCCTTCAAGACCAGCCCGTCGAAGCGCATCGTCCGATTCCGGAAGCTTGCAGTGCACGCAAAAGGCGGAGAGCCGACGGGCTCTCCGCATTCGAGCGATAGCGGTTTATTTTACGTTGCGCACGAGCTCGAGAACTTTAACCGCGTGGGGGCCGAGATCTGACGCAAGCTTGTCCTGGATCGGCTTGCTGATCTGCGCAAAGCCGCTCTTGTCCACATTCTTCACGACCTTGACACCCATCTTTTCGAGCTTGGCCAGGGCGTCGTGCTCGAGTTTGAAGGCGACGGTCGGTTCATTCTGGCTGACTTCATCGGCGGCCGCCTGGACCCATTTTTTCTGTTCGTCCGTCAGGCTCTTCCATACCTTGTCGCTCACGAAAAGCGCTGCATTGTTCGCTTCATGTTCGGTCAGCGAAAGGACGGGCGCGGGCTCGTAGTGCTTGTTGATGAGATAGTTGTTGATGCCATTCTCGGCCATGTCGGCGACACCTGTCTGCAAGGCTGTGTAAACCTCGCCGAAAGCCATGTGCACGACCTGTGCGCCATAAGCCGGAAACGTCGCGTCTTCGGTGACCGTCGCCTGCACGCGCATCTTGACGCCTTTAAGATCGGCGACCTTCTCGATCGGCTTCTTTCCGTACATATGCCTCAAGCCTTGCGAGCCGAGCCCAAGCATATGCGCGCCGGTGATCTTGGCGGCATAGAGTTCCTTCATCGCCGCGATCACCTTCGGATCGCCGAGCGCCTTGATGGCATGGTTTTCATCGCGGAAGATGAAGTGGATCGAGAACACGCCGGATTCCGGTTGAGCTGTTGAGGCGTTGGCCGTCGACAGCAGGACGAAATCGATGTCGCCGGTCTGCACCTTCTGCATCGTTTGTGCTTCCGAGCCGAGCTGCGCGCTTGGGTATTGATTGATCGACAGCGTTCCCTTGCTCAGTTCCCGCAACTTCTTGTCGAACATTTCCGCGCCGACGCCGTATCCGCTGGATTTAGGCTGGTCATAGGCGAATGAAAATTGCCGGTTCTGGGCGGATGCCGCGGTGGACGCCAATGCGAGTGCGGCGCCAAACACGAAACAGTGCAGCGTTGATAGACGCTTACCTGACATTGAGACCTCCCCGTGACATTGCGCCTTGCATGGCAGGATCGCCATGTGGCGCGTTTGCGGCTGAATACGCCAATTATTCTGCAAGGGTGTGTCGGCGGGTCCGGCATTGTCAATGCTGATATCGCCGGCGGCTTATGGCCTTGCCAGATTCCGCAAGATCGCCTTCAGCCGCTGCGGCGTGATCGGCAGCTGTGTGACGGCGCCTGGGCATTGGAGCGCGTCATCGATCGCCGAGGCGATAGCCGCGCCGACTGGCGTAATTCCGCCTTCTCCGGCGCCCTTGAAACCAAATGGGTTGAGCGGGCTTGGCGCGTCCTCGCTGACGAAAGTTTCGACAAACGGCATCTCATGCGCTGTCGGCATCAGATAGTCGGCGAACGTCACCGAAAGCGGATCACCGCTTTCTGCATAGGTAAATTCCTCGAACAGCGCGCCACCGAGACCCTGTGCGACACCACCGAGGATCTGGCCCTCCACGAGCATCGGGTTGACGGCTCTGCCGACGTCGTAAGCCACGAGGTAACGCTCGATCGCGGCCGCGCCGGTTTCACGATCAAGCTTCAGCTGCACCACGTGTGCCCCATAGGGGTAAACCATGTGGCTCGACTTGAACTCGGCTTCAGCGCTGAGCACGCCAGGCGTAGCGGCGAGCTCGCTGAGGCTCATTGAAGGGCCCGGTCCGCCTGTGCGCACAACTTCGCCGTCGATGATGTCGAGCCTGTCGGCGGACGTCTGCATCAATTGCGCCGCGGACGCCAAAATCGCATCGCGCAGCTTCACGGCCGCAAGACGCGTGGCCTCGCCACACATGACAGTGACACGTGAGGCAAACGCCCCCATGCCTCGGTCGATGCGGTCGGTCTGGCCATGCACCACTTTCACGCAGGCATAGTCGATCCCCAGCGTTTCGCCGCAGATCTGTGCCAGCACCGTTTCCACGCCCTGTCCGATCGAGGCGACGCCAGTAATCAACTCGATGGTGCCTGCTGCCGTCACCTCGATGCGGACTTTGTCAAAAGGGCCTAACCCGCTTTTTTCGACGAACATGGCGAAACCGGCACCGACCCACTCGCCATTGGCGCGGCGGCGAGCGGTCTCTTGCCGCATCGCACGCCAGTCGGCGGCGGCGAGGAGCTTCTCCATCAGCCGGGCATAGTCGCCGGAGTCGTAAATGATATCGGTGCCGAGCGTTCCGAAGCCGAGGCTGTACGGCATCGCACTCTTGTCGATGAGGTTGCGGCGCCGGATTTCGATCGCGTCAATGCCGGTCTTGGCCGCAATGGCGTCGATGAGGCGTTCGCGCACAAAGGTCGTTTCGTACCGGCCGGGTGAGCGATAGGTGCCGCACGGCGTCTTGTTTGTAAGCCTGATATGGCCTTTGGCGCGATAAGCGGGCACGCGATAGGGGCCGGGCAGCATCGCGGCGGCAAGATCGGGAACCGTCGCTGCATGCGTGCGCATATAGGCGCCGTTATCGTGGAAGAATTCATTGTCGATGCCGAGGATATGCCCGTCGGCGTCGATCGCGGCCCTGACCTTGTGGCGCTGCTGGCGCGAATGATTGGCGGCGACCAGGTGTTCGCGCCGATCCTCGATCCACTTTATCGGTTTTTTGAATTTCAGTGCGGCGGCGCAGACCAGCACGTCCTCGGGATACATTTCGCCACGTATGCCGAAGCCGCCGCCGACATGGCCTTCATAGAGCTGTACCTTGCCGGGCTCGCGGCCGAACATGAGCGCGAGCCGGTCCCGATTCCAGTGCGGCACCTTGGCGGCGCCATGCATTTCCAGCACGTCATTGGGTTCATCGTAACGCGCGATGGCTCCGCGCGTTTCCAGCGGCACGCCGCTGTGTCGCCCGATCGCAAGATCAAGCTCCACGACCATCTCCGCTGCACGAAATGCCGCGTCGATATCACCGGATGACTTCTCGATTATCGAGGCTTCGGTATTGCGTTCCTCGTCGAATGGACCCGGCGCCGCGAAGGCATCGAGGACGACGGGGAGCGGTTCAATATCGAGATCGACGAGTTCAGCCGCGTCTTCCGCAAGATAAGCGTCGGCCGCGAATACGGCCGCGACTGGCTCTCCGACATAGCGTACGTAGCGTTTTGCCAGCACGGTCTGGCGATAAGGTTCAAGCGCGACCAGCCCCGTTAGCCGAAAACCGATCGGCGGAAGGTCGGCGACCTCATTGTGCGTCCAAACCGCATGAACGCCAGGCAAGGCAAGTGCAACCCTCGTGTCGATAGCCCCTATAATGCCGTGCGCGACCGGCGAACGGACAATGCGCATGTGCCACTGGCCGGGAAATGAAATATCCGCAGCATAGCGGCCTTGCCCGGTGAGGAGAGGGCGGTCCTCAATGCGCGGGACAGAGCGGCCGACGAATTTCTGTTTCGTTGCCATGAGCGATGCCGCTCATCCTTTACGCATCTCTTTCGCCGCTGCACGAACAGCCTTGATGATGTTCTGATAGCCGGTGCAGCGGCAAAGATTGGACGCAAGCACATCCATCAGGTCTTCGTCGCTGATGTCGCGTTCGCGCTCGAGCACACCGACGGCCAGCATCAGAAAGCCCGGCGTGCAAAATCCGCACTGCAGGCCGTGGTTGTCCATGAAAGCCTGTTGCATCGGGTGTAATTTGTCGCCGTCGGCGAGACCTTCGACGGTGCGGACCTTTTTGCCGTCGGCCTGTACTGCAAACATCAGGCATGAGCGGACGGGCTCTCCGTCAACGATCACGGTGCATGCGCCGCAGATGCCGTGCTCGCAGCCGATATGCGTTCCGGTCTGTCCGCAATCCTCACGAATGGCGTCGGCCAGCGTGCGGCGTGCTTCGACTGCTATGGCGTGATCGCGGCCGTTGATATTGAGCGTGACTGCCAACCTTTCGTTCATGCGGCCTTCTCCGCATTGCGTAACGCTGCACGGATGCGCTGCGGTGTTGCAGGCATCTCGTCGATTTCCACGCCGAATGGCGAGAGCGCATCATTAATGGCATTGATCACTGCCGCCGGCGCGCCGATGGCACCGCCTTCGCCAAGACCCTTTGCCTTCGTGATCGAATTTTGGCTCGGCGTTTCGATGTGATGCAGCTCGATCGGCGGGATTTCGTGGGCGGTTGGCGGCAAATAGTCGGCAAGCGTAGCCGTCAATATTCCACCGTTTTCATCATAGATGATTTCCTCGAGCAGCGCATTGCCGATGCCCTGCGCGATGCCGCCATGCACCTGACCGTCGGCAATCATCGGATTGATGATGCGGCCGGCGTCTTCCGCAACCACGAATTTCTCGACCTTCACGTTGCCGGTCTCGACATCAACATCGACGATGGCCGCGTGACATGCATTGGAGAACGTGCCCGGTGGATCGTAGTGTCCCGTTTCAGTCAGTCCGGGCTCAATCTCGCCCTTGAATCGGTGTGTTTGCGTATAGGCCTCGCGCGCGAGCTTTGCGACCGGGATGGTCTTGTCCGTGCCCGCGACCTTCGCCACCCCGTCGGCGAGAACGATATCGTCCGGCGCAGCCTCAAGCAGATGGCTCGCCATCTTGATCAATTTCGTACGAACCTTTCGCGCTGCGATCAGTGTGGCGCCGCCGGAGATCACGAGCGAGCGGCTTGCGAATGTGCCCCAACCGTAGGGCGCACGATCGGTATCGCCATGAATTACCTTGATCATGTCGGGCGTGAGTCCGATTTCGTCGGCTACGATCTGCGCAAGCGTGGTGCGCAGGCCCTGGCCGTGCGGCGATGAACCGATCCGGACTTCGACAAAGCCCGACGGGTCGACGGTCACGATTACGGTTTCCCAGCCCGGCGTGATTTCCATGCCGCGCGCCGCAAACGCAGGGCTGCCGTAGCCAGTCCGCTCCGAAAATGTCGCGAACCCGATGCCAAGATGGCGTCCCTGCGCGCGGCCATCCTTCTGGCGCTTGCGAAAGGCGGGCAAATTGACGGCTTTTACGGCCATTTCCAGCGTCTCTTTGTAGGTCGCCTCGTCGTATTCGAGGCCCATTGCCGACCTGTACGGGAACTTGTCGATCAGATTGCGCCGGCGAATGTCCACCGGGTCGAGCGCAAAGGCGCGCGCCGCCTTGTCCATGAGCCGTTCGAGCGTGAATGTGATGACGGGTCTTGAGACACCGCGATAAGGCGCCATCGTGCAGGTATTGGTGATGACGCCGCGCGCCAGGCACTGATACTGCTGCACATCGTATGGTCCGGGCATTTCAGCCATCGCCATGAGCGGCTCGACGCCGCAGGTCGTTGGGAAGCACGAATAGGCGCCGATGTTGGAGATGATGTCGGCATTGAGCGCAAGGAGCCTGGCGTCTTTGTCGAAGGCGCCCTCAAGCATGATGTGCTGGTCGCGCGAATGATATCCGGCGATCAGGTTCTCGCGGCGATCCTCCGTCCAGGCCACTGAACTCCTCAAGCGGCGGGCCAGCCAGACCAGCACGACGTATTCTCCGGGAAGTGACATCTTCTGGCCGAAGCCGCCGCCAACATCGGGTGCGATCACGCGCAAGTCGGATTCCGGAAAACCAATTATGTCGCAGATCGCCGTACGCGTGAGATGAGGCATCTGCGTCGTGCAAGTCAGAGTGACGCGCCCGGTTGCCGGGTCGTAGGCGGCGTGGCCGCCACGCGGTTCAATCGGCGTTGCATTTTGTCGGCGGGAGCGCGCCTCGATAGTCACGGTCTTGGCCGCACCTTTCCACGTCGCGTCGAAATCAGGGGTCTTGAACTTGCCTTCAAGGATGACGTTTGCCGGAACTTCGGCATGCACAAGTGGCGCGCCGGCCTTTAGCGCCGCACGGCCATCGGCGACAGCAGGTGTCTCGTCAATCGTGAACTCGACCTGGTCGGCGATGTCTTCCGCGGTTTCCTCGCTGGTGGCGACGACCGCTGCGATCGGTTCACCGACAAAGCGCACGACGCCGTCGGCAAGGATCGGCTGTCCGATCGGCCTGTAGTTGAATTTGTGCAACATGGGCGTGATTTTCTTCACGCCCGTGAGATCGGCTGCGGTAATCACCGTCGTTCCGTCCGGTGCGGAAATCTTTGCCAGTTTCCCCGAGGCGACGGGGCTGCGGACGAATCGCACCCAATGAACAGCGGAAAGATCTCCGGTAAAGCGGCCTTGCCCTGTGATCAGCGCGGGATCTTCAAGGCGGCGAATAGCCCGCCCGACCCACGTCATGCCAGTGCCTTTGGTACCGTGCGTGCTCATGGCGCACTGCTCTCCAGCGCGCGGCGAACGACCGCACGCACCAGATCGCGCCGGTAGTCAGCATTGGTCTGATGATCCTCGAGCGGGTCGATCGCATCGGCGGCGGCTTCGGCGGCAGCTCGAAATGCTTTGTCGCCGGGCGTTTGACCATTGATGGCCGTTTCAGCGTTCGCGATGCGGCGTGGAGACGCCTCGGCGCCTCCGACACCAATGCGGGAGTCGACAATCTTGCCGCCCTGCAACCGATACGTGGCAAGCGATGCCGCCATGGCGAAATCGCCGGCGCGCCGGCTGAATTCGTTGAACCCGTATTTGGTGTCACTCGAGAGCAGCGGCAGCCGTACTTCAATGAGCAACTCGTCTTCGGCAAGTGCCGTTGACATGATGCCCGCAAAAAAATTCTCCGCTGCAATGAGCCGCTCACCCCGCATGCTCCTGGCCACCAAGGTGGCGTCGAGTGTTGCGGCCGTCAGACACCATTCCGACGCCGGATCGGCATGTGCCAGGCTTCCACAAAATGTGCCGCGCATGCGAATTGGATAGTGCGCGATATTATGCGCGACCGTGCTCAGCAGCCCGCCAAGAGGATTGTCGACGACGGGCTTATGAAACGCGGCATGGCGCACACGCGCGCCGATGGAAAGGATTTTGCCGTCGTTCGTCACCTTGTCGAGGCCGGCCACCTCATTGATATCGACGAGATGCGCGGGCTTGGCGAGACGAAACGCCATGATTGGAACGAGGCTCTGCCCGCCGGCGAGAACTCGGCCATCCTGCGGTGCGACTTCGGCAAGAATCCTAAGCGCTTCATCGACGGTTTTTGGCAGGTATCGGACGAACGGCGCGGACTTCATGCGGTGCACTTTCCGGCGCAGAGAGCATAATTATTTGTGCGCAAACGATAAGGCGCGTTTCCGGATTGTCAAACGCGTCAGTGCTTTCCGCAGGCTCCCCTAGCGCACCAGCGTGGCGCCTGATTTCAGCGCGGCTTCCGCTTGATCCATCATCGATGCGACGATCTCGGCGGCGGGCAGGCAATCATTGATGAGGCCGATCGCTTGGCCGGCGACCGTCGGCAGGATTTCCAGATCCCCGCGTTGGCGCGCCTCGGCGTATTGCTGTTTCAACAGCCCGAACTGCTTTCGCGTTTCAGTTTCGCGGTCGGCCCATTCGTCGGTGATACGGTTTTTCATCACCCGGAAAGAAAATTGCTCGGGCCACGGGACGCCGCGCAGATGGTCGATGGCGGCCGTGCGTACGGTCTGGTCACCATTCGCGGCGATGGCACGCGTAATCATCTCCGGCGGAGTGAGGGCTTCGGTGGACGCCCAGAAACGGGTCCCGACCAGAACTCCGTCGGCGCCGAGCATCAGGCTCGCGGCCAGGCCGCGGCCATCTCCGATGCCGCCGGCCGCGAGCAGCAAAACCTCAGGGGCGTGCTTTTCGAGATGATCCTTTACTTCTGGCACGAAAGACAGCGTCGCGCGGCGGCCTCCGTGACCGCCTGCTTCGGCGCCCTGCGCAACGATCGCCATTGCTCCCGCGCTCAGTGCCTCCTCGACGTGGCGCATGGCCTGCGCCTGGCAAATCACCGGAATCTTGGCATCGTGGGCCTTGCGCGCGAATGGCATCGGGTCGCCGAAAGACAGAAACAGGCAGGCGGGCCTGCATGAAATCGCCCAGTCCACCACCTCCGGGACCCTTTGCACTGCCCAGGTGATGAACCCGACGCCGATCGGCACATTGCCGGCGGCGCGATATTCCAGCTTGAGGTCCGGTTCATTGCCGACGGTGCCGGCATATCCGCCGCCAAGAATTCCGAGTTCCACCTGCATTGGTCACCGCAGCCGCGAGCTTGCCGCCGGTGATCATGCCCATCGGAGCGCACAGGATCGGGTGGCGAATGTTAAATTGCCGGGTGAGCCGCGTAACGATCATGTTCCGACTTTGAGTTCCGACACGAGGCCGCGCAATGCGGCAATTGTGGA
Source organism: uncultured Pseudomonadota bacterium (assembly GCA_963702605.1). Lineage (GTDB taxonomy): Bacteria > Pseudomonadota > Alphaproteobacteria > Rhizobiales > Xanthobacteraceae > Pseudolabrys. The sequence continues at coordinate 29,414 of CAVPDI010000005.1, forward strand.
GGGAGCAACGCTTTTCCCGGTGCGCGGATTTTCCGACGGTATATTTTCGATGGTCATCGTAAAGCGGGCAGTATCGGCATCGACCGATATCGTATGCGTATTCCGGGTGACGGCAGGGTCGGCCCAAATCTCAAGTTGGGTGCGGTCAGGCCCGACCCCGGCAAGGCTCAAGGCCGCCGCCACGTTGACATTGGTAGGAAACCCGCGCGCGCCCTCGCGAGCATTGCCGTCGAATACTTTGAGCGGTTCTCGCAGGCCACTGACTGAAATTCCGTGCTCGCGCAGATAAGGCGCGCCTTCCAGGCCCGCCGGTGGCTTGCGCGTTACCATTTTGACCGAATGAATCGTGCCCTCCGCTGCGGCGCGCACCGCATCGAGCCCGATGAGCGCACCTGTCGGCACCAGGATGCGCGCGCCGTTTTTCTTGGCGCGCTCGATCAGGTCTCCGTTTTCCAGCAGTTGTGCGACCGAGAGCGGCATGAAAATGCGGCCTTTGTCGATGGCGCTGATAGCGACCTCACGAAATAGCGCCGGAGGCAGACATTCAACCACCACGTCGCAATCGTCGGCAAGCGCGGTCGCCTTGCGTACCGGTATGGTGTCCCCGACCTGCGGCAGAGCTCGCCGTGCCTTCTCGACATCGCGCACGGCAACCGCAGTGAGCGTCAGCCCGGATACGCCGGCGATGAGCCGCTTGGCCACCTCGAGGCCGACGGCACCAAGTCCGGCAAGGCCAACTCGCAACGGTTGTTTGCTTTTCATTTCATCAGGTCTTCCGGCCGGTAAAGTCGGCTTTTCGCTTTTCGATAAATGCGCGCACGCCCTCCGCATAGTCGGGCGTCAGATGCGCGATGCGCTGCAGGTCGCGCTCGAGATCGAGCTGGGCATCGAGCGTGTTGCCCGCCGATTTATTGAACGCCCGCTTTGTGAGTGCCAATCCCTGCGTCGGAGCCGCGGCAAAGTGCTCGCACATTTTCTGCGCCTCGCCGGAGAGCGCCGCGTCGTCCACGCATTTCCAGATCAGGCCCCATTGCTCGGCTTTTTCGGCGGAAATGGGCTCGGCCAGCAACGCCAGACCCCGCGCGCGGGCTGCGCCGACGAGCCGCGGCAAGATCCAGGTGCCGCCGGAATCCGGAATGAGGCCGACACGGGCAAACGACTGGACGAAGCTTGCCGAGCGTGCCGCGAGTACGATGTCGCAGGCGAGCGCGATGTTGGCCCCGGCACCCGCCGCAATGCCGTTAACCGCGGCAATCACGGGAAAGGGCAGGGCGCGAAGTTTCCGCACGAGCGGATTGTAATACTGTTCCAGCGAATTGCGCGGTATCGGTGCTTCACCCGGCTTGAGCAGGCGGTCGCTGAGATCCTGACCGGCACAGAACCCACGGCCCGCGCCGGTGACGAGCAGTGCGCGGCAAGTGCTGTCGGCCTCTGCATTTGCAATCGCCTCACGCAACGCCGCATGCATCGGGTCATTGAATGCATTGAGTTTGTCGGGCCGATTCAAGGTAATGACGCGGTAGCCGGTGCGCTGATCGACGAGAATGGGGGATTCGGTTTTCATGATTTTTCGAGAAACCGGTCAAGATCTCCGACTTCCTGCTTTTGTGCCTCAACATCTTTGGCAATACGTTCGTAAAGCCGTGCAGCTGCCGAGAGCATTGCGTGTTCCGGGTGATCGTGTCCGATAAAGTTCGCGATTTCGTCGAGTTCAGCCACCCACCGATAGGCCTTGCCATACATATCCGGCACTTGGCGCGTCAAATAACCGAGCAGGTCGGGCCGGCTTTCCGCGAGCTCGGCCTTAAGTGCCTGACCCGACCCGCCGCGGATGGCGGCGAGCATCATCGCTGCGCCGAGCGCGGTGAACCCCTTGGTAATGCCGGCATAGGACATCTTTAGCGCCGAGGCAGCGGTAGGCGGGCCATCAAGAACCCTGACGATCAGGCCATACTGGTTCAATCTGGCGAACTCCTTGGCCGCCGGACCTGATGCATAAATTTTCGTATTGGCGCTGCCTGGTTTCGGCGGGGGGCCAATGATGCCTGCGCCGACAAAAGCGCAACCTGTTCCTGCAATGACATCCGCAATCTTCAGCATCGTCGGCGGACTCACCGCATTGCATTCAACATAGGTGGGCTTCTTGTTGGCGGCCGTAAGCAAAGGCGCGAGCCGACTTGCGAGGTCAAATGCGCTACCGGGTGGTACGATCGACAAAAGATAGTCGGCCTCCGCCAAGGTGCGGTCATCGACCGCCTGCATGCCAGCGTCCCGCGCGCGTTTTGCGCTTGATTCGCTGCGGCCGGTGAGAGACGTCAGCACCGTAACCTTGTTTTCGCCCAGACGGCGTCCGATGCCGGCGCCCATATTGCCCGGCGCAATGACGGCAACACTGGGTATTGTGTTCATGATCCGGTCGCTCCGCCATCCAGATTGATGCTTTGCCCGGTGACGAAGGCGGAAGCCTCCGAAGCCAGGAACAGGACGGCACCGACAAGGTCTTCCGGAACTTCCGCGCGCGGCACGCACTGCATGGCAATGATGCGTTCCTTCTGTGCGGGCGTGACTGTCTTGCGCTCGATCTCGGTGAAGGTCGCGCCCGGCAGAATGGCATTCACGGTGATGCCATCTGCGCCGAGTTCGCGCGCCATCGAAAGGCTCATCCCGGCGAGCGCGGCCTTTGTCGCGATATAGTGCAGGTAATTCGGTCGCCCAAGACGGACCGCGCCGGAGGCGACGTTGATGATCCGGCCCCATTTGGCGCGCCGCATCGCTGGAAGGACCGCGCGCGCGCAGAGAAACGGCCCAGTCAGATTGACGCGAAGTACCCGCTCCCATTCGTCCAGCGGTATTTGATCAAATGGACGCATCTCCAGCGTCGAGAAAATCCCCGCATTGTTGATCAGCACGTCGATTTGCCCGTATTCGTCTTCGACCACTTCGATCATTTCCTCGATCGATGCCGGATCGGCGACATCGGTCGTCACGGCCAGCGCCTGGCCGCCGGCCTTCATGATCTCCTCGGACACAGCGGCGGCCTTTGTTTCATTGAGTTCAGCGATGACGGCGCGTGCTCCCGCCATGGCAAATGATTTTGCGAACACCCTCCCGATTCCTTGCCCTGCACCGGTAATGATGACGACACGGTCCTTGAGGCCAGGAAAGACGATATTTTCTAGCTCAGGCATGTCGCCGTCCGTCGACAGGTTTTCATGCCGCGCCCCGTTCAAGTTGCGGCAGCAATTCCAGTGCAGCCCGGGCATCCCATGGCTTCCACCACGGCTTCAATCCCAACTCGTTTGCGATGATGCCGGCGGTGATGTACCCGGCGCCGCCCGAAATCGCGCCGCCGGGATGGCCCGCGGATCCCGCATTATACAAGTTCGGGATCGGCGACCGGTAACCGAAGTGATTGTACATGACCTGTTCGGCGTTGAAAGCGCCCATGAAAATATCGCCGCCGCGCATGTTGATCATCTCCTGCACATATTCCCGGCCGGTATAGATATAGCGGCCTAGAATATTTTTCGCCGTCATATTTGGACAGTAGCGGGCGAATACCTCGACGATCCGGTCGGAAAATTCCTGCTTGAAGCTTTCATAACTCCGGCCGCCAAGGTCGGGATCAAGCGGCATGACATGCCAGCAATATGTCGTGTGCTTTCCCGGCGGCGCCTGTGTCGGGTCGAGCAAGCTCAACGGTCCCGAGCCGAACTGTACGGTTTTCGGAACGCGGCCAGCCTGCACGTCCTGATGCGCCGAAAAGAGATCTTCCATGGTCTCGGCGCCGATGCTCCATTTCAGCGAACGATTGATATTGGGATCGAATGTTTCCGCGGCGAAACGCGGACTCTCGTTGAGCGCAAGGTGCAGTCCGAACAGGCTCCAAGCAGTGTACTGAAAATCGTCGAGTTTTTTGAGAAAGGCAGCCGGCAGCTGCTCACGTCCTATGAGGTTTTCGAATGTCTGGTGGACGTCCAGCGTGGAAGCAACAAATTGCTTCGCGCGTATCGTCCGGCCGTCCGCGAGCTCAATGCCGGCGGCGTGTCCGTTTTCGATAATGATGTGGTCGATATTGACTTGCGGCTGGAATGTCCCGCCCGATGCAATGAAAGTTTCCATGAGGCCGCGCGCAAGATTGAACGAGCCGCCTTGGCAAAGCTGGTAACCGCTCTCAAGATCGAAGGCGCGAATTACCGAGCCCATCGGAGAGGTCTTCGACATCGTATCGACAAGCCATGTGCCAAAGAGCGAGACCTTGAAAAGGAAGAGCAGCCGCACATGCTCGTTTTCGAATAGCTCGCGCACGACATCGAGCGGTTGCCGACCGGATACTTCGAGGAATTCCCGGCCGAGCGAAGTGCGCGACAGCAATGCCTCGCGTTCTGCCTGCGGCAAAGGTTCAGCGTAGCGTTCCGGCAGAAAAATTTCCGCCGTTATTTTTTCCGCCTTGCGATTCCATTCGCGAAATGTCGCGGCATCTTTCTTCGAGAAGCGCGCGATATTGGCGACCGACTCCTCCAGCTCGCGGCCGAGCACCAGTGCGGTTCCGTCACGATGTGCCTGGCCGAATTCATATCGCGGCGTGATGTAGCTCACGCGTTCGCCAAGGCCCAAATCCCTGAACCATGGGCGTCTCGCTGATGTGGAAGTGATTGATGGAGTGAAGATTGTGGTAGAAGCCGGGCAGCGTCACTTCGCGCGTGCACAGACCTCCGCCGTAGGTCAGCCGCCTTTCCACCAAAAGGATGCTCAGCCCGGCACGCGCAAGGTAGCTGCCGAGGATCAGCCCATGATGCCCCGCGCCGATGATGATGCCGTCATAGGTCTTTTCGAGCACCTTGGACAACGAGTGCAGCTCCTTGAAATATAGTTCCTGCGGGTTCTGCCGGAACCGGGCAGGCTAGACTGCAAGTGTGCCGCCGCGGCGGTCAACGGGCGGCTCCAGAGCGTCATATCCGGAGTTTGGCCGGCCGATCAGCCGTCCCGATAGACCTTTTGGCGCGTCCGCCGGTACATTAGACTACCTTAAGGAACAGGGCCGAATGGCCCCTGGGGAGGAAACATATGCGTAAAGCTCTTTTGGCCGCGAGCGCCGCGCTGCTGCTCGCAGCAGGCCCTGTCGCGGCCCAGCAAAAAACGATCAAGATCGGCTTCGTCAGCACCTTCAGCGGTCCCGTTGCGGTCATCGGCGAGGACATGCGCAATTCGTTCGAGCTCGCGCTCGACCACATGGGCCGAAAAATGGGCGGCCTGCCTGTCGAGGTGATTTACGAAGACGACGGCTTCAAGCCCGAAGTCGGCAAGCAGAAGACCGAAAAGCTTATCGAGTCCGACAAGGTGGATTTTATCGCGGGTTACATCTGGTCGAACGTGCTGCTCGCTTCTTTAAAGCCGATCGTCGACTCCAAAACATTCCTGGTGATCGCCAATGCCGGACCGTCCCAGGTTGCCGGCGAGTTGTGTTCGCCGACCGTGTTTTCGACGTCGTGGCAAAACGACCAGACGCCGCAGGCGATCGGTCATGTACATGAACCAGAAGGGCGTGAAGTCGGTGTTCCTGATCGGGCCGAACTATGCCGCCGGCAAGGACATGCTGGCGGGCGTGGCGGCAACCTTCAAGGGCAAGATCGTCGGGCGAGGATCTCACTACCTGGCCGTCGCAACTTGATTTCTCCGCGGAGCTTGCGAAGGCGAAAGCCGCCAATCCGGACGCGATCTTCGTCTTCTACCCGGGACGGGCGGGCGTGCAATTCCTGACCCAATATGCGCAGGCGGGATTAAAAGGCAAAATCCCGCTGTACACCGCCTTCACCATCGACGAACTTTCGTTTCCGCTGCAGAAGGACCTGGCACTGGGCGTGCCGGGCGCGCAGGAATGGGTGAATGATCTGCCGAATGAAACAAACAAGAAGTTCGTCGCCGACTACATGAAGAAATATCCTGGGAAACGGCCGTCATTCTATGGCGCGCAATCCTATGATGCAGCCAACCTGATTGCTTCGGCAGTTGCCGCCACCAAAGGGAATTTGTCCGACAAGGTGGCAGTACAGAAAGCGCTGGAAAAGGCCAACTTCAAGTCCGTGCGCGGTAAGTTCAAGTTCGGCAACAACCACATTCCGATCCAGGATTTTTACCTTCAGGATGTGGTGAAGGACGCCAAGGGTGACTACGTGCTCAAGACCGTTGCCACCATCGTCAAGGACAATCAGGACGCTTTCCATACCAAGTGTCCAATGAAGTGATCCAGTTCTGGCGCATGATGGACGGCAGAAGCGCCACGCGTTTCTGCCGTCTTGTTCTTTGATGCGCTCAGCCTCATCCTGAGGAGCGAGGGCGAGGCCCGAGCGTCTTGGACATGGGCACGATCGCGGACAATCATGACCCTCTTCATCGAGCAATGCCTGAACGGGTTACAGTTCGGCCTCCTGCTGTTTTTGCTGGCGGCCGGATTGACGCTGGTATTCGGGATCATGGACCTGGTGAATCTCGGCGCACGGCTCCCTCTACATGCTCGGTGCCTACTTCGCCGCCACCTTCGCGGCCTGGACGGGCAGCTTCGTGCTCGGCGCGATCCTGGCGCTTGGCGCGACGCTTATGGTCGGCATGGTCGTGGAGGTGGTCGCGATGCGCAGACTTTACGGCCGCGATCATCTCGATCACGTGCTTGGGACCTTTGGCCTGATCCTTTTTTTCGATGAGCTGGTGCGGTTGATCTGGGGGCCGGAAGGCCTGACCTTGCCTCTACCGTCGTGGCTCAATACGTCAGTTCGAATTCTTCCCGGCGTCGACTACTCCGCTTACAAGCTCTCGATCATCGTGGTGTCGCTCGCTGTCGCGATATTTCTCTACGTACTCGTGATGCGAACGCGCATTGGCATGTTGATCCGCGCCGGCGCCAGCAACCGCGAAATGGTCGGCGCGCTCGGAGTCAATATCAAGCTCCTTTACACACTTGTGTTCGGACTCGGTGCGGCGCTCGCAGGCCTTGCGGGTCTGATGCAGGCGCCGATCCTGACCGTGCAGATCGGTATGGGCGAGAACATTCTGATCCTTGCCTTCGTCATCACCGTTATCGGAGGCATAGGCTCTATACGAGGCGCGCTGGTGGCTGCAATTCTCGTCGGCTTCATAGATACGCTCGGGCGCGCTTTTTTCCCGGATTTACTGCGCATAGCATTCAGCAAAGAGGTCGCCGCAACGGCCGCACCGGCGCTTTCGTCCATGCTGATCTATCTGCTGATGGCCATCGTGCTCGTGGTGAAGCCGGAAGGCCTGTTTTCTGCGAGCGGCAAATGAGCTGGCTGGCTTTCCGTCCGTAATATAGCGACTGCGGCGCTGTTGCTCGCGTTGGTCCTGCTCCCCGTCTACGTCGAAGTCACCGGCAGTCCTTTCGTGCTCACGCTCTTCACCCGCATTGTAATTCTGGCGCTCGCGGCGGTTAGCCTCAATCTGATTCTCGGCTACGGCGGCATGATGAGCTTCGGGCATGCCGCCTATCTTGGAATTGGCGGTTACGCCGTCGGAATGCTGGCACATGAAGGGATTTTCACAGGTTTCGTCCAGTGGCCCGTCGCGCTTGCAGCATCGGCCGTGTTCGCGTTGGTGATCGGCGCGCTCAGCCTGCGCACGCGCGGCGTTTATTTCATCATGATTACCTTGGCCTTTGCGCAAATGGCCTATTACGTCGTCGCGGGCCTGGCGCGTTACGGCGGAGATGACGGCCTCACCATCTACAAGCGCAGCCAGTTTTTCGAACCACTGAATCTGTCGAACAAGGTGCAGTTCTATTATCTTTGCGTGGCCTTGCTCTACGCATCGATCTATCTGGTCTGGCGGATTGTCAATTCGCGTTTCGGATTGGTCATCCAGGGCTCACGTTCGAACGATACACGCATGCGTGCGATCGGATTCCCGACCTATCGATACAAGCTCGTTTGTTTCGTCATTTCAGGCACGCTGTGCGGTTTGGCAGGCGCGCTGCTTGCCAATCACACGGATTTTGTAAGTCCGGCAATGATGTATTGGACGCGTTCCGGCGATCTCATCATCATGGTCGTGCTCGGCGGCATGGGTTCCATCATCGGGCCTGTGTTTGGCGCGGTCGCGCTGCTGGTGCTGGAGGAAGTGCTGTCCGGAATTACCGAATATTGGCAAATCATCCTGGGGCCGTTGTTGTTGCTCGTCGTGCTTTTCGCGCGCGGCGGCATCGATGGTCTGCTCGGCAAGGTGCGCCATGGCTGACCTGCTGCGGGTGGAAGATCTCGCCAAGCGCTTCGGTGGTATCGTCGCCACCGATGACCTGGATTTTGCTATTCCTGAAGGTGAATTGCACGCAGTGATAGGCCCTAATGGTGCCGGCAAGACCACATTGATCGCGCAACTCAGCGGGCAACTCGCACCCGATTTCGGACGCATACAGTTCGCCGGCAATGATATTACCGCGCTTCCGATGCACGCGCGCAGTCTTCTGGGGCTGGCGCGTTCGTTTCAGATTACGTCCCTGTTTCCAGACCTTACGGTCCTCGACAATGTTTCGCTCGCCGTGCAAGCCCATGCCGGCCACTCGTTCCGGTTCTGGCGCAATGCGCGCAGCGAAGCGGAACTGCGCGATCCCGCGCGTGCGGCGCTTGAACGGGTGGGCCTGGGCGCCCGCGCGAATTTGCCGGCATCCGCGCTCAGTCACGGCGAGCATCGCTTGCTTGAACTCGCCATGGCTTTGGCATCGACGCCGCGCATGCTGCTGCTCGACGAACCGATGGCCGGCCTCGGCCCGGAAGAGTCGGCGCGCATGGTGGCCATGCTGCGCGACATGAAGAAGGGGCTGACAATTCTTCTGGTCGAACACGACATGGAGGCGGTTTTCGCGCTTGCCGACCGCATCACTGTTCTGGTCTACGGCCGCGTGATCGCGTCGGGCAAACCTCATGACATTCGCAACAACGCCCAGGTGCGTGACGCCTATCTTGGGGAGCAAGAGGCCGTCCATGGCTGAATCTGTGCTTGCGCTCGACGGCGTTGAAACCTGCTATGGCCTCAGCCAGGTGCTGTTCGGAATTTCGCTTGCAATCGCACCCGGCGAGATGGTGACCCTGATGGGCCGCAATGGCATGGGTAAAACCACCACCGTGCGGTCGATCATGGGGCTCACGCCGGCGCGCGCAGGCGCAATCCGGTTCATGGGTGAGCAGATTCGCGGCCTTGCGTCATACCAGGTGGCGCAGCGGGGCATTGGCCTCGTGCCCGAGGGCCGCCAGATTTTCCCTAACCTTTCGGTGCGAGAGAACCTGTTGGCGACCGCCGTCAGCCGTAACGGCGAGGATTGGACGCTCGCAAGGGTCTATGGACTGTTTCCCAGGCTTGCGGAACGCGAGGGAAGCATGGGCAACCAGCTCTCCGGTGGTGAGCAGCAGATGCTGGCCATAGGACGGGCACTGATGACCAACCCGCGGCTTCTCATCCTCGACGAGGCGACCGAAGGCCTCGCGCCTCTCATCCGCGCTGAAATCTGGCGCTGCCTGGCCAGCCTGAAGGCGTCGGGCCTGTCGATCCTGGTGATCGACAAGAATGTCGGAGCACTTCTGGGTGTCGCGGACCGCCACTTTCTCATCGAGCGCGGGCGCGTCGTGTGGAAGGGATCGTCGCAGGAACTCGCGGCCGCACCCGACATCCAGCATCGGTATTTGGGGGTTTAGCGGCGACCCGACTGTTGTGTTGCTACTCCGCCGGCTCAAGTGGCTGGCCGCGGCGGCGGATAAAGCTGAAGTTTGCGCCACCGAGCCTTCGATGCAGCCGATCGAGCAGCAGATAGATGACCGGTGTCGTGTAGAGTGTCAGCACCTGCGAGACGAGCAACCCGCCGATGATCGTGATTCCGAGCGGGCGCCGCAGTTCCGAGCCGGGACCAATTGCGATCACCAGCGGAACCGCGCCAAGCATGGAAGCGAGTGTGGTCATCAGGATTGGCCGGAAGCGTTCGAGGCAGGCGTCGTGAATCGCGCGCTGCGGCGTGAGGCCGAGCCTGCGCTCGCCGTCGAGCGCAAAGTCTACCATCATGATCCCGTTCTTCTTCACGATGCCGATGAGGAGAATGATGCCGATGAAAGCGATGACCGATAGTTCGGTCCCCGATATTTCCAGGGCGAGCAAAGCACCGAGGCCCGCCGAGGGCAGTGTCGAAATGATCGTCAAGGGGTGTGCAAGGCTCTCGTACAGCACGCCAAGCACGATGTAGACCGCAACCAGCGCCGCCAGCAGCAGCAATGGTTGTGCACCGGCGGCCTGCTTGAACGCCTGTACATCGCCGGCGAAGTCGGCATGGATAGTGTCGGGAATGTGCATTTCGGCGATCGCCTGCTCAAGCGCGCCGGTGGCGTCCTCGATCGACGTGTTCGGCGCCAGATTGTAGGTGATCGTTACCGACGGGAACTGTCCCTGGTGGTTGACCACGAGCGGCGCGATGCCACGTTCGACCGTTGTCACGGCCGACAAGGGCACCTGCGCGTCGCCCTTGCCCGGGACGTAGACGCGGCTGAGGTCGGTCGGATCGCGCTGATAGGGCCGGGCCACTTCCAGAATCACGCGATATTGGTTGCGGGACCCGTAGATCGTCGAGATCTGCCGTTGCGAAAACGCGTTGTTGAGCGCGTTGTCGATATCCTGCACGCGCACGCCGAAGCGTGCCGCAGCCGCCCGGTCAATCGTGACGTTGGCCTGCAGTCCGCCTTGCTCTCGATCGGTGGTGACGTCCACAACGCCTTGCACCTGCTTCACGCGGTCAAGCGCACGCGGGACCCATTTCTGCAACTCTTCGATGTCGGCGCTCCACAGCGTGAACTGATATTGCGAGTCACTTTGCCGGCCACCGACGCGGAGGTCCTGTGCCGGGAACATGAAGACGCGGATTCCCGGGATATGGTTGAGCTTGTTGCGTAAGCGGTTCACCACCTGCTGGGTGCCGACATTACCGCGCTCGTTGAGCGGCTTGAGACTGATGAACAGTCGCCCGCGATTGACCGAAGCATTAAAGCCGGAAGCACCGACCGACGAGCCGAGGCCGGCCACGGCCGGATCGGCGAGCACAACGTCCATCGCCTTCTGCTGCAACTGCTCCATGGCCCCGAATGAAATGTCGGTGGAGGCTTCCGTGCCGCCGAAGATCAGCCCCGTGTCGTCCTGCGGGAAGTAACCTTTCGGCACCTTGATATAAAGGCCGATGGTGAGCACGATCGTGGCTACAAACACGATCAGCATCAGCCCACGGTGATCCAGAGCAAAAGACAGAGTGCGATCATAGAAGCGTAAGAGGCGAGACAGGATGCCTTCGACACGCCGGTCGAGCCATGTGGCGTCGCGACTCGGTGGCTGACGCACGAAATAGGCGCAGATCATCGGGGTGACAGACAGTGACACCACGGTGGATATCGCGATGGCGAAAGCCAGCGTTACTGAGAATTCGCGGAACAGGCGTCCAACAATCCCGCCCATAAACAGAAGGGGGATGAAGGCGGCGATCAGCGAGACCGAAATCGACACTACGGTAAAGCCGATCTGCTTCGCGCCCTGCATTGCGGCGCGCAAGGGCGATGCGCCGCGCTCGAGATAGCGAAATGCATTCTCGATCATTACGATGGCATCATCGACGACGAAACCCACACTTACCGCCAGCGCCATCAGCGACAGATTGTCTATAGAAAATCCTGCGACCCACATCGCCGCGCACGTGCCGGAGAGAGCCAACGGCACGGTAATGCCGGCCGCCGCGGTCGGCGCCGCTCGCCGCAGGAATACAAACACCACCATCATGACCAGCACGATGGTGGCGCCAAGCGTGAGTTGCATGTCGTGAACGCTTGCACGAATGGTTTGCGTGCGGTCGGTAAGCACGGAAATATCGATGCCCGCAGGGATCCATTGCCGCAGTTCGGGCAGGAGCTGGTAGATACGGTCGACCGTATCAATGACATTGGCATTGCCTTGCTTGGTTATGATCAGCAGGATCGACGGGTCCTTGTTGAACCAGCCGGCGGCACGGCTGTTTCGGACACTTGCCTGTATAGTAGCGACGCTCGACAGCCGGATAACGGTACCGTCCACCGTCTTAACAACCAGCGGATCGTATTCATTGGCGTTACGCAGCTGATCGTTGATGCCGATGGTAACGGCACGCTTGTTGCCGTCGAATGTGCCCAGGGGGCCGGCAGCATTTGCGTTGGAGATCGCCGTGCGCACGTCTTCCATGGACAGGCCCATGGCGGAAAGCCGCGCCGGATCGACACGCACGCGGATCGCCGGCTGCTCGGAGCCGGCGACCGTGACATCGGCGACGCCGTCCACCTGCGATAGGCGCTGGGCGATAATGCTGTCCGCCGCATCATAGATTGCGCTTGCCTGCATCGTCTTTGAGGTGAGCGCCAGGATCAGGATGGGAGCGGCGGCCGGATTGGCTTTCCGGAACGTCGGCAGCGTCGGCATGTCGCTGGGCAGGTCACTGAGTGCTGCATTAAGTGCCGCCTGCACGTCGCGCGCCGCACCTTCAATGCTCCGATTCAGGTCAAACTGAATGACGATACGTGAGAGGCCGAGCGATGAGACCGAGGTCAGTTCGGTAACGCCGGAAATTTCACCCAGCCGCCGCTCGAGCGGAGCGGCCACCGTCGCCGCCATCACATTGGGATCAGCGCCTGGCCGGTTCGCCGATACAAAAATCGTGGGAAATTCGACGGACGGCAGGCTCGCAACCGGCAAAAATGCGTAGGCTACTGCGCCGACCATGAACAAGCCAATGGCCAGCAGTGTCGTGCCGATGGGCCGCCGGATAAATGGATAGGAAAAATTCACGACCGGCCTCGGATCGGGCGGGCGACCCGGCTGCGGAGCGGGCGGGGGCTCCGGTGCTAATCGCGCGCGCAGGCGTTCCATGTAGAGATAAATGACTGGCGTGGTGTAAAGCGTGAGCAATTGCGAGAGCAACAATCCGCCAACGATCGTAACGCCCAGCGGATTGCGCAGCTCCGAACCGGTCCCACCCTCGAGCGCGAGAGGCAGTGCGCCAAACAGCGCCGCCAATGTCGTCATCATGATTGGCCGAAAGCGCAGGAGCGCCGCCTGCAAGATGGACTCTTCCGGCGAAAGCCCTTGATTCCGTTCAGCCTCTATCGCGAAGTCGATCATCAAAATCGCGTTTTTCTTCACGATGCCCATGAGCAAAACGATGCCGATGAGTGCAATCACCGACAAGTCGTAGCCAAACAGCATGAGCGCCAGCAACGCGCCGACGCCGGCGGAGGGAAGCGTGGATAGGATCGTCAGCGGATGGATGAAGCTCTCGTACAGCACGCCGAGTACGATATAGATCGCGATGGCCGCAGCGAGGATCAGCCACGGTTCACCGGCCAACGACTTCGCAAATTCGGCAGCATCGCCGGAATAGCTTCCAGTCACTGAGGTCGGCATGCCGATTTCGCGCTCAACGGTTCGAATGGCTGCAACGGCGTCGGACAGCGCGTAGCCGGGCGCAAGGTCGAAGCTGATGGTGACGGACGGAAACTGTTCCTGATGCGCGATGGCGAGGGGTGCCGATGTCGGTACAAACCGTGCAAAGGATGACAATGGCACCTGATTGCTGCTGGTCACGGCATTTGGTGTGGGGGTCGTGTTGGTATTCGTGTTGCCGGTTGCCGTGTTCGCGACCGTTGCCGCGGTACCGGTCGAAGTACTGGCGCCGGTGACGTAGAGCTTTGTCAACGCGTTGGGGTCTTGCTGATAGCGCGGCTGCGCTTCGAGGATGACGCGATACTGGTTCGCCTGGCCGTAGATGGTCGAAATTTGCCGCTGGCCGAAGGCATCGTTAAGCGTGTCCGTCACGCTCTGCATGGAGACACCGAGCCGGCCGGCCTGCTCGCGATCAACGTCAACCTGCACGCGCGGGCCGCCTTCCTGCGCCTCGGAAGCCACCTCACGAAACACCGGATTACCGCGCAGCCGGCGCACAAGCTTGTCGGACCATTCGACCACTTCGTCACGGTCGGTGGAGACGAGCGTATACTGATATTGTGCACGGCTCGCACGCGTCGAAATCTGGATGTCTTGTGTGGCCTGGAAATAGACCACCATGCCGGCAACGCCGGCAACGCTGTGTTTGAGCCGCTCGACGATTTCGTCGACCCGGGCGCTGCGCTGATCGCGCGGCTTGAGCGTGATCGCAAGTCGCCCAGCGTTCGGGGTGGCGTTGATGGGACTGACACCGATGACCGAAACGACACCGGTCACGTCCGGGTCCGCGCGCATCGCATCCTCGACCAGCAATTGCCGGCGTTGCATCTCGGCGAACGAGACGTCGGTCCCTGCTTCCGTCACGGCGGTAACGAGGCCGGTGTCTTGTAACGGCAGGAAGCCTTTCGGGATGGCGACATAAAGCACGATGGTGGCCGCAAGCGTTGCCAGCGTGACCAGGAGCGTTTCGCGCTGGTGGACAAGCACCCATTCGAGGCTGCGCCGGTACGCGTCGACCGTGCGTTCCGTGAGTTCGTGGAACCGTGTTGTGAACGCGTTTTCCCGGCCGCCGCTATGCCGCAACAACTTGGCGCACATCATGGGCGTCAGTGTCAGCGAGACAATGGCCGAAGCCACCACCGCAATAGTCAGCGTGAGCGCGAATTCCCGGAACATGCGGCCGACAAGACCGGTCATAAACAGCAGGGGAATGAACACTGCGATCAGCGACAGTGTGAGCGAAATTACCGTGAAACCGATTTCGCTTGCCCCACGCAACGCCGCGTCGAAAGCGCTTTCGCCATTCTCCATGTGCCGAACGATATTTTCGATCATGACAATCGCGTCATCGACCACGAAACCGGTGCCGATGGTCAGGGCCATGAGCGACAGGTTGTCGAGCGAAAATCCGGAAAACCACATAACGCCGAAAGTTGCGATCAACGACAAGGGGAGTGCCACCCCTGCGATGATCGTTGCGCGGATCGTACGCAGGAAGATCAGGACGACGAGAACAACCAGCCCGATGCTCAGCACGAGCGTGAACTGGACGTCATGGATCGAAGCGCGGATGGTGGTCGTGCGGTCATTGACGATGGTGAGATCTGCACCGGCCGGCATTGCGCGGCGCAGGCGCGGCAGTTCGGCACGTACGCGCTGCACGGTTTCGATGACATTGGCGCCGGGCTGGCGCTGCACATCGATCACGATGGACGGCTGGCCGCGATACCAGGCGCCGACTTTCGTGTTCTCCAATCCGTCGATAACATCGGCTACATCGCCGATCTTCACCGGCGCGCCGTTTCGGAACGCTACGACGATCGCCTTGTAAGTATCGGCCGCAGTAATCTGATCGTTGGCCGCAATCGTGTAGGACTGGTGGGCTCCGTCGAGGGCGCCTTTGGGACCGGCCACATTGGCACCGACGATGGCGGTGCGCAGATCGTCCAGCGCGATGCCATAGGCGGCAAGCCGCGACAGATCCGCCTGAATGCGAACAGCCGGCCTGATGCCGCCTTGCACCGACACGTGACCGACGCCCGTCACCTCGGAAAGCCGAGGTGCCATGATGGTGTCGGCCATGTCGCTGAGCGCGCGCAGGTCAATGGTTTGCGACGTGAGCGCGAGCGTGATGATCGGCGCGTCCGCCGGATTTACCTTCGAATATAGCGGCGGGTAGGGCAGGTTGCGCGGCAAAGTGGAGCCGGCGGCATTGATCGCCGACTGTACGTCCTGCGCGGCGGCATCGATGTCGCGATTGAGGTCGAATTGCAGTGTGACCTGACTGATGCCGAACGAGCTCGACGACGTCATGGTCTGCAACGCCGGAATCTGGCCGAATTGCCGTTCCAGCGGCGCCGTCACCAGCGCGGCAATGGTGTCGGGATTGGCCCCGGGCAGCTGCGTCGTAACCTGGATGGTGGGGAAATCCACCTGTGGCAGTGCGGATACGGGCAACCACCAGTAGCCGAGAAAGCCACCCAGCATCACCGCGACGCCGAGAAGGGAAGTGGCGATCGGCCGGTGAATGAATGGCGATGATACGCTCATTGCGACGAGTTTGGCCTCGTGTTGCTGCCGCCCCGCTGCCGTTGCTGTCCGTCGCGTGGACGAGCGCCTTGCGGCGGCGCGGCCGGCACATTGGCATCGCCGATCGTGACCTTGCTGCCGTCCGTGAGACGGACGAACCCGGTGGTAACGACGCGCTCGTTTGGTTCAACGCCGCTCTTTACGACCGTCTGCGTCTCGTCCTGTTTTTGAACCACGATGGGCCGCACTGCCGCGGAATTATCGTCCTTGATCACATAGACGAATGTCCCGTTCGGCCCGCGCTGCACGGCTCCGGTTGGAATCACCAGGACCTGCTTGAGCGTATCGATCAGCAGGCGGACGTTGACGAATTGCCCCGGCCAGAGCTGCAGACCGGGATTAGGGAATTCAGCTTTCAGCTTCACCGTGCCGGTTGTCTGGTCCACCTGGTTGTCGACGACCCTGAGCACGCCGCGGTCGATCACTGCATCGTTGTCCGAGCGCTGCGCTTCCACGGTCAGCGGGCCCTTATCGAAGGCCGCATTCACCTGCGGCAGGTCCTGCTGCGGCAGATTGAACAGCACCGAGATCGGCTTGATCTGGGTGATGGTGACGATCGAAGAATTGGTGTCAGAGGCATGCACGATATTGCCTTCGTCTACCTGGCGGATGCCCGTGCGGCCGTCGATTGGTGCGGCAATTGTGGTGTAGCCCAGCATCGCCTGCGCGTTTTCGATCGCTGCCTGATCGGCCTGCACGAGCGCGGTATTCTGCGCTACCAGCGCGCGCTGGGTGTCGGCCTGTTGTTTGTTGATTGCGTTGGTCGCCGCGAGCCGTTCGTAGCGATCGAGATCGATCTTTGAATTTGCCAGCTGCGCTTCGTCCTGCGCCTTCTTGGCTTTTGCCTGGTCGAGTTGCGCCTGGTAAATGACAGGATCGATCTTGGCGAGCACGTCGCCTTTCTTGACGTCATCACCTTCCTTGAAATTGACGCTCAGCAGCTTGCCATCGACCTGAGGGCGCACGGTGACGGTGTTGAGTGCCTTGACGGTGCCGACCGCATCGAGATAGACCGGTACATCGGCGCGCGCGACGGTGGCGGCAAGGACCGGCACCGGTCCTTCGGTGCCAAACCGATTTGCTCGCCGCTGTTGTGCGGCCGGGCCGCCGAAGACGTAATAAAGCGCGGCCAGGACGGCGATCAGAATAACGGCGGTCGCGACCGTACGACGCGAACTGCCGCGTGCTTTGGCCAGAAGCTGCTTGGGAATCTCACCGTGCATCGGCAGCTTCCACCGGTTTCGGCAGCCAGCCGCCGCCGAGCGCCTGGTAGAGGCTTACGATCGCCTGCACATGCGCAAGCCGTGCCTGCGCCAGGGCGTCTTCGGCCTGAAAAAGCGTCTGCTGGGTCTGCAGCACGGTCACCAGATCGACGGTGCCCTCGCGCAGCCGCTGTTCGGAGATGTCGAAGGCGCGCCGCGAACTCGTCACCACATCGCGCTGCAAGTCTTTCGCGCTGAGCGGTCTTGCGAATGTCGTCGAGCGCGTTCTCCACGTCGGCGAAAGCCGAGATTACGGCCTTGCGGTAGGTCTGCAGGAGTTCGTCCTGCTTGCCTTTTTGCAGGTCAAGATTGCCGAGAAGCTGGCCGCCATCGAAGATCGGCTGCGTCAGGCCGGCCGCCGCGCTGTAAAATGCCGACTCCGGCCGCAACAGCATTTGAGAATAGCGCTCTGGTACCCGCCCTCGCCGGTGAGCGTGATGCTGGGCAAAAACTGCGCACGCGCATTTTCCACATTGGCGTCGGCGGCGGCGAGGTTTGCTTCGGCTTCGCGGATATCGGGCCGCTGAGCCAGCAATTCGGACGGCAACCCAGGCGTCACGCGCGGATAGGCGACGCTGCGCAAGCTTCCTCCGCGGATCTTTACGCTCTCGGGCGATCGCCCCATCAGCACGGCAAGCGCGACCCGGTTTTGACGAAGCGTCTGCTCGAGCGGTGGTATGGCGGCGCGTTGGGTATTGACCAGGCTCTCCTGCTGCGCGGTGTCGAGCGCGGAGGCGGTGCCGGCCTGCAATCGCTGTTGAATTAAATTCAGCACGCGAGTTGCGCTGGCCAGATTGTCGCGCGCGACCCGCAATCGGTCCTGCGCAGCCAGGACCTGGAAATAGGCATTGGCAGTTGCCACGACAGTGGTCAGCCCCACGACCTCGCGGTCATAGCGGCTGGCAACGGCCAATTGCTCGTCCCTGCGCAAGGCCGAGCGATTTTTGCCCCAAAAATCGATCTCATAGCTGGCGTCGAGCGTCGCCTTCAGGTTGTTATTGATGATCGAGACGCTGGCGCCTGACCGCGACACGTTGATGACGCTCGAACTGCCGGTGGTCTTTGACTGTTGCGAGTGCACGGCGTTGCCGTTGAAGTCGATCGTCGGCAGAAGGGCCGCGCCGGTGATGCGCGCCGTTGCGTCGGCCTGCACAATGCGGGCCACGGCCGCCGCAATGTCGAGATTGGCGTCGCGTGCCTCCTCGATGATCTCGGTCAATTCGCGCGAACGGAAGCTGCGCCACCAGTCGAGTGGCGGGACCGCTATTTCCGCGGCCACCGGATTGCGAGGGCCGAAAGTATAGGCCGGCGGAATATCGAGGCCAGGCTCGGGCCTGTCGCCGGAGAGCAGGCAGCCGCCGAGCGGAAGCGTCAGGCAAATTCCCTGGAGCATTGTCCAAAACGGGCGCCCCCAAGCTTTAGTTCCCGCCTCCTTTTTTGTCTTGCCGCCCCAATTCATTCAAATGGCTTTCAAACCCCGGCCAATAGGCGACTCGGATAGCGAATACTACTACCGTTTGTCGCTGGCGGGCTTGCGTCCCGGCGGCCAGTTGGCCAGGGCCTGTCGGCCCGCCGGCGAAATTTTCGAGGCAATTACGGCGAAAACGCCCTGAATTGTCTGATCGAAGTTCTGCCGGGCGGAACGGGTACCGGCCATCGCCGACCGCATTGCGCTGACGTCAAAAGGCTCCTGCCGCAGCACTTCGTGAATATGATCTTGCGCGTTGTGGTAGGCGGTCTGGGCGGTATCGATTGCGGCCCGATTGGCGTTGATTTCACCCCGCAGAATATCGGCATCGGCTGGCGGCAGCGTTGCTGCGAGGCGCTCCACACGGACGAAGACATCGCGGTCCCAGTACGAAGGCGCCGGCGCGCGCACCGCCATGGCGATCGCAACGCCGACAAAGAACAAATTGAGCGCAAGCGAGCCCAGCAACAGCCAGCGCGAAGATCCCGGCGTCACCGTCGGAACGGCATGGGCGATGCTCATGGCCGTTCTCCGGTCAGCGTATCCGGCTCGGACACGATGGAGCCGATATCGCGGTTGCCGACAGTGAAAGAGGCGTCAAGCCGGTCGAACGGGCGATCAAGGCCGGCAATGCCGATGCCGAAGCCGAGCGCGGCGCAGCAGGCAAGCGCCGCCATGCGCGGCCACGCAGGCGCAAACTGCCAGTCGACGAGAACTGCAGGCAGGCGCCACAGAGGCTGTTTTTGCTTCGGCAGCGGGCCGGCGATCCGGGAGAGAACGCGATTGATCGCGTCCTCATCAACCGGCTTTTTTGCCCGGCGCTTCAGCGCGCTTCCGAGAGGCGGTCGAATTGCTCGTTGGTCATTTCACTCGTCCTTATCGATCATGTCGCCAAGTGCGCGGCGTAAATTCTGCTTTCCGCGCACCAGCAAGGTCTCGACTGCAGATACCGACGTGTCGAGAATTTCGGCAACCTCCGCATTGCTCATGCCTTCGGTGTAGGTGAGCACAATCGCACTGCGTTGGCGTGGCGGAAGCTTGTCGATCGCCGCGCCCACAATGCGCTCGCGCTCGTCGCTCTCCGCCTTCTCGCCAGCGCCAGGTGCCGGGTCGATGATGTCGCCAGCAGCTTCCAGTTCGACCCAGGGCGCCCGCCGTTTTCGGTCAAGGCAGAGATTGACGACAATGCGCGTGAGCCAAGTCCGGAACAGGGCCAGCGGCCGCCAACGTGGCGCATAAGTCCATACGCGCATGATCGCCTCTTGCGCGACATCTTCGGCATCGGCGGAATTGCCAAGAATGCGGCGCGCAAGCCCGATCGTGGCCGGCAAGTGACGGCGCGCAAGCAACTGGAACGCCCGCTCGTCGCCACGCGCGACCCGGGCCATAAGCGCTTCGTCGCTCTCATCCATCGCGTTGTGATGGTTGCCATGCCGGATGCCCGTCCATTCTAATCCTTGGCCTGTCTGATTAACGGGCGGCGCGTCCGAATCCTGTGCCCGCGGTATAGCCGGGAAATCGCGGAAAATCCATCCGGCCATTACCTAACTTATTGAATTATCTGGGTTTCGTAACTCTGCCGTTGGGCGGCGCGTTCGAGGCCCTTCACCAGCCGATACACCGCCTTGCAGTTTGGTACCGGCACTTTGAGCCGTTCCCCCTCACGCACGATAAATCCGGTCAATTCGTCGATTTCGGTCGGGACGCCGCGCGCGATATCCAGGGCCATCGATCCGGCATGCTGGGACAGCGGCATCTGCCCGGTGCGGACCTTGTCCACGAATTCCATCGGAGGAAAGGCGAAAGTTCCGCCCAGGGCCCGGACCACCGCGGTGCATTCGGCGGCCAAATCGTCGACCAGCTCACGCATTTCAGGCGCGTCATATCGTGCCGCATTGTCTCCCATCATCAGAGCGCCGAGAGGGTTCATCACGCAGTTGAACACGAATTTTGACCAGACCGCTCCCATCGGATCAGGGACAATTTCGGTTTCCATGCCGCGCGCCGTTCAGTAGATCGGCGAGCGGGCGGATATCCTCGGGTGTTCCGCGCGCAGGGCCGAGCCACGTCTTGCCCTCAATGAGGCTATCGACGTTTCCCGGCTCGACATAGCGGCCGGCATTCATCGTGACGCCCCGCACGACGATTGCAGCGGGGACGCCCAGCAGTACTTCGGCATTGCCCATCCCATTTTGCAGCGTGACCAGCACGGGATTTCCGGTGAGCACGGGGTGCACGCGATCAAGCGCCGCAGCCGTCAATTTCGATTTGACAAGAAAAATTACGGCGTCAAACGCCCGACCCTTCAGCGTTGCGGGGTCGTCAGTTGCATTGACGCGTGCCGTTCGTGGCGTCTTGGCGTTGATGCGGAGCCCTCTCGCATTGATGGCTCGTCACATGCTCAGCGTCGGTGTCGAAGGCGCTCACTTCCGCGACCGACGAGAGTGCGGCTGCAAACAGCCCGCCCATCGCGCCGCAGCCGACCACAAGGATCTTGTCCGCCATCTGCCGGGCTACCGTTGCGGGCCAAGGTCGGTGAGCGCAAAGCCGGCAATGCGCTTGTAATTCTCCGACAACGCCCGCAATTCGTCTTGCGTGATGTATTTGTCGAGATCGTCGAACGGCCGGTCGCCGACCAGCTCCTCGACTTTGATGTTGATGAAGTCCGGCGGATGCTCGCGGTTGGTACGGACCACCCGCGCGGCCGGCTCCGACGCGCGCAGCCTCATAAGCCTTGAGCGCTTCGCGCGGATCCGGATTGCTGCGAAGCAAGTCGGCCAGCGTTCGAGCATCGATCGCCGACTGTGCGGCGCCATTCGAGCCGCGCGGATACATCGGATGGGCGGCATCGCCCGCAAGCGTGACGCGGCCGAAGGTCCATTTGTCGATCGGGTCCTTGTCGACCATCGGATATTCCAGAATCTGGTCGGCGTCGCGGATCATCTGTGCCACATCGAGCCAATCGAAGTGCCAGCTCTCGTAGAGCGGGAAGAAGTCGGCAAGATTGCCCGGCTTGTTCCAGTCATTCTGCGTAATGTGTCGCGCTTGATCTCGGCCATCCAGTTGATGAGCTGGCGCCCCTCACTGTCGATGTTGTCGATGATCGGGTAAATCACGATCTTGCCCGTAAGGATCGAGCCAACCCGCATATAGGTGCGGCCGTCGAGGATCGGCTTGCGGCGCGTCACGCCCCGCCATGTATTGATACCGGCAAATGCGACCTTGTCGTCGGGATAAAACTGCTTGCGGATCGCCGAATTGATCCCTTCGCAATCAATGATCACGTCGGCGCGAACACTGCCTCTCGCGCGTCCGGCGCTTGTCTTGAAATGGATGGTTGCAGCTTGTTCGTCCTGCTCGATGCCGATGCATTCGTGATCGGTGAGGATAGCGTCGGCGCCCAAGTCGCTCCCGCGCCGCCTTGAACAGGATCATATGCAGACGGCCGCGATGGATGCAGACTTCCGGATATTCATATCCGGCGAGCTCGACCGCGCGACTCCTTGTAGATGAGCTGGCCGAACCGGTTGTAAAAGCGGCTCTCGCGATTCTCGATACCGGCCTTGAGCAATTCATCGCCCAGACCGAGGGTGGTAAATTCGCGCATCGCATGCGGCAGCAAGCGTAATGCCGACCCCAAGCTCCTTGATCTCGGGCGCGCGCTCGTAAACGCGGCAGGAAATGCCGCGCTCCCTGAGATTGAGTGCGAGCGACAGGCCGCAGATACCACCGCCGACGATCGCTACGTCCATTCGATCACGCCAACTCGCCGTAGCGCCGCTCTTAGAGCGGCTTGACCTGAACTTTGCGGAACTTGATCGTGCCCTGGCCGTGTTGCAGGGCAATCGGACCCTCGTCGAACATGCCGTTGCGAAGCTTTGCGGTTTCCTTGCCGTCGAGCACGACGGTAATGTCACGCCCTTTGACGGTAATTTCGTAGGTGTTCCACTTCTCGCCGGCCTTCGGCATCGGATTGACCTCGACGTAGCGGGTAATGGCGCCGGTGCCATAGCTCGGATCCGCGCGTTCATCGAAAATATTGGCTTCATAACAGGTCCGATCGGTGATCTTCTTGGCATCCAGGCAGCGAAAGTAGATGCCGCTATTGGCGTCGTGGCTCGGCCAGAATTCGACCCGCACCACGAAATTTTTGTACGGATTCTTGCTCACCAGGTAGCCGGCAACTTTCTTGTCGGCCATCGTATCTGCGACGACGGCCCCGTCCACAATATGCCAATTGGATCCGCCGACCTGATCCCAATTGTCCAGGCTCTTGCCGTCGAACAATGTAATCCAGCCCGCGTCCTGGCTCGCGGCTTTTGGCGTGACCGCGTAGATGCCGAAGCCGAAGGCGATCACACAGAAACCAAGATTAAATACACGCCTTGACGTTGTTTGCATGGGTGTTTCCTCGTCGCGGCCCCGATAATTTTGTCGTCCTACCGGTGGTTCGTAAGAATGGACGAAATCGCTCTCGGTCTGTCAACATGACGGCTATGGCGGCGGTCGTCGCCCATATGGAGGATCCAATGGATAAGGCATTGTATGACCGCGGAATGACGATGCGGCGCAAAGTACTGGGCGATGAGTATGTCGACCGGGCGGTCGCTAATACCGATGACTTCAATCGGCAATTCCAGGAGCTGCTCACCACTTATTGCTGGGGTGCAGTTTGGGGTGACGACGCACTCAAGCCGCGCGAACGCAGCATTCTCAATCTCGGTATGATCGCGTGCCTTGGCCGCATGCATGAATTTGAGGCGCATTTCCGCGGCGCCCTGCGCAATGGTCTCACACCCAATGAGCTATCGGCTATTTTGCGGCAGGTGGCGGTTTATTGCGGGTTCCCGGCGGCCGTCGATTGCCACCGCGTGGCCAAGCAGGTTCTTGCGGCGGAGGGCAAGAAAGCCTGAGAAAACGCGATGAGGCGTGGCAAAATCACGTTAATGAGATAATCGTATTGTGGTCTTGAATGTGCCTTCATCCGGGGGCAATCAAGGCGTGATTTGTGGCGACTCTGCTTCCTTCCGTCCAGGGTGGGCTATGGCTCGATTTCTATTTGCTATCACGCTGACGCTGCCGGTCGCGGCGGCTCTGGTCGTGCCCGCGCTGGCCCAGCAGCAGTTATCGCCTCCCGGCCTGTACGACGAGCGCCTCCCGCCGATCATGTATGACGACGATGACAATCTGCCCGGCACGCCGGGCGCCAAGTGGCGGACTAAGTCAGCGCCAAAGTCCCAATCGCACTTTTCCGTACCCCGAAGATCCTCCGGCCGCCCCGCCGCCAGCCGGGCTATTCGGGTCACCGGCCGGTTATGGGCATCAGCTTGATGCACAGCAGCCTCCGCAGCCCACAACTCAGCAGCAGCAGCCTGCGGCGGCGAACTCCGAACCGGGCGTTATCCGCCCGCCGGGCGCTATCGGTGCACCGAATGCGGCGTCGCAAGCGGCGCAGCCTTCAAACAGTGTCATGACGCTGCCGCCGGAAGATCAGCCTGAAACGGGCCAGCCGAAGGAATTGCCGCCGAACCTGAAAAAGCAACTGGTCGATTTCACGACCAAGGAACCAGCGGGCACTATCATCATCGATACACCCAATACGTATCTTTATCTGGTGCTCGGGAATGGCAAGGCACTGCGCTACGGCATCGGTGTCGGCCGCGAGGGTTTCACCTGGGCCGGAACCGAACGCATCTCCCGGATGAAAGAATGGCCAGACTGGTTCCCGCCGTCTGAGATGATCGAGCGCCAACCTTATCTGCCGCGCATGATGGCCGGCGGCCCGGGCAATCCGCTCGGCGCACGCGCGCTTTATCTCGGCCATACCCTTTATCGTATCCACGGCACCAATCAGCCTTCGACGATTGGTTCGTTCGTGTCGTCGGGATGTATTCGCCTGCTGAACGAGGACATCGAAGATCTGTATAGCCGCGTTCAAGTCGGCACCCGCGTCGTGGTAATGCCCGGCAAGGCGCCCGAGCACGTCGCAAATACCAGCGCGCAACCGGGCACGAATGGTTTGCCGCCGCCCGCCGGCGGCGCAGCAGTAAGCAGTTCCGCCGCCATCTCGTCCTCGCCGTTACCGCCCGTCCGCTGATCCGGTAGCGCCGCAAGCGCCGCTGAATTAGCATTGCTCAGGCTGATGCGAGCACGCATCCCGCATCGGTGCAGTTGGCATTTAGCGGGAGACAGTCATGGCGGGTGCCGGACCTCGATCCAAAATCAATCGACGCAAATTCCTTGCAGCCGCAGCGTTGGCTGGCGCCGGAGGTGCCACCTCCGACACAGCCATCGCCAAAGCGACACCGTTCGCCGCTGACAAGGCGATCGCCACGCGGCCCTCGGCGTTGCGTCCTTCCGCTGCCGTCGCCGCTGCAGAGACTGGAACGCCACAAGCTTCGGCGCAGCCCGCCGGCGTACCTGCGTCCGATTTTATGGTCGATGTCATCAAGTCGCTCGATATCCCTTATTTGCCCTGCAATCCGGCGCAAAGCTTCCGCGGTTTGCATGAGTCGCTGATCGACTACGGCGGAAACAAAAAACCGGAATTCCTCACCTGCACGCATGAGGAAGCTTCGGTCGCGATGGCGCATGGTTATTTCAAGATCGCCGGCAAGCCGCTGCTCGTACTGTGTCACGGCACGGTCGGCCTTCAGCATGCAGCAATGGCGATTTACAACGCATGGTGTGACCGCGTTCCCGTAATTGTCATGGGCGGCACCGACCTCGACGCTTCAAAGCGTCCGCCCGGTGTGCCGACCTTCCATTCGGCGCAGGACATCTGCGCGATCGTGCGTGATTTCACAAAATGGGACGATCAGCCGGTTTCCGCGCAGCATTTTGCGCAATCTTTCGTGCGCGCATACAAGCTGGCGATGACGCCGCCGCACGAGCCGGTCGTGCTGGCGCTCGATGCCGAACTTCAGGAAGTGACGCTGCACGACCGCGCAAAACTTACGATTCCACGTTACGTGCCGACCTCTCCTCCGCAGGGTGATCTCAACGCCGTTCGCGAAGCGGCCCGCCTGCTGGTCGGCGCCGAGCGCCCACTGATCATTGCCGACAAGCCGGCGCGCACGGCCAACGGCGTCAAGCTGCTGGTCGAGCTTGCCGAAGCCCTGCAGGCGCCGGTCATCGACCAGAAAGGCCGGATGAATTTCCCCAACACGCACCATCTTTCCCAGAACGCGCGCGCGCGCACCTTGCTGGGCGAAGCTGACGTGGTTCTCGGCCTCGAATTGTCCGACTATTGGGGTACCGTGAACGGCTATATCGATAACGGTGAAAACGACGGTGTCGGCCTGCAGGAATCGCACATCAAGCCGAATGCCAAGCTGATCAGCATCAGTTCAATCCTGCTCAACACCAAGTCGAACTATCAGGATTTCCAGCGCCTGCAGGTCGTCGATATCGAAATGGCGGGCGATGCGGAAGCTACGCTTCCCGCGCTGATAGATGCGGTCAAGCAGGCGATGCCCGCGAACCGCAAATCCGATATCGAAGCGCGCGGTGCGTCGCTGCAAAAAGCCTGGAACGATGCGCGCGAGCGCACCCGGCAGGCGGCCGCCTTCGCCTGGGATGCGAGCCCTATCAGCACGGCGCGCATGGCCATGGAAGTCTACGCGCAGATCAAGGATCTCGATTGGTCGTCGGTCGGCGGTGACCGGCAGCTTTCCAGCTGGCCGAGCCGGTTATGGCCAATGGACAAGCATTACCGGCATATCGGCGGGCCAGGCGGCTATGGCATCGGTTACGGTGCGCCGGCCGCCGTCGGTGCGGCGCTTGCCAATCGCGATGCCGGCCGCTTTTCGGTGAACTTCCAGCCCGACGGCGACATCATGTATTCCCCCGGCGTGCTGTGGACCGCGGCCCACCACAGAATTCCCCTGTTGACCGTGATGCACAACAATCGCGGCTACCATCAGGAAGTGATGCACGTGCAGCGCATGGCGAACCGGCGCAACCGCGTGGCTTATCTTGGCAATGACCTGGGTCCGCTCGGCACGCGGATTGAAAATCCTCCCATCGACTACGCCCGGCTCGCAGGCTCGTTCGGCATGTGGTCCGCCGGGCCGATCACCGATCCGAAGGAACTTGCGCCGGCGCTGAAAAAAGCGGTGGAGATCGTCAAGGCCGGCGAGCCCGCGCTGGTCGACGTTGTCACGCAGCCACGCTGAGGGAAATTCGCAATGATCATGCGTTGGTGTGTTGCAGTCGCTGTGCGCTCTCGCGGTCAGCCAAAGCCCGGCGAGTGCCGCTTCGGCGGAGCATGGCAAGACGGTCTTCATGCACAGCGGTTGCTGGGAGTGTCATGGCACCTTGGGGCAGGGCTCGATAGCCACCAGCAACGGCAAGCGGATTGCGCCTGACCCGCTTCCCTGGGAAGCGTTTTCGGGGTTCGTGCGTTCGAGCAACCGGGCCATGCCGCCGTTCAGCGAAAAGGTTCTCTCCGATGCCGATCTCGCCGACATCTACGCCTACTTGCAATCGGTGCCGAAGCCGCCCGCAGATATTCCACTGCTCAAATAGTAATGCGGTCGCGCCCTTGTATTTTTACTTTCGCTAGCCGGGTAATCGCTTCGATCATGGCGCCGGGATCCGCTTGACCTTTTCCGGCGATGTCGTGCGCGCTGCCGTGGGCAACCGACGAAAACAGGATCGGCGAGCCGATCGAAAGCCCCGCTGTGCGATTAAAAGCCTGCAGCTTGGCGGCAATGTGCCCCTGGTCGTGCAGCATCACGATGAAGGCATCGCAGCCCTTCTTGCGGAACATGGTGTCGGCGCCGAACGGGCCGGAGGCATCAATTCCGTCTTTGACGGTGCGCTCGATCGCCGGAATGATGATGTCGATTTCCTCCGAACCAAACAGCCCGTCCTCGCCGGCATGCGGATTAAGTCCGCCGACGAAGATTTTCGGGCGCACGATGCCAAGCTTTCTCAACGATGCATCGGAGACACGAATGACGCGCTCGACCCGCTCCGGCGTGACCAGCGCGACTGCTTCGCGCACGCTCACGTGTAGCGTGGCGTGCACGATCCGGGACTGATCAAAACAGATCATCAGATAGACGTCGTTGACCGGTGTGCCGGTTTCGCGGGCGACGAATGACGGATACCCGTCGAAGGCAATGCCCGCGGCGGCGATCGAACGTTCGGTCTGTGGCGCGGCCACGACCGCGTCCACTTCGCCCGCAAGCGCAGCTTTGATCGCGCGGCTTGCGCTGGCGAGAGAGGCTCGTCCATAAGCGGCATCAACGGTGCCGATCTTGATGGGCGCATTGTTGCCATCACGCGCGTCAAGCAGATCGACGCCGATGTCAGTGAAGTTCGCTTCGCCCGCGCTGGCGACAACGTTGAGCCGGGGCACATGCCCGGCCGCCCGCGCATGCATTTCCACGGCCGCGGGATCGCCGACGAGCAATGGCCGGCACGCACCGCGCACGCGGGCATCGAGCGCGGCCTTGAAGGCGATCTCGGGCCCGATCCCGGCGGGGTCTCCGGTTGCAATGGCGATGCGCGGCAAAGTCATGACACTCGGCTTCCGTCGTTGACCTGACCGCCTATAATGGCGACCAATGCCTGCAGGAAACATAGCAAAGGCTTGAGGAAACGTCGCCATGATGTCGCGTGAACAAAACGATCAGCTCAGCCGCGTCGGCCCTGGAACCCTGATGGGCAAATTGCTGCGGCGCTATTGGGCCCCATTCCTGCTTGTGTCCGAAATTCCAGAGCCTGATTGCCCGCCCGTTCGGGTGAAGCTAATGGGGGAAAACCTGGTGTGCTTTCGCGACAGCAAGGGCCGCGTCGGGCTGATCGACGAGTTCTGCGCCCATCGCGGTGTCTCGCTGTGGTTCGGCCAGAACGAGGAATGCGGACTGCGGTGTCCGTATCACGGCTGGAAATATGACGTGACCGGGCAATGCGTCGACCTTCCGTCCGAGGCGGAAGAGTCGGGCTTCCGCAAGAACATCAAGCTGAAATCCTACCCCTGCATCGAGAAGGCCGGCATCGTGTGGGCCTATATGGGGCCGCCGGCGCTGCAACCGCCGCCGCCGGCGCTGGAATGGACCGATGTCGAGCCGCGGCAGCGCTTTCGTTTCCAAGCGGCTCCAGGAGTGCAACTACCTGCAGGCGATGGAAGGTGGCATTGATTCAAGCCATGTCTCGTGGCTTCACGGAAGCGAACTCAACAAGGACCCGCTGTTCAAAGGCTCGAAGGGCAATGTCTATAACGAGCAGGACCGCATGCCGCTCTTCGACGTCGAGGAGTTTCCCGGCGGATTGCTGATCGGCGCGCGCCGCAACGCCGAAGGCGAAAAGTACTATTGGCGGATCACGCCCTGGATCATGCCTTGGTACACGATCATCCCGCCGCGCGCGGGACACCCGCTCGGCGCGCACGCCTGGGTGCCGATCGACGACGAGACCTGCTGGGCCTGGAGCATCAACTATCATCCCAAGCGCGCGCTGACGAACTCGGAAGTGTCGGCAATGCAGGACGGCGAGGGCATTCACGTGAAATATGTGCCCGGCACCTTCATTCCGCTCGCCAACAAGTCGAACAATTACCTGATGGACCGTGAGTCGCAGCGACACGGCCATTCATCGACCGGCGTCGATGGCATCGCGATGCAGGACGCCTCGATCCAGGAAAGCATGGGGCCGATCCAGGACCGCACCAAGGAGCACCTGTGCGCGACCGACGGCGGCATCATCACGACGCGAAAGATTTTGCTGCGCGCCGCTAAAGCGGCTGCGGAGGGCGGTAAGGTGCCGGCGACAGAGCCCGAGGCGCAGCGCGTGCGCTCGGCTTCTGCCGAACTCGACAAGGATGTGCCCTTCACGCAGGGCGCCAAGCACGGGCTTTATGCCGCGCTCGGGACCGATCCGCTGTCAGTGTAGGCGTCAATCCAGACGCGCTACTCTGCCGCCGTCTTGGCCGCCTTTGCCGACTGGCCGTCTTTGCCGACTTGCCGATAGCCGCATTGACGCGTGGCATCACTTCCTCGGCCATCAATTGCATCGATCGCCTGGCGAGCACGGGGTCGACCCAATCCATGCCGGCATAAACCAGTTCCCCGAAATCTCCGGTTTCCTCATGTAGCTTGAGGATCGCGTCAACCACCTTGTTGACGCTGCCGAAGGTCACACAGTGCCGCATGACATAGTCGAGCGTGATTTCCTCGTCGGGCTGTTCCTTGTGACTCTTGAACACATAGAGCCTGTTTCCGCGCTTCATTTTTGCGAGCATCTGTTCGAAATAAAATCGATACGGACTGTTTACGTCATCGTGTCCGTAACGCTGCGCAACCTTGTCGTCATCGGTGACAAAAATAGTTCTGGCTACGCGCCAGTCGGCGATATTTGCTTTGGCTCCGGCTTCCGACTTGCCTTTGGCGTAGTTCGCCCAGTGTGACTTGAGATGGTTCGGCAACAGGAAGTTTGCCGACAACGGATGGAAGTCCCGCTTTCCCATCAGCACAACGCCTGGCGAAAAAGGTGCAACGACAGTGCCGACGATTTCCGGACGCGGCTTTTGAAACGGCTTCGCCAGCATGCCCACGCCAAGCTCGAGCGCCGCGGTACGCGCGAAGGTCACTTTGAACCGGTTGTCCGGAAGATCGATGTCGTAGGGCGGATTACGCTCCCATACTGCCAGAATGACGTCGATTGCTTCGGCGAAAATCTTGTTGCGGTCCTGATCGAGAATTCCGATCGCTTCCAAGTCCGAGGTGAGTGCGCCGGCGCTGATGCCCATCACAAAGCGGCCCTGCGCGAGGTGATCGAACATTGCGGCATTGACCGCGATCACGACCGGATGCATTTGCGCCAGGTTAGCGGTGCCCGTTGCGAGCTTGATGGTTTTGGTGTCGTGGATCAGCGTTGCCTGGAACATCAGGCTGTTGGTGATGTTCTCGCAAGCGTCGGTCAGGTGTTCGCCGACAAAGGCATCGTAGAAGCCGAGCTTGTCGGCGAGGATGATCGCCTCGCGGTCCTCACGCAGCGTCTGTGACCAATCGCGCCCCAGCGGATGCACGGGCATCGTGAAGTAGCCCAACCTCATCAATCCCCTCCGCCTCAATCGTCCGTTTGGAAACTAACCGACCCGGTGGGACGATGCAGCAAATCTTCCATCCCGCCGGCAAGTGGGGCAGGGTCCGGAAGCTGTTGTTTTCATGATGTTAAACTCGTTGAGGAAACACCTGCGTCCGCACGGCGTGCGTGCGGCATGAGATGTTTCCACAGGTGGGCGCGGCCGGGTTTCGCAACCTTACGCCGAGCGACTAGTTTGGCTCCCGGGGGCCGTTTTCCGGCCAACGGGGTTGCCCATGCTGCGCTGGTTTCACGCCTTGATGCCGAAGGAGGAGCGCTTCTTCGATCTGTTCGCGCGTCATTCGCAAGCGGTGCTCGCGGGCGCGAAAGCGCTGCGAGCCATGATGGAGGGCGGTGATGCGGTCGCACGCAATTGCCAGACGGTGATGGACCGCGAACATGACGCCGACGATGCCACCCGTGAAGTGCTTATTGCCGTACGTCGCACATTCATCACGCCATTCGACCGCGGCAGTATTCGAGACCTCATCACCGCGATGGATAATTCCATCGACCAGATGCAGAAGACGGCCAAAACGGTGGCCCTCTTCGATGTCGTCGACTTCACGCCGAAGATGAAGCAGATGGGCGACACGATCGTGAAATCCGCAGAGCTCTTGCAAGAGGCGGTGCCCCTCCTGAGATCGCTCAACATCGAAGCGACGCGGCTCAGTACACTCACCGAACAGATTTCGCAGCTGGAAGGGCGCGCCGACGAGATGCACGACGAGGGCCTGCGAGAGCTTTTTCAGACTTACGTCAAGACCGATCCGATGGCTTTCTTCGTCGGCAATGAGGTCTATGACCATCTGGAAAAAGTCGTTGACCGGTTTGATGACGTGGCCAACGTCATGCACGGCATCGTCATCGAGCACGTGTAACCGGTTCGAGGCCGAACGACGATGGACGCCGCAGCGCTCACTTTGCCATTCCTGATCGGCTTGATTGTCGTCGCGCTGTCCTTTGACTTTCTCAACGGCATGAATGATGCCGCAAATTCAATCGCGACAATTGTTTCAACGCGGGTGCTGCGGCCGCAATACGCGGTGGCCTGGGCCGCATTTTTCAATTTTGTTGCCTTTCTTTTCTTCGGGCTGCATGTCGCCGAGACGGTCGGGCGCGGCATCGTGGAGGCCGATGTCGTCAACGCGCATGTGATTTTCGGCGCGCTTGCAGGAGCCATCGTCTGGCAAATTTTTACGCAACGACTTGGAATCCCCTCATCGAGTTCACACGCGCTGATCGGCGGCCTCGTTGGAAGCGGAATTGCGAAGGCTGGCGTTAACGCAGTGGTTTGGTCGGGCGTCACCAAGACCGCAGTGGCGATTTTTCTCTCGCCGGGCCTGGGCCTCGTGCTGGCTCTGTTCCTGATGCTTTTCGTGTCCTGGGCATTCATTCGGTCGACGCCCTACGGCATCGATCACATTTTTCGCCGGGTGCAATTCATTTCCGCGTCGTGCTACGCGCTCGGCCACGGCGGCAACGACGCCCAAAAGACGATGGGCATCATCGCCGTCCTGCTCTATTCACAAGGGGCTCTTGGTGCGAATTTCTATGTGCCGTTCTGGGTGGTGATCGCCTGTCAGATCGCGATGGCGGCCGGCACATTGGCCGGCGGCTGGCGGATCGTTCGCACCATGGGATCCCGTATTACGCGCCTTACTCCAATGCAGGGCGTTTGCGCCGAAACCGCCGGCTCGGTCATGCTTTTTGCGGCAACGTGGCTCGGCATTCCGGTATCCACGACGCACACCATTACCGGATCGATCATCGGTGTCGGCGCGGCTAAAAAAGTGTCGGCCGTGCGCTGGGTCGTTGCCCGTGAAATCGTGACCGCCTGGATTCTGACGATTCCCGCAGCCGGGCTGCTTG
This sequence comes from uncultured Pseudomonadota bacterium, assembly GCA_963702605.1. GTDB lineage: Bacteria > Pseudomonadota > Alphaproteobacteria > Rhizobiales > Xanthobacteraceae > Pseudolabrys. The sequence continues at coordinate 62,192 of CAVPDI010000005.1, forward strand.
CAGCGCTTTTTTACTGGCTCAGCAGCCTGATCGGATGATCAAGCGGCGACGCGGGTAAGGAAACCTTCAACTTCCCTGCGTAATTCGGCTGCGGCGGTTTCCACCGCCTGCGAGGCGGTTAGCACGCTTTCCGCGGATTGCCGCGTCTGCGCGGCCGCGCCCGAAACTTCGTCCAGCACTTCCACCACGACCTTTGCGCCGTCGGAAGCGCTGGCAACGTTCTGCGAGATCTCTCCGGTTGCTGCGCTTTGCTCTTCGACCGCCGCAGAGACCGCGGTCGCACAGCTGTCGATTTCCTGCATGCGGCCGGAGATACGGCCGATCGCCGACACGGCGCTCGACGTGGCCCCCTGCACGGCCATGATCAACTTCGAAATGTCTTCTGTTGCCTTGGCGGTCTGCACCGCCAGTGATTTGACTTCGGATGCCACGACCGCGAAGCCCTTGCCCGCGTCGCCTGCGCGTGCTGCCTCAATCGTCGCATTGAGCGCGAGCAAGTTGGTCTGCCCGGCGATTGCGCGAATAAGCTTGATCACATCGCCGATCTTCTGTGCGGCTTCTGCCAGAGCGTTGATTTGATGGTTGGTTCCCTGCGCCTCTGATACGGCCGCACGTACGATTTCAGTCGTCTTCGCCAGCTGCCGCCCGATTTCATTGATTGAGCCCGCCAATTCGTCGGCTGCAACTGCGGCAGTTTCCACGTTGCTCGACGCTTCGTTCGACGCCGAGACAGCTCCATCGGCGCTTTGCGATGTCTGGCCGGAATTGCTGAACAGTGTCGTCGCAGTCGAATGCATTGCCTTGGCGCCTTCGGTCACCGTTTTCAGGTGATCCTCAACGCGCTGGCGGAAGGTGGCGATGGCCTGTTCGATGACGGCACGACGTCGCTGCTGCTCCTGCATCGAAACTCTTTCACGCTCGGCGTCGCGGCGCTCGGTGATATCTTCATGCGTCGCTACCCAGCCACCCTCAGCCATCGGACGGTTGATGACGGAAATCGAGCGCCCATCGGCGGACTTCACTTCGTTCGTAGTGGTTTTGCCCGCAGCCATGGTTTCGATCAATTCGCGCCGATACGGAATCGGATCACGCGAGAAGCTGCCGTTGCTTATCCGGTATTCGAGCAAGCTTTGCAGCGTACAGCCTGGCTTCACGATGTCGGCCGACAGCTTGTACATATCCATGTAGCGCTGATTGCAGACGACCAGACGTTCGTTGCCATCGAACATGCACAAGCCCTGCGACATATTGTTGATTGCAATCCGCATCCGCAGGTTGTCGATGCGCAACTTTCTAGCGCGCCACCCGATGGTCAGCGCCATGGCAAAAATGCCGCCAAGAATGGCAATGAAATAGGGAGGCCGTATTGGGCGGAACCGCGGCGATCCAGGCCCCGACCGGCAAGACAAAGCGGAAGAGTGCATAACAGGCGGCGAAGCTCGCTCCGCCGACCAGCATGGCCAAACGCCAGTCGCGCGCGAAAACGTGTGCGGAGGTATACTCGGCCATGTTCGCGTCCAGGTAGGGCCTCACGGTATTCCCCAACCCGTTTTTTTGCAGTTAATTGCCGGACATAAGAGGTTAATCGAAGTTTAATAGGCAATGCCGGAGGGGGGGATGGCGAAGTTGCGTGCCGCGGAGTGCCGCGAATTCATTCAGGCCGTGGTGGAAAAGGCGGGGGCCATGGGCGTGCCCGTTTCTATCGCGGTCGTTGGGCCGGAGGGCCATCTGATCGCGGTGGAGCGCATGGACGATGCGGGCTTCATCACACCCGAAACCGCAATTGCCAAAGGCGTTCACCGTTGCCGCCTTTCGCTCAATGAGCCCGCGCTTTCCCGATGGCCTTGTGATTCAGCAGTGGTTCAAGGAACGCAACCCTCAACTGCTTGTGAGCCTCGCTGCGATGACCAATGGGCGCATCGCGGCCAGTGGCGGCTCTGCGCCGGTATTCAAGGGTGACGAGATGGTCGGGGCCTATGGAATATCCGGCGGCACGTCACAACAGGACGAGGAGATGGCGATCTATCGCACGCGCCAAGACAGGCTGGGCTTCCCGCCCGCAGAACGACACGACCGATCCGGAGGTGAAGGCGCATATCAATGCGCTTTACGCCAAGGCCGGGATTACCGACCGCAAGCTTTGAAATTCATCCGGAGCATCGCATGACGCAATCAATCGCCGCTCGCAACGACGAGAAAGCCACCTGGAACGGACGCATCGAGGATGATGCGCTGCTGCGTGGCCAAGGCCGTTTCGGCGACGATCTCAAGCCGGGTGATGCGCTTGCGGCCCATTTTGTGCGCTCACCGCATGCCTTCGCAGAAATCAAGCGTATCGATATTTCCGCAGCAAAGTCCGCGCCCGGAGTTATCGCGGTGTTGACGGCGGCGGAACTTGCTGAGGCACATTACCATTCAATTTCGCATCCAGTCCCAATTCCAGGCCGTGGCGGCAAGCTCGCAATTGGTCCGCATCGGCCGGCGCTTGCGGAAAAGCGGGTCATGCATGTGGGTGAACCGGTTGCGATGGTCGTCGCGAAGAACGCCGCGGCTGCTCACGATGCCGCAGACCTCGTTGTTGTCGACTACATGCCCCTTCAGGCGGTAACTGATATGCGGGCTGCGATTACTCCGGGTGCACCGCAGCTTTGGCCAGAAGCCCCCGGAAATATTGGCTTCGACTGGACAGCTCCCGTCGATCCCGACGGCAAGAAGCAAGCCGCGCTCGATCGCGTATTTTCCGAAGCTGCGCACATTGCCCGGGTCGAAGTCGTCAATCAACGCCTCGTCGTTGCGGCGATTGAGCCGCGCACCGCTACCGCAAGTTTTGACGCGGCCGCCAATCGCTACGTTCTGCGCTGCGGCACACAGGGCGTTGGCGGGATGCGCATGCATCTTGCCGAATCCCTGGGGATCAAGCCCGAGGAATTGCTTGTGCTGACCGACGATGTCGGCGGTGGCTTCGGCATGAAGGCGGCAACATATCCGGAATACGTCGTGCTGCTGCACGCCGCTCGCGCGCTAGGGAAGACGATTCATTGGGTTTCGACCCGCTCCGAGGCGTTTGTCACTGACAATCAGGGGCGCGATTCATTGTGGACGGTCGAACTCGCGCTCAACAAGCGCGGGCGGTTCCTCGGGCTGCGCGTGCAGGGTCTCGGCAACACTGGGGCCTATTTCACGGGTATTGCCCATTTCATCGTCACGACGCATGTCTCCGGCTGCCTGCCGACCGTCTATCAGATTCCGATTGCCCAGGTGAGTTCGCGCTGCGTGTTCACCAACACCGTGCCGACCGGGCCGTATCGCGGTGCCGGCCGCCCCGAAGCGAGTTATCTGCTCGAACGCGTCATTGATGCGGCTGCTGATCTGACCGGCATCGATGCGGCGGAATTGCGCCGGCGAAATCTGATAGCGCCTGAAAAAATGCCCTATACGACCGCGTTTGGAAACATATACGACAGCGGGGATTTTCCCGCCGTATTCGAACGGGCACTGGCACTTGCGGACTATGCGAATTTTCCGGCGCGCAAAAAGGCTGCCAAGAAAGCCGGGAAATTACGCGGTATCGGCATTGGTTGCTATCTGGAGATCGCCGGGGCATTCCCGGAAGAGGCAGCGCGCATCAGCTTTCCCGGCGGAGCCAACGTGCAGGTGAGCATCGGTTCGGGTGCAAGCGGGCAGGGACATCAGACGGTATTCGGCGCAGTGGCGGCGCGGCGTCTCGGAATTCAGCCGTCGGCCGTCAGTCTGCTTGCTGGTGATTCCGCGCGGGACGTTCCGGGGTTTGGGGCGGTAGCCTCACGTTCGGCCATGATGGTAGGCAGCGCGATCGCGCGAGCGGCTGACTCGGTAATGGCGAAGGGCAAGCGGGTCGCCGCCATGCTTCTGCAGGCGGCCGAGGGCGATGTTGACTACCGTGACGGAAAATACAGCGTGAAGAACCGAGACGTTTCACTGTTCGAGGCGCGGAGCGTGCTGCCGAGCTCAAGCGGCAAGGTTTAATTCCGGAAAGCCTCGACACGCTCGAAAAGGTCAAGCTACCGCCGTCGTTTCCGAACGGCTGTCATATTGCCGAGGTTGAAATCGATCTTGAAACGGGTGCGACAGAGATCGTGTCCTATACAGCTGTCGGCGACTGCGGAAACGTTCTCGATGACACGATTGTCGAAGCGCAAATTCACGGCGGTGTGGCGCAGGGCATCGGTCAGGCGCTTGCGGAAAACACCATCTATGACGCCGGGGGACAACTTGTCTCCGGTTCGTTCATGGACTATGCGCTGCCGCGGGCGGATCTCATCCCCAGCATGACTGTCAAGCATCACCCCATAGCGTGCCGAACCAACCCGCTTGGGGTGAAGGGCACCGGCGAAGCGGGTACGACCGCGGCGCCTCCTGCCGTCATCAACGCCATCCTCGATGCGCTGCCAAAAGGCGCAAAGCTAGAGATGCCGGCTACTTCGGAGCGCGTGTGGCGGGCGCTGCAGGATGTGAGGACGTAATTCAAACGATGGCGGCACAGCTGAAATCGCGCGAATTGTGATTGCGCCAAAGACAACTTCTATTGAGTTCTGTGACGTCGATCTTTACTGCGGTAGTGATGGTTCGCCAGTGGTTCATTTCGCCGGCAAGCCAGGTCTGAGCGTCGGCGAGTGATTTGTTTGGCACCACATTGAAGTTCTGCTTCTGGAGTTTTTCGATCGTCTCGGGCGACTGGAGCGCCTTGTTCACTGCCTGAAATATTGCTTCGAGCACCGGCTTGGGCGTTGCGGCTGGCGCGAACAGTCCGTTCCAGGCCACCGTTCCGACATCGGCATACCCGACTTCTTTCATGGTCGGGATGTCGGGATATTCCTTGAGCCGCGCATGATTGACGACGGCCAGCGCGCGGAATTTGCCCGCCTGGACCTGTCCGGCGCTGGATGCCACGTTGAGGAAGGCGGCCTGTGCATCGCCACGCAGCAGGTCCTGAATAACTCCGGAAGCGCCGTTCTTGTTCGGCAGCCCGACCAAATCCAGATCACCCGCGCGCTTCGCGAAATAGGCCATGTCGTAATGCGGATAGGAGCCGATGCCCACGGTGCCGTAGCGCACCTTGCCCGGATTTTTTTTGGCGTAGGCAATGAGTTCAGGGACGGATTTCACAGGAAAATCATTGGCCGTGCTCACCAGCAGGAATGCCGGTATGTCGACCAGATTGGTCACGGCGACGACGCTCTTGGCGTAGTCGGAATTCATCTTGTTTGCATAAATGATCGGCGTGATCGCATTGGTCGAGACATTGCCGATCATCAGCGTGTAGCCGTCGGGGGCCGCCTTGACCATTTCATCGATTGCCAGCATGCCGAAGGCGCCCGGCTTGTTGAGAACGACAAAGCCTTGCCCCGTGGCCTTCTGGAATTCGTCCCCGACAATACGCGCGACGATGTCGGTCGCGCCGCCGGGCGCGTAAGGCACGATGACCTTCACCGGGCGGTTTGGATATTTGTCCTGCGCCATTGCCGCGCCCGCGCTCAATGCCATTGCCGCAAGCAATGTGGCGGTTTTCAACTTCATGCAATCCTCCCCAAAGGTTGCCGAGCGGTGGATTCCGGGTGTAGGAGCCGTTCAGCCAGTATCGCTCAATCGCTAGGTCGCTTTGATGCCGTGAAGACTGTGCGAGGCATCCTTCACCGTGAAGAATACAACGTCGCCATCCCGCGTCGCCTTGCCGGCGTGAATAGTGTTGGCGGGAATATAGACGACGGAACCCGGCTTAACGTCGATTTCTTTTCCGCCGATATTGGCGTGAAAGGTCCCTTCCAGCACATAAATCCATTGTTCGTTCGGGTGTGAGTGTGGTTCGGCACCGGTACCAGCCGTCATACGCATCAGCCCGACGATCATGCGATCGCCCTCGATGCACGGACCATGTGCAGTTGAATAGGCGGGGCCACCCAGAATTTTTTGCACGGAGCCGAGGTCGAATACAAATTCTCCCGGAGCGGCACGCTTTGCGCCCGGAGTGCGTGCGACGGGGTCATTGGGCACATCGGCCTCCTGCAATAATCGGAATGTCGGATGTTAGTTGACGCTGCACAAACGCGCCAGTAGATGCGGAGAGATTCGATGGCGGCACGACCCACGACGTCAAACACCGTTTGGCCATTGTCTACGTTATACGTAAGCAAGTGCTTGCGATTCGGGGGGGAACAATTGCTGATGAGGCCGCTTCGTCTTGCCTTGACGGTTTTGATCTTGGCCGTGCTCGGCGGGTGCGCCGACACCTACATTCCGAAGGCCGAGCCAAGTTTCTACCGCAATCTGGCACATCCCGGTGCTGAACTTGACGCGGTTGCGGCGGCGTCGATGATTTCCGGTTATCGTGCCAATAACAGCCTGCCCGCTGTTGAGCTCGACCCCGTGCTGATGCGGCTTGCAAAGGAACAGGCCGATGTGATGGCCAAGGCGTGACAAGCTCGATCACGGCGCCGGCAAGCCGTTCGTGCAACGGCTTAAAGCGTCGGGGTATGACGCCAAAAGGGCCGCAGAAAACATCAGTGCCGGCTACCACACACTGGCGGAGGCGTTTTCGGGCTGGCGCGACTCAAGTCCGCACCGCGCCAATATGCTTTTGGCGGGCGCGACCCGAATTGGCATCGCGGCGGTCTACACGCCGGCCTCCAAATACAAAGTGTATTGGTCGTTGATCCTGGCTGAACCAGACGACACGAAGGGTTAGGCTTGGCGGTCCTCGGCGGCCAGTTTTGCCTTACCTGCACTAGGCGGCAAAGCTGCATCGGGATAATTTGCCGTGAGCAGGCTGAGGGCTGCAACATGCCGCGGCGGTCTTTGAACGTATTTTTGACTGGGGCTCTGGCAGCGGCCACGTCGCTGCCGGTCTTGGCAGAGTCGCTTCTTCATCGCGCGGAGAATCAGGTACCGGTGGCGATTGTGAAAATCGAGCGCCTATCGGACCGCACTGAAATCAATCTTCAGGCGCAGGCGGCGCTGCAAAAAGTGTGCTTCGCGGCAAGCGGACCCAGCAGCCCCTATCTACTCGCCGAAGGCCGCACGTTCCGCTATCTCGGCGGCGAAAATGTCGCACAATGTCCCGATCGGCGCGACTATGCAGCTGGCGATATGATGGTGCTGCGATTCCAGCCACTGGAAGCCGGATCGAGCACATTTTCCTTCGTGTCGGGCCCGGGCGAGGAAAAGCAATCGATCGATGCCGTTTCGCCAACGGCGCCTCGCTGGAATTTTCTTCGCGTCAGGTTGAATTGAAGCGGTCATTTCGGCGATATGGTCGATATGGTCCGATCCCTGGGCTGGACCTTGTCCCGTCCGCTGACTAGTTTTGCGACCCATGCCGGTCCTGCCTCGCGTCAAGGATTACGACACGCTTTACGGCCAATTTCGCTGGTCGGTGCCGGCGCGATACAATATCGGCGTCGATGTCTGTGATCGCTGGGCGGAGAAAGAACCCGACCGCCTTGCCATATTGCACGCTCGGCCTGACGGCCGTGACGAGCAAGTCACCTATGGATGGCTGCGTGAAATTTCAAACCGCTTAGCGAATGTGTTACGCGCCCAGGGCATCGCGCGCGGCGACCGCATCGCAATCTTGCTGCCGCAATTGCCAGAAGTGGCGGCAATTCACATAGCGATTTACAAGCTCGGCGCGGTTGCATTGCCGCTTGCTGTGCTGTTCGGGACCGATGCGCTCTCTTACCGGCTGCAGAATTCTGGCGCAGCGGCATTGATAACCAATACGCGAGGTGCAGAGCGCATTGCCGAGATCCGGAACGGGCTGCCGGACCTCAAGCTGGTTTTATCGCTCGACGGTGATGGTCCGGGCGCGATCGGGTTTTCGGAGACTCTGGCGCGCGCCTCGTCCGATTTCTTGCCGGTCGACACGTCCGCCGATGATCCGGCGATGATGGTCTACACATCGGGTACCACCGGTCAGCCGAAGGGCGCTTTGCACGGTCACCGCGTGCTGATCGGCCACTTCCCAGGCGTTGAAACGCATCATGACTTGTTTCCGCAGGCCGGCGACCGCATCTGGACCCCGGCCGATTGGGCCTGGGCCGGCGGCCTGCTCAATGTCCTGTTGCCCGGGTTGCACTACGGCGTACCGGTGGTGGCGCGGCGTTTTGAAAAATTCGATCCTGACGAAGCATTTGCGTTGATGGCACGTGCGCGAATTCGCAATGCATTCATCCCGCCGACAGCGCTCCGCATGTTGCGCGCGGTGCCGAATCCCCAAGGGCGTCATGCCATTCATATGCGATCGATCGGGTCGGGCGGCGAATCCCTCGGTGCGGAAACCTATGAGTGGGGAAAATCCGCGTTTGGTCTCGTCATCAACGAGTTCTATGGGCAGACCGAATGCAACATTGTTCTGTCAGCCTGCAGCGCGATCGGTGTGTCGAAACCGGGCGCAATCGGCAAACCGGTCGCCGGACATGTCGTGGCGATCATCGATGCTGCCGGGAATGCGCTCAAGCATGGTGAACCCGGGCAGATAGCAGTCAAACGTCCTGACCCGGTGATGTTTCTCGAATATTGGGGCAAGCCGGAAGCCACATGCGACAAGTTCATCGGCGACTGGATGACGACCGGCGATCAGGGCGTGATGGACGAGGAGGGCTACATCAGTTTTGTCGGCAGGGACGACGATGTCATTACCTCCGCCGGGTTCCGCATTGGGCCGGGGGAAATTGAGGATTGTCTCATCCGCCATCCGGCGGTTGCGTTGGCCGCCGCGGTAGGCAAGCCCGATGCGTTGCGCACGGAGATCGTGAAGGCGTTCATTGTGCTGAAAAAAGGCTATGCCGCCTCCGATACACTGGCATCCGAAATTCAAGGTTTCGTCAAAACGCGCTTGTCCGCGCACGAATATCCGCGCGAAGTTGCCTTTATCGACGATATGCCGATGACGACGACCGGCAAGGTGATTCGGCGCCTGCTGCGGAAACGGGCCTGACGTCAGACGCGCTTGCGGCCGAGAATGAAAATGTGAAGGCCAAGCCGGCTTTTCGCGACACGAAAGAACATCACCGATTCAACGACGATCGCAGACGATGTTGCAGTCGCGGCGCCGATAATTCCGTGGCGCGGGATCAATAGGATACAAAGCAGAAGATTGACGACGAATGCGGTGGCATAGACCAGAGCGCACTGCCTGCGCTCGCCGAGCATGTTGAGCAATCGCTCGGCGGGTCCCACCGCGGCGCGAGAAAGCATCCCGATCGCGAGAATGAACATTACCCCGTATCCGGCCTCAAATCCGGCACCGAACAACGACAGCAGCGGTCTTCCGAAGGCAAGGATCGCAATGCACGTCGCCACGGACGGCCAGAATGTCCAACGGACTGTTTCATCGAAGAATGACGCAAGCCGTTGCCGATCACCGGCGACGTGATATTCGGTGAATTTGTGCGTCGTGGCTCCAGCGATCGCGAAGTAAACAAACGCAACGATTGCCAGCAGCCGCGCGCCTGCATAATAGACCGCGACATCCTGTGGCGAGCGAAAATGCTCGAGCGCAAGGATGTCCACATAGGTGAGCAGCAAGTAAAACGCTTCCACGACAAAGATCGGAAGCGACGTGGCGAACCAGGTTTTCAATGCGTAGGTTCTGGGTCCATCCGGCACTCTGCCGCTCAGGCGTCGGTTGAGCAGCGCGAGCTGGACAATGGTGACGGCCCATGTCGTGATGACGGCAATCGTCATAGCCGTTACGGCGTCGGTTGGTGCGCCGGTCGCCCACGCGGCTCCCATGAGCACCGTAATGATGACTTGGCGCCAGATGTAGAACGGCATGAGCGCAAGGTTCGGCCAATCATAGGATTGCGCGATGCCGGCCTGGACTTGGACGAGGCCGTAGGCGGCAATTGCAAGGCATGCGAGATAGAGCGGGACAACCGTGAAATGATCGAGCCACGGCGCGAGCAAGCGAACACCGACTGCGCCGGCGAGCCCAATTCCCGTCGCCAGTGCGAAGGCAAGCCAGCGCGAGCCGGCGAGAAAACCTCGCAGGCGGTCGGCATTTTTAAGTTCCGTGTACTCCGGAATAAATCGCCGCGCCGCCGATGAAAGTCCAACATCGGAGAGCGCGCCGATCATGAGCACCCATGTCCAGACATAGATGTAGATGCCGAATTCGAAACTGCCCATCCAGCGTGCAAGCAAGACCTGCGACACGAGCGCGAGCAGTGCGCTGCCCATCCGCACGAGGAACACCTTGCCCGCAACGAGCTGGGCGAGGCGGCTATCGCTCCGCTCCGCAAGCAAAGCTTTGATATGGGCGACGCCGCGGGCCAGAGGCGACGCGTATGCGGCGTTTGCATTTCCGGGTTCGGCCAAAGCCGTGCGATCTCTCTGCATCGGCTGCGGCCGCGGCGTTGACGACGGCAGGGCCATCGAATTCGCCTAGCAATTAACCGTTAAAATTCGGTTGGGCGCCGGCAGTTGGTGCTGCAAATCAAGGCAATTCGAGCTTTTCGATTTCGGCCAGGATGCGTTCGACTTCATCCTTATCGCCAGGCGAAAGCGCGGCCTGTGGCGGCACCGGATCGCCAACCGGATAGCCCTGCATCTGCAACCCAGCCTTGATGCAGGCGGCGAGATTAAAGCGTGCGAAAGCCTCGTTGATACGCCAAAGTTCACGCTGAAGTTTCATGGCATCGGGCCATTGCGCCGCGCGACAGAGTTCATAGAGCCGCACGCTCTGGCGCGGCACGATGCAGGCCGGTCCCGCCATCCAGCCGACGCCGCCGATCAGCATCACGGCTGCTGGAATGTGCGCCGAGGCCGCGAACACCTTAATCCCCGGCGCACGATTCATGATGGAGAGCAGCCGTCCGGTATTCGTCGACGCGTCCTTGATGTACTGGATGCGGGGATGTCGTGACAGGCGAGCGATGACATCGAGGGAAAGATCGCTGCGCTGGAATTGCGGGTTCGTATAGAGGACGACCGGAATGTCGACCGCATCGGCGATCTCACGAAAATATAATTCAATCTGCGCGTCCTTGAGAGGAAAATAGGCTTCGAGGATGGCGAGGATGCCGTCTGCGCCAAGTTTTTGATATGACTTCGCCTGCTCGACGGCATCCGCCGTGACCGAGGATGCGACTCCGGCAATCACGGGCACTCGCTTTCCCGCCGCCTCGATAGTCGCACGTACGACTTCTTCGCGCTGCCCGCGATTGAGATAGGCGAATTCGCCTGTCGAGCCGAGCGGCGTCAGACCATGTACCCCCGCTCCCACGAGATCGGATGCGAGCCTCCCCAGAACGTCGGTCAGGATTCGGCCGTTCGAATCGATCGGCGAGACGAGATAGGGGAAAACGCCTTGAAATCCGTTCATGCGCAAGCCTTAAAAAATCCACAGCGCATCGGGGGGGAATTCAACGAAGTGGTCGCCGGGCTCAAGCGGCGAAGAGGCATAGGCGCGCATGGTGAGATTGTCGCGTGCAAACACAAGTTCCCACCGCTCGCCGAGATACATGGGCGCCTTCAGCTCCATCTTCAGCCGGTTAGGGCCGGCGCTTGACGCGCATCGCACGCGCTCGATGCGGATGATGCCCGTCGCCTTTGTGCCCGCAGCCGCGGTCGTGCGTGCGATGCCGGCGATCCGCTCGCCGAAGACTTCGATCGTCGCACGCCCGTTGCCGGTTTGCACCAGCTTGCCATCGAGCCGATTATTGCTGCCCATGAATTCTGCCGCGAATAATGTCGCCGGCTCGTTGTAGAGCGCGGTAGGTGTGCCTTCCTGCGCAACAAGGCCGGTATCGAGCAGCACAACGCGATCGGCAATTGCCATCGCTTCCACCTGATCGTGTGTGACGTGGATCGCAGAAAGTCCCAGCGTGACGATGAGGGTGCGCAGCCATGCACGAGCTTCTTCCCGGAGCTTGGCATCGAGATTCGAAAGAGGTTCGTCGAGCAGGATCACCGGGGGCTCGTAAACGAGTGCGCGGGCAATTGCGACGCGCTGCTGCTGCCCGCCCGAAAGCTGGTGCGGATATCGCGCGGCGAGATGCCCAAGTCCGATCTGCGCGAGCGTCTTCTCGACGCGCGTCTTTGATCTCGGCGGCCGAGACACCGCGCAGTTTCAGGCCATAGGCCACGTTGTCGAAAACGGTGCGATGCGGCCACAGTGCGTAGGACTGAAACACCAGGCCGAGTCCACGGTTTTCCGCCGGCAATTGGATGCCTCGCGCGGAGTCGAAGAACACATTGTTTCCGATGGCGATCGATCCGCTGTGCGGGGTTTCAAGGCCGGCGACCGCACGCAGCAGGGTCGTCTTTCCGCTGCCGGAGGGGCCGAGCAGGGCGACCACTTCGCCCGCCGGTACGGCAAGCGAAACTCCCTTGAGGATTTCGTTGTCGCCAAGGCGAAGGGCGATATCCCTGATGATAAGGTCAGCCATGCAGGCGCACTCCAAGCCGGACCGCGACGGCGAGGCCGACGCCGATCATGACAACATTAACGACCGACAGCGCCGATACCAGGTCAATTGCCCCCGTGCCCCAGAGGGAAACAAGAAGCGAACCAATCACCTCGGTGCCGGGGCCGAGTAGATAGATGCCGGTTGAGTATTCACGCACGAATATCAAGAAAATCAAAAGCCAGCTCGCCAACATCCCGTATTTGATCAGCGGAACCGTGATATCGCGTTTGACGCGCAGATCACTGGCGCCAGCCGTGCGCGCCGCCTCCTCGAGTTCGGGGGCAACTTGCAGCAGCGTGCCGGAAACGAGCCGCATGCCGTAGGCAAGCCAGACGATGGAATAGGCCAGCCAGATCGAGACCATTGTCGATTTCAGTGGAGCCAGGAACGGCACGAAAAGGAATACCCATAAGAGCGCAAGGCCCGCGACCAGGCCCGGCATTGCTCGTGGAACCATCACGAGATAGTCGACAACCCGCGTCCAGCCGGAATTCCAGCGGTGCACCGCAAGCGCAATTGCAGTGTAACAGGCGACCGCCACCGCGCCGCCAATGACACCGATACCGAGCGTGTTCAGGATACCTCTTACGACGTTCGGGTAGTCAGTCAGCTCGCGATAGTGATCGAGTGTCAGCACATCGAGAAGCTTCACCCCTTCGCCCCAGGTCACCACAAACGAACGCAGCGTGATTCCGAACAGCGGCACGACAACCGTGACAAATAGCCACGCAAGGATGCCGGCAAATGCAATCCAGCGCCAACCGTGCAGGGGAAGCGGCTGTGTCTTGAGGCCCTTGCCGCGCACCGAAACATAGCGCTGCGCCTGACGCAGCAGGAGGCGCTGCATGAACACAAGCGGCGCGGTAATCGCTATGATCGCGACAACGACGACGGCCATCAATTGATAGGAAGGCACGCCGAGCTTGTTGGTGAGCTTGAACAAATATGTAGACAGCACCAGCAGGTCTTGCGGATCTCCCAGTACCAGCGGCAAGCCGAATAATTCGAATCCGAGGAAGAAGACCAATACGCCGGCAAAGAGGATGGCCGGCAGTATCATCGGCAGGCTTACATTCACGGCGACCTGAAGCGGATTTGCCCCGGATACCCGGGCGGCTTCCTCGAGATCAGTGCCGAGGCCGCGTAATGCCGCAGCGCTGTAGAGATAAACGTGCGGGACATGCGTCAGGCCCGCGATCGCGATCAGCGCTACCAGCGAATACAAATTCCAGGGCACGAAGCCGAGGATATCCTTGGCAAGTGTTGAAAATATTCCGACGGGGCCGATCGCAACCACGTAACCAAAGGCGATGACCACCGCGGAGACAAAAATCGGGATCAATATCAACGGCTCAAGATATTGCCGGCCGGGAACATCGGTGCGCACCATCACGAAAGCCAGCAAGGCGCCGAGCGGTACTGCAATAGCGGCCATGCCGCCGGCGATTGCAATCGTTGTCCAGAAGGCCTGCCAGAAATCAGGATCGGCGAAAACGAAGGAATAGGCCAGCAATCCAAACTGCGCCGAATGGTCGAAAAATGGTGCCGTGAGAAAGCTTTGGTAGACCACCAGCGAGAGCGGCGCGGCCACCGCAAGCGCGGTCAGGCCGAGGACGAGCAGACGATACGCCACAATCGACATTTGCCTTCACCATTCCGGGTGCCTGCACCGCAGGCGAACCCGGAATCCAGGTGGTAGCCGTGAATAGATTCCGGAATCCGGGCGCTACCCATCGGCCGGTCCCGGATTGGCCAGATGATTGAATATGCTACTGCCCCTTCTTCGCTTGCTGCCACTTCGACATGAAGGCAAGCCGCTTTGTCTGATCGAGGTTCTCGAGCAATGTCTGGTCGATCGGCACGGGGCGAGCCTTGTTTCCGATCAGTTGCGTGACCCGCTTGATGGTCGCCTCGCCATCGACATCGGAACGCAGCGAATAAAGGTCAGCCTTGTTTGCAATGATCTCCTGGCCCCGCTTCGACAGGATGTAATCGAGGAAAAGCTTGCCGGCGTTGGGATTCTTCGCCTTCTTGGAAATGAACGCAACGCGCGAAGTCACCATCGTGTAATCTTTTGGCAGAATGATCCCGAGATTGGGATCCTTCTTGGACCGGCCGAGGGCGTAAGAGCCGAAGATTCCATAGGCGATCAAATGCTCTCCGGAAGTGACACGCTCCATCATCGCGCCGGCGCTGGTGTAAAGCTTGGCCTGTGCCTTGCCCATGGCCTTGAACAAATCCCATGCCTGCGGAAAATTCTTGATATCGGCATTGCAGAATAAGAACCCGACGCCGGAGCGCTCGGGATCGTAGGCCGTGATCTTGCCCTTGTAGAAATCGGTCTTGGTATTGAGCAGCTTCAAGAGTTCGGTGTGATCCTTCGGCACGTCGGCTTCAGGCACAAGGCGCTTGTTGTAAACGAAGGCAATCGGCTCATAGGTCGTTCCATAGGCCTCATCTTTCCACACTGCCCATTTCGGCAAAGCCTTGTTCTCCGGCGACGCGTATGTGATTGCCTGACCGTCGGCGACCAGCTTCACCTGAAGATCCATGGCCGATGACCACAGCACATCCGCAGTGCCGTTATTGGCGGCGGCTTCGGCGATGAACCGGTTGTAGAGTTCGGTAGAATTGAGATCGGAATATTCGACCTTGATGCCGGGGTACACCGCCTCGAAATCCTTGATGAGGGGGTTGGCAGCAACCGCGTCAGTGGTCGAGTAGATGACGACCTTGCCTTCCTTTTTGGCTGCATCGACAATCTTGGCATAGTCGGCCGGATAGCCGGGTGGGACCTGCGCCTGGGCGCCGGACGCGATGGCCAGACCGATGGCGATAAAGGCAACGGAAACAACGTGTCGCATGACAACTCCTCAACTGATGTTCGAAACGCTTTGCTTTCGGCAAGCGCATTCAGGCCGGATGCTACTCCAGCGCTTCCGCGCTCGCCTAGTGGATAGCTCCATTCAGCCGGCAAATCCGCCGCTATCCAGGAATGCCTGCTCATCGGGCGTCGTGGCGCGGCCGAGCACGGCATTGCGGTGCGGGAATCGCCCGAAGCGGCGGATGATATCGGCGTGTATTTCCGCCCATTTCAGGCCATCCGCATCGCCCGCCGCCGTGTTAAAGGCGACGCTGCGCTCCTGGTCTGCAAGATCCTCGGAATGTTCAAAGGGCAGATAGAAAAAGCCGCGCAGTTCCTTGGCTACCTGGCTATCGAAGCCGCGGACGACGGCTCCGGCGGCAATGGCGCGCGCCAAGGGGTCGGTAGCAAATGCGCGCGCGTCGCCACGAAACATGTTCCGCGGAAACTGGTCGAGCAGAATGAGCAAGGCAAGCGCACCGTCAGCGGTAAGTTCCCAACCGGAAAGCTTGCCCGCGGCGGCAGCCTCGTAGGATGCAAGAAACCGGCGCCGGATCTCTTCGTCGAAGGCCGGGTCCTTGTTGAACCAGCGATCGTAACCCGCCTCACGCCAGAACGATAAGATTTCGGCTGCGTCGGCAACCATTGCGTCCTACATCAATTGGCTTGGGGCTGTTCGGATTCATCACGCAGCGCGCGCCGCAGGATCTTGCCGACATTCGTCTTCGGCAATTCATCGCGAAACTCGATTTGCTTGGGGACTTTGTAGCTCGCCAGCCGCGCGGAAAGGAAAGCGCGCAATTCTTCGGCGGTGACGTCAGGCCTTTTCTTGACCGCGAAGAGCTTGCCAGCTTCACCGGAATGGCGGTCGGGCATTCCAACAAGTGCGCATTCCAGCAAGCCCCCCTAACTCATCGCTACTTCCTCGACCTCATTGGGGAACACCTTGAAGCCGGAAACCGAAATCATGTCCTTTTTCCGGTCAACGATTCTCACGCGGCCCTGGCTGTCCATGACACCGATGTCACCGGTGCGGAAAAATCCGTCGGCGGTCATCGCCTCGGCCGTTTCATCTGGACGCCGCCAGTAGCCTGCCATGACCTGCGGCCCGCGTGCGCAGACTTCGCCTTGCTCGCCGAGCGGCTGTTCGTGCCCTTGTTCATCGCGAATGGATATATCGGTCGAAGGCAATGGCAAACCGATGGTCCCGGTCCATTCGGTACTATCGCCGCGGTTGCATGTAAGCACGGGAGATGTCTCCGACAGGCCGTAGCCTTCGATGATCGGCTTGCCAGTTGCCTTGACCCAGGCCTCGGCAACCGGTTTCTGGACCGCCATGCCGCCGCCGATCGCGCATTTGAGCATGCTCCAGTCGATTTTGCCGAAGTCGGGATGGTTCAGCAGTGCATTGTAAAGTGTGTTCACGGCCGGAAACAGATTGACTTTGTAATGGCTGAGCTCCTTTGCAAGTCCGCGGATATCGCGCGGATTTGGGATGAGCAGGCACGACCCGCCGGCGCGCACGGCGAGCAGCAAGCACGCCGTTAGCGCAAATATGTGATAGAGCGGCAGAGCTGTGACGATAATGATGCGGTCGATCTTGGGCGGGACGTCGAGCAGCGGCTGACTCCACGCCTCCACCTGCAGCATGTTGGCGACGAGATTGCGATGCAGAAGCATTGCGCCCTTGGCGACGCCGGTGGTGCCGCCGGTGTATTGGAGGAATGCAATATCGTCAGGCCCTATCTTGACGGGGGTCAATTCGGCATTGCGGCCGGCGGCGAGAGCATCGTTGAAGCTGGTTGCGCCCGGAATCGAGAAGGGTGGCACCATTTTTTTGATGTGGCGGACGACGCCGTTTACCACCGCACCTTTTATCGGTCCGAGCATATCGCCCAAGGTGGCAACGACGACATGCTTGACCGCCGTATTCGGCAGCGCCTGTTGCAGCACCGCAGCGAAGTTTTCCAGCACCACGATTGCTTCAGCGCCGGCGTCGACGAGCTGTGCCTCAAGTTCGCGCGGCTTATAGAGCGGATTTACATTCACGACCGTGCAACCGGCGCGCAGAATTGCCACGATCGCCACCGGATATTGCAATAGGTTCGGCATCATGATCGCAACGCGGGCGCCGGCTTTCAGGCCCCGACTCTGCAGCCAGACAGCTAGCGCGCGCGATGCCTCGTCGACGGCGCGGTAGCTCATCGCTTTGCCCATGCAGATGCAGGCGTCGTGAGTCGAGTAATTTTTGAAGCTTTCCTCGAACATCGCCACCAGGGACGGGTAGCGCGACGGGTCGATTTCTCCCGGAACGCCCGCCGGATAGTGCCGAAGCCATAGCCGATCCATGGCGTTTCCCCGCAGCGGCTGTTCACCCGATGCCGCCCTTGATTCGGCATGAGCATGGTTTCAACCGGCCCGGCAAGCAAGGCCGGTTACGCATCACAAGAGCTTAACGACCCCCGAACGGAACAAGCGGGTTGTCGATGAGTGCGGCGCGATCTGGGCGATCGGGGGCGGCAACGCCCAGGAAAGCCTCGAACAGCTCGCGCACCGTGCGTTCCGGCAGGTCGCGGGTGATGAACACGAGTTTTGTCCGATGATCGTCATCAGGCCAGTGATCGAGCCGTGCCGTCGGGTGGAAGGCATGCTGCACGCCATGCACGACAACCGGAGTGTCGGGCATCTCCGCAAGCTTCACGATCCCTTTGATGCGAAGAAGCCTGGCGCCGTGCGTTGCGCACAAGAGTTCAAGGAACATGTCGAGTGCGCCGGATGGAATGGCATCGTCGGCGGTGAGGACGAACGAACCGATGTGCTCATCGTGCCGGTTGACGTCATGATGGTGATGGTGGTGATCGCTGCCATAGGCTTCTGCCGCCAGCCATTTTCTCACGTCGGGGCTTTTTTGGGCGGGATCATAGAGCCCGCTGCCGAGCAGGCTGCCGGCCGCCGCTTCGCTTCTGGTTGCGTCGAGGATGGGCGCTGCCGGGTTGAGTGCGCGCAGGCGTGAAACAATGCGCTCGCGCTGCGCGTCATCCGCGAGGTCGGTTTTCGTCAGAACGATGCGATCAGCGACGGCTGCTTGCTTGACCGCTTCTTCGTAGGTGTCGAGCGTCGCCTCGCCATTGACGGCGTCAACTACGGTGATGACGCCGTCGAGCCGGTAGCGAAGGACGAGATAGGGGTGCGCCATCGCGGTATGCAGAACCGGTGCAGGATCGGCAAGGCCCGTGGTTTCCAGAAGGACGCGCTTGAACTTGCAGCGTCGATTATCGAGATCGCGCAGCAAAGTCTCTAGCGCATCGACCAGATCGCCGCGCATCGTGCAGCACAAACATCCCGACTGAAGCAGCACCATGTTGTCGCTGACGTACTCGACCAGCAGATGATCGAGGCCGACCTCGCCGAATTCATTGATGATCACGGCCGTTTCGGCGAGTGCGGGATCCTTCAGCAAGCGATTGAGCAAAGTGGTCTTGCCGGCGCCGAGAAAGCCAGTCAGCAGAGTGAGCGGGATAGGTGTTGGCGGAATACTTCGCTCACTACGTGGCGCGGTCTCGCTCATTGTGCGGACGTGCTGACTTTCGGTTTGGCCGGCTTAATCGGCTTGGCCGGCTTGGCCACCTTAGCCGATTTACCCGCCTCATCGGTCTTGGCTGACTTCGCAGACTTTTCTCCGCCTTCGGTCTTGGTTGCGACTTTCTTCTTTTTCTTCGGAGCTGCGCTCACAGTCTGGGCAATAGTATCCGGGTGATCGGCGGGGCCGGTGAACACCACGACGGGCGGCGTGGTCTCGACTGGCGGTCCGAGTACGAACTTGCCGTTCGCAGGCTTCAGGCTCGAAAGCATGAAAGCCTGTGCATTGTCGGTTTCGCCATTGGCTGCGATGGCTGCTTCTTCCGGTTCCTCTTCGTTTTCCTCGGAGGGTGGCTTGCGCCGATGGCCGCCGCACATTTCTTCCCGAAGGTTTGGCGGCTGCGCATCGATCGGCGCCAACGCGTCAACGGTACCCAGTGAGGGTGTAAGCCACGAAAGACCGCCGCTGTTGAATCCGCGCTCAAGCAATTGTGCGGCTTTTTGCGCGCGCACCGCACCCGACCATGCGCCGAGAACAACGGCGATCAGCCGACGACCGTTCCGCGTTGCCGAGGCGACAACATTGTAACCCGACGCGCAAATGAATCCGGTCTTCATGCCGTCGGCACCGGGGTATCGATCTATAAGCGAATTGTAGTTGTGCATAATGCGATTGCCGTAGCGAATCGACGATATGTGCCAATAGCTGTCGTATTCGGGAAATTCGCGGATCAGCGCGCGCGCCAATATCGCGAGATCGCGAGCAGAGGTGACATGGTTTTCCGCCGGAAGGCCATTCGGGTTGACGAAATTACTTTGCGACATGCCAAGGCGCCGTGCATTGGCGTTCATCATGTCGGCAAATCCCTCGATCGAGCCACCGACACCTTCAGCGATCGCCACGGCGATATCGTTGGCGGATTTCACCAGCAGCATCTTGAGGGCATTGTCGACCGTGACAGTCGTGCCGACCTTGAATCCCATTTTGGTTGGCTGCTGGGCAGCTGCGTTGCGCGACAGGGTCAACAGCGTGTTGAATGAGATGCGGCCTTCTTTGACCGCGCGCAACGTGGTGTAGGTGGTCATCAATTTTGTGACCGAGGCCGGATACCAGGGATAGGTGGCATTTTCGGCGTGCAGCACTTTGCCGGTCGAAGCTTCAATCAGCAGCTGCGCTTCGGCAGATGCGTGGTCCGTGCCGGCAAGCAAGGACGCACCCGCGGCGATGCCGAGGATCATGAAGCAATAGCGACGGATTGATCGGGCCATCATTGTGCGCGGTCAGTGTCCTTAAGAACTCAGAAAAGGGAAAGTTCCATAAATGGCCCCGCTAGGCTAGCCAGGCTGTGAATGGTAGGCAAAGCTCGTGAACCGCAGCTGAATACACGAAGACGCATAAGCTCATCCTGAGGAAAGCGACCAAAATTCGGCAAAGGAGGCATTAATGACCGCCTGTATCGTCGGTTGGTCCCATTCGCCTTTCGGTAAGCTTGCCGGCGAGACCGTTGAGAGCCTGATTGTAGGGGTCGCCAGCGCTTCCCTTGCGGACGCGGGGATTAGCCCCAAGGATGTCGACGAGATCGTACTCGGGCACTTTAATGCGGGGTTTTCCGCGCAGGATTTTACCGCCGCGCTGGTCCTGCAGGCTTCGCCCGAGCTGCGCTTTAAGCGTGCGACGCGGGTAGAAAATGCATGTGCCACGGGCTCCGCTGCGGTCCATCAAGGGATCAAGGCGATCGAGTCAGGCGCCGCGCGTATCGTACTCGTTGTAGGCGTCGAACAGATGACGACGACGCCAGCGGCGGAGATCGGGCGAAATCTGTTGAAGGCCTCCTATGTGCGGGAGGAAGCCGATATCGACGGCGGCTTCGCCGGAATATTCGGCAAGATCGCCGGGCTCTATTTTCAGAAATGGGGCGATCAGTCCGATGCGCTGGCCATGATTGCGGCAAAAAATCATAAAAACGGCGTCGGCAATCCTTACGCGCAGATGCGCAAAGATCTCGGTTACGACTTTTGCCGTACCGAAAGCGAGAAGAACCCGTTCGTAGCGGGCCCGCTGAAGCGGACCGATTGTTCGCCGGTTTCCGATGGCGCCGCTGCTGTGGTCCTCGCCGATGTTGAGACCGCACTCAGATTGAAGAAAGCCGTCGCGTTTCGTGCCGCCGAGCACGTGCAGGACTTTCTACCGATGTCGAAGCGCGACATTTTGAAGTTCGAAGGTTGCGCGCAAGCCTGGCAGCGTGCGCTTGCGAAGTCGGGGCTTGAGCTGGGGGACATGTCGTTTGTGGAGACGCACGACTGCTTCACCATAGCGGAGCTGATCGAATACGAAGCGATGGGATTGACGCCCGAGGGACAGGGCGCGCGCGCCATCATGGAGGGTTGGACTCAGAAGGACGGCAAGCTACCTGTAAATCCCTCAGGCGGGTTGAAGGCAAAAGGACATCCAATCGGCGCAACGGGCGTGTCGATGCATGCGCTGACCGCAATGCAGCTCACCGGCACCGCCGGCGACCTCCAGGTGAACAATGCACGCCTCGGCGGCATCTTCAATATGGGCGGAACGTCGGTGGCGAATTACGTGAGTATTCTCGAGCAAATCAAATAGCGCGGCGTTTATTTGCATGCGTGGCTAGTTGATTCTGCGTTCCGCAGCGGACGGCAGAAAAGATGCGTCGAAAATATCATTCAGCTTCGGCTTATCGGCTTTGAACTTGTGCGTCAGTGCAATCTGGTCGAGCGCGCGCACAAATCGATCAGCATCGATATTGCCGTATCCATTCATTTTTGCTTCGGCCGTGGCAATATTCTCGCGGATGGCCATTTTCAGGCGTTCGATCTCAACAGCTTTTTTGGCTTGCGAATTTCGCTTGAGCACCGAACTCAACAGCGGCAGAAGGCTGCTTCAGCGTGTCCTTGAGGCCTCGCATGAATGCGCGCAGGAAACCCCTGACCGATTCCGGATGCTCGGATGCAAATTTTGAATTCACGATGATGGCATCGCCGTAGAGCTCGACGCCATAGTCCGCCATCAAAAGCACGGCAATGTCGTCGACCGGGACGCCTTTTTCCTTCAAATCGATATAGGCCGTGAACGACGATCCGGTAATTGCGTCGACTTGACCCGCAGCGAGCATCGGCTCGCGTACGGGCAGACTGACATTTTCAATTTTTACTTTGGATGCATCGATGTCGTTCGCCTTTACGAAGATCGGCCATTGCGTGAACGCGCCGTCGGAACTCGGCGCGCCAAGTATTTTGTCCTCAAGATCCTTCGGCGTGCGGATGCCCCGGCTTTTTCGCCCGATTACCGCGAAGGCAGGGCGATTATAGAGCATGAATACCGCATTGACCGAAGTCGCCGGATTGGCGTCGCGAAACTTGATCAGCGCATTGATGTCGGCAAAACCGATCTCGTAATCGCCCGATGCCACACGCTTTATTGCCTCGAGTGAGTCAACTCCCGGCTCAATGGTGACATTGAGGCCTTCGGCCCTGAAGTATCCCTTGTCCAGCGACAGAAAAAATGGTGCCGATGGCCCTTCAAACGTGGAGTTGAGCGCGAACCGGATGTTTGTCTGCGCAGCCGCGGCGCTGCCGGTCAACGTCGCAGCAAGAAGTAACGCCAGCCCTGCCCACCGACCTGGTCTGGCGAGGACTCATCACGCGTATCCTTCTTTGACGGCCCGCGCACCCGGCGCTTTCCATGGGCATGACGCAGCAAAGAATACGCAGGAGTAAAGGGCAATACTTGCCTGTGTGGTCCTGAGCCATTTTATCACGTTATGACTAACACTACTGATTGCGTTGCCGGCTCCTTGCAAATCTCGCGCACGAAAGAGGCGCCTTTGCGATAGAATCGGCACCGGTTCGGAGGTCAGTCGATGCCGCCCACAATGGGTCAAGGGCGCGGACGCGGCATTCCGCCGCTACGGGCACCCTATGCTCCACCCGACACGTCCATTGCGCGTTCATTGCTGCAAAGGGCCGATCGGTCAACCGAGGCTGAGGCCCGCGTCGACCGTCGTGCCCGGAATCTCGTGGAGGCAATCCGCGCCCGCACCGGCGGCCTCGGTGCGGTCGAAGATTTCCTGCACGTCTATGCCCTTTCCACAAAGGAAGGCCTCGCGCTGATGGTTTTGGCCGAGGCGTTGTTGCGCGTCCCGGATACAGAGACTGCAGACAGGCTGATTGAGGACAAGCTCAAGGCCGGCGATTGGGCGCATCACGCATCTCACTCTGCCGGCTTTTTGGTCTCGGCCTCAGCCTGGACGCTCGGGCTCACGGCTCGCGTCATTCACCCCGGCGAGACGCCCGAGGGCATTGTCGAAACGCTGGTCAAACGGCTGGGTTTACCTGCGGTGCGCGCAGCGACCCGGCAAGCCATGCGGCTGCTTGGCTCACATTTTGTGCTGGGTCAGACGATCGAAGAGGCTCTGGCCCGCGCGGGTTCGCGGCCCGAATTTCTGTATTCCTTCGACATGCTGGGCGAGGCCGCGCGAACGGCAGCCGACGCCGATCGCTACTTCGAATCTTATGCCGCCGCTATCGAGGCGATCGGCCGCAGCGCCGGCCGCGATCCTTTACCGAGGCGCCCTGGAATTTCGGTAAAATTGTCGGCGCTGCATCCGCGCTATGAACCATTGACGCGCGATCGTGTGCTTGCCGAGCTGACACCGAAATTGCTCGAACTTGCGCGACTTGCGAAACGGCACGAGCTCAATTTCACCGTCGACGCCGAAGAGGCGGACCGGCTCGAACTGTCGCTGGACGTCATTGCCGCCGCGCTGGGTGATTCTTCGCTGTCCGGCTGGGAGGGGTTTGGCCTTGCGGTGCAAGCCTACCAAAAGCGCGCGGGTGAAGTAGCTTAAATGGGTCGCGGACCTGGCGCGAAGCATTGGACCGGCGCCTGATGGTCCGATTGGTCAAGGGTGCCTATTGGGACACCGAGATCAAACGCGCGCAAGAACGGGGGCTTGCGGATTACCCGGTATTCACGCGCAAGGCGATGACCGATCTCTGCTATCTCGATTGCGTAAGGAGGCTGCTTGCTTTGCGGCCGCGGCTCTATCCGCAATTTGCCACTCACAACGCGTTGACGGTGGCATCCGTGATCGAGGATGCCGGCGGGGGCAGCGGTTACGAGTTCCAGCGGCTGCATGGCATGGGCGAAGCGCTTTACGAAGCACTGCTTGCAGAACTGCCGGAAGTGGTTTGTCGGGTCTATGCGCCGGTTGGTGGCCATTCCGATTTGCTTGCCTATCTGGTGCGGCGTCTGCTCGAGAACGGCGCCAATTCCTCGTTCGTGTCAGTGGCAGCCGACCCGGCAGTCCCGATTGAAGTCATTCTTCGCCGGCCGCAAAGTCTGGATCGGAAATGAGTTGCAAGCGCGCCATTCGCACATTCCGTTGCCGCGCGATCTGTTCGGTCCCGAACGGCGCAATTCCGCCGGTATCGAATTTGGCGACCGCGCCTCATTGGAGGCGCTGCTCGCGGACATTCGCGCGAGCGTTTCCGATGTGGACGCAAAGCCTTTGATCGATGGCAAAGAAGTTGCTGGACGCGGGCGGGTAGTTCGTTCACCGATCGATGGCGGTGCGGTCGGTACAGTCGAGGAGGGAGACGAAGCGCTCGTGACGGTGGCGCTAGCCGCCGCTGAGGCTGCTTTTGGGACATGGAGCGCGATGCCCGTGGCGGCGCGCGCGACTGCACTTGATCGCGCCGGCGATCTGATCGAACAAAACCGCGGCCGGCTCATTGCGCTTCTGCAGAGTGAGGGCGGCAAGACGATTGACGATTGCGTTTCGGAGGTGCGGGAGGCAGCGGACTACTGCCGCTACTACGCGGCGCAGGCGCGTAGAACTCTGGCGCCCAGGTTGCTGCCATGGCCCGACGGGTGAATCCAACGAACTGCGCATGCGCGGCCGCGGCGTCTTCATCTGCATCAGCCCGTGGAATTTTCCGCTGGCGATATTTACCGGTCAAATTGCGGGGGTGCTCGCGGCAGGAAATTGCGTCGTGGCGAAGCCTGCCGAGCAGACCCCCCTTGTTGCTTTCGAAGCCGTCAAGTTGCTGCACATGGCGGGCGTGCCCGCCGAGGCCCTTCATTTCCTGCCTGGCGACGGCACGGTCGGGGCGATGCTGATTGCCGATCGGCGCGTCGCAGGCGTCGCATTCACCGGCTCGACAGAAGTGGCCCACACCATCAACCGGACGCTCGCGGCAAAGGAGGGACAAATCCCGCCTCTGATTGCTGAGACCGGCGGCGTGAACGCGATGATTGTTGATGCCACGGCATTGCCGGAGCAGGTGACTGACGATGTCATCGTGTCGGCGTTTCGTTCGGCCGGCCAGCGATGCTCGGCCCTCCGGCTTCTGTGCCTGCAGGAGGAAATATCGGACCGAATCCTCGACATGATTATGGGGGCCACGCGCGAGCTAAGGCTCGGCGATCCACGGAATTCCGCAACGCATGTGGGGCCTGTCATCGACGACGAAGCCAAGGAGAATCTCGATCGCTGGATTGCCACGATGCAAGTCCGCGGCGCGGTACTTTTTCGTCATGATGGCGGACTGCCCGCTAGCGGTACCTATGTTGCCCCCACGATCGTCGAACTGGATACCGCGCGCGAGCTCAAGCAGGAGGTTTTTGGGCCCGTTCTCCACGTGGTTCGCTGGCGCGCGAAGGAGCTTGACCGCCTCCTCGACGACATTGCCGCCAACGGTACCGCGCTGACTCTCGGGATCCATTCGCGCATCGACGACGTGGTTGCGCGCATCGTCGCCCGCCTCCCGCACGGAAATGTCTATGTGAACCGCAATATGATCGGCGCCGTTGTCGGTTCCCAGCCATTCGGCGGCAGCCATTTGTCCGGCACGGGTCCGAAGGCGGGTGGCCCTGAATATCTGCGTCGCTTCGCGCTTGAGCAGGTCGTCACCGTGAATACCGCTGCTTCCGGTGGCAATGCCGTGCTGCTGTCTGAAGAAGAGTAAGGTCTGCCGAGCCGGCCGATATGCCACGAAAACGGTCTGTCTCGAGGGATAATCGCCACCCTTTGGACCTAATTCCCGGATTAATCATTCAATTACCGTGGGGCATTGAGGTACCGCGCCATCGCCAATGCTGCCATAGGCGTTAACCGGTTTCGCGTTCGTTTCGGGTATTCTGGTCTGCATGGCTGATTCGGTCGCCCGCCTCTATGACGCTGTGATCGCTGTCCGCGGTTCGGACCCTGCGAAATCACGGACGGCTCGGCTATTGCGCGCCGGTCGTGCGAAGATGGCCAAAAAACTTGCGGAAGAGGCGGTTGAGGTCGTCATCGACGCGATGCATGGGCAACCTGAGGCCGTCGTCAAGGAAAGTGCCGACCTGCTCTACAATCTTGTGGTGTTATGGGTTCATGCCGGCGTACGTCCAGAGGATGTATGGGCCGAGATGCGCAGACGCGAACTGATGTTCGGTATCGCCGAGAAGGTACCGAAAGATTTGGTACGCGCCGCCGCAAGGCGTAAAGTTGTGGCGCTGGAGACCAGGCGCGTTCGCAAGCGCCGTTGATCCGTCACAATTCTCCCGACGAGTGTTCTCATGACTGCTGAGGCCGCCGAGCCGCGTTCCCTGCTGCGCCGTCTTTACGACTGGTGTCTGACCGCTGCCCACAAACCATACGCATTATGGATTATGGGCGCCGTTTCGTTCGCAGAGAGCTCATTTTTTCCGGTGCCGCCCGACGTCATGTTGATCCCGATGGCTCTGGCGCGGCCCGAGCGCGCTTACGTGATGGCAGCCTGGTGCAGTGTCACATCCGTCGCCGGCGGCCTGCTCGGCTACAGCATCGGCGCTTTACTTTATGACTCAGTCGGGAATTGGCTGATCCAGCTTTATGGCTACGGCGACAAGGTTGAGGCGTTTCGAGCAGCCTATGCGCAGTGGGGTGCCTTGATCATCCTGCTGAAGGGTCTTACGCCGATCCCCTACAAGATCGTCACGATCACATCGGGGTTTGCCGGTTACAACCTTGGCTTATTTCTGCTTTTTTCGATCATCACACGTGGGGCCAGGTTCTTTCTTCTGGCGTTTCTGTTACATCGATACGGCGAGAGCGCGCGGCACATTATTGAAAGACGGCTGGGCCTGTGGGTGTCACTCGGTGCCGCGGTTCTCGTAATTGGCATCATAGCGGCGCTATATTTGATGTGACGGCCTGAAGTTCCTCAATTTTGCCACCTGTTCGTCCTAACGGCGGTGGTGCAAGGGAACCTGGGCCGTTAGGCAGAAGTGATGCCATTATCTGGCGGGTTATGGGCAGGATACGCACGTCAGCATTTAGGGCGAACCGGACAGCGTCTTTCTCGGCGCTGGTTTTGCTGTTTGCGGCCGGATTGATTTTCACTTCGGCGCTCGCTTTGGCGCAGGATGCGGCTCCAACTCAAAAGACTGAGCAGGGCGAAGGATTTTTTGCAGCGGTCAGCCGCTGGTTCTCGGAGCAGTCCGCGAACGTCAGCACCTCGATCAAGGATACACGCCGGAAGGTTGAGAGCTTCGGCGATGAAGCCGCAAAGAGCACGGTCGAAGGTGCCAAGGACGCCGCCGGGGCGGTCGTGCGAATTCCCGCAGCGCGAGCCGTCAGTGGCCATGAGAAATGTCAACTCGCGCCAAATGGCGCGCCCGATTGCGTCGCTGCCGCCAACATCATGTGCAAGGCGAAGGGCTTCGACTCGGGAAAGAGTCTCGATATGACGACAGCCGAGGTATGTCCGCCCAAAGTGTGGATGGCGGGCCGTTCGACCGGTCCTGAGTGCCGGACCGAAACATTCGTCTCGCGCGCGTTCTGCCAATAAGCGATCAAGGCCGGCCGAGAGTCGCTTGTACGGCGATCCTGTTTATGTTTCCGTCGCACGCGTGTGACGGAGTGCATCGTGAATCTCCATGCAAAGCTACTCGAGCGTGAGGCCGCTGGCCGACCCGTCACCGTCGCGGTGATCGGGGCCGGGAAGTTCGGCACGATGTTTCTTTCGCAGGCGCGGCTTACGCGTGGCATTCACGTAGTCGGTGTTGCCGATCTCGACGTCACGCGCGCACGCAGCCAGCTTGCGACTGCGGGTTGGCCGGGTGAATCTTACGCCGCAAGCTCGCTTGCCGAGGCGAACAAGAAGCGCTCGACGTTCGTTACCGATGACGCTCAATCGCTCATTGCCGACGCGCAAATCGAAGTCATCGTGGAAGCGACCGGCGTACCTGGGGCCGGAATTCGCCATGCGCTCGGTGCGATTGCCAATGGCAAGCACATAGTGATGGTCAATGTCGAAGCCGATGCGGTGGCGGGGCCATTGCTGGCGCGACGTGCGATGGCGGCGGGCGTCGTCTATTCACTTGCGTGGGGTGATCAGCCCGCGCTTATCTGCGAGCATGTCGACTGGGCGCGCACGGCAGGGTTCAAGGTAATCTGCGCAGGCAAGGGCACGCGCTACGAACCTCACTACCACAAGTCCAATCCCGACAATGTCTGGGAAATCCTCGACAAATATCTGAACATTTCCGATCGCCAGTCGATCAATCCGAAAATGTTCAATAGTTTCGTCGATGGCACCAAGTCCGGCATCGAGATGACCGCGGTGTGCAATGCGACGGGGCTCGTTCCGCAGACGAACGGGCTGGGTTTCCCGCCGGCAACGCGTTTCGAACTTGCCGATATCTGCAAGCCAAAAAGCGACGGCGGCACGCTGGAAAAGCCTGGTGTAACCGAGGTGACGTCATCGGTGTATCGCGACGGGCGCGATGTGCCGCATCATCTTGCGCTCGGTACTTACGTGGTTTTCGAAGGCGACACCGAATACGCGCGGCGCTGCTTCAAGGAATATGCGATGTTGCCGGACAAGAGCGGCAAGTACGCCGCGCTTTACCGGCCGATCCACATGATCGGCCTGGAGCTTGGGATCTCTGTTGCGAGCGCGGCCTTACGCAAGGAGCCTACTGGCGCGCCTACCGGATTTCGCTCCGACGTTGTGGCAACTGCCAAACGTGCTCTGAAGTCGGGCGAGGTCCTCGATGGCGAAGGGGGGTTCTGCGTTTGGGGAAAGCAGACGCCGGCCGAAGTCCTCGCTCGAACGCGGACTGCTTCCGCTCGGCCTTGCGCACGAGGTCAAGCTCAAGCGCGATGTCCCAGAGGGCGAAGCGCTCCGGTGGGACGACGTCGTCTATGATCCGAATGACGTCGCGGTGAAAGCGCGGCGCGAAATGGAAGCGGCGTTTGGCCGGCGAAATGCCGGAACCGAGATTGTGCCGTAGCCTGCTTAGCTAAGGTTGATTTCCCCGTCGACCTTGTGATTGAGCCCGATCTTCCCGATGGAAAGGACCATCTGCGCGCCGATCGTCTCGGTGCCCTTGAGGCGCCCATCTGCCACTGCCGCGCGAATTGCCTTTTCAATCTCCTGTTGCGAGGTCACGCCCACGACCTTGAGGAATTTGCGAAGCGACATGTTGAGGGCTTCTTCATTCATCGTGCTTTCTCCTTCAAAGAACTGATTTCTGCTTCATCTTACGGCGCGTCGGGTGCTGTTACCAACCCGCCGTATGCAAGCGTCAAAAACACGCCTTTTTGTTTGGCTGTCCAGCAACTTGACGCTATAGCTATGGCCCCAAGCCGGTGTGGCGGAATTGGCAGACGCGCACAACTCAAAATCGTGTTCCCAAAAGGAGTGTCGGTTCGACCCCGACCACCGGCACCAACGATTATCTCAGCCATGATTGACGAATGCGGAATGGTACCGGAGCGCAAATGAACGAACTGCTAGGCTTGGTCCGCCGCGATCCAATTGTTTCCGCCGCCGCGACCGTGGCGGTTATCGGCGCGCTCACAATCTGCGGCTTCTTTTTCTTCGAGTATGTCCTCGGCTATCCGCCGTGTCCGCTCTGCCTCGACCAGCGAAATGCTTTCTACGTCAGCGTTCCGCTTGCGGCACTACTTTGGCTTGGCGCCAATCATGGCGCTTCCAGCAAGGTTATCACCGCCGGTTTCGCCGTGATCACCGTCGTCATGCTTTGGAATACCGGTTTGTCAGCTTATCACGCCGGCGTCGAATGGAAGTTCTGGCCGGGCCCTACCGATTGTTCGGGGCCTATCAACAGCCTCGGTTCTGCGGGAAATTTGCTTAATCGCCTTCAGGACATCAAAATCGTCCGCTGTGACGAGGCTGCCTGGCGGCTTCCTGGGAATTTCGCTCGCCGGCTACGACGTGATGGTTTCGCTGTTCCTTGCGGCCGTCGCCGCCTGGGGCTTGAAGACCTCGCTCGCGTGGAAGAACCAGCCACGCTAGAATTTTTTCACCAGAGGTTGACCAACATGGAAGTTCTGATTATCGGCGCGGGCATCGGCGGATTGACGCTGGGGCTTATGCTCCACCGCGCCGGCATTGCGTGCCGTATCTTCGAGGCTGCGCCCGAACTAAAGGCAGTTGGCGTCGGCATCAATATCTTGCCGCATGCATCGCGTGAGCTCTGCGGATTGGGTCTCGAAGATGCGCTCGCAAAGGTCGCCGTCACGACCCGCGAGTATTGTTTCTACAATCGCTTCGGTCAATACATTTACAGCGAGCCCGCCGGCCGTTTTGCCGGTTACGACGTGCCGCAATTCTCGATTCACCGTGGCGACCTGCAATTGGTGCTGCTCGATGCATTCGTTCAGCGCGCCGGAGCGGATAAGGTGATCCTCGACCACAAATGCACGCGAGTGGATTACGAAGGCGATGAAGCCATTGGCTATTTCGAGGACGGGAACGGCAAACCGCTTTCGACCCAGCGCGGCAGCGTGTTGATCAGTGCCGAAGGCATACATTCGGTGCTGCGCAAGCAGCTGTATCCCAGTGAAGGGCCCCCGAAGTATTCAGGGATCAATATGTGGCGCGGCGTCACGCGCTGGAAACCGTTCCTGTCTGGCGCCAGCATGATCCGCGTGGGATGGCATCATCCGGCAAAGCTGTTGATCTACCCGATCCGCAACAATGTGGATGCCGAAGGCCGCCAGCTTGTAAACTGGGTGTGTGACATCGAGACCCCGCAATATCAGGCCCGCGACTGGAACAGGCGCGGCCGACTCGAGGATTTTCTGCCCGCCATGGCGGACTGGCACTTCGATTGGCTCGATGTGCCGCAGTTCATCAGCAGTTCGGATGCGATTCTCGAGTATCCGATGGTCGATCAGGATCCTTTGCCGCGTTGGAGTTTCGGCCGTCTCACCCTGCTCGGCGACGCCGCACATCCAATGTATCCCCGTGGTGCCAACGGTGCGGCGCAGGCAATTCTGGATTGCCGCGCGCTCACGGATGCACTCGTCGCCAATGCCGATCCGGTCGCCGCTCTCAAGGCCTACGAGGCCAAGCGTCTGCCGGCAACGAGTGAGGTCGTGCTGGCGAACCGCAAGGCGCCGCCAGATGCAATCCTGCACGAAGTCTACCGCCGCACCGGCGACAAGCCGTTCAAGAATATCGACGACGTGATCAGCCGCGAAGAGCTTGTGGCGCTTTCGGAAGGCTACAAGCGTGTCGCCGGTTACGACAAGGAACGGCTGAAATCGCGCGCTTGAGCGAGATCAAAATGACTACGACCACGAACTGCTAAGGCGCGCGTACATCCGGCGTCGCCGCTGCATATTCGTGGCCGCATGATGATGGAGCCAGGGAATCCAGCGTTGAGGCTGAACATCGGACCTCAACATCACCATTGGAACCCATATAAGCGCTGATTGTTCTTTGACAAGGGCGACAGGACGCATGAACACTTCCAGCTACACGTCTACGGCAAAATTTCTTCATTGGCTTATCGTGGTGCTGCTCATCGGCCAGTTCATCGCCGCGTGGAGCATGCCGCACATCGGCCGTAATACGCCGGTGACGACGGTGATCAGCATTCATTTTTCAGTCGGGATCGTAATTATCGCTGTCGCCATTATCCGACTTGGCTGGCGTGCCACACATAGTGAGCCCGCACCGCTTGAAGGCGTTCCGCCATGGCAGGTGCAGGGCGCACGAGTGGTCCATTGGCTGCTGTATATCCTGCTCTTCGTCATTCCGGTCCTTGGTTGGGCCAACGCGTCGTGGCGCGGCATGCCGATCGTAATGTTCGGCATTGAACTGCCCAAATTGGTCGGCACCCGTGCGTCGGGTTTCGGCTGGACGGGCGATGTCCACGCGTTGCTCGCAAATTATCTGATGCTGACGCTGGTCGGTGTGCACGTGCTGGCGGGGCTGTATCATTTCTTCATCCGGCGCGACGGGGTTCTTCAGCGGATGTTGCCGGGCGGAACGACCTAGGGCTTTCCCATCACCTTTTGCTTCCAGCCTTCCCACGTGCGCGCAAGACCATGTCCCTCGCGCGCTTCGATTTTGCGCGCCTCTTCCGGATCCATGTAGGTTATCGGCGCACCCATGCGCATGGCCTGGGCCTGGAGAGTTGCGTTGAGCGCGAGAAATATCGTGCGGCCGACCACGCGCGGCAGCGACGGCCCGGTGATGACTGCACCGTGTCCGCGCATCAACGCTGCGGGATGATCGCCGAGGACGTCGGCAAGGTCGTGACCAAGTGTCGGGTTTCTGATCAGCATATCGGTCATGCCGGCCTTGTCGCGGATTTCGAATACCGGAATTCCGAAACTGATGAATGCCGACCGGTGATACATCGGTTGCAGCGGGACCTTGGTAACGCCGAATGGAATGAGAGAAGGCGCATGCGTATGAACGATGGCCATCACATCGGGACGCATTTTGTAGATCTCGCCATGGATATAACGTTCGGTGAAAAGCCCCGACATCGGCAGGCCGTGCGTATCGACGGGCCGGCTATCGAGATCAAATTCAATAATATCCTTCGCAGTCACAAGGTCGGCCGACAGCCCGCGCGACATGAGATACCGGTTCGAATTGCGGTTGTGGCGGACGGAAACATGGCCCCAGCCGTCGAGCAGGCCGTGATCGGCGAGGATGCGACTGGCGGCCACGAGATCCTCGATCAATTTTGGATCCGGCGGGCCGGCGGAAACGGGCGCCTGCTGCGCGACCACGGAACTTGCCATGCACAGGATGCCGACAACCGCTGCCGCCAATGATACCGCGCGCTCGCTGCGGCTAAACTGCAGCTTGCTCGATCATGACGAACTCCAAAGAAGAAACGACGGAAACCCTTACGGTTCGAGCTCAGTATCCCAATAGAGATAGTCGAGCCAGCTCTCGTGCAGATAGTTGGGCGGGAATAGCCGGCCATTCCGATGCAGATGATGAACTGTCGGCTGGAATGGCATTTGAGACGGCCACATCCTGGCCTCATTGGGCGTCAGGTTGCCTTTGCGCAAATTGCATGGTGAGCAGGCGGCCACGACGTTGTCCCACGTCGTGTGTCCGCCGCGCGAGCGTGGCAGCAGGTGATCGAATGTGAGGTCGTCGTGTTCGCCACAATATTGGCAGGAGAAGCGGTCGCGCAGGAAGACGTTGAACCTCGTGAAGGCGGGATGAGTCGAAGGTTTCACAAAGGTCTTGAGCGAAACCACGCTCGGCAGTTTCATCTCGAAAGACGGGCTGTGTACCGCCCGATCATAATTGGCGACGATATTGACCCGTTCGAGGAAGACGGCCTTGATCGCGTCCTGCCAGGACCACAGTGACAACGGGTAATAGCTCAACGGCCGAAAATCCGCGTTGAGTACCAGAGCCGGAAATCCGGCGGGAGAAACATGCACGTTCAAGCGACGCTCCTCGACCTCCTTGAGGCTGCCGCCACGCAGCTAACGCGCCTAGTAATAGTGCAGCGTGACAAGATTGTGAAGCCGGTGCGGGCGGTTACCCGCAAGGCCCTAATTGCCGGCAGCAAAGCCCTTGGCCAGGAATTCGCCGCCTTGCCGCAGACCCTCCGGGTCGATCCCGTGCCCGATTCCCGAAGAGATGTGCCACTGCGCGGGGACATCAAGGGCGGCGAGCGCCTGCGCGGCATGAAACAGAGCCTGTACGGAGATGAGCTGATCAGCGTCGCCATGAACCAACAGCACCGGCGGCCGGCTGCGGATCTCGGCAGCGAAAGTGTCCACATCGATATTCTCGGGCATGACGAACATGCCCGAATAGCCGACGATAGCGGCCGGCGCGATTGGTCTGCGCAATCCGACGTGGAGCGCCATCATCGTGCCCTGGCTGAATCCCACCATGCCGAGTGCCGAAGGCGGAAGATTGTGTCGTTTGAGTTCGGAATTGAGAAAGCGATCGAGGATAGGTGCTGCCTCATTCACTCCTGCCCAACGCTCCTCCGGATTGCGGAAGGTGAGGGGAAACCATTCGCGGCCGACGGGCGCCTGGCCGCATGGCCGCGGCGCATGCGGCGACACGAAAGCCGTATCCGGCAAGAGGCGTTGCCAGGCGCGGCCGATCTCGATCAGATCGTTACCGTCAGCGCCGTAGCCATGCAGGAAAACCACCAGCTGGCGCGCTCGCCCTGAGCGCGGTTCGATCCGCGGTCCATCGAGTTCAGCCATTCTTTCTTTTCCTCTTTGTGGGGGACCCGCCGGCCTTTGCTTTCGGCGGGCCATTCGGCTGAACCGGCACCACGTCGCGTTTCTTGACGACATGATAGTAGGCCCAAAGCAGGTGGGCGGCCACGCCTCGCCATGGCCGCCACGCTTCGGCTATTTTGGTCAGCGCCTTGGCATCGGGACGCTTGCGAAGACCCAAGGCGATGCGTGCCGATTCCTGAACCGCCAAGTCGCCGGACGGAAATGCGTCGGCATGACCAAGGCAAAAGAGCAGATAGATATCCGCCGTCCAGGGCCCAACGCCGTGGAGGGCGACGAGGGCCGCATGCGCTTCATCTGCACCCATATTACCGACAGCAGTCAGATCGATGCGTCCCTTGGCGACGGCCTTCGCGATCTCGCGGATTGACTTGATTTTGGGTGCGGAGAGGCCGAGCCGTTTGAGCCTGTCGGTGCGCGCGCGACGCAGGGTGTCATGATGAAATGGATCAAACGCTGCAAAGAGCCGGTTGCGGATGGCGGCGGCGCTTGCGGTCGAAAGCTGCTGACCGCACACAATGGCACAAAGGCCCGGGAAACCCGGATCCCGGCGGCGCAGCCCAAAAGTGCCGGCCTTTTCCGCAACCGGTTTGAGCCGAGGGTCGGCTAGAACCAGTTTCGCCAGACTCGCCCGCAAATCGGCATCAGTGTGAAGGAAGTTTGTCATGCGCTACCCGTGTAGCAAGCAAGACGATAGATAGAAAAGCCATGCCACCCGTTTTCCGCTTTGCGCCGTCTCCAAACGGCTATCTGCATCTCGGCCATGCGCTTTCTGCGCTGCTCAACGCCGACAGGGCGCGCGCCAAGGGCGGCCGGATGCTGCTGCGAATTGAGGATATCGACACCGCCCGTTGCCGCCCGGAATTCGAGACTGCGATCTACGACGACCTCGCCTGGCTCGGACTCATCTGGGAAATGCCGGTGCGCCGGCAATCCGAGCACCATGGCGAATATCGTGCTGCCCTGGAAAAACTCGAGGCGATGAACCTTGTCTATCCGAGTTTCGAAAGCCGCGCGGAAATTGTCCGGCTGATCGCTGCGCATGAGGCCCGCGCACCGTGGCCGCACGATCCCGACGGCGCGCCATTGTACCCGGGCAATGCAAAGGCCACGTCGAGAGCTGAGAAAAGGCGTCGCATGAATGCGGGCGAGGCTTATGCGCTGCGGCTCGACATGCAGGCGGCGCTCGCGCGGGTTGGCAGTCTCGGCTGGAACGAAAGCGGCGCAGGTCCGTCTGGCGAAACCGGAAGAATTTCGGCTGATCCTTCGATCTGGGGCGACATAATTCTCGCTCGCAAGGAGGTGCCGACCAGCTATCATCTTTCGGTTGTAGTCGACGATGCCGCGCAAGGGGTAACCGACATCGTGCGCGGGCGCGACCTGTTTCACGCGACCGCTGTGCATCGCTTGCTTCAGGCTCTGCTCGAGTTGCCGGAGCCGCTTATCACCACCATCCGCTAATATTGGACGCCGACGGCACCAAGCTTTCCAAGTCGACGGGGTCAACCGGTTTGCGCGAGCTTCGCGCCAAAGGTGCATCGCCCGCCGATATCCGCCGATTGTCCGGGCTCGATTGAACGCGGCTTCCGTGCCATTGTCGGCTCGGGGTAAGGGATAAATGGCGAAGCGCAGGAAAAAACCGCGGCGAGTGCGGCGCCGGCCGCGCAAGCGCGCCGACGACGGTTCGTGCGGGGAAAATGCCGTCACCACGCGCGGTCGAGGCCGCGCTTGCCGGCATTGCCCACGACATCCGCACGCCGTTGACCGGCATCGTGGCCCTCGCTGAACTGCTCGTTTCCTCGGAGCTAGGCGCGCGCGAGCGCGAATGGGCTGCGGCCATCAAAAGCGGTGCCGATCATCTGGCGGCGCTGGCTACATTGATTGTTGATGCCGCCAAAGCGGACGCAAGCGGACTGCTGCTTCAAAACGAGCCGTTCGCGCCACGTACGCTGGCTGAAACCGTCGGCTCCGCGCTCGCCGCACGCGCGAGCAGCAAGGCAATCGGGGCAGAGATCAGAATCGCGGCCGATTTGCCTGCTCTCGTGTCGGGAGACGGGATGCGGCTGCGCGCGGCACTGGAAAATCTCGCCGACAATGCGGTGAAGTTTACGAACGAAGGGTCCGTCACCTTTACTGCCGCGGCAAAAAGTCTGGCGCGCGGTCAGGTGCGGCTCGATTTTCACGTTTGCCGACAGCGGCATCGGCATCGGCGCCGGCGAGCTCAGGAAACTGTTTCGTCCCTTCGCGCAGGCGAGCGTCAAGATCGCAAGAACTCTATGGCGGCGCCGGTCTCGGACTTTCCTTCGTCAAGCGCCTGGCCAAGGAGATGGGCGGCGATCTCAAAGTCGTCGGCAAGAAAGGCGCCGGTTCAAGTTTTCACCTCAGCGTGCTGGTCGATTCGGCGAGCACGCGTCCGGCAGCAAAACCTGCGGATACTCGCCTAATGTCCGGCCGTCCATTATCGGTTCTCTGTGCCGAAGACAATCCGTATGGCCGCGTCGTCATGAATACGATCCTGCGCGAGCTCGGGCACAAGGCCGATTTTGTCGAGACCGGCGAAGCGGTGGTGACAGCGGTCGAGCGCGGCAGTTACGACGTCGTGTTGATGGATGTTACGCTTTCCGGCTTGAACGGAATTGACGCGACGAAACGCATTCGCGCACTGCCGGGAAAGGCAGGTCAGACGCCTGTCGTTGGAATCTCGGGCCACAGCCAGGCCGGCGACGAAGAGATCGCGCGCAGCGCCGGAATGAGCTTCTATTTCGTGAAGCCGGTAAGCCCGCGAAAACTTGCGGAGGCGTTTGCAGCCGTTGGCGAGTAGATCTCAGGCATTGGTGACGCCTTTGGCGCGCTCCACGATGCGGACCACGTCTGACATGATTCGATTGAGCTCAAAATCCTTAGGCGTGTAGACCGCTGCGACGCCGGCCTTTTCCAGTTCGGCCGCATCTTCGGGTGGAATAATGCCGCCGACGATGACGGGCACATTGAGGCCTGCCTGCTTCATCCGGCCGACGACATCCTCCACGAGCGGCAGGTGGCTGCCCGAAAGCACCGACAGGCCGACAACATGCGCCTTCTGCTCGCGGGCGGCCTCGACGATTTCCTCGGGTGTCAGTCGGATGCCTTCATAGACGACCTGCATTCCGGCGTCGCGCGCGCGTACCGCGATCTGCTCGGCGCCGTTCGAATGCCCGTCGAGGCCCGGTTTACCGACCAGAAAGGTGAGCCGCCGGCCCAGTTTACGGGAGACACGATCGACGTCGGCGCGAATGTCATCAAGGCCAGTCACATCATTACGCATGGCGCGGCCCACGCCGGTGGGTGCGCGGTATTCACCAAAAGCCTCGCGGAGCGTCCAGCCCCACTCGCCGGTGGTCACGCCAGCCTTTGCGCAGGCTATCGAGGCGGGCATGATGTTGCCGCCGGTCGTAGCGGCGTGCTTGAGATCCTTCAGGGAGGCAGCCACAGCGGTCTTGTCGCGCGTGTCACGCCACGCTTTCAGCTTCTCGATCTGTCCCCGCTCGGCATTTTCCGACACGGTCAGGATGGCGTCGGCTGAATTGGCCAACGGTGAGGGTTCGCTCTCGAGATATTTGTTGACGCCGACCACGATCTGGTCGCCGCGCTCGATCGCTTCAAGACGCCTGGTGTTCGATTCGACAAGCTGCTGCTTCATGTAGCCGGTATCGACGGCAGCCACGGCGCCACCCATTTCTTCGATCCGCTTGAGCTCATCCTTGGCCTGCCGCTTGAGATCATCGACCTTTCGTGTGATTTCGGCGGAGCCATCAAAAATGTCGTCGTAGTCGAGAAGATCGGTCTCGTAAGCGAGGATCTGCTGCATGCGCAGTGACCACTGCTGGTCCCATGGGCGCGGCAAGCCGAGTGCCTCATTCCATGCCGGCAGTTGGACTGCACGCGCTCGAGCATTTTTTGACAAAGTCACCGCCAGCATCTCGATCAGGATACGCGCGACGTTGTTCTCGGGTTGCGGCTCGGTCAGCCCAAGTGAATTCACCTGAACGCCATAGCGAAACAATCTTTGTTTCGCATCCATAATTCCGTAGCGTTCGCGCGTGATTTCGTCCCACAACTCGGTGAATGCGCGCATCTTGCACAGCTCGGTAATGAAGCGGAGACCGGCATTGACGAAAAAGGAGATGCGACCGACCACGTCGCCGAATGTATCCGGCGTCACTTCACCTGACGCCTTGACCGTGTCGAGGACCGCGATTGCGGTAGCAAGCGCGAAGGCGAGTTCCTGCACCGGCGTCGCGCCCGCCTCCTGCAGATGATAGGAGCACACGTTGATCGGATTCCATTTCGGAATCTCTTTGGTCGTGAACAGGATAACGTCCTTGATCAAACGCATCGACGGCACGGGCGGAAATACATAAGTGCCGCGTGACAAATACTCCTTGATGATGTCGTTCTGGATTGTCCCCTGCAGGGAGGCGCGCGGCGCGCATTGTTCGTCGGCGACCGCGATGTAAAGCGCCATCAGCCACGCAGCGGTGGCGTTGATGGTCATCGATGTGTTCATCGAGACGAGCGGGATGCCGTCAAAGAGCGCACGCATGTCACCGAGGTGACAGATCGGCACCCCGACCTTTCCGACTTCGCCTTTGGCCAGAATGTGATCGGAGTCGTACCCGGTCTGGGTCG
The DNA here is from genome assembly GCA_963702605.1 of uncultured Pseudomonadota bacterium. GTDB lineage: Bacteria > Pseudomonadota > Alphaproteobacteria > Rhizobiales > Xanthobacteraceae > Pseudolabrys. Next base: position 101,296 of record CAVPDI010000005.1, read on the forward strand.
GCAAATCGAACGCGACCGAAAGACCGGTCTGACCCTTCGCAAGGTTTTTTCGATAAAGCGAATTGGAATCCGCCGCCGTCGAATGGCCGGCATAGGTGCGGAAAATCCACGGTTTATCGCGTGTCGTGCTCTCGCGTGTCATGGCCGCAGGGCGCCCTCGGCCGCAACGTGGCGTGTTTCTTGTTGCATCGCAACATGAATCTTTCGAATTCGCAAAGGGCTCACGGCGGCGCCCAATTTTGGGCGATCACGGGCGGTGCAGATGCACAACGGCAACGTCGTCGGCGTAAATGCGTTGCCAGCCCGGCAGCCGATCGAGCAGCGCAACCGCCGGCGTTGACGGTGCGAGCAGCGTCGCGCCAATGCGGTATTCGTCGAGGAGCCGCAGGAAGTCGGGAAGATTTTGCAGGGTCAATGCTCGGGCATGCCGAAGCATGAAGGCCTCGCCGTAGAGCTCAGCTCGCCCGTCGATAAACGGCGGTATGCCGACAAAATCGAGATAGCCGCCAAAATTGTAGTCATTGAGAATGGGTCCGGACGTCGCAGCCCGAAGCGTGCGGACGGCGTTCGCGGGGGTAATGTTCGATGCCGGTGTTACGTCTTTACGGAGCGCAGCCAAGCCGGTGACCGCAAGCAACAGCAGCATCGCCAGAGCTGGAGGCCATGTTCCGAGCCGCGCAACCGAGGCAGTTCGTTCAGCGGATAGCGCTGAAAACTGTTCCGCCAGCGGACGTGCCAGAAATATCGGCACAAGCAGTCCCAGCAAATCGGCGTGGCGGCTTTGGGCAAGGCTAAGGTGCAGCACGCCCAGCACGATCACCAGGCGCAGGATGGGCAACTCCACACCCCGATAGAGCGCAAAGCCGAAAGCGCCGAGCATGATGATTTCGAAGCTTCCGATGTGGCCGAAGTCCTGTGGCCGCCATTCGGTGACAGTGGACAAGGCTACGCCGAGCGCCGCCGTCCGGAACGTCACCATGATCATTTCGGGGCCGAAGGGATTTAGGCAGGCCGCGACAAACGCGGCCACCGCAAAAACTACCCATTGCCGTGCGACGTTCATCCGGTCGGACCGTTTCGCGCGCCAGACTGCATCGCACGCGATAGGCGCGATCATTACCAATCCGAACGTGAAGCTGCCGTGCAGATTAGCCCACAGCGTCATCAACGGGAGCAGGAGCCATGGCGGCTGAGTGCGTGTGTCGACGGCGCGGATCAGCAACCCGACCCATGCAACCATGACCGGGAGCGCGAGAATATGTGGGCGCGCCAGGATATGCGGCGCGACGAGGGGCAGGGCGGCGAGTGCTGCGGACAGCGCCGCGGTCAATTGCAGTTCGCGAAGCAGGAAACGCGTCAACAGACCGAATGCGGTCGCCACGGCCGCTGCCGCCAGTGCGACGACGCCGATCCAGCCTCCGAGCATGTATGCGAGCGCAAACGCTATTTCGGAAAGCCACTCAAAGGCGACCCAATGCGTCCCGCGAAAAGTGGCCGAGAATGGATCCGTGGTCGGTATCGTATGGTTATCGAGAATCCATCGACCGAGCGCGATGTGCGAATAGGTGTCGGGATCGGCGAGCAGGCGCGGCGCGACCGCCATAAGCAGGAGGTAGACGCCCGCGGCCACGATCCATGGCATTGCAGCCTGCACGTCCAGCGTCCGGCTCGTTCGGCGAAGGATCTGTTCGGACATCCCGCACTCTGAGGTGATCTGCGCCACGCTAGGCCGCCTGCCATTGCAAAACCCTTAAACGCCGGGTGACGGCGTTGTCGGCGAATACAGTAGTCGCCCCCTATACCCTTGTGATGGCAGGATTTTCTCCGACGCCAAAGGTCATATTGCGACGCAACATAGTTTGCGTCAGACTGTTATCAGGATAGGGAGGAATTCGATGCCGGCTGCCGCCAAGGTACGGACCGTGGCTCCGCTCAAGGATCTCTACGAGATTGGGGAGATTCCGCCACTCGGTCATGTGCCCGGAAAAATGCACGCCTGGGTGATCCGCAAGGAGCGCCACGGGCCTCCCGATCAATCATTCCAGCTTGAGGTCGTGCCAACCTGGCCGATCGCCGATGACGAAGTGCTGGTCTATGTGATGGCGGCGGGCGTCAATTACAACGGCGTCTGGGCCGGATTGGGTGTGCCGGTTTCGCCGCTCGATGGCCACAAGCATCCGTTCCATATCGCCGGCTCGGATGCTTCCGGCGTGGTGTGGGCGGTCGGCGCCAAGGTCAAGCGCTGGAAGGTCGGCGACGAGGTCATCGTTCACTGCAACCAAGACGACGGCGACGACGAAGACTGCAATGGAGGCGATCCGTTGCTTTCTCCATCGCAACGGATCTGGGGCTACGAAACGCCGGACGGATCGTTTGCGCAGTTCTGCCGCGTGCAGTCACGGCAGCTCATGCAAAAGCCGAACCATCTCTCGTGGGAAGAATCCGCGTGCTACACACTCACGCTGGCAACGGCATATCGCATGTTGTTCGGCCATGCGCCGCACACGCTCAAACCCGGCGACAATGTGCTGGTGTGGGGCGCGTCCGGCGGACTCGGCGTATTCGGTGTTCAACTCGTTGCGGCATCGGGTGCGAATGCGATTGCAGTTGTCTCGGATGATTCGAAAGCCGAGTACGTCCTCAACCTCGGCGCCAAGGGCGCGATCAACCGGAAAGAGTTCAAGTGCTGGGGTCCCATGCCGCCGGTGAACTCGCCGGAATACAGCGATTGGACCAAGGAAGCACGCCGTTTCGGCAAGGCGATTTGGGACATAACAGGCAAGCGCGACGTCGATATCGTATTTGAACATCCCGGCGAACAGACCTTCCCGGTATCGTGCCTTGTCGTAAAGCGTGGTGGCATGGTCGTCTTCTGCGCAGGAACGACGGGATACAATCTCACCTTCGACGCGCGTTACGTTTGGATGCGGCAGAAGCGAATTCAGGGCTCGCATTTCGCTCACCTTAAACAGGCATCGCAGGCCAACCGATTTGTCCTCGAGCAGCGCATTGATCCGTGTATGAGCGAGGTGTTCAGCTGGGAGAGTATTCCGCTCGCGCACATGAAGATGTGGAAGAATGAGCATCCGCCCGGCAATATGGCGGTGATGGTGAATGCCCCGCGTACCGGATTGAAAACATTCGATGATGCGCAGGAAGCGTCGGCCGGCTAGGCCGCTTTGGCGCGCGTCTGCGAAATCATGAAATTCAATTCGCCACCATAAATGAATATCGATGCGCAGACGTAGAGAAAGACCAGGGCGACCATGGCCGACGCCAGCCCCGCATACATGGATACATATGCAAATGCGTAGTTGGCGAGGTAGCGGCCGAAGGCCGCGCCGGTGATCAGCCATAGGAGCAAAGTGGCAACTATGCCGGGCGCGATCTCCATGAATGAGCGCCGGCCGGCAGGCAGCCACAAGTGTACGATTGTCAAGGCAACCACGAGCACGACTACGGCAACGCCGTAACGTGCAAAGGTTATCAGGTCGCCGAAACGCTCGAGGGCGGGGACGTAGAGCGTAAGCTTCGCCAGGATCAGCGGCGCAAGCACGACCAAGAATGAAAATGCGAGGATAGCCACAGCTCCAACAAGCACATAAATGATCAATTCAATTCGAAGAAGCCACCATGCCCGCGGCTCCTTCATCCGATAGGCGCGATTGAGCCCAATTCGCAGACTCTCGACACCACTTGATGCGAAATAGAGCGCGAAGAGAACGCCGAGGGTAAGGACATCGCCTCGTGTCGATGTCAGAACGCCGGTAATATCGAGCGCGATCGGCGCAGCCACCTGCTTTGGCCAGGCCTCCAGCAAAATTCGTGCGGCCTCGTCAGCAAGTTCCTTCGAGCCGAAGAAAAATCCGGCAAGCGCGGTAACGACAATCAAAAACGGAAAAAGAGCCATGAGCGTGGAAAGCGCGATGTGGCTCGCGATTGCCCAGCCGTCATCGTCGGTAAAATGCCTGAAAGCGCCGGTTGAAATTCGCACTGACCGTTTCAAGACGCTCAATGGGCGCTCCTACAGGCCGGAAACCCATCAGATCATCTATTGTTGCTTGTTTTGCAAGGCCGTTGTCGGCCTCATCGACCGCTAAAATTGCGGAAAAGCTACGCCGCCTGCACGTTGGTCAGGAACCGTCGCACTTGCGCGTCCAGGCCTTCGGCTTCGAGCGCAACAGAATCAGCGAGATCCTTGACGTCGGAGGCCGTCGAGCGAGCTTTCGCCGTAACGCCAGCCACACGGCTCATCGCATCCGCCCCGACACGGGCCTCTCCCGAAGCCCGGCTGACGCCTTCAGCGATCGATGCTACTGCCGAATTCTGCTGGTCAACGGTGGCCGCAACCATCGTGGCAATTGCCGACATCTCATGGATAATTGCATCAACTTGTTCGATTGCTTGCGAAGCATCTGCCGCCGCCGACTGGATAGAGCCGATCTGGTCCGCAATTTCTTCGGTCGCCCTTGCGGTTTGGCTCGCTAGGGATTTCACCTCGGCCGCCACGACAGCAAATCCCTTGCCGGACTCACCGGCCCGCGCCGCCTCGATTGTGGCATTGAGCGCGAGTAGATTTGTTTGACCCGCTATTGCCTGAATCAACCCGACCACCTCGCCGATACGCGTGGCGGCATTGCCGAGTTCTGTCATGGTCGTGACCGTACGTTGAGCTTCAGAAACCGCACGGCCGGCAACTTCAGTGGACTTGGCCGCCTGGGAAGCGATTTCGCCGATGGAAGCGGCCAATTCCTCGACCGAACTTGCAGCGGCCGTGACGTTTTCTGAAGCAGCAGCCACGCGGCTTTTTGCCGTATCCGTTTCCGAAGAGACTGTATCGGCAGCCTTGTTCAGATCTGATGAGTTCATTTCCAGTTTCATCGACGCCGCGCGCAGCTTGCTGAGTGCACTTTCGACCGAATGCTTGAATTGCGAAATCGTCATCCCAATCATGTCGCTGCGCAATTCGCGGGCACGGCTTGCGTCAGCCTGAGTCTGAGCCAACCGTTCACGTTCGATCATATTGTCCCTGAACACAATCACGGTTCGGGCCATTTCACCGATTTCATCGCGCGCGCGTGTGGCTGGTATACGCGCGCTGGTGTCACCATCGGCGAGGCGGATCATCACTGTTGCAAGGCCGTTGAGAGGCCGCGTGATACTCCGCCCGATCAGCCAGCTAAAGCCAAGCCCGGCCGCCACCATTGCGATGCCAACCACAATTATGCCATTGCGGGTGCGACGCTGTGACGACACGAGAGCTTCTGCCGCTCGCTCCGCTGTATTGTTTGCAGCGGTAATGACAGCGTCAGCTCGCGGAAGCATGTTCTGGCTGTCAATGTCGATCAGGGCCCGCATCGGCTGCACCTCGCCGCTGACATCGATCCAGCGCGCAAAGGTTTCAGCGTACTGCTTCACTTCCGTCTCAAGTTTTGTCTTCATTGCAGGCGTGCCGTCAATTCTCGCAAACTTCTGCGTGAATTTTCGATAGGCCCCTTGAAATTCTTGCCGCGTCAGCTCCGTGGGATTGAGACGGTACTCGGCTTCATAGTGACGCATGACCAGCAGCGTCATCATGAGTTCCTTGGCGTCTGATTCGGCTAGCCAAGTCATGTTATCGTTAATCGCGCGCTCGATGTTGAGGCTGGCGTTTTGCAGTTCGCCGCGCAGGCCCTCCTTGTCGCTGAATCCAAGCGTATGCTGTTCGGCGACCAGCTTGTCGAAATTCTGCTTCAATCCGTCGAGTTCACCGCGCAGTGCCTTAATATCATCGGCACGCATGCCGCTTCCGGCGTTTGCGATTGTATTGAGGCTGTTGAGCGCCATATTCTGAGATTGCTGAAAGGCATCGACAAGTGTGCCGTGTGGCGCGGCGGTGAAGTCTTTTGCAGCGATACGCATTGCGGCGATGGCGATCTTGAAATCGCGGCTTGCATCCGCGAGCGCTCGTGCACTCGACACTGACTGAAACGCGGCGCCGACGTCGCCTTCGCCCGAAACAAATGTAAGGCCGTTGAACAGGAAGCCAGCAACCGGAATGAGCGCGAGCACGATGATGCGGGTTCGCACCGAAAATGATGTGAGCATCCCGTCCAGCCGATTGTACAAATGCGATCGCTCGAACGGCGGCATGCGGCTGGTTCTGGTGTTGCCAATCGGCAGGCGGCACTGCGCGGAGGTAAATATGTAAAGCGCCAAATAGTTAATTTTTATAGCAATTTGGCTGCTGTCCGCCGTGCCGCATCATAAAAGCCCTTGGAATTTCGCATCGCTTTGCTTTTGTGCACTGCACGCGTAGTGTCAATTGGCGCACCGGCCGCCATCCTTCGAGAGTTGCATGCCTATCGCTGCCCCCCGTTCTGCCAAAAATCGTGAAATGACCGAGCTCGCTCGCGAGGCGGTGGGCGCCCTTGATGCATTGTTGTCAGATGCGGTGGCCAAGGTCCGGGAGCGGGTATCCGTCAATGGGAAGGTGTCGGGGCCGTCGTTCGATCGCGGGCAGCGCGCCGCCCATGGGCTTGCTTGGCTTGCGACATACGTGGAAGCGGTGCGCCAGCTTGCGTCTTATGCCGAACGCCTGGCCCGCGATGGAACGCTTGGCGAAATCGAGGAACTGATCGTCCGTATTGGACTTGGCGAATATGTGGCTCAGGTCGCGGGCGGGATCTCGATAAGTCAAGGCGAGGTGGTGCGCCTGTCCGATCTTGGTCTCTCCGCAGCCCAAACTGCGGCGCGCATCACTCCTCTGCTCGATAGCCTTGTTGTCGAGGGTAATACTACCGAACGGCGTGCCCGCCTGATTGAATTGATGCAGCATGGCCGCGGCGCCACCGTTGGCGCTTGTGGCCTCGACAACACGTTGGAATCGATACGCGAGGAAATGCGCAAATTTTCCGATGCTGAAGTGATCGGCAACGCGCAAGCATGGCATCGCACCAATAGCTACATACCGCTGGAGATCATTTCGCAGATGTCCGAACTCGGCGTCTTCGGTCTTACGATTCCCGACGCGTTTAGCGGGATGGGCCTCGGCAAGGAATCCATGTGTGTGGTCTCCGAAGAATTGTCACGTGGCTACATTGGCGTCGGCTCACTGGGCACGCGTTCGGAAATCGCTGCGGAATTGATACTCGGAAGCGGTAGCTCGGCGCAGAAGGATAAATGGCTGCCAAAGATAGCCTCCGGCGAAATCCTTCCGACCGCGGTGTTCACCGAGCCCAATACCGGTTCTGATCTTGCCTCGATCAAGACGCGAGCCGTGCGCGAGGGCGACGTGTACAAGGTCTTTGGCAACAAGACCTGGATTACGCACCCGGTACGCGCCGACCTTATGACATTGCTGGTCCGCACTGACCCGAAAGAAACAGGCCATCGCGGCCTCTCGATGTTGCTGGCCGAAAAGCCGCGGGGAGATGACCGAAATCCCTTTCCGGTGCCTGGAATGAGCGGCACCGAAATCGAGGTGCTGGGGTATCGAGGCATGAAGGAATACGAGATTGCCTTCGACGGCTTCGAAGTGAAAGCCGGAGAATCTTCTTGGAGGCGCTGAGGGTCTCGGGTTCAAACAGCTGATGCAGACATTTGAATCCGCCCGCATTCAGACCGCAGCGCGTGCGATCGGCGTCGCACAGGCTGCCATGGAGCAGGCGCTGGATTACGCGCTCAGCCGTGTGCAATTCGGCGCTCCGATTATCGGTTTCCCCCGAGTATCCGACAAAATTGTCATGATGGCGGTGGAAATCATGATCGCGCGTCAACTTACCTATCATGCTGCGCGTGAGAAAGATTCCGGGCGCCGCTGCGATCTGGAGGCCGGGATGGCAAAACTTCTCGCCGCGCGGGTCGCGTGGGCCGCCGCAGACAACGCCGTGCAGGTGCACGGGGGCAATGGGTTTGCGCTGGAGTTTCCGGTCTCGCGGATACTGTGCGACGCCCGCATCTTGAACATATTCGAGGGCGCCGCCGAGATTCAGGCGCAGGTTATTGCTCGCCGCCTCCTTGATGGCACGAATTGACGCTTAATTCGGCAACAAAACAGAGATTTCGGAGTTTGATTCAGAACAAGTTGCCGGCTTCGCTCGCGGCGTAGATTTGAGCGCGAATGTGGAGGTAGCCGATGTCTGAATTGATGATACGCCATGGTGAGTGGGTTGTTGTTTGTGATGGCGCAAAAGCGCTGGTGCTCGAAAATGCCGGCGACGCCAAATTTCCCAACCTCAAAATGATCAAGGTCTTTGAACACAAGGATTTGCCGACCCACGCAATGGGCGCGGATGCCCCCGGCCGCACACACAGTTCTGCCGGTAATACGCGGAGCTCCGTCGAACAAACGGACTGGCACGACCAGTCGGAGCGATTATTTCTCGTGCAATTGGCCAATCATCTCGACGGCGCCATTATTGCCGGCAAGACCAAATCACTGATCATGGTGGCACCTCCCCGTGCGCTCGGAATGATCCGGCCCGCCTATTCGCACACCCTGAAAGGCGCGGTGCGTGCGGAGGTTGACAGGGACTTGGTGAAAATGCCGGTGCACGAGATCGAGAAACATTTGACAGGTGCATGACCGCCAGTTGTCCGGTCAGCCACGAATCTTTGTCCGAATATGACTAGCCCGTTGCCACGGCGATGATATGTTCGCCGCCAATTCGGGGAAGGGTCGTTGGATGAGATTCGATTTCGGCACGCATCGGTCACGCAGTACGATGTGCGCGCTTGCCTTGACGGTCCTCGCTCTCGCAGCCAACCTCGCGCATGCGCAAGAGCCTGTGCCGAGGCAGTCCTCCCCGTCGGCGCCCGCTGTCGGCCCCTCAGTACCCGCAACGCCCGCTGTCGTGGCCGACCCGATGGCGGTGCCAGGCTTCTGGGACCCGCGACGCCGGCCCGAACGACCGGACCTCTCGCGCATCAGCATCATCCGCTTTCTCACCGAAACCGACTATCCACCCTTTAACTACGCTGGGCCGGACGGTGCTCCCGTTGGTTTCAACATCGATCTGGCGCGGTTGATCTGCGAAGAACTCAAGGTTGCTTGCACCGTGCAGCAGCGGCGTTTCGATACGTTGATCAACGCGCTCAATACGAATAACGGGGATGCAATCATCGCTTCTATTGCCGAGACGCCTGAAATGCGCTCGCGCCTCGACTTCAGCGATCCGTACTATCGCACGCCTGCTCGTTTCGTCGCGCGCCGCGACAGCGCGATTGAGGATGTCCGGCCGGAAGCGCTGGAAGGAAAAAAGATTGCTGTCGTCGGCGGCACCGCGCACGAAGCTTATCTCAAGACCCTCTTCACCGAGGCTGAACTTCATCCTTATCCGGATGCGGACGCCGCACGCTTCGCGCTCAAGCGGGGCGACGTCGATCTCCTGTTCGGCGACGGCGTGTCACTCGCGTTTTGGCTCAATGGTACCAACTCTGCGAACTGCTGCACATTTCCGCGGCGGGCCTTATCTTGAGAGCAGGTTTTTCGGGGAGGGCGTCGGCATTGCGGTGAAGCGCGGTAATGACCTGCTGCGGCAGGCATTTAATTGGGCGCTGTTCCGGCTCTGGGAAAAGGGGCGATTTACGGATCTGTGGTTGCGTTATTTCCCCGTTAGCCCGTTTTGAGCCGTGAATTTGACGTTTCCGCGCGGCATTTCTAGTGTCCGCGGCCGGAGATCGTGATGGCAGTTGCCGAACCCGCAATATCCCTGCGCCAAGTTGCCGAGCAGTCGAATGCCTGGCCGTTCGAGGAAGCGCGGAAAATCGTCACGCGCCTCAAGAAGCACCCGAAGGACGAGGTGATATTCGAGACGGGCTACGGGCCATCCGGCCTGCCACACATCGGTACGTTTGGCGAGGTCGCGCGCACAACCATGGTGCGCCATGCCTTTCGTGTCTTGACCGACGACAAAGTGAAATCGCGATTAATCGCGTTTTCGGATGACATGGACGGTTTGCGCAAGGTCCCCGACAATGTCCCGAACAAGGAGATGCTGGCACAGCATCTCGGCAAGTCGCTGACAAAGGTCCCGGACCCCTTTGGTACACATCCAAGCTTCGGCGAACACAACAATGCGCGCCTGCGGGCGTTCCTCGACCACTTCGGCTTCGAGTACGAATTCCTGTCGTCGACCGAGTGTTACAAATCGGGGCGCTTCGATCAGGCGCTGCTTAAGGTACTGACGCGCTTCGATGAAGTGATGGCGATCATGTTGCCGTCGCTTCGCGAGGAGCGGGCTGCGACTTATTCGCCCTTTCTTCCAATTGATCCCAAGTCGGGCATCGTTCTCCAAGTCCCGGTGATTGCGCACGACGTCAACGCTGGGACGATCACCTACGAGGAGCCCGGCACAAAACAACATGTGAGCACGCCGGTAACCGGCGGCCGTTGCAAACTGCAATGGAAGCCGGACTGGGCCATGCGCTGGGTCGCACTCGGCGTCGACTACGAAATGGCGGGCAAGGATCTGATCGATTCAGTGAAGCTATCCGGCGAGATCTGCCGGGCGTTGGGCGGCAACGCTCCCGAGGGATTCAATTACGAACTGTTCCTCGATGAGAAGGGCCAGAAAATCTCCAAGTCAAAAGGCAATGGCCTCACCATCGAAGAGTGGCTTCGCTATGCCAGTCCGGAGAGTCTGTCGTTGTTCATGTATCGTGAGCCGAAGGCGGCGAAACGCCTTTACTTCGACGTGATTCCGCGGAACGTCGACGAGTACTACCAGTTTCTCGACGGCTATGAGCGACAGGATGCGCGGCAGCGGCTCTCGAATCCGATCTGGCATTTACATGCCGGCAATCCGCCAAAGATCGAGATGCCGATCTCGTTTGCCATGCTGCTTACCCTGGTGTCGTCCTCGAATGCCGAAAACGCCGACACGCTGTGGGGCTTTATTGGCCGCTACCGGCCGGGCGTGACGCCGCAGACGCATCCCAAACTCAATGAGCTTGTCGACTATGCGATCCATTATTTCCGTGACTTCGTGCTGCCGGAGAAGAAATTCCGCGAGCCGAATGATAGCGAGCGAGCGGCCCTGATCGATCTGCGTGACGCCCTCTCGCAACTGGAGCCCGATGCGACGGCAGAGGTGATCCAGAACGTCGTCTACGAAGTCGGCCGGCGCGAGCCGTTCCTCGACAAAAAGAAAAAGGCCAAGGATGGCAAGCCCGGCGTTTCGCTTGACTGGTTCAACTTGCTTTACCAGGTGCTGCTCGGCCAGGAAAAAGGCCCGCGTTTCGGATCATTCGTGGCCGTTTACGGCCTGCAGAATACGATCGACATGATCGACGGGGCGCTGGCGCGCAGCGCATAGATATAAATAATGTCGTCGAAATCCTAGCTGAACGTCTCGGCTTGCCATTGAGCGCCATACCGTCGTTGGCGGCAGGACGATTACTGACTCGCCCAGACGATACGTGCGACCCAAACGATATCCGACATCGATAATGTGCGGTCGCGATGTTCGGCATTGAGCGATTTGAGTTCGATCGATTTTGCCGTTTTACGTTTTAGTTCCTTGACCATGACTTCGCCATCGCGAGTCTTGACCACGACCCGGTCGCCTTTGCGCACCGCAGCCCCCGGCGAAACGATGATAACATCGCCGCTGCGATAGGCGGGCTTCATCGAATCGCCCGAAATCTCGAGCGCATAGGCGTGTTCGTCCGTGACTGCCGGAAAAGCGATTTCTTCCCAGCCTTTTCCTAACGGAAATCCGCCGTCGTCGAAAAAACCTCCGGCGCCGGCCTGCGCAAAACCGATCAGCGGTACACTGTGCATCGCCGGCTTGCCGCCGTCGCTGATCAAGGTGACGAAGGTGTCGAATTTGGTGCTGGTCGCTTGCAGCGCCTTGGCGACGGATTCGGTCGAAGGCCAGCGCGGCCTCCCTTCCGGTGTGACGCGCTTTGATTTGTTGAAAGTAGTCGGATCAAGGCCGGCCTTCTTGGCAAGTCCCGATGGTGAAAGCTTCGAACGGGACGCTAGCCGGTCGATAGCCGTCCAAACCTGATTATGGGTGAGCATAGCCATTCGCGGCACCGAACACGGACTGAAGTTCCGAATGATAGGAATTATAACCTTGAGTCGCCCCTGCTTCGCAATACTTTCCTGTGACTGACGTCTTGAATAAGCCTCGGACGCGCCGATAGGGTCGTTTGGCATGCAAATCGGGAGTCCCGTGCGGTGATCGGACTTTTTGACCGTATTTCCCGGCAATTCCTGCGGGCCTTGGATCCGGAGGATGCGCATGCGCTTGCGGTCAAAGCGCTGCGTTATGTGCCGCTTGCGAAAGCACCCGCCGATTCCGCCGCGCTTGCCGTGCGCGCCTTCGGACTCGAGTTTCCGAATCCCGTCGGACTTGCCGCCGGTTTCGACAAGAACGCTCAGGTGCCGGATGCATTATTGCGCCTGGGGTTCGGTTTCGTCGAAGTCGGAACCATCACGCCGCGCGCGCAGGGTGGAAATCCAAAGCCGCGGCTGTTTCGCCTGGAAGCGGATGAGGGCATAATTAATCGACTCGGATTCAATAGTGAAGGAGCGGCCGCAGCTCATATGCGGCTTGCCGCGCGCCGCGGCGCCGGCGGTATCGTCGGCGTGAATATCGGCGCAAATCGCGATACCCAGGACCGTGTCGCGGACTATGCGCGACTGATCGAAACTTTCGCATCTGTTGCAAGCTATTTCACTATCAATGTGTCGTCACCGAACACGCCCGGTCTGCGCGATTTGCAGCAGGCAGGGGCACTCGATGATCTGCTTGCGCGCGTGTTCGATGCCCGCGAACGCGTGCGTCTGCGCGCAGGCTTGACGCCCGTGCTGCTCAAGATTGCGCCTGATCTGACGTTGCCTGAACTGGATGACGTTGTCGGCGTCGCTCGCAAGCGTTCGGTTGACGGCATGATCGTCGGTAACACGACGACCTCACGGCCGACCGCAATGCGCGACCACGAAAAAGCTCACGAACAGGGCGGATTATCGGGGCGGCCCTTGTTCAAGCTTGCAACCCGCATGTTGGCCGAAACATTCGTGCGTGCCGAAGGTGCATTCCCCCTGGTCGGTGTGGGCGGCATCGACTCCGGTGCGACCGCTATAGCCAAAATCAAGGCTGGCGCAACGCTGCTGCAACTCTATTCTGGAATGGTCTATCGCGGCATAGGTATCGTGACGGAGATCAAGTCGGACCTTACGGCAGCCCTCAAGCGTGGCCATCGCAATTCGCTCGCTTCGATGGTTGGCAGCGACGCTGCCGCGATCACTGCAGAAAGCTGGCCCGGCTAGCGCCCGCGCGGCGCATTGAACAGCCGGACGAGTATCCAGACCGGGATCACGATCACGGCGCCAAGCAGGAAATAGCGCCACAGCCAGCGGAATGCGTCGAAGCCCATATTCCACAGTGTGCGGATGATCCGCTCGATGCTGTGCACGATGTCGAACGGGTCGAGCCCGAGCGCTGACAAGATCACGCCGACCAGGATCGATACCAGAACGAGGCGCGCCAGCACCCCCAGCGGCGAACCTCCGAAAACCCTTGATACGGTTTCGTTGCTCATGGCCTGTTATGTCCTCGCAAGTGCCCGATGCTATCACGCACACAGGGCAGAGATATGCACTAAAATTGACGAGGCGGGCAACCGAGGTTCCAGGCATTGCAACTGCAGCGAAATCCACCTTTCATCAGGTAATTTGATCGCCGACCGACGTTTCGAATGGGCACGCGACCTTGAGGCCAAAGGCGATCTTACCGGCGCTGCCGACCTGTTTGTACAGGCGCTCGAACTCGTGCCCGCCTATGCCGCCGCCTTGTTCGCACTTGGTCAAGTGCGTTCGCAATTGGATGACCGGGAGGGCGCGATTGCGGCTTTTGAAGCGGCGATGGCAGCCGACCCCGCAGACCGTCATGGCGCTGCGCTTCAGCTTACGCGCCTCGGCGTCCGTTCCATGGGCGTTATGCCGCAAGGATATATTCGAACGCTGTTTGATGGTTACGCACCGGCATTCGACGAAGCGCTGTCGGATGGATTGAGCTACCGCGCTCCGGAGCTCCTGTTTCGTGCAGTTGCGGAGTCGCGCTTTGATGGGCCGATTAAATTTGGTTCAGTGCTTGATCTCGGTTGCGGCACCGGGCTCGGGGCGCTTCCATTCCGGCCCTACAGCGATTGGGTTGTGGGCGTCGATCTTTCGCCTGCGATGCTATCGCAGGCACGTGCGAAAGGCTTATACGATCGGCTGATTGAAGCCGAGGTCGCGGGCTTCCTTGCCAGTGAGGCCAAGATCAAAGCGCGTTATCACTTCGTACTCGCCGCCGACGTTTTTATGTATTTCGACGATCTAGCGCCGGTGTTCAAGGCCGTGGCGCAGGTACTGGCACCGCGAGGCGAGATCGCATTCAGTGTAGAAACGCATGATGGCGCCGGAATCATACTGCGCGAAACGTTGCGATATGCCCACGGTCAAGCGCATATACGATCGGCGTTGACCGGAGCCGGACTGAACGTGCTGAGCCTCAATGCCGCTTCTACACGCACCGAAAAAGGAACGCCGGTGCCAGGGTTAATTGTCCTCGCGCAGATCTAGCCCGCTGTTATGCCCGGTCTTGTGCCGGGCATCTGCGTCTTGCTTTGCTGCCAAGAGAACGTCGTGGATGGCCGGAAACTTGCCCGGCAACGACGAGTGAGAATGAATTGACCGTGCCGCTGCTCGAACATAGTCAGATGGAACTTCTCCCACCGACTTTCTCGCGCTGGTTCGCGAGCCGCGGCTGGCAACCGCGCGCGCATCAGCTGGAGCTGCTCGTTAAGGCCGGCGCTGGCCGCTCGACGCTGCTGATAGCGCCGACCGGCGGGGGCAAGACGCTTGCAGGCTTTCTCCCGACGCTTGTCGAGCTGAGCGAGCGCGGCAGGGGGGCGAGAAATCTGAAATCGACGGGGCGCGCATTGGTGCGTTCGCAGGGCCTTCACACTCTTTACATCTCGCCATTGAAAGCGTTGGCCGTCGACATCGCGCGTAACCTGGAAACTCCGGTAAAGGAGATGGAGTTAGCCGTGCGGCTCGAAACGCGCACCGGCGACACCCCGGCATCCAAACGTCAGCGTCAACGCCGCGATCCGCCGGATATCCTGCTCACCACGCCCGAGCAACTTGCGCTCCTCCTCGCCAGCGCCGATGCGCCCTACATGTTCGGCGGTCTCCGGCGCGTGATTCTCGATGAGTTGCACTCCCTGGTTATCTCCAAGCGCGGCGATCTGCTTTCACTCGGCCTCGCGCGGTTGTTCAGGCTGGCTCCGCAGCTGACCACCGTCGGTCTCTCTGCGACAGTCGCTGAGCCTGCGGATCTTTGTCGCTTTCTGGTGCCGCAAACTTTGCGTGGTGAAGCGCGTGCCGACCTGGTCGTTGCAGAATCGGGTGTGCAGCCGCGCGTGGCCATGCTTGATACGGAAGAACATTTACCCTGGGCCGGGCACTCGGCACGCCACGCACTCGGCGAAATCTATTCACTCATCAAGTCGCATACGACGACGCTGGTATTCGTCAATACGCGGAGCCAGGCCGAATTTCTGTTTCAGGAACTCTGGCGCGTGAACGACGACAATCTCGCTATCGCGCTCCATCATGGCTCGCTCGACGTTGCGCAACGGCGTCGCGTCGAAGACGCCATGGCAAAAGGAAAACTTCGCGCGGTGGTTTGCACGTCGTCCCTGGATCTCGGCGTGGACTGGGGGGATGTTGATCTGGTGATTAATGTCGGTGCCCCCAAGGGATGTTCACGCCTGATGCAGCGGATCGGACGATCGAACCACCAACTCGACGAGCCATCCGAGGCGGTATTGGTGCCCGCCAATCGCTTTGAAGTTCTGGAATGCCGTGCGGCGATCGATGCGGTTGCCGAAAACGCGCAGGACACGCCACCGCTGCGCATCGGCGCACTTGACGTGCTTGCCCAGCACATTCTGGGCCGGGCCGTAGGCGCTCCATTCCTGAGCGACGAACTCTATGAAGAAGTACGTGCCGCAGCGCCTTATTCCGGCCTCACGCGCGCCGATTTCGATGCAGCGCTCGATTTCGTGGCGACCGGCGGCTATGCACTCAAGGCCTATGAGCGCTTCGCCAAGATCAGGCAAGGCAAAGACGGCCGCTGGCGCATTACACATCCGCGGATCGCGCAGCGTTATCGCATGAATGTCGGCACGATCGTCGAGGCCGACATGATCAAGGTGCGACTTGTCCGCTCGCGCCGGAGCGGGGCCGTTGTGCCGCGCGGCGGGCGCATTCTCGGCGAAGTCGAGGAATACTTCATCGAGACGCTGTCGCCGGGCGATACGTTCGTGTTCGCCGGCGAAATCCTCAAATACGAGGCGCTGGTCGAGGACGAGGTCTATGTCTCGCGTGCCAATGCCACCGATCCAAAAGTGCCAGCATACGAAGGAGGCAAATTCCCGCTTTCAACCTACCTCGCGGCGCGTGTGCGGGCATTGTTGGCAAAGCCGGAGGCCTGGAGCGCCTTGCCTGAACAGGTGAGGGAGTGGCTGGAAATCCAGAAATGGCGCTCGCTCTTGCCCAAGGCGGGCGATTTGCTCGTCGAAACATTTCCACGCGCCGCCAAATATTATCTGGTCTGCTATCCGTTCGAGGGCCGTCTGGCGCATCAGACGCTCGGTATGTTGCTCACCCGGCGTCTCGAACGGGCGCGGCTGCGGCCACTTGGTTTTGTGGCCAATGAATATGCGCTCGCGGTTTGGGGACTTGGCGATGTCACCTTGCACCTTGCGCGTGGTGACCTGTCGCTCGCTCAACTCTTCGATGAAGACATGCTCGGTGACGATCTGGAAGCCTGGCTTGCCGAATCGGCGCTGATGAAGCGTACATTCCGCAGCTGTGCCATTATTTCCGGATTGATCGAAAAGCGCTTTCCGGGAGAGGAAAAATCACGGCGTCAGCTAACCATTTCGACCGATCTCGTCTATGACGTGCTGCGCAAGCACCAGGCGGACCATATTTTACTGCGGGCCGCGCGCGCCGATGCTGCGACCGGCCTCCTCGACATCAAACGCCTCGGTGAAATGCTCTCGCGCATCAAGGGGCGAATCATCCATAAAGAACTCGACCATGTCTCGCCGCTTTCCGTTCCGGTATTGCTGGAAATCGGGCGCGAGACTGTCTATGGCGAAGCGGCGGACAGTTTGTTGGCCGAAGCTGCCGACCAGCTGATCAAGGAGGCGATGCATTGAATTTTCCGGCTCATTTCCGCGAATCCATCACCGCAAAGCCGGAGCGCGTAGTGGGCATCGCCGGCATATCTCTGCTCGCCGTTCCATGTGGTGCAATCTATTGGCCGGAGCAGGGGATTTTGGTGGTCGCCGACTTGCATCTTGAGAAAGGCTCAAGCCTCGCGAGCCGCGGCGTGCTAATGCCGCCCTACGATACCGCCGCAACGCTCGCGCAGCTTGCGCGCTTGGTCACGAATTATGCGCCCCGTTGTGTTGTCGCCTTGGGCGACAGTTTCCACGACGGCGGTGGGTCGGCGCGTCTTTCCAACGAAGATCGGGAATCATTGCTCATCATGCAGCGCGGCCGCGAATGGGTATGGATCACCGGTAACCACGATCCGGAGCCGGCATACGGCATTGGCGGTGTATTTAGCGATGTGATGGCGTCAGGGCCGCTGACTTTTCGTCACCTGCCGACTGGTGAGGCGGGCGAGATCAGCGGGCATTTGCATCCAGTCGCGCGCGTTTCGCATCGCGGACGGACTGTGAGCCGCCGCTGCTTTGCCGCGGATGCAATGCGGCTGAATATGCCCGCCTTCGGTGCATTCACGGGCGGCCTCAATATTCGCAACGCGGTGTTTGCCAACCTGTTCGGCACGCTGGCCTTCACCGTCCATTTGCTCGGTGACAGCCGGCTCTACACATTTGCAGCAAGGCGCTGCATGCGGGACTGAATATGTCGCCGATCAGGCCGCCTTGCGCGAGCCGAGCCCTTCACAAAATTCGGCGAGCAATTCAGCCAGACGGCGCGTCGCGGGGCCGGCATTCTCGGCTGCGACCAACACCAACTCGGTGTCTGTGATCGGCTTGAATCCGCGCGTCGGGTCGATGATCCGGTGATCTTCGCGGACCGCAATCTCGGGGATAATACTTACGCCAAGTCCCACCGAAACCGCCGCCTGAATGCCGGCAAGATTTGGGCTGGTGTAGGCGACATGCCAGGTTCGGCCGGCCGCCTCGATGGCGTAAATCAGCCGCTCTCGATAAAGGCATCCTTGTTCGGCGACGGCAAGCGGCACAGGATCGCGGCTGAGGTCGACCGGGTTTTTCCGGCTCGTGACCCATTGCAGCCGTTCTGGCCACGCCGCAATTGCCTCGCCTTGTCCGGCATTGCGCTTGAATAATGCGAGGTCGAGTTCGCCGCGTTCGAGCGCGCGCTGGTGCGTGATGCTCAACCCGCAGCGGACGTCGAGTCGTAAGCTTGGACGCGAGCGCGCGAAGTCGGACAGCAATTCCGGCAGCCGATAGGCGGCAAAATCCTCCGGGAATTCCAAGCCGCAGGATGCCATCCGCGACGGGTCGTGCAACGACGTCGCGCGCTTCCTGTTCGAGCGCGAGAATCCGCCGTGCATACGATAGAAGCCGCTCGCCCTCCTGGGTCAGCGTTGCCTGCTTGCTGTTCCGCTCGAGGAGCGGCCGGCCCAACATGTCTTCCAGCCGCTTGATCTGCTGACTGACGGTCGACTGGGTGCGGTGAACACGTTCGCCTGCGCGGGTGAAGCCCCCCGCATCCACAACGGAGACGAAACTCCGAAGAAGCCCAATATCCATCATAGTTTTACGTCCATTTATAAATCAACTACTGCACATTCTATCATTTAATTTCCAAATGTGAAGGGGAGGGTTTATTTGCTGCGCTGCGAAAGGAATTTCTCATGCATCTCGCAGCTACGACCCTGCCGGTTCGCCGGCCAATTTCGACCACGACCTCGCTTCCGCTCATGGTTGCAGCCTTTTGCATTCTTTGGAGTTCGGCGTTCGCGGTCGCCAAGATGGCGCTCGCCGATTGTCCGCCCCTGCTTCTATTGACCGCGCGCTTTCTGGCGGCGGGCGTGTTGGTGCTGGCGGTTGCCCTTGTCTCGCGTCGGCCCTGGACCCTGACCCGTCGCGACGTTCTCTTGTTTGCAGCGCTCGGCGTTGCCAATCAGGCACTGTATCTGGGCCTCGGCTATGTCGGCCTGCGCGAGATATCGGCTGGTCTCTCCACGGTCATTGCCAGCTCGAACCCTATCGTTATCGCTATCCTCGCTGTCCCGCTCCTTGGTGAGCGGATGACATGGCGTAAGCTTGTGGGCTTGTTGCTCGGGTTCGGCGGTGTCGTGTTCATCGTGTCGAACCGCTTGTCACTCGGCACCGAAAGTCTGCGCGGCATCCTGTTCACGATCGCGGCCCTCCTCTCACTCGTCGGAGGCACGATTTTGTTCAAACTGTTTGCGCCGAAGGACGGATTCTGGATTGGAAACGGGGTGCAGAGCCTCGCCGCCGGAATGGCATCGCTTCCTTTTGCCCTTGGCTTCGAAAGCGTCAGCGATGTCGTCCCAAGCTGGCGCCTGCTCGCTGCACTTGCATATCTCGTGCTTGCCGTGTCGGCATTCGCCTATCTTCTCTGGTTTCAGATTTCTGAAGATCTCGGGTGCCACTGCGGCGAGTTCCTACCACTTTCTGATGCCGCCGCTCGGAATGTTGTTCGGCTGGCTGCTGCTCGGCGAACACGTGGCGTCGTCAGATCTGCTGGGGATCGTTCCAGTCGTAGTGGGCATTTACCTCGTGACCCGGCCAGCTTCGATCCGCGTATGACAAAGGGAAATATAACCATGACCGAACCAAGCATCACATTGATCGGCGGCCCTACCGCGCTCATCGAAATCGGTGGATTTCGATTCTTGACCGATCCGACCCTCGACGGTCCCGGTGAATACCGCTTGCCGCATGTTACGTTGACCAAAACGTCGCGCCCGGCAATTGGGCCGTCCGAGATCGGTCCCCTCGATGCTGTCCTGCTCAGTCACGACCAGCATGCCGATAATCTCGACACGTCCGGCCGGGAATTCCTGAGCAATGTTCCGCGCGTCTTCACCACGATGGCAGGCGCCAAGCGCCTCGGTGGCAAGGCTATCGGAGTAGCCCCGTGGCAGGCAGCCATATTGTCCAAGCCGAACGGGAGGTCGATTCAGATTACGGGTACTCCCGCCCGGCACGGACCTGCCGGGATCGAGCCACTGTCCGGTGACGTGATTGGTTTTGTGCTCACGCTTGGAGAGGAAACAAGCCGGTCCGTTTACATCACCGGCGATACAGTCTGGTACGAGGGCGTTGCCGAAGTCGCGCGCCGTTTCAGCATCGGGACCGTGCTGCTGTTTGCCGGCTCAGCCCAGACGCGTGGACCGTTTCATCTCACTATGGACACCAATGATGCCATCGAGACCGCGCGCGCTTTTCCCGACGCCTTGGTCGTGCCTGTTCACTACGAAGGTTGGATGCATTTCAAACAGAGCGGAGACGATCTGCAAACCGCCTTTAAGACACTGGGATTTGGGCCACGTTTGCGGATGCTCCGGCCAGGTATTCCCACAGTAATTGAAGCCGCTTCCTAGTCGCGCCGGAACACGATGGTGGCAAACCAGCCGATGAGTAGTGCCATCAGCGCGGTTGCCATTCCAAAGAGAAGGCCATTATCGCGTGCGGCGTCGGCGACATATTGCTCGAAGCCGGCCTTGATGACCTCAAGGGCGGTGTCCGTGCGGGCCGCAAGATTGCCACTCGCGAACAACTCGACTTCAATTTGGTAGGTGCCGGTTGGCACCGCTGCAGGCATCGGGATAGCAGCACGAAAAACAGTTGGCGTCAGGAACGTGACAGCGGTGCCCGATTCTCGATAGAGCTCCTGCTGGTTCTTGAGGCGAATGAAGGCGAGGCGAAACGGGTCGTCACGCACCGTATCGGCAAAGTCCGGACCGATCCGCTGTGGCAGCAAAAAATAGTCGAGACCAACCTGCAGACGCCGCAATGTATCCTGGTTCGCAATGTCGCCCACGGGGCGATTGCTCAATACCGCGAGATACGACGGTACGCCCACGAACTCTCGCGAATCGACATTGACCCAAATTCCGAACATGCGCTGCTTGCGGCGCGTGCGCAGGGTCTGGCGCGGGCCCGTAACCGTGACCACAAGATCATATGGTGGACGCAGGGAATTGGACGGCGAATCCGGTTCAATCGTGCCGAACAGAACCAATTCCTCGCCAATGAAGCTCGAGGTCACAGCGACGCGATGGTTTGAGAGGGAAACAACCAGTCTTTCGGCGGCAGCGGGGGTTGCACCGCACGCCAAGACGATGACTGCAAATGCCGCCGCCAGCCGCCGCATCATCCGGTCTCGACATAACGAAGTGAATAGAGATCGTCCGGCTGCACCACCAGCTCATAGGCGAAGCGCATACCCACCGCGAAAACCAACAGACCAAGCAGCAGGCGCAGTCGTTCGCCCCGCATTTTTTGACCTGTCCGCGCCCCGAATTGCGCACCGATGACGCCCCCGATCATCAGGATCAGCGCCAGTACCGCATCCACAAGATGGTTGGTGGCCGCGTGCATCACAGTTGCGGACGCCATGGTGATCAGCGTCAGGATCATGGAGGTGCCGATCACGGTCGCGGTCGGCACGCGCAGGAAATAAATGAGCATTGGCACAAGAAGAAAGCCACCACCGATGCCCATGATTGCGCCGACAAATCCGATTACAAATCCGATTGCCCAGACAGGGATTGCCGACACGTAGATTTTGGATCGTTTGAAGCGCATCTTGAATGGCAGGCCATGGAGCCACGTATGACTCCCGGGACGGCGTAAGGTTGCGGGCATGCCGCGGCGCGTGCGCATCACCGCACGTACGCTTTCATAGATCATCATCCCGCCGACAATCGTGAGCAGAGTGACGTAGGAGAGCCCGATGACCAAGTCGAGTTGGTCGAGCGCCCGCAACTCCGTGAACAGCCAGACGCCGGTAGCGGTGCCGACAATGCCGGCACTGAGCAGCATCATCGCGAGCGCCACATCGAGCGAACGTCTGCGCCAATAGCTGATCGCGCCGGTGAATGACGATGCCGTGATGTGGCTTGATACAGTTGCAACAGCGACCGCAGGTGAAATGCCGATGAAAATGAGAAGCGGCGTCATGAGGAAGCCACCGCCGATACCGAACAGGCCGGAGATGTAGCCGACCGCGAGCCCCATCCCCAGCACCAGGAAGACGTTCACGGGCAGGTCGGCGATAGGAAGATAGATCTGCAAGCGGTCCGTCCAACGGTTAAGGCAAATACACGAGCGGCCGGCTCCGCACCCCAGCAGCTCATATGAGAATTAACACCGAATCCCGCACAAACGACAGCGGACCCGCAGCGAATGGCAGATTTAAAATGTAGGCTGGTCCGGACGCCGCTCGAATTTAGCCGATGAACCCGTGAAAGAATCAGTGTTCTCGGTCGTAGGCCGTGGCCATTCACAGTTTTCCTGAGCTGAACGCGCTGATCGAAAGCGGCCCGGCGGCGGCCCGCGGCTTCTCGGAGGATGGTGTGGTCCTGTCCCAGCCACCCATAGGGGCAGGGACGGTGATGGCCGCCGGTGGTTGTACGGCGGGTGTAAAGTTTTTCACTGCTTGCTGGGCGGCTGCCAGCGCCTGAGCGTCGAGGTGGGCAGCGACTTCGTCGCGTTTACGCCCTGCGTCACGGTCGCCCTGGGCGGCGGCGAGTGCAAACCATTTATAAGCCTCGGCGATATTTCTCTCGGTACCAAGGCCTCGGGCAGCCAAAATGCCAAGATTGTATTGGCTGTCCGCGACGCCGAGCTCCGCGGCCTTGCGGAACCATTGGGCTGCGTTGGTGTAATCAGGTTTGCCGTCGATACCCTCGGCATACAGGACGGCGAGATTGTGCATTGCTTTGGCGTGACCTTTGCCCGCTGCCGCTATGTAAAGCTTCTGCGCTGCCGTAAGATCTTTTTTTACGCCCTGGCCTTTCTCGAGCATGCTCGCGTAGCGGAATTGTGCCGGCGCCAGGCCCTTGCTCGCAGCCCGTTCGAACCAGCGCGCGGCTTCCTCCAGGTTTGCCGAGACGCCGCGCGCCTCAACGAAGCGCAAGGCGATTTCATAGGCCGCGCCGGCGTCGCCTGAGAGCGCGGCGCTGCGCAGTTGCGGGCCGCC
Organism: uncultured Pseudomonadota bacterium; assembly: GCA_963702605.1. GTDB lineage: Bacteria > Pseudomonadota > Alphaproteobacteria > Rhizobiales > Xanthobacteraceae > Pseudolabrys. Next base: position 124,520 of record CAVPDI010000005.1, read on the forward strand.
GATGCCAACCGGCAGCCGGTCGGCAGCCGGTGGTTGCGGCTGGGATTCAGTTGAGTGCTTGGGCGTCGCACCAGACGGCGCGCGCGTTATGGAGCCGGTGACTTCGCTCGGACCGGAAGCTTTCGGCTTTGGTTTGGCCAGATTCGAGGCCGGTGGGTCCAACAGCGAGACCCCGCCCTGCGGCGTCTGGTTCAGAACCGAGGCCGGCGGATCTGGCGGGATAGCACCGATGCTGGGCGGAGTTGCGGGTGTCAGACTGGGCAGGACCGGCGGGGCCAAAAGGCCCGCAGTAATATCGCCTTCGACCGTAGCGGCCGGCCGGGCTGTCGGCTCGGTGGGATTTGCTGCTGGCGGCTGGTCACCGGGAAGGCCGGCAACGGTTTCGGTCTCGGTCGATGGTTCCGAGTTTTCGCTTGTCTCGGGATCGGTCTCGGGTTCTGTCGCAACCTTGGTGCTCTTCGAATTGAAAACGCTGAAGTCGAAGACATTGCCTGCAAAGTGGAACGACCCGACGATAATCGCGATGATACTCGCCGCAAGGAAGAGAGATTTGAATCGGGTGACGGCCCTGCCGCGCGGCGCCGGACCCGCGCCGGCATTGGTTCTGGATATAACGGGGCGTGAGGGACGCCCCCGCGGATCCTGCCCCGCGGCCTGAGCGGCGCGGCGAGCGGCGGCGATAAAATTGGATTTGTTACCCGGAACAATGGTATGCGGGCGAACGTCGCCGAGGGCAGCCTCTGATGCCGCAATACGCGCGCTCGGAGAAACAGCGACGCGTGGCGGCCCCGATCCGGGCTCAAGGGGCAGGTTTGCCAAAGTGAAGGAATCGGCCGGCATCGGCGCCGGCCAGATCTGGCTGGTCGAAGAAGATGCTGCGGGTGTCAGAGAAGCGACGGTCGCCCGCAATGCCTCGTCCAGCGGGGGTTGTGAAATCGATAATTGCGACGATGGCTGAGGCGCTGCAACGGTAGTCGGCGCTGCCGACATTTTGGGGAAACCGATGTCGGTATCTAAGGCGTCTATGCTTGCGGCCTCAGCCGGTTTTGGCGCCTTGGCTTCGCCCGTTGAGACCGGCTGCTGATCAGCACCTAAATCCTTTTCAATCGTTGCAAGGCGGTCGACGAGGTTGCCAAGTCTTTCGTCCACCGAGTTCACGGAGTCCCGCGTTTGCGCAATTTCCTGCCTGAGTGAATCAACGACCGGGCTGTCGGCACGGAGCGCCGATGAATTTTTGTTCGCGCGGAGGTCTTCGATATGCACGAGCAGGTCAGCCAGGCCTCGCTCGATTGTGTCCAATTGACCGAGGCGCGACTCGGACACATCGAATCGTTCCATGAGCTGGACAATGCGGTCCTCGAGATGCGTGGTCGCGGCCTGATTGACGTCAGATTCCTGCATCTGCCCGATTTTGTCGGACAGCGTCTGCATCAATGATTCCAGACGGTGCGGCGTGGCGGCCTCAATCTGCGTGCGCTCGGAAAGAGCGAGAGTAAGCGCGTCGATGCGATTTTGAAGATTGCCGAGCACTTCATTGGAGTTGCTACCGATCGCTATGCGATCAACTTTTTCGGTCAGAGTTTGTACCTGGGCCGCAAGGCTATTTACGGCCTCATTTGAGGCCACATGCATCGACATTTCGCGCAAGGTGGCGAGTGAGCGATCGAGATCCTGCAGTGTTGCCGGATCCCTTTCGGCCACGATCAGATCGAGCTTTGCGGCAAGAGCGCTGATTGCGTCATTGTATCCGACGAGATTTTCTGCCGGCATCAGCGCACGCAGGATGTCCCGCACTTCAGCCAATCCGCTCTCAACCCCGGCGAGGCTATTACGATCAACCCCGGACTGCTGCCCTTCATCGATGCGCTGGGCCAGAATCTGAATTTGCATCTCGATTGTTTCTATGGCCTGGCGTGGCATCGCGTTATTGAGCGTCCGGCCGATCTCGCCGAGTTCGGCGCGTAGCGCGTTTATTGCCTCCTCGAGGGCGGGTCGCTTGAGCCCCTCTATTGCGTCGGTGATGCGGCGCAGCTGGTCTTCCAGATTGGCGAGGTTTTGCGCGGGTATCGGCTCCCGGCCGATCTCCGGCGCTCCTGTAACGGGAACGTCCTTTCGTTGCGCGAATGCCGGTTCGCCACTCAGCGCGCGTCTGCGCGCGTTGAATTCTGCGATCGCACGTTCAAGATCAGGCGGCAATTGCGCGGATTGATTTGCGGGTGACTCAGGCAGCCGCGCAGAGACTTCTTGTAGCCGGTATTCGAGTCGGCCAATCATATCAGCGAACGCGTCCGGCTGCTGCCGGACAGGTTGCCGTGCGTAAGTGCCCGGCCCTGAGTGTGCAACTTGTTCGATGCGGCGAGTCAAATCATCGAGTCGATGTTGGACCCTGGAATAGTCGTCGGGTGGACCATCGCTTCTGTTGCGCGCGGGCAAACGTGACCTGACGCCTTGCTCGGCGGCTCGCTGCAAAATGGAGGCGTTGAGCCATTCATCCAACGACAGTCCCGCCCGGCGCGCCGCTTCCTGTGCGGTCTCACGCGCTTCGGGTCGAATGTCTTTGACGCTCCAAGGAAGCCCAAATTTCATGCTCACACCCACGTTCGAGGTGGAGTCGTTAAGAGTCCTAGTGACTCTCGTGGAACCGGCACGCGTTAACAGCGGGTTGAAGCAGGGCCCGGTCCTTCGTCCACACACCGACTTTTTGCCGGTTGCGGTAAACAAGCCGTTAACGTTTGACGCAGGCACAGCTTTTTGCGTCGATTTCCTGCCGCCCTGCCCGGAACAGCTAAATAGCGGCAATTATTTGCGTACGAGCAATCAGTAAGATTTTCTGGGCGGAACACCCCAATGCCACCGCCAGCGGAGGTTGCCGGACTAAAATTCACGATGAGTTGATACGAGTTCCATGCGAAAATTGATTGGGGCGGACATGGACAAAGAGTGCCGCGCGCACTTTGGCGCCGGTATCGGTCAAGCCGGGGACGATACCCAAACTTCACTGCCATCCGACGGCTTTACCGTCGGAGAACTTGCCCGCGAGGCTGGTATCACTGTGCGGGCGTTACGCTTTTACCAGAGCAAGGGATTGCTCGCTCCACGGCGTGAGGGCAACGGTCGCGTGTTCAATCAGGACGATCGTGACAGCCTCGCGTTCATTCTGCGGGGCAAGCAACTCGGTTTTACTTTGGCGGAGATCCGCGAAATGCTGCTTGCGCGCGCGCGTGGCTTTGCCGGCCCTCTTCCAATCAACCGCCGGAAATGCGGCGAGCAGATCGCCATGCTGGAAAAGCAGCTCCGCGAGATCGACAGTGCGCTCGCTGAGTTGCGACAAATCTATGCGGAGATGTTCGACATATCTCTTGGCGCGCCGTCAGCGGATACGTCCGGCGCACGCTAGTCGCGCCAATTGCGGTGGGTTTTGCCTCCTTAACCCGGGTGTAAACCGGCTCCGTCATAATATGAGCGGGCGCGGAAATTAGACTGCGTCGGTCGGCTTTGCGGGCTGCGGCCGGCAGTCATGGCGGAAACTGTTTGCTTCATATCCTGTTAACACCTCGCGGCGAGTGGCCGGGGAGAAGTTCATGCCGACCTACAGAGCTCCAGTGGACGACGCTTTATTCTTGCTTAATGACGTCTTCCACCTCGACCACTACGGTAATTTGCCCGGCTTTTCCGATGCCTCGCCCGACGTGGTGGAGGCGGTCCTGCGTGAGGCGGCCAAATTCAGCGAAGAAGTTCTGACCCCGCTCAATCGCGTCGGCGACACGGAAGGATGCAAGCGCGCGCCGGACGGAAGCGTCGCTACGCCGGCGGGATTCAAGAATGCCTACAAGCAAGTCATCGACGGTGGGTGGATTGGAATCTCGGTTCCAACCGAGTTCGGCGGCCAGGGACTTCCCGCGACCTTGACCGAGATCGTCAACGAATTCTTTTGCTCCGCGAATATGGCGTTCGCCATGTATCCGGGCCTCACGCAAGGCGCCATCGCCGCGCTGCTTGCGCACGCTTCCGATGGACTGAAAACAAAATATCTGCCGAAGATGGTGGAAGGCGTGTGGACCGGCACCATGAACCTCACCGAACCGCATTGCGGAACCGATCTTGGGCTGCTGCGGACAAAGGCGACCAAGCAGGCGGATGGCAGCTATAAGATCACGGGCACTAAAATATTCATTTCCGCCGGCGAGCACGATCTTTCGCAAAATATCATTCATCTCGTCCTCGCGCGCATTGATGGCGCACCTGCCGGTACCAAGGGCATATCACTTTTCGTAGTGCCGAAAATAATGGTCAACGATGACGGGTCGCTTGGTTCGGGCAATGCAGTGGGTTGCGGATCCATCGAGGAAAAAATGGGTATCCACGGCAACTCTACTTGCGTGATGAATTATGACGGTGCGGTCGGTTGGCTGGTCGGCGAAGAAAATCGCGGACTCAATGCCATGTTCACGATGATGAACGAGGCGCGCCTTGGTGTCGGTGTGCAGGGTCTAGCGCTATCGGAAGTCGCCTACCAGAATGCTGCGATCTACGCGAAAGAACGACTGCAAGGGCGTTCAATTTCCGGAACGAAATACCCGGATAAGCCGGCTGATCCGATTGTCGTGCATCCTGATGTGCGGCGCACGCTCATGACTATTCGTGCCTTCAATGAGGCTGCCCGCGCACTCGTCATGTGGACGGCGCTGAAAAGCGACGTCGCGCACCGCTCCGAGGATGAAAAGGAGCGCAAGAGCGCCGACGATCACTTGGGTCTGCTTACGCCGGTCATCAAGGGTGTGCTCACGGACGGTGGCTTCGCCAACGCGGTGATGGCGCAGCAGATATTCGGCGGCCACGGCTACATCGCCGAACACGGCATGGAACAATTCGTCCGCGATGCTCGTATTGCGCAAATCTACGAAGGTGCAAACGGCATCCAGGCACTTGATCTTGTCGGACGCAAGCTCGGAAAGGATGGCGGCCGCGCGATCATGGCTTTCTTCAACGAGGTGCAGACCTATCTGAAAGACCGAGCAAATAGCGATACGATGAATGTCTACCTCAAGCCGTTGGGTATTTCGCTGGCGCATTTGCAGGAGGCTTCGATGTGGTTCATGCAGAACGCCATCGCCAAGCCCGACAATGCCGGCGCGGGATCGTATGACTACATGCATCTCTTCGGTCTTGTCGCACTCGGTTACATGTGGTGCCGGATTGCCGAGGCGGCAATCGCAAAGAATGCCAACGGTTCGGCGCAGCGCATGAATGCGAAGCTCGTTACCGCGCGGTTTTTCATGGAACGCATGCTTCCCGAAACCGCGACGCGGCTCGCCCGCATTCAGGCGGGAGCCGGCTCTACGATGGAACTGCCGGATGAGGCGTTCTAGGCCAGTTGCCGCTCGTCCCCGCGAGCGCGGGACCCAATGTGCTCCTTCGTTTATTTTCATTTTCTGGATTCCCGCTTGCGCGAGAATGCGCGGATTATCTGCGCGCGCGATGATGTTATGCCGGCGCCAGACCGCCGCTGCGACGTGAACGCTGCAGCAGCCATGTCATGATCGATACATTGACCAGATTCCAGGCGAGGCCATTGATGAAGGCGGCCTGGTACGATCCGGTAAGGTCGAAGATCCATCCCGACAGCCAGCCGCCGAGCGCCATGCCGAGCAGAGTTGCCATTAACACCAGGCCTAGGCGAGTGCCGGCTTCGCGCGGCGGGAAATATTCGCGCACAATGATGGCATAGCTCGGGACGATGCCGCCTTGAAACAATCCGAACAACGCCGAGATTACATAGAGAGATACGAGTCCGTCGAACCAAAGGTAGAGGAAAAGGGCGCTTCCCTGCAGTACCGAGCCAAGCAACAAAGTGCGTACGCCGCCGATTCGATCGGCGATGAAGCCCGACGCGATCCGGCTTATGATTCCGAAGCCAAGCATCAGTGATAGCATTTCGGCGCCGCGGGCGACGCCATAACCAAGGTCCCCGCAATAGGCGACAATATGAACCTGAGGCATCGACATCGCCACGCAGCAGGCGACACCGGCAATGCACATCAGCACTTGCAATGTCAGTGGCGAAAACGGCGCTTCGGCCTGTCGCCGCGCAGCCGCAGCGCCTGCCGCGTCACTGTGATGGTCTTCAATTCGCCGGCGGAGCGCGAAGATCAATGGAAACATCGTTACGAGGCAGAACAGCCCAATGCCGATATGGGTCGCGCGCCAACCCGATGTCGATATGAAATGCTGTACAACCGGTGGCCAGACCGTGCCGGCAACATAATTGCCCGCCGCCGCGATCGCGACAGCGATGCCGCGGCGCCGCACGAACCAGTGTGAGATGTCGGCCATCAGCGGGCCGAATGTCGCGGAGCAGCCGAAGCCGATCAGCAGGCCATGCGCAAGCGCAACCTGCCAGAGGCTCGACGACCAGCCGGTTGCGAGGTAGCCGGCAGAGAGGCTTGCTGTGCCCAGACCAAGCGGCGCCACAACTCCATAGCGGTCGACAAGACGCCCCATGAGCACGCCGCCGCCAGCAAATCCGATCATCTGCATCGTGAACGGAAGCGATGCGTCGGCGCGGGCAATCCCAAACTCGGCCTGAATGGCAGGCAATGCCACCACAAACGACCACATGCCGATGCCGCCGATTGTGGCAAGTAGCACGACAACAGCCAGACGCAGCCATGCCGCAGCAGAGTCGGCCGGCGATTCCGCCTGATCGGCGGCTGGTTGCAACGTCATGTTGAAGACAAACCCGGCTGTTACCCGTCGCGCTCCTAGCACCTGACGATGGCTGCCGCTAGTTTGATGTGGCCGGCCGGCGGGTCTCGCCGTCAGGACCGGGCGGCTCTATGGTGTCTGACAGAGTGATTCGCCCAATGGACGCACTCAATCTGCCGCGCCCGTCGTGGATGACCGAGGACCTCGTTCTGCTCGAGGAGCAGGCGCGGCGGTTCATCGGCGATGAATTTGCCCCGCACATCGATCGCTGGCACGAGGCCGGCATCTACGATCGGGATGTGTGGACCAAGGCCGGCGAAGCCGGCCTGCTCTGTGCATCGATGCCGGAGGAATTTGGCGGCGCGGGCGGCAGTTTCGCGCATGAGGCCGTCATCAATCGCGAATTTTCGCTGGCCGGCTTCGATAGCTTTGGCGCTCCGCTGCATTCCGGAATCGTCGCGCCTTATATTCTCCACTACGGAACCCACGATCAGAAGAAGCGCTGGCTGCCGAAACTCGCAACCGGCGAGCTGGTTGGCGCTATCGCCATGACCGAGCCTGGCACCGGTTCCGATTTGCAGGGGGTGCGTACTTCGGCAAAGAAATCCGGCAACGGTTATGTGCTCAATGGCTCCAAGACCTTCATCACCAATGGCCAGCATGCCAATCTGGTCATTGTCGTCGCGAAAACTGATCCCAAGGCCGGCGCCAAGGGGACGTCTCTGCTTGTAGTGGAGACCGACGACGCGCAGGGCTTTCGGCGCGGTCGAAAGCTAAAAAAGCTTGGAATGGATTCGGCCGATACCTCGGAATTATTTTTCGAGGACGTCCAGCTGCCGGCTTCGAGCCTGCTCGGCACCGAAGAAGGCCAGGGCTTCTACCAGTTGATGAAGGAGTTGCCGCAGGAACGTCTGATCGTCGCCGTGCATGCAGTTGCGATGATGGAACGCGCACTTGCGCTTACGATTGACTACGTCAAGCAGCGCAAGGCCTTCGGAAAGGCGATCATCGAGTTCCAGAACACCCAGTTCGAACTCGCCGAATGTAAAACCGACACAACAATCGCCAAGGTCTTTCCTCGATCACTGTATCGAGCGTCACGTGAAGGGCGAACTCGATACCGTAACGGCTTCGATGGCCAAATACCGGCTCACCGATACGCAAGGCAAAGTGATCGATCGCTGTCTGCAATTGTTCGGTGGTTATGGCTATATGGATGAATATCCGATCTCGCGGTTGTACCGTGATGCGCGCGTATTGCGCATTTACGCAGGCACCAACGAGATCATGAAATTGCTGATCGCGAGAAGTTTGTAGTTTTTCTTCCTGTTTCCGCAAGGAAGCGGGTGCCCGAGCCCAGCGAGGGCGGAAGGAGAAGTGCCAATGCCCGATGCATTTATTTTTGATCACGTGCGCACCCCGCGCGGGCGCGGCAAGGCCGATGGGTCCCTGCACGAGGTGACCGCGCTCAATCTTGCCGCGCAGACGCTCGCGGCGGTCAAGGACCGCAACAAGCTCGATCCGGCAATGATAGACGACGTAGTTCTCGGCTGCGTCGATCCGGTAGGTGAGGCGGGTGGCGACATTGCGCGCGCGGCTGCGCTCGTTGCCGGCTTGGGCGACGGCGTGCCTGGTGTGCAGATCAATCGCTTTTGCGCCTCCGGCCTCGACGCCATCAATTTCGCTGCCGCCGAAGTGATGTCGGGACAGCACGAAATGACGATCGGCGGCGGAGCCGAGTCGATGAGCCGCATTGGCATTGGCGCGTCCGGCGGGGCGTGGCCGATCGACCCATCGATTGCAGTCACGACCTATTTTCTGCCGCAGGGTATTTCGGCGGATCTGATCGCCACAAAATACGGCTTTACGCGCGATGACGTCGATGCCTATGCCGTCGAAAGCCAGAAGCGTGCGGCCAAGGCCTGGGAAGAGGGGCGATTCAAGAATTCGGTCATGACGGTGAAGGACGTCAACGGTCTCACCATCCTGGCCAAGGACGAGCACATGCGGCCCAATACAACGATGCAGACGCTAGCGGCTTTGCAGCCGGCCTTTGTCCAAATGGGCGACATGGCCGGTTTTGATGCGGTCGCCGTGCAGCGGTATCCGGAAATCGAAGCGGTCAATCACGTCCACACGCCCGGCAACTCCTCAGGCATCGTTGATGGCGCCGCCGCAGTGTTGATCGGCAGCAAGGCGGCAGGCAAGGCAGCGGGCTTAAAGCCGCGTGCGCGTATCCGCCAATTTGCCAATATCGGCTCCGAGCCTGCAATCATGCTCACTGGGCCAATTCCCGTCACCGAGAAGGTGTTGAAAAAAGCCGGGATGACCAAGAAGGATATCGATCTCTGGGAGCTCAACGAGGCGTTCGCCTCGGTCGTGCTGCGCTACATGCAGGCGCTCAATATTTCTCATGACAAGATCAACGTGAACGGCGGCGCCATCGCCATGGGTCACCCGCTCGGTGCGACAGGTGCCATGATTCTCGGCACCGTGCTCGACGAGCTGGAGCGCCGCGACAAGGAGACCGCGCTGGTCACGCTCTGCATCGGAGTTGGGATGGGCACCGCGACCATCATTGAACGCGTCTAATAGGGTCCCAGAGAGAATGCCGAAAATAAACATCGATACAATTCCAGTTGACACTTCGACCGGATATCCGCCGCCTTTCAACAAAGCGGTCGCCGGCCGCTCGCGCAAGCGCCTTGGGCGCGCCGCCGGCCTTGCTCATTTCGGAGTCAATATCTGCACGCTCAAGCCGGGAGCGGCATCCTCGCAGCGACATTGGCATGAAAAAGAGGACGAGCTTGTGTACGTGCTCGAGGGCGAATTGGTGCTGTGCGAGGATGACGGCGATACGGTGCTAAGACCGGGCGAAGCCGCCGCCTGGCGGGCCGGCGTTCCAAACGGTCATTGCCTGGTCAATCGTTCCAAACGCGACGCAGTCTTCATCGAAGTTGGCAACCGCGCCGCTGCCGAACGCGCACATTATTCCGATATCGACATGATGGTGGTGCGCGACGAAAACGGCGCGCGCTACACGAAAAAGAACGGCGAGCCGTACTAGTGTAGGTGCGCTGCGCCAGTGAGAAAGAGGAGAGGCCAAAGCCATGAGCAGCTTCAAGCTCGACGTCGACAGTGACGGAATTGCGCTCATCACATGGGAGATGGCCGATCGCTCGATGAACGTGATCACGATGGATGTCATCGAGGAACTCGGGGCCGTGGTCGATAAGGTTACTAATGATTCCGCCATCAAGGGCGCGGTGATTACGTCGGGCAAACCGAGCTTTTGCGGGGGCGCCGATCTCACCATGCTGGATCGCCTTGCCGAAATATTCGCGACCATGGCCAAGAACCAGGGCGAACAGGCCGCCGCGAGCATGCTGTTCGAGGAAAGCCGCAAGCTGTCTCAGCTCTATCGACGCATCGAGAACGGCGGAAAGCCTTGGGTTTGCGCGCTCAATGGCACGGCGATGGGCGGGGGTTTCGAGCTGGCGCTTGCCTGCCATCATCGCGTCGCGGCTGACGATGCGAAGACGCGGCTCGGCCTGCCCGAGATCAAGATCGGACTCTTTCCGGGCGCCGGCGGCACGCAGCGGGTCGCGCGGATGCTCCCGCCCGCGGACGCTCTGCAGTTCCTGCTCAAGGGGGACCAGCTCAAGGTCGATCGCGCCAAGGCCCTGAAGCTCATCGATGCCGTCGTCGCGCCCGGCGACCTGATCAAGACGGCAAAGGACTGGATCAAGGCCGGCGGCAAGGCCAAGGCGCCGTGGGACGTTGAGGGTTTTCGCCTGCCGGGCGGACCGGTCTATTCCAAGGCGGGAATGATGACATTCCCGGCTGCGAACGCGATCTACCGTCGCGAAACCTATGACAACTACCCAGCGGCGCGGGCCATTCTCCAGGTCGTCTACGAAGGCCTGCAATTGCCGTTTGATACGGCGTTGCGCGTGGAGTCGCGCTGGTTCGCAAAAATTCTGCGCTCGCCAGAAGCTGCGGCAATGATCCGCTCGCTTTTCGTGTCGATGCAGGATCTCAACAAGGGTGCGCGCCGTCCGGTCAATGAACCGCCCACGAGTTTGAAGAAGATCGGCATCGTTGGGGCTGGATTCATGGGCGCAGGTATCGCGCAGGTGAGCGCGGGGGCGGGCTTGCAGGTGGCGCTCATCGATCGCGACCAGGCGACCGCCGATAAGGGCAAGGCGGCCCTGCACAAGGCGCTCAGCGATCGCGTCATGAAAGGGCGCATGAAGGGCGCCGAGCGTGACGAATTGCTCGCGCGAATTACACCCGGGGCGGACTATGGTGCGCTGAAGGATTGCGATCTGGTCATTGAGGCCGTGTATGAGGACCGAAAGATAAAATCCGACGTGATTACAAAAATCCAGGCGGTCATAGGTGAAAGGGCAATATTCGCTTCCAACACCTCAACGCTGCCGATCACTTCGCTTGCGTCCGAGTTCAAGGATCCTGCGCGCTTTATCGGAATTCATTTCTTCTCGCCTGTCGATCGAATGATGCTGGTCGAGATCATTCTTGGCAAGCAGACGGGCAGCAAGGCGCTTGCGGTCGCGCTCGACTATGTTCGCGCCATCCGCAAGACGCCGATCGTCGTCAACAACTCCCGCGGCTTCTACACGTCGCGCGTCGTTGGCACGTACATCCGCGAGGGCCATTTGATGCTGACCGAGGGAGTGCCTCCCGCGATGATCGAGAATGTCGGCCGGATGGCAGGCATGCCGGTCGGGCCTCTGTCGCTCAACGACGAGGTGGCGGTCGATCTTGCCTGGAAAATTCTTTTGGCGACGGAGGCAGATCTCGGCGTCAAGGCAATCGATCCGCGGCAGAAAGTATTGTTGCGGGAAATGGTCGAGAAGCGGGGACGGTTCGGGCGCAAGAACGGCAAGGGCTTTTATGATTATCCGGCGAACGGACCAAAGCGGATTTGGCCTGGCCTCGCCGATTTTCAGCCGAACCCGCTTGGCGCCCGAAGATGTCGACATCGGGGAGTTGAAGCTCCGTCTTCTTGGCATTCAGGCGCTGGAAACCGCTCGCTGCTTCGAGGAAAAAGTCCTTACCGATGTGCGCGAGGCCGACGTGGGGTCGATTCTCGGTTTTGGCTTTGCGCCGTTTTCCGGCGGCACGTTATCGTGGATCGACATGATGGGCACGAAAAGCTTTGTCGCCCTGTGCCGTAAGCTTGAGAAAAAATACGGCACGCGCTTTTCGCCAAACAAGCTGCTGGTCGAGCTCGCCGATCACGACGAGGGCTTCTACCAGCGGTTCGCACCCGTGAAACGGAAAGAAGCTGCGTAGAGCGATGCTCGACTGCCATCGAGTTTCGATAGTGGTTGGAAACAGCGATCGCCATTGTTCCGGTCACCCCGCAAAAGCGGGGGTTCGCAGCATATTGCTGGTGCGTTGAATTGGCTGGATTTCTCCTCGCGGGGGAATAAGCCACAAGGATTTCTGCACCATGCCCACCCAGCCCCGTTCCATTTTCCGCTGGCGCGAGATTCCCGGCAGTGTCTGGGCGCTGGGATTAGTGTCGCTGTTCATGGATCTCTCCTCCGAGATGATCCATGCGCTCCTGCCACTCTACCTGGTGGGCGTCCTCGGTGCATCCACGCTCATGGTCGGCTTCATCGAGGGCATCGCGGAAGCGACTGCTTCGATCACCAAGATCTTTTCCGGCGCACTGAGCGACTATCTCGGCAAGCGCAAGCTTCTGGCCGTGCTCGGCTACGGCCTCGCAGCCGTGACGAAACCCGTGTTCCCGCTGGCCTCGAGCATTGCCTGGCTCACCGAGCGCGTTTCGTGGACCGGATCGGCAAGGGCATCCGCGGCGCACCGCGCGATGCACTTGTTGCTGATCTTACGCCCGCCGATCTGCGCGGTACGGCCTTCGGCCTTCGGCAGTCGCTCGACACTGTCGGGGCCGTGCTCGGCCCGCTCGCGGCAATCGTCTTCATGGCGGTATTTGCAGATAATTTCACCTCCGTATTCTGGATCGCAGTTGTGCCGGCCTTCGTTTCACTTGCGATAATTGTGGTCGCCGTGCGCGAGCCGGATCGAATGTCGGGCGAGAAGCTCATCCGGTCGCCGTTTTCGCGTTCGGAACTCGCGAGACTTGATGCCGCCTATTGGATGGTGGTGGGTGTGTCGGCCATCTTTACGCTTGCCCGCTTCAGCGAGGCATTCCTTCTGCTCCGCGCGCAGTCGGTTGGGCTGGATGTCGCCATCGTGCCGGCTATGATGGTCGTGATGAACATCGCTTACACGATCTCGGCCTGGCCCGCAGGTGCGCTGTCGGACAGAAACGGCCGCTACGGCGTTCTTGTCTTCGGCTTCGTCTTGCTGCTGGTCGCGGATCTCGTTCTGGCGCTCGGCGACAGCGTATGGACCGTGATGGTCGGCGTTGCCCTATGGGGTTTGCATATGGGTCTCACCCAGGGACTACTGGCGGCACTGGTTGCCGATACGGCGCCGCCGGCTCTGCGAGGCACCGGCTTCGGAATGTTCAATCTGGTGAGCGGCGTTGCGCTGCTGGCCGCAAGCATAATTGCGGGCGCGCTGTGGGACTTCGTCGGGCCGCGCGGCACGTTTCTCTCCGGCGCATTGATCACGGCGGCAGCGCTGGCCATGTTGCCTTTCACGCACCGCAAAGTCGGTCGACGTTAAGCGATTCCTTCTGTCGTCCCGGCTCGCGCCCGCTGTTGCCCGTCATTTTTCGTTCGCTACACCACGACCGTCAGCTTTTTCGCCGCCCGCGTCACACCTGTGTAAAGCCAGCGCTCGCGGCTGTCGGGAAACGCGAACGATTCGTCGAACAGCACGACATCGTCCCATTGCGAGCCTTGCGCCTTGTGCACGGTGAGCACGTAGCCGTAGTCGAACTCGTCATAGGGCTTGCGGCGCTGCCAATCGATCTGCTCGATGCCGCCGGAAAAACATTCCGGCCGGACGGATACTTTTACGCCGCGCGTCGCGGTGTCGTCGTCGGGCAAGAGCCGCATCGTCATGATCCCGGCCTTGGCGCCACTCTTGCGTCCGCCGCGATCCTTCACCGTCCACAGCCCGCCGTTGAACAGGCCCTTCTTGCGATTGTTGCGCAAGCATACCAGCTTGTCGCCAGCCGACGGCATCTCGCCTTCGAAGCCGCGCCGTTCGCGCAGGCGCGTGTTATAGGAACGGCGCGTAACATTGCGCCCGACCAGCACCTGATCGGCGTCGAGCACCCGCTGCGGATCGAGGTCGGCCTTGCGGATCACCTCGGTCTCGCCGTAGCGTCCGGGTTCGAGATAATCACCGGCACGGATGTCCATCGACAGCCGTACGATCGGATCATCCTGTGCCTGCCGATGCACCTCTGTGAGCATAGCGTCGGGCTCTGCCTCGGTGAAATAGCCTCCGCCTTGAATAGGCGGCAGTTGCGCCGGGTCTCCGAGCACCAGTACCGGCACGTCGAAGGAGAGCAGGTCGCGGCCAAGTTCGGCATCCACCATCGAGCATTCGTCGATGATTATGAGTTTCGCCTTGGAAGCAGGCGCTTCGTCCCAAAGATCGAAATTCGGGATTTCCTCGCCACTCTCACGCGCGCGATAGATCAGGCTGTGGATGGTTGAGGCACCGTGACAGCCCTTGCCGCGCATCACGGAGGCCGCCTTGCCGGTGAAGGCGGCGAACTTCACGTCGCCGTCGGCCTCGTCGGCGACGTGGCGGGCAAGGGTGGTTTTGCCGGTACCGGCAAAGCCAAATAGCCGGAATACCTGTGGCGTGCCGTTAGAGCCGGGCTTGGCCTTGAGCCAGTCAGCGACGGATTTGAGAGCATTATTCTGATGGGGGGTGAACAGCGGCATGGCGGATAGCAATAGAGCATGCAGCAGTCAGGGCAAAGAACAAAAATAGAACGCTATTTTGCGCCCTTTACTCAGACAATATTCCTAGGAAGGCGAAGGCTCGGAACTGGTCCTTTGGGGAAAACTGGTGCGCCGGTGCAACAGCATCTCGACCAGATGGGCACCTCTGCCGCGCCGGGCTCCGTGCATTGCCCTTTGCGGTGCAGCATGCTTAACGTCGCGGCCCTTTATTCCGGAACTGCGCATGGCTCGAGACCAGGTCGACATGACACCGATCGAGACGCGCGACGAACTCGTCGCTTGGCTCGAAGCTGGCTGCAAGGCAAAGACGCAGTTTCGAGTCGGGACCGAGCACGAGAAGTTCGCTTTTACCGTCGCCGACCATCGGCCGGTGCCTTATGCCGGAAAGCGGAGCATCCGCGCGCTGCTCGATGGCATGCATATCTGCTCGGCTGGAGCCGATCATGGAAGGCGACAACATCATCGGCATGTTCGACGTTACCGGCGGCGGCGCCATCTCATTGGAGCCCGGCGGTCAATTCGAACTTTCCGGCGCGCCGTACGACAACGTGCATCAGACCGCCGCCGAATTGATGGCGCATCTCACAGGTGCGCGAGGTCGCGAAGCCTTTGGGAATAGGCTTTCTCGGCATCGGGATGACGCCGAACTGGACGCGCGCGGACATGCCGAAAATGCCAAAGGGCCGCTACAAAATCATGACGGCTTATATGCCGAAAGTCGGTTCGCTTGGCCTCGACATGATGTATCGAACATGCACCGTGCAAGCGAACCTCGACTTCTCGTCGGAAGCTGACATGGTCAAAAAGCTGCGCGTGTCGCTGGCGCTGCAGCCGGTGGCAACGGCGCTATTCGCTAATTCGCCATTCACCGAAGGCAAGCCGAACGGATTTCTTTCGTTTCGTTCGGATCCAATTTCGCCCCTTGCACCAACCACGTGATCTCGACCGGCTGCGGAGCGCGGATATCGTCCAGGATCAAAATGTAACCCCCTTTGACCCCAAATGAAGTCGCACCAGAACCGATCCAGCGCCGGCCGGCTTTTCTTCGTCTTGGCGTCGTCATAAGCGCCATAGGAGCCTGCCGCCTCACCTTCCGAAACCACCACCTCGCCCGCGTCCTTATACGCCGTGATTACGCCCATCTTGCTCGCGTCAAACTTGTCATCTCTCGCCCACTGTTCCCATTCCGCCCCGTCGTGCCGCCACGGCTCCGTCTGCCCGATCTGGTTGACCAAAATCGTGTTGACGCTGCTGGAACGTTTGGCGCCCCCCGCGGTCGGTCTCCGCCAGATAATCGCCGTCCCCGAAAAGGATGAACATATTCGCATCAGGCCAACTGCCATGAGAGAAACTCTCCGTCAGCGGACCTCGCGCCGCCTTCGGCACGCTTGCCACCATGAAATGTAATGATAACCCCCCGGCGGCCCGCATTTGAACGTGGCCGCAACCGCATTATCCCGCCAGGATTCCCGCATGAAACTCAACCCCAAATCGGGATAAAATCCGGTGGTGGGCAGCTTTTGAAATATATGCCCGCCCTCGAAGTTCGGATCATCCGACAGCAACGATATCCACGCCAATATCCCCGCTTCCGTGTTCGGCCCGGAAAGCTTCTTCAAACTCTGACGGATGCCATCGAGTTGATCCGCCTCTTTGAAATGCGCCGCAAACTTCAGCATAAACGGTTCGTCAATCGCGGGCTGTCTCGGAAACGTGGCGGAGTAAGGCCTGTCCCCCAAACCCGGCGCCGTCTCCTGCATCATAAAGGTGCTCGTATTGCGAACGAACGGCGAATCCATATGGTGCGTTCCCAGACATTCATCCGCCACCTCGAATGACATCCCCACCTCACACAACGGCTGATCCCAAACCCGCTGGCTGCCGTCGGCACCAAACATCCCTCCAAAAAATCCATCTCCTTCTTCAGATTTCCCAACATCCATTGTTCCTCCGGCTTCCCTTCGCTCACCGCCAGAGTTGCCAGCGTAAAACCCGTATCCATCGTCGAGCGATGATTGTACGCCACGTAAGCATTCCAAAACTGCCGGCCAAATTTCATGGTGTTTCCGCCCATGTAACCGCCGTAATACAGCCCCGCGCATGCTCCCAAAGGATCTGGCGAAAATGTTCGCGAAACCCCGGATCCAAATGGTTTACAACCAGTCCCACGCCGTCGCCGCGCCGGCCAGCGTATACGCCGCATGCCGGATCGCTGTTGACCGCCACGCGATACGGGCCGTAATAATCCGCGTGCGGCGGCATTCTCTTTCATCGCCTCCAGAACCTTCGCATAAGCCTCCGGCGTATTTTCCACCGCCGGTTCGCCCCCGCATCAAATTCGCGGTTCCCGCCAGGCATTGCAAATGTCCTGGCGCACCGCCAGGGATGTCTTATCGCCCGTCAGCAGATAATGAA
>CAVPDI010000006.1:0-255645 GCA_963702605.1 uncultured Pseudomonadota bacterium
GAAAGCCCGTTTTCTTATCGGCATGTCTGAGAAGTCGAGGCGCATGCAATTATGGGCCTAGCTATCCGGCCAGCGGATTTTCATCAGATCCGATCTAACCCCGTTTGAAGGCGGCAAAGGTGATCGATCCCTTTGCAGTTGATGTTAATGAGGGGGTCTGCGGATGCGCCGACTAGAAGTGGAAATTCAAACCGGCACGGACCACGTGATCCGTGAACTTGGTCGTAGTATGAGTTGTTGTGAGCCCTGACGTGACTGCCGCATCCAGCGTTCCAAGGTTCACGTAGAGATATTCCACTTTCCAGGTCCACCGCGGATCCCAGGCCACGCTTTCAACGCCGACCCCGGCCGTCCATCCAGCGTTCACATCTGCATTGGAGAATGCGGCGGTCCCTCCGAAGATGGTATTACTCGTTCCTGAGATCGAGATTTGACCATATGCAAGACCTCCCGTCGCATAGAGCAGCGTGCGGCGGTCGAAGACATAGCTGAGGCGCCCGCGTACCGTGCCAAACCATTCGATTTTTGTCTCGTAATTCGTGGTCACGCCCTCAAAGTCCACTGTGTCAAATCGCGTACCGCTGGCCTTTTCCCCCGACCCTTGGATGTCCGCCTCAATGCCGATGAGCCAGTTCGGATCGATCTGCCAATTATAGCCGAGCTGTCCGCCGCCTATGACGCCGTCCGGCCCGACAGAATCCGATGCGGCAATAGACGTCGCGAAGCCGGAAATACCGAAATCGGACCGTGAACGCCCCCAGCTTCCGCCGAGGTTGCCGCCCACATACCAGCCCATCCAAGGATTAAATACAGGTGCGGAAGTTTGATAAGGGGGATTCAGCGCGGGACTGCCTGCGAGCGCCTCGGTGGCACATGTGGCCAAGGCCGTCGTGGCGAGTAATCCCAAACCGAGGCAGCGCATCCCAGTCCTCCTGGCGATAACAACCCAGAATGTAGCTGCACGCCCAGGAGGTCAAGGAGCCCGGTCAAGCCGATTGTGTACGACGAATAAAAAGCAGCGCAGGCTATCGAAACAAACTAGGCCTGATTAAACAGAGGGGCTGGTTCCAGTGACCCAAATCGATGTCCGCCTTGGCTCATGAGCGGACATTTCACGACGGCGGACAGCGGACAGCGTCCGGCGGCTCTGGAATGTCGGTTATGTGCAACAGCGGACATTCGTTGCCTCACTAAAGTTGGCTGAAGAAAGCAAGCAGCATCGCCCGTCTTGCCAACTCGCGGGTAACGCTTTCATATGGTTCGCCATGGTGCCTTGGATCTTGTCCCAATAGAAGTCGCAGGTCGTCTCACGATAGGCAGTCCACGCGCGCTGCATGGCACGAGCCTTGGCCTTCTGTTCATCATCGAGGGTATCGAGCAGGCGCTTGTAGTTCTGGTTCAGCGAAGTGTCCCAAATCGATCCCTCAATTTCGTAGCAATCGGTCAGCTTCCGGTCGGTAGCGGCGCCCACGTCGCCGATGCATCGATCTGCTACAAGACTGAACAAGCACCGCCGCTCGCCCTCATCTAAATTATCCTTATTTTTTGTCACACAATCGCGGATTAACGCGACTTCATTTGCAGTGGGCTTGCGAGTCTGAGCGTGGCTCAATTCAGCGGCAAAGCTGAGACCCAACTGAAACACGCAAATCAAAGCGGCCTAGAACGACCGTGCCGCTGTCGATCTGCCCAAATGACAAATGGATTCCCACCGCCTCATAAGTCCGTCAATGCCTTGAGTTGCAGAAATGCGTCTTCGATGTTTCTGGGCATTGTCTGCAGCGGGTTTTGCACGGCAGCAGTGGCATCCGGATCTTTCAGGCCACTCGCTGTCAGGAGTACCACCACTTTGTCTTTGGCCTTGATGTGGCCGCTGCTCTTTAATTGCGCGACAGCTGCAAGCGCCCCCGCAGAGGCCGGTTCGACGTAGAGTCCTTCGGCGCTCGCCAGATCTTGCTGCCATTGCAAAATTAAATCATTGCTCACCGTCGTTGCGACTCCCCCGGATCGGCGCAAGACATGCAGCGCCTGAAATGTACTCCGCGTCGCGGTCGTCGACTTGGCGACCGTATCGTGAGTCTGCGGCATGTCGGGAACCGCATCACTGCCGCTTTTGAGCGCGGCGCCGAGCGAACCATAGATTTCCGCCGCTATCATTTTGGGAACGCGATCGGTCCAGCCGAAGCTTCGCATTTCTTCAAAGCCGCGCCACATCCCGAGCAATGCGTCGCCATAACATACTGGTAACACGCAGCAATCCGGCACCTGCCATTGCATCTGTTCGACAATCTCGTAAGCCAGCGTCTTGTAGCCTTCTATACCGAACGGATTGCTGCCCACCACGGGTCCGAAGAAGGGCGATGTCGGAAACCAGCCAAACTCCCGCACGGCGCGCTGCATCAGCGGCCAACGATCCGCCTTGCTCGCGGTTTCGACAATGGTCGCGCCATAGACCCGCATTTGCGTGACCAGTGGACCGGCCGCGCCTTTGGCAGTGAAAACAATGCACGGCAATCCAGCCTTGGCTGCATAGGCGGCAGCGGCGGCTCCTGCATTGCCCGTCGAGCTTGACACGATAGCGGGGGCGGCGATTTTTTTTGCAACTGAAACTGCGATACAGGCCAGGCGGTCCTTGAAGGACCAGGTTGGATTCCGTGTTTCATCCTTGCCAAACAAAGTTTCGACACCCAGGCGGCGGCCAATCTTGCTCAGGGGATGAAGCGGGGAACCTCCTTCACCGAGCGTGACCGCGTCGGTTTCCGCCACCGGCAGTAAATCGCCATATCGCCAGAGTCCACTTCCAGCATCGAGACCCGGCTTTGCGCGCGACGCCGTGAACGAGGCCTCATATTCAACGACAAGATTGCTTGGCGTCTGCGCATGGCAGTTCTGACAATCCTGCGCGTAATGCAACTGGTCATAGCGCGATCCGCAGCGCAAGCACTGGAGCCCAACTACTGCTGCCATGTTTCAACTCGGACTATAACGAGGCTCGGGAATTGATCGGGCCGTTACGATGTACTACATATCGGCACATTGTTTCACTTTTTGAGTAAATCGGCCGTATCAGGCAGTGTCAAGCAAATGCAAGGTTCGCAGTTGAATGCCGGTCGCGCTGTGATCTCTCAATAGAGCTTCGCATGGCCCGCAACGCAGTCCCCAGTGGCGAAAACCAGTCGGTGACACGCGCGATCGATATTCTCGACCTGCTGGCGGGTAATGCCGAGCCGATCGGCGTGCGAGAAATTGCAAGACGACTCGCTCTTGCCCCCAGCAACGTACAGAGACTGATCAAGACCCTCGCCAAGGCAGGCTTCCTTGAACAAACGCAAGGAACGTTGCGCTACAAGATCGGCTATCGGGCCTTTCAGGTCGGCAGCGCATTTGTCGGGCAAAACAGTCTTTACTCGGCGGTGATGCCGGAACTCTACGCATTGGCCAGCCAGCACATCACCGGCTTCCTGGGCGTTCGCCGCAACCAGGCGCTGGTTTATCTCGCGACGGTGCAAAGTGAAGGCCCGGTCGCAATCACTCATCGACCGGGATCGCAGACGTACCTCCACTCGACCGCCATGGGCAAAGCGCTTCTCGCGGAAATGCAGAATGATGAAATCCGCGCTTTGCTTGGTGCACGTCCGCTGCCGCGCCTTACGCCCTCGACCAAGGTCGCGCTGCCGCAGTTGATAAAGGAAATCGAAGCCGTCCGCCGCCTCGGCTACGCGACAAGCGAGGAAGAAAACCGCCAGGGCTTCTTTTCTGCCGGCGCGGTGGTGCGCGACGTCGGCGGCACTGCGATCGCGGTAATCAGCGGAGCTGTTCCGACCGTGACCATGAAAGTCAATGACCGCTCCGCAATTGCGCGGCAGGTGATCGAGGCGGCGCTCAATGCATCGAGAAAACTCGGCGCGCCTTCGGCCAGCCCTGCTCGCCAATCTGCGGTTGGTCTACGCAAACCTGCCCCCAGGCGTCATCGCGGCCGTCCGACGGCTTAAAGAAGTGCGTCCGTGCTCTCGCGGCAAGACCGCTTGAATTGACACTCCTAATTCACAATGCGAGCATAAATAGAACATTGTGCCGTATACCGGCACATCGGATTCGCCCAGTGACGCAAGCGACCGCTGAGTTTGCGATTGATCGCGACGAGCTTATCAAGCTCACACTCGACCTTTGCAATATTCCCAGCCCTGCCGGCCAGGAAGCCGCGGCCGGCAATTTCGTCTTCGCTTGGATGCAAAAGGAAGGGTTTGCGCCGCGAAAGATCGGAATGTTTCCCGACCGTTTTAACGTGCTCGGCACGCTTCCCGGAAACGGCGACGGCTACAGTCTAATTTTCAACAGTCACCTCGACACGGGGCGCAGCAAGAGCGATCGATTGAGCCTGCGTGACCCCGATGCACCAATCAATCACCATGCGTGGCTTGAAGGCGAGACGCTTTTTGGTGAGGGCGTCGTCAACGACAAGGGGCCAATGGCCGCTTTTCTGCTGGCCGCAAAAGCCGTCAAAAAATCCGGCAGAAGTCTGCGCGGCGATCTGCTGCTTTCCGCGGTCCCAGGCGAGATCGGATATGAAGCCGTCGATGAGTTCGAAGCACCGCAATATCTGAGCAAGGAAGTTGGCAGCCGTTATCTGATCCAGCATGGCGGCGTCGCCGATTTCGCAATGGTGGCGGAGGGTACAGACTTCCGATACGCGGCAATCGAGGCAGGCAAGGCGTTTTTCAAGATCACCGTTCACGGAGCGCCGCAGTTTTACACACCGTTTGTGCCCGACGCCGAGATCAACGCCGATCACCCGAACGCGATAGTCCGCGCGGGCATCCTGATCCCGAGCCTGCAAGAATGGGCGCGCGAATACGAACGACGTTTTGTGTATCGCTGCAAGGACGGCACTATTGTCCCCAAGGCGGTGATCGGCGCCATCCGCGGCGGCAATCCCTACCATGTCACGCGCACGTCGGAGCTCTGCGCACTTTATCTCGACTGCCGGTTGACCCCGAACTCCGATCCGCTTGCGCTGCGGCGTGAACTTCGCGACCTGCTGACGCAACTCAAGCTGGCCGGCACGGTCGAACTGTTTCTCTATCGCCGCTCCTATGGCAGCGGCGAAAACGCCATATTGCTCGACGGCTTGCGGGAAGCGCACCGTAGAACGATAGGCGGCGAGCTCGAATTGGCGGAACCGGTTTTTTCCAGCATGTGGCGAGATGTGCTGGCGTTCAATGAAATGGGCATTCCGTCAATCACCTACGGGCCGCCCCGCAGTTTCCGAAAACAGGCAATGAGCGTTGACGATCTTCTGCGGGCGGCAAAGGTTTATGCTGGCGTCGCAATCGAGATCTGCGGCCGCGAAAAGCCAAGAGAAAAGGCAAGAGAAAAGGCAAGAGAAAAACCAAATCAGGAACGATGATCGCCGATTTGGAATGTAAATTGCATTGCAGGGGGCGAGCGGGCCGACAGATGCCAAAGGCCGAAAAGACCCTCAACGTGCGCGAAAAAAGGGAGGAACAGATAATGCGAACTCGAACAATACTTGCGGTCCTTGCAGCCTTTCTGGTTGCCGGGCCGCCCGCAACCGCAGCCTCGAATTTTCCCACTCGAACGATGCAGATCGTGGTGCCGTTCACCGCCGGTGGGAACACCGACACGATTGCACGCCTGCTCGCGGAACATATGCAGGATTCTTTCAAGCAGCCCGTTACCGTGATCAATCGTCCGGGTGCCGGCACAAATATCGGCGCGGCGTTTGTCGCTAACAGCGAGCCGGACGGATACACGATGCTGCTCAATGCTCCGGCATCGTTTGTGATCAACCAGTTTATCTACAATACGTTGCCCTACGATCCGGATTCGGCGTTTGCGCCAGTATGCCTTGCGGCGCAATTCCCGAATGTCCTCGTTGTCAATCCGTCATTGGGTGTGAAAACCATTCAGCAGCTGATTGATAAGGCAAAGGCAAATCCCGGCAAAATCGAATATGCGATCGCCGGAATCGGCGCGACTAGCCACTTGTCCGCCGCTTTGTTCGCGGAAATGGCAGGCATTAATATGGTTGCGGTGCCCTACAAAGGCACGTCGCAATCCTTGCCGGACCTCGTTGCCGGGCGCGTCGCTTTCACGATCGACAATCTCGGCCCCATTCTGCCGTTCATTCAGGCGGGCAAACTCATCGCGCTCGGCGTTTCAACTAAACAGCCGGTCGCTCTGCTGCCCGGCGTGCCGCCAATTGCGACCGTTCTGAAAGGTTACGAACTGAGCTCGTGGAATGTCCTCGCCGTGCCTGCAAAAACGCCAAAGGACGTCGTCAACCTCCTCAGCAAGGAGTGCGATCGCATCGTCCACCTTCCGAAAGTGGCTGAAACCATGCGCTCATTCGGCTCGGCGCCCGTCGGCGGCACACCGGAACAAACTGTGCAATTTCTTAAAAACGAGCGTCCACGCTGGGAGGCGGCGATCAAGGCGGCAAAGATCCCGAAGCAATAGGACGCTGTGAGGCATTGAAAGGCCGGCGCCGTGGCGCCGACTTTTCATGAATTGGGCGCGGTCATTCGCCGTAGCGCGCACCTATTGGCCACAATTCAGCCTGGCTTGCATCGATGACGTGGTAGCAGGCGTGCAGGTTGACGGTCGGATCGCAATGCGTTGCTCCGATGAGAAGGCGATCACCAAGTGCCGGCGCTTTTTGCCCTGCCGGAATGGCGACAATTCCGTGCTCGTCGCCGGCAAACCGGTAACTGCTCCCTTTGGGAGCGCCGACAAGATTGCAAGGCGGCGGCCCGTTGGTTGCAAGCGCCTTGCTGCCGGCATCGACCGTGACCTGACCCGGGATATTGACCGACACAACCGTCGCAAGCACAAACAGGCTTGGCTCAAAGCAAGGTCCGGCGCCGCTCTCATCGACAATTCGGGCGTAGTCAGAATCCATAAAGACATACGAGCCGACCTGAAGCTCGTTGTAGGGTCCCGCGGCATCTCTCCGATAAGTTCCGGTGCCACTCCCGCTGATCAACTCGCAGTCGAGCCCCACCTCGGTCAGCGCCTTGGCGAACCGCCGCAGGATATTGGCCGCCTTGTCCGCCGCAGAATTCCGTTCGTCCGGGCGCGGAATATGTTGTGCGTGGCCCGCAAACCCTTGGATCCCGGCAAATTTCAGTTTGTCCGACGCCCCAATTGATTGTGCAAGGCGAACGCCCTCGCCGAGGTCGGCGACACCGGTGCGCGAGTGACCAACGTCGACGTCAACGAGCACGGGAAGCGGTTTGTCGCCCGCGAGGAAACTCGCAGCGAGCCCCTTAACCTGCGCGATGTGATCAACGACAACAGCAATATCGTGTGCACTGTTGATCTTCGCTATGCGCGCGAACTTGCCATCGCCCATTTGCGGAGCCGTCAGTAGCAGGCCTCCGATACCGGCCAAAGCAAGTAATTCAGCTTCCGCAACCGTGGCGCAGGCAATGCCCCTTGCCCCTGCCTCTTTTTGGAGCCGGGCTATGCGCACGGACTTGTGTGTCTTGGCGTGCGGCCGCAGTGCGATGCGCGTCTGCCTTGCCCATGCAGCCATGCCTTCAATGTTCCGTTGCAAGGCAGCGGCATCGATGACAAGCGCCGGTGTCTCAATATCGCGCAGAGAAACGTGATTGGGCGAAAGTATTGTGCGCTCCCTTTTTCTGCCCCACTGCAATCGTCGGAACGCGCGACCGCTAGTCGATATGCGGCATGACCTCTTCAGAGAACCAATGCAGCTGTTCGATCAAGTCTTCCTGATTATTCACCGCGACCGCCATCGCGGCGCAATGATCAACGCCCATTGCCTTGAGCTTGTGGATTTTCTCAATGATCGATGGCGGCGACCCGACAAGATTGGCGGTGACCTGGTGGACCGGGTCGCGGCCGGTATGCGCAAGCGACACTCGATGCGCGACCAGCCCACTCTTCATATAAGTGGATTCCGCCGCCTCCTGGGTCTTGCCGATCAATAGCGAAAATTGCGGAGCAATCTCGATTTCCTTGGGATTTCTTCCCGCGTCATGCGCATATTTATGGAGCGCCTGAATGCGTTCTTCTATCTCGTGCAACGGCCTCCACCCCGGCAGCCAGCCGTAGCCGATCGTGGCGGCGCGCTCGACAGCCTTCATATTGTGTCCGCCGATATAGAGCGGGAAAGGATTTTGCTTCGGCTTCGGGAACATCTCGATGTCTTTATACGAGTAGTATTTTCCGTCGAAGGAGGAGACTTTTTCCATCGTCAGCCTCTTAAAAATGCTGATCCCCTCCTCCATCATGTCGCCACGATGCGGCTGCTCGTAGCGATTCCCAACCCATGCTTCGAACTCTTCGCGATAGGCGCCGATCCCGATCGCCATAATGAACCTCCCGCCGGACATTTGGTCGAGAGTAGCCACCTGCTTGGCGAGATAGACCGGCTCGCGGTTGGGCATGACCAGCAATGCCGTCCCGACACGCAGCGTGGTGGTGGCCTGCGCGATCATCGCGAGCGTGATCAGGACGTCGTAGAAATTCGGCGAGCCCTTTGTGTGATCGCGGACATAGCGCGGGGGCGTAATATGATCGTTGCCCCAGACCGAATGGAAGCCGAGTTTTTCCGCGATCTGCGCGTGGCGAACCAGATCCTGCGGCTTGCAGAAGTTTACCGGATAGACAAGGCCTTCATATCCGGTCGCCAGACAGATGGAGTATTTCATCGGTATCGATCTCCGGCAGTCGCGATATGCCTTTCACTTGGTCGATCGCGTTAGAGTATCCGTAAGGCGGTCGGCAAAGTCATGAGCGACTCGGCGCCGTCCTTTGTAACGCGAACCATGTCTTCGACCTGCAATCCGGCAAAGCCGAGCTCGTAATAGGGCGTCTCGATACACACGACCATGTTCTCTTCCAGAACGTCCGCCGAGCTTTCGGCGATATTCGGTGGGTCATAGCCGTCGACACCGATGCCATGGCCAACATGGCTTCGCTTGAAATGTGGAATTCCCTCGCGTTGAACAGTAGCTACGATGTCCTTGAACAGGTCCGAAACCTTGAGGCCGGGCTTGATAATGTCGTAGCCGCGCAAGACGCCCTTTTCGACAGCACGGTAATATTTGCTGATTTTCGCGGCCGGCTCACCCAGACTCGCCCCGCGTGACATGTCGGACCGATAGTGACGGTATCGTCCGCCAACATCGAAACGGATGAGATTGCCCCGCTTGAGCTTGCGATCGGACGGCTGCACGTTGATCATCGCACTGCGATTGCCGAATCCGATGCATCCGACAACGGGCGCCGTGTCGTTCCGCGCAAGACACGCATTGAATTCGCGAAGCATTTCACGCTCGGTGATGCCTTCGGCCGCGACCTTGAGAGCCGCATCGATGGCAAGCTCGGTCGCACGCGCCGCCTTGCGCAGTATCTCGATCTCTCCTTGCGTTTTGATCGAACGGACCCTCTCGAAAAGGGCAAAGCAGCGAATGAACTTGGCATCGGGCAAAGCCGACCTCAGCTGATCCATGCATTGCGGAGTGATTCCCATCTCGTCGATGCCGAACGATGCGCGCTCAAGCCGTTTTTCCTTGATCGCGGCAACGAGTGCATCCACCGAATCCTTGTACGCCTGACTGCCGAAAAGCTTTTGCTGCAACGTGTCGTCGGCATCGAGTTCGACCGATGCATCGGCGTCGAGCTGGAAATATCCGTAACGGCGTATGTCCGTCACCCAGGGCTTCTGATCGGCGACGAGATCGAGAATGCCGGAATTTGCAATAATGCACGGCTGCTGGGTGTCGGCCGGAAACAGGACGTAGGCCTGCGGGCCGCGCCGCACCCACTGCGACATCGCCCAGAACCCGCTGAGGTAGGTTACGTTCTCCGGACAGGTCGCAATCACTGCATCGAGCTTGTCCTGCTTCATGAGGTCTTGCAGGCGGGCCGTATTGGCGAGCATGGCAACTCTCTTAAACGCGGTGTGCCGATATTTAGAACAATGTTTCACAAGCGTGATCGGCGCGCCGCCATTAGTCAACACTGGAAACAGAATTGACAGTGCGATTTCACGATGAGATGTTGTTTGCAACACTGTTCTGAATACCGGAACATCGTGAAACTTCCGTCCGTCGATTGTGTGTCCCGCGGTCCGTCGAAGAGGGCATCCAGCTTCTTCAACTGCGCTGGCATTTCGCCTCACGCACGCTCTAAGCTCAGCGCGACGGACCGGACGATGAGCGCTCAATCGATCAAAGCAGCGACCAGTGGCACGCTCAGGCGTTTTACGGCCGAGGATGCCTGCAGGGTGTATCGGCGCAGGGAACCCGCGGCATGACTCGGCCGAACGCCTATGTAGGAAGCGCCATCAACCGGCTTGAAGATCCAAAACTGCTGACCGGAGCCGGTACCTTTGTCGGCGATCTGAGGCCCGCAGGGCTCCTGCACGCAGCGATACTGCGCAGTCCGGTCGCGCATGCGATTATTGAATTGATCGATACCAGCGCAGCGCGCGCAACTCCCGGGGTCGTTGCCGTCATCACGGCTGCTGACTTCGGCCACGTTCCCGTAATCCCAATCCGCCAGCATGCAGTGCCGGAGGGCGAAGCTTTTTGCCAACCGGTCATTGCGGACGGTAAACTGCGCTATGTCGGAGAGCCCGTCGCGGTCGTCATCGCATCCGGACAAGCTGTCGCCGAAGACGCGCTTGAACTTATCGATCTTCGCTTGCGCGAGCTGCCGGTTGTATCCGACCACATCATATCGGCTCGCGGAGATACGTTGCTCTTTGAGAACACCACGACAAACATTGCCGCGACATTTCGGGCACGCATGGGCGATACTGATGCGGCTTTTGTTTCGGCGGATTACACACGCCGGCAACAATTCAGCGTCCAGCGCCACACTGCTTTTCCGATGGAGACGCGCGGGCTGCTGGCCGAATGGGATGCAAAACGCCGACACCTGACTGTTCACGGGGCAACGAAGGTTCCGTTCTTCAATCGGCGCGTGCTTGCCGCCATGCTCGGTCTCGAAACGTCCAACGTCGATTTGATAGAGGTCGATGTCGGCGGCGGGTTTGGCGCGCGCGGAGAGTTTTATCCCGAAGACCTGCTGATTC
The DNA here is from genome assembly GCA_963702605.1 of uncultured Pseudomonadota bacterium. Lineage (GTDB taxonomy): Bacteria > Pseudomonadota > Alphaproteobacteria > Rhizobiales > Xanthobacteraceae > Pseudolabrys. The sequence goes on from CAVPDI010000006.1 coordinate 11,093, forward strand.
CGTTCGCCGCCCGCCAGGTCGGCGGCTGCGTGCGATGGGTGGAAGGTCGGCGGGAGCACTTTACGGCGATGAACCATGCGCGCGAAATGTACGCTGACCTGGAGATCGCCTGCCGGCGGGATGGTACGGTCCTCGGCATCAGAGGCCGTATCGATATCGACCTTGGCGCCTATGCGCGGACCAATGGCTTCAGCGCGCCGCGCAACGTCGTTCAATTTGTATCGGGGCCCTACCGTATTCCCAATATCAAAATCGACGCTCATTGTTTTGCGACAAACAAAACGCCAACCGGCACATATCGTGGCCCGGGCCGCTATGAATCGAGCTTCTTTTGCGAGCGCCTGTTCGACATGGCGGCAACGGATCTCGGGGTCGATCCTGCCGAATTTCGCCTGAGGAATTTGATTGCGGAAAGCGAACTGCCGCGGCCGCTGGCAACGATGCTCGACCTCGATGCAACCTGGCAAACGGAGTTGGATAATGGCGCTTACGCGCTTGTTATGCAGCGCTGCCTTGATGAATTTGATTGGCCTAAAAAGAAGAAGATCCAAGGCCGGTTAATCGATGGCCGTTATCATGGCATCGCGGTTGGCAACTTCGTCGAGGGCGGCGCGGGCGGGCAATCCGAAAATGCGCGCATTCATATCGATCGGGATGGGACGATCACGGTCGCAGTCGGCTCAACGGCGCTCGGGCAAGGCTTGCAGACCGTCATGAGCCAGATCGCGGCGGACGCGCTGTCGCTCCCCATCGAACGGGTCCGCCTTGTGCACGGCTCGACAAACCTTTTGGGCGAAGGAGTTGGCTCGTTTCATTCAAGAGCAACTGTTATGGGCGGCTCGGCGATCTTGCTGGCTGCCGAGGCCCTGATGGACAACGTGCGGGCTAAAGCCGCGATCCGCTTCAATTGCAGTCCGGCTGCAATCTCGATCGTCGAAGGCGTCGTCCAGCACGGCAACACGCGGCTTGAGCTGGCTGAGTTTGCCGGGCTTTCTGTTGAGCGAAAGTTCGTCAACAAAAAGCTGACCTACAGCTATGGTTCACATGCCGCGCATGTCGCAGTGGAACCAGCCACCGGGGTTGTTGACGTGCTCGACTATGTGACCGTTGAGGACGTGGGACGCGTTATCAACCCGGCGACGTTACACGGACAGGTGCTTGGCGCCGTCGTCCAGGGCCTGGGCAGCACCTTTCTCGAACATCTGCAATACGATGAGAATGGACAGCTTTTGACCGGCTCGCTCGCCGACTATCGCTTGCCGACAGCAACCGATTTTCCGCACATCCGCTCCGTTTCACTCGGCCTTCGGCCATGCCCAAACAACCCGCTCGGAGCCAAGGGCGCGGGTGAAGGGGGTCTCATTGCGGTCGGTGGCGTCATTTGCAACGCGGTGGCGGCCGCATTAAGGACGCTATCGGTCGAGCCATGCGATCTGCCTTTGGCGCCGCCGCGGCTGTGGCGCCTGATCGAGCAGGCGCGTGCCGCACGTCAGTCTCATTAGTCCGCCTTTTTTATGTGCATGGCCGAGCAATGAACCAACTGCCAGAGATCAGCATCCGGCTCGACGGATCAATGAGCCCGCAGGAATGTGTGGCACTCGCAAAAGCCGCTGACGCCTCCGGCATGGCGGGCGTCTGGTTTGCGGAAAACGCTTTTGCCCGCGGAATTTTGCCGGCGGCCGCGGTTTGCGCGGACGCAACAAAAAATGTCCGGATTAACGTCGGCGTATTCAATCCTTATAGCCGGCATCCCACCATGATGGCGATGGAAGTCGGTGCATTGGACGAATTGTCCAATGGACGCGCCAGCCTCAGCATTGGGGCCGGCATCATGGCGGCAACCCAAAAAATGGGGTTGAACGCTGAAAAACCCGCGCCTGCACTTCGTGATGCACTCATCATCGTGCGCGGGCTGCTGCAAAACAGGGAAATCGACTATGTGGGCAGCGCGTTTTCGGCGAAGCGGATCAAACTGAATTATCGCGCACGAGATGGCATCCCGATCTATCTGGCTGGGCGAGGCAATATCACGGTGAAGCTGGCCGGCGAACTCGCAGACGGACTGCTCATTTCGAACATGTGCTCACTCACGTTTGCCTCAGGTCTTGCGGCATTGATGCAATCCAGTTCGCAGGCCACCGGGCGATCGGCGCCTGGAAAGGTGGTCCAGTACATGCCGTGCGCCACGCATGCGGATGCGCGCGAAGCGTTCAACGCCGCCAAGTTTGCAATCGGCGAAATGCTGCCGCGATTCTGGCTGCTTGGGCAGAAGCTTGATTCCGCGAAAGAGGCGCTGCTCGCGGGCACTCATATCAGCGAGACCGAATTTTCAGATTGTGCCCGCCGCATCCTTGCCGGCGAAAAAGCCGCGGTGGTGCTCGATGATCGTTTTGTTACAGCCTTTTCGCTCTCGGGCACACCGGACCAATGCCTGGCGCGGGCCCAAGAATACAAGGCGATGGGCATCGACGAATTGGCTCTAACCTTTAGTGGGCCGCGAGCCGCAGAAGAGATGACTGCGATTGGCGTCGCGCTCGGGTAGGCAAGTGTTTGACCGGCCGCTATGGCGGCTTGCTCACAAACAGAAAGGCCGCTTTGTGGCGGCCTCCCCTAATTCCGATTTGGTGCTTGATCAGGCCGCGACAGCTTTGTTCTTCCGCTTCCTGCGCCGCGGAAGCAACCCGATCAGGACTTCCTGCAAAAGGCTGGCGCCGCTGCTGGTATTTGCAGGGTGCAGATGATGGCGAATGGGGCTTTTTCGTCAGGTCCGATGCCTGAACATTGCGCGCACTAGGAGCCGAACCATCAGACAACACTGGGCCTTGCGCCTTTCGCGCACAGGCATTGTGAAAAAATCGTTTCAACTTGGTCTTACCGCGGACCCGTCGTCACAATCGCATAAATAGCCGTCGCAATTCGGCTTGATCGTCCCCATATAGAGCTAGCAACACCCAATAAGTAGACGCCACGGCACCGTGGAGCGGTAAACCGCCCTTCCGTGTCACGGAGCACGGTCCAATGTTCGCGGCCAAACATTTTCGAGCAAAAGCGGAGGAAAGCGCCGAAGCGCTCAAATCCACTGTTGTTCCCGGCGAAATCCGTCAGCTACAGCGGTCGCAACAAAGTTTCAGTGATCTCGCGCAGAATGAGACCTGGCTGGCGGACAATTTCGACAAAATGATCCGCTCGCGCACGGAAGACGAGTCAGCTGGAAAACGCCTCGAGGAAAATGCCGTCGCTGAGATCGAGGAGCATATCCTTCGCTGCCTCGGCGCGGCCGTTATCATGAAGTGGAACACAATCCCAACGAAGCTGCAGCGCGAACTATTCGATACGGCGGGCTCACTGGGTGACGTGCGGCAAACCACTGAACTCAGAGGACAGATTGCCCGCTTTCTGCATGACCATAAAGACAAAGAGAACCCTGCCGGCTGCTCCTCCGGTTCCACACCAGAAGGAAAACCCGATCGTGCATAAATTCAAAATCGGTCAAATCGTCGAGCTTGAACCGAGCGTTCTTCGACCATCAGCGCCGGGCGGATACGAAATTCGCCATCTCGTGCCGTCTTCAGACAAAGATCCCGGCAACCCGTGCTACCGCATCAAGAACACCGCCGAAAAACATGAACGGGTCGCTTCTGAGAATACACTCGCGCTTTCGACCAGCGTTTTCGCCTGATCCACTGAAAGTATCCGAAAAATGCTCCCTCGGCCAAATTTAACGTAGCTCATGACGGTTGAACATGCCCATGCACGTGCCTTACCGAAGCCATGGGGTGTTGTAGATCCACGTCCATGGAGTAACGCAGGCGACGGCGTCACTACGATCGGTGAAATCTGGTACGAGCGCACCGACGCTGGGGCCGTGCCTCCCTCGCTTCTGCTGAAGCTGCTTTTTACTAACCAGCCGCTTTCCATTCAGGTTCATCCGGATGATGCATACGCGCAGTCAACCGGGCGGCCGACAGGCAAGACCGAAGCATGGCACATTCTGAGTGCTGCGCCCGATGCCGAGCTCGGCATGGGCCTGAAGCGGCGTGTCACCTCACAACAGTTGCGGCATGCCATCGATGACGGCTCGATTTCCGAGCTTGTGGCATGGCATCCGGCACATTCGGGCGACACTATCTTGGTGCCCGCCGGAACGATCCACGCGATCGGTGCAGGCATGGTGATCGCTGAAATCCAGCAACGCAGCGACACCACATTTCGTCTTTTCGATTACGGCCGTGGGCGCGACCTTCATATAGAGGGCGCACTTGCGGTGGCAAATGCCGGCCCCGCCGATTTTCTGGTCGACCCGACACGACTTTCCGACGCGCGGACCCTTCTGGTTTCAAATGCGTACTTCACGTTCGAGCGGATCGATCTGATGCCAGATTCCACCTGGTGCCTTGAAGCGGAACATGAGACCTGGATGCTGGTTGTCAGTGGCGGCGCCAGCGCCGCCTCGAACGCCATTACGATAGGCGACGCCCTTTTCGCGCAGTCGGATCACGTCAACATCCGTGCCGGCCGGAACGGCATGGTGGCTCTCGTAGCCTACGCAGGCGGTCTGGTCCCGCAGCTGCTGAAGTGCGTCGACATGGAAACAATTCAATGAAATTGATTCAACGAATAGCATTCATCGGCAATCATCTTCCGCGCCGCTGCGGCATTGCAACGTTTACCAATGATCTTCATCAGGCAGTTTCGATGGCCCGTCCGGATCTTGAGACCGTTGTTGTCGCGATGACTGATCCCGGTGGCGTCTATGACTACCCGCACGCCGTCCGCCTGGCAATTCAAGACGAGAACATCGAGGAGTACGTTGAAGGGGCTGCGTTCCTGAACAATGCCGGCTTCGACGTTGTTTCCCTTCAGCATGAATATGGAATTTTTGGCGGTCAGGCCGGCGGCAATATCACCGAGCTACTGTCGCGGTTGAAGATGCCGGTCGTAACGACCCTCCATACGGTACTAGCCAAGCCAACCCCCGCCCAGCACGGAGTGATGCAACGCATCATCGATGTTTCGTCCAAAGTCGTCGTCATGTCTGAGAAGGGCCGGCAATTGCTTCATTCAGCGCATGACGTGCCAGCCTCCAAGGTTGAAATTATAGCCCACGGAATTCCCGACATGCCGTTTCGCGAAACGCACGATGCCAAGGCAAAACTTGGCTTCACGGGAAAGACCGTCATTCTTACGTTCGGGCTTCTGTCGCCGAACAAAGGCATAGAAATCATGCTCGATGCCATGCCGGGAATCATCAAATCGTGCCCTAACGCTGTCTATGTCATCCTTGGTGCAACCCACCCGCATCTTGTGCGTCAACAAGGCGAAGCATACCGGCACAGCCTGACAGAACGCGTGCGCGATCTCGGAATCCAGGACCATGTCGTCTTCTTCAACCAGTTTGTCGAGCGGGCCACGCTGTTGGATTTCATTTCAATGTGCGACGTCTACGTTACACCGTATCTCAACGAAGCCCAGATGACGTCAGGTACGCTCGCCTACAGCTTTGGATTGGGAAAGGCGGTCGTATCGACCCCCTACTGGCACGCCAGGGAATTGCTGAGTGACGGGCGCGGGATCCTCGTTCCATTTGGGGATTCCAAAGCCATCAGCAACGAGATTGCCGCCTTGCTTACGAATGACGTCCGCCGTCACGCCATGCGCAAGCGGGCATACGCGGCAAGTCGGTCAATGACCTGGCCGGAGACGGCTGAGGACTATCTCGCGGTATTCGAGAGCGCACGAGAACACACCAGAGAGACTCTTCTTCCGGCCGCAACTCTTTCCGCGATCCGACGCAGTGCCATTCCAAAACCGCGAATTGGACATTTCCTTTCGCTTTGCGACAGCACGGGCATACTTCAGCACGCAGTCCATTCGGTACCGGACCGCGCCCATGGCTATTGTGTGGACGACAACGCCCGCGCGCTGTTGTTCTCAAGCGCGCTTGCAAACTCAGGCGCAACGCAATTGCGGTCGGAAATAGACACGACGGCTTTTGCAGCTTTCATTCAGCACGCATGGAATCCGGACACGCGTCGGTTCCGAAATTTTATGGGGTATGACCGGCGATGGCTGGAAGAGTTGGGCTCGGAAGACAGCCATGCCAGGACGCTTTGGGCTTTGGGGGAATGCGCACGTTCGGACACCGATCCGTCCCGCCGCACGTGGGCCGCGGCACTTTTCAAGACTGCCCTTCCCGTTGTCGAGGAGTTCTCGTCTCCACGCGCCTGGGCCTTCTCGCTCCTGGGTTTGGACGCTTATTGCACACTGGAAATCGGAGATGTGCCTGCCAACCGAATGCGCAAGCTGCTGGGCGACAGGCTGATCGCGTTGTTTCTTGCAAATCAGCGCAAGGATTGGCTCTGGTTTGAAAGCGTTCTTGCTTACGACAATGCTCGGCTTTCTCAGGCTCTGATCCAAACCGGGCTTGCGACTGACATGTCGGCGTATGTCGAGATCGGCCTGCGATCGCTCCGGTGGCTCATGTCGCTTCAGACCACGTCGTCGGGCTGCTTCCGACCAGTCGGCTCCGAAAGTTTCGGGCGGATTCACCAAAAGCCCAATGCGTTCGATCAGCAGCCGGTCGAGGCGTGGGCGACAATTTCCGCATGCCTTGCCGCTTGGCGTGTGAGCCATGACGAAGAGTGGTCACTGGAGGCGAAGCGCGCATTCGACTGGTTTCTGGGCAAAAATGACCTGCAGACGGCGCTGGTCGATCCCGTTACCGGGAGCTGTTCGGATGGTCTTCATCCGGACCGAGCAAATGAGAATAAAGGTGCCGAATCGGTGCTATCGTATCTTCTCGGTCTCGTGGAGATGCGGCAGTTCACAGCCATGACAATGGCTGTGGCAGGCCGGGCGAAGCTTGCGCCAAAGAAATTATCATCCAATGGCGTCGGCGAAATAGCAGCCCGATCGCCCTCAGGGAGCATCTTTGTCCCAATTCAAATTCTTGATTCGCCAGAACCTCTATCTTCGGCCGGAGCCAGCAAGGGTCGTCGTCAGGCCCTTCAGGCCAGCGACTGAGCCGCGCGACTTCAATCCCACCGACAAGGTCCGTGCCAACCATATCGTTGGCCGGGTGCTTCGCCTCGATGCCGAAACTTCCGCGCGGCTATTGGGCGAGGTGCTCGAGTACTTCGGGGGGCGACACAGGAACCTGCTCGATATTTTCGCGGCGCGCGCCGCGGAAATGGAGGACGCACTTGATCCCCATGCTCCATTGAACGAGACGCAGCGTGGCCTTATCGGTGCCTATTTTCTCAACGAATACTCGTTCGAGGCTTCGGCCCTGTTCAACCCAAGTATCGTCCGGCATCCGGACCAGACAGGCGCGCCGGACCATGGTTGCCGATTCATCCTGAGCCTTCGTGCGGTCGGTGAAGGGCATATTTCGTCGCTCACGTTCCGGTCCGGCACCCTCGCTGCGGATGGCAGCGTGTCGATTGATCCGGCCGCTCGTCTCGCGTCAGTTCCGAGAGTTCTTAGCCGGACGTCCGGGCCAACCGGAGATGATGTCGAAGTGATCTTCGGGCCTGACGAAGAACTGAGCGAACGGGTCATCTTTCCGGTTACCGATGCCCAGTCGAACGGCATCGAGGATGCGCGCTTCGTTGAGTTCCGCGATAACGGACAGAGAACGTTCTATGCCACCTATACGGCATACAGCGGCAGGGCAATTAGATCCGAGTTGCTCGCAACCACGGACTTCCGATCATTCAGAATGTCTCCGCTTGGTGGATCGGCGACGCGCAACAAGGGCATGGCCCTGTTTCCACGCAAGATCAATGGCCGTTATGCAATGATAGCTCGACAGGACAACGAGAATCTTTATCTGATTTATTCCGATGACCTCTACGCATGGGACGGTGGCCAGCCCATTCTTCAGCCCGAGTATCCATGGGAATTTGTGCAGATCGGTAATTGTGGCTCACCGATCGAGCTGGACGACTGCTGGCTGTTGCTGACGCATGGGGTTGGCCCGGTCAGACACTATTCGATTGGGGCTGTCCTGCTGGACAAGAATGATCCGTCCAAGGTTCTTGCGCGTTCGCGCTGGCCTCTGGTTCGCCCCCAGCCGACCGAGCGCGAGGGCTACGTACCCAATGTTGTCTATACCTGCGGTGCGATTCGTCATCGCGATCAGATCATTCTGCCGTATGCAGTATCCGACACCTTCTCCACTTTCGCGACTATAAAGATAGCTGCGTTGATGCAGGCGATTGCCAGCGAGTAGCTTAGCGGAGCGCAGGTGTTCCGCGATCTGCCTTTTGAGGCATCGCGCAAGCGCGCCGATATTCGCTCGGACAACCCTGCAAGAATCTCCACGTACCGGTGACTTAAAAGGGTCGATTAACCCTACATTAACGCGGCGCACCGAATGGTTGCCATGGGAACAACCGTTTCGGAGGCCTCGCGATGCTGCCCGAGCACCGTACACTTCTTGAAGACGAGCCCTGTCCTGTCCCCGATGAAATCCTCGGCGAAATGTATCGCGCCAGCGCACACGGGCTGGACGAACTCATTGCGACGGTCTCGCCGACAACCAGAGTTTTGCTCGCCGTGTATTGCTACCGTCGCGCCCATCTTGCGTCGATCGGATTAGCGATTGCGGCAACCTGCGACAAAGACGACCTTGCCGACTGGGGTGGCAACGCGGGTACCGTCCTGTTTGAACGATCGCGGGAAGCGCCGCCGTCATCGGCCTCTAATGGCCATGCAACCGGCCGGAGGAAAATCACTTTGGCGACTGGGCTGCTCCGGTGATACGGGCGAAATTGGAGAACAGATCGCCCGGACCCCCGATGCTGTTCGCCTAGTCGACGAGATGATTACGCCTGACTTGTCCGACGGCAGTTCTTGCCGGTCACACGATCTTTAAATTCTCTGCCGATGTCTTGCCTTTGTTGGGTACTTCTTCGTACTCGACAGTCTGCCCCTCATTGAGAGTGCTTAAGCCGGCTTTTTCAACGGCCGAGATGTGAACGAAAACGTCCTTCCCACCCCCGCCCGCCGGTTGAATGAACCCGTACCCTTTGGTCGGGTTGAACCACTTCACGGTGCCCTTGGCCATACTCAAACTCCGATGTTGACGTGTGAAGATACGGCCAATGCACGAAGATGCCAACCGCCGTCGGAGCATATCCTAAAACTGCTTGTCCGGGTTGATCCTCGCGGTCCGGCTTGCCAATTCGGCCTAAAACTCTTGGATTTAATGTGCATCTGGCGGCTTGAGAATTCTGTAACGAGGTAGCAATTTCAATGGCTTGCAAGCGGCACAACGCATCCACGACAGTCCTATGTGGACCTGCCCTAGCGGCTCTAATCACACGCTTTTGCTGCGAACTTTCACTTTCCACCGCCGATTAGCCCGCCACCGGCGGCAATGATTGTTTACGCGTTTCGCTGGCTTGCGGCCGCGTCGAAGTGACCCGTGGCACGCACAATAGAGCGCCCGATCTTTGCGCTGCGCAGGAGAAATTCAGATTGGAGCAGTCAACAGAAAATTATCAAGCGTGAGGATTTGCACCGCGAAGCTCCTTTAAAACGGTCTGAGCATTGTCCCCAACTTTTGCTATTGCATCCTTTATTTCTTGTTGGGACGTCCCAAAGTGCTTACACCAACGTCGCGCCAGTTCCTTATTCGATAGGTCGACGCGATTCCTCGGCCCCTTTTCTGGCGTACGCTTCAACATCTGCATATCCTAAATTGGCGCGCTGCTTAAGCGCGCCAATTTGAGTTTCGGCACCATCATTCCCAATAAGGTTGGGCCTGGTAATAGCTATAGACGCGGCGGTCATTTTCGCGCGACCAATTCCAGCCTTGGCTCTCCGAATATTTGGGCGCTTTTTCTAGCTGATCCTTGGTGAAGTTCACCCGATAGCCACCCAGATTGGTGTCATACTTCAGTGTTGCCCACGGCACTGGATAATACTCTTCGCCCATGCCTAGAAAGCCTCCGAAGCTCAGCACGGCGTAAGCCACCCTTCCGCTGATCTTGTCGATCATCGCCCGCTCAATTGAGCCGATTTTTTGTTGGTCCAGACCGTAAACGGCCGTGCCCTCAACTTTGTCGCTGCCGATCAAATTTGCGGTTTCTGTTGTTTCAAGTGTCGTTGTTGTCGCCATAGTATTCTCCTAAGCGAGTGGCCCCTCAACCATTCGCTATGGCAACCCCTCAAGCTGTGTTTTGTTCGAATGCGGCCGAAAATAAGAGACATGTCAATTTTAATATCGACACGGTAGACGAACTCGCAACCTACCCGCGCGTTAATTCCGGCGCTGAAGTGGCATTGTCCGCTTTTGGGGGTGAAGCGCCTCGGGCCGTCGCTTGACGCAAGTCAATGCCGAGCGGTCTAGTTGGCTCTGTGATCCTTTGTAGTCACGCACCTTATAACCGTGTTTGACCGGACCTGCGAAAGTGCCTGGCGCGACTGTCCCAACCCCACTCTCGATCTGCGTGGCATTCGGCCTATTCACGGCCGTGTTAATGGGCGTAAATGCAAAAGCTCAGGACGCTGAACCAAGGTCATATACGAATACGCCGGTCGGACTGAATTTCCTGATTGCCGGCTATCTTTACTCTGAGGGCAAAATTGCCTTCGATCCATCTTCATCGATCGCCGACGCACAATTTCGTTCCCATACGGGGGTCTTGGCCTACGTGCGATCCCTCGATGTTGGGGGCAAATCCGCCAAGTTCGATGTGGTACTGCCCTACTCGTCTTTTTCAGCGCATGGCCTCGTGGATGGCCAGCCCAGACAGCGAGAAATGTCGGGGTTTGGCGATCCGCGATTTCGTTTTTCGGTGAACCTGTTCGGCGCTCCCGCGCTTTCAGTGAAGGAGTTTGCGAACTACCAGCAGGACCTCATTATCGGGATAAGCGCGCAAGTGTCGGCCCCGCTGGGACAGTACGACAACAGCAAATTGCTCAACCTCGGCAACAACCGATGGTCGTTCAGACCTGAGTTAGGTATCTCCAAGGCGTGGGGTCCGTGGACGCTGGAGGTTGCCCCCAGCGTTACAATTTTCACCGACAATACTGATTTCTTCAACGGGAACACTTTCGCTCAGGCGCCGATTTACCTGATGCAGGGGCATGTCATTTATAATTTTAGATCCGGCGCCTGGGTATCACTGGATGGCACTTACTTCACGGGCGGCCGCACGACCTTGAATGGCGTGAGAGGGGATAACGAGCAAGCGAATACGCGTGCGGGCTTGACGGTCGCTCTACCGGTGGGCCGCTACAACTCTATCAAATTCAATGCCAGCACTGGTATTTCTACTCGCACCGGCAGCGAATTCAGCATCTTCGGTGTCGCGTGGCAGTATCGTTGGGGCGCCGGATATTAGAATGATGATTACCTGACGCCTCCGATGTCCGCATTGGGTCAGTCAAGCCAGCTTCAGGATTGGCGAGATTGGCAGCAGCGTGAGGATCATGAACAGCGGCACCAGCACGCAAACGGCCCATAAAAGATAACCGAAGAAGCTCGGCATCCGCACGCCCTGTTCATCGGCGATAGCATAGACCATCAGGTTCGGCGCATTGCCAATATAGGTGAGTGCGCCCATGTAGACAGCGCCCATGGAAATTGCCGCTAGCGTGCCGGCCAAGGGTCCCATCAACGCCTTGGCGTCGCCTCCGGCAAGTTCGAAGAACACAAGATAGGTCGGCGCATTGTCGAGGAAGCCCGACAGGGCGCCGGTAAGCCAAAAAAAAGCCGCCTCGTGTGGGCTGCCGTCGTTGGCGGTAACCAGCCGCAGCAGGAAGGCGAAGAAGCCTCTCGGCCCCGCCTGCAACGCCGCCATCACCGGAATGATGGTTACGAAGATGGCGGCGAACAGAATCGCGACCTCGCGGATCGGCTCGAAGGTGAAGCCGTTGGCCGCGCGGTGCTCGTCGGCGGTGAGCCAGAGCGAGACGAGCGCGATAAAAATGAGAGCAAAGTCGCGCAGTACGTTCTGTAATTCGACATGGGTGCCGTAGACGTCGAATTCGATGCCGGGGTTCCAGATGGCGGAAATCAGAATGGCCGCGATGATCAAGCCGATCAGAACGATGTTGCGTTGGCCGCGCACTCGGATTGGCTCAGGCGTCGCTTTCGCGGACTGCGGCGGCTCGGTTCGGAATTTCCAGCTATCGAGTCCGTAGAAGATCGCCAACACCAGCAGCGCCACGATCAACGTCTGCATCCAGAGGTGCTTCGCTGTCCAGAAGAAGGAAACGCCACCTAGGAAGCCGATGAACAGTGGCGGATCGCCGAGCGGGGTAAGCGCACCGCCGATATTAGCGACAAGGAATATAAAAAAAACGACGACGTGGGCGTTGCTGGCGCGCCCGGCATTGGCACGGATCAGCGGCCGGATCAGGATCATAGTAGCGCCGGTGGTGCCGACGAGGCTGGCGATTCCCGCACCGAAGGCGAGAATGCCGGCATTCGTGCGGGGCGTGCCGCGCAGATCGCCAGTTATGAGGATGCCACCGGCGACGACGTAAAGCGCGAACAACAACACTAGTAAGCTCAGATACTCAGTGAGCGCGGCATGAATCAGCGCTGCCAGCGCGGCCGGAATACCGAACGCTGCCGCTAATGGCAGCATGGTTAGTAGCGCCCAGGCGATGGCGATCTTGCCGTAGTGGTGGTGCCAGATTTTACGAAACCACAGCGGGCCGGTGGCGATGGACAATAAAATGCCGAGGAACGGTAGCGCCCATTGCCATCCCATCGATGCACCGTCTAACGCTGTGGCAGCGTTCACCTGCTCTGGTAGCAGCGCGATCGCGAGCAGCGGGGTATAAAAAGATAAGTATCCCATACTTTTGCAACCCTAGTATGACCGACCGCATCAGAACCAAACGCAACGAGTCATCGGTCGATAAACATAAGTCATGCGGTTTGCAGACGGCTAGACCATGGGGGCTCCGATGATATTGGGGGCACCGGTGCTGTTTTGGTGGTGGCCGGTCTAAAGCTGATTGGGGTTTACTGATCGGCCATGTCAGCTTTGGATCACAAGCGGACATGTGCAGCGCACAAGGTCATGCCCGCTTCGGGCCAGAAGCAGACATCGCGCCAGTTATTCGATGACCTCGTCAGCTCGCAGGAGGATCGCCGCGGGCAGTTCTACGCCAATCGCCTTAGCGGTCCTTCGGTTGACAACAAGGTCGAATTTGTCCGGCTGCTCGATCGGAATATCTGCGGGCTTCGCGCCTTTGAGAATTTTAGCAACGTCGTCGGCCACACGCCGGTACATAGGCCGGGAATCGACCCCGTAAGACATCAGGCCGCCGACCTCAACATAGTCCTTGAAAATAAACATGGTTGGAAGCCGCTGAGCAATTGCCAGCGCGGCAATCCGGGACCTCTGCCCTATAAAGTATGGGCTCGACAAGACTAGGACCATCTGCCCCGATCCCTCAGGCACACTGCGAAATACGACTTCAAAGTTGTACGGGGGATTTTCGAGCTTCACCGGCTGAACTTGTATTTTCAAGGACTTTGCCGCGCGGCCAGCTGCGGCATACTGATCGGCCGATTGGTCATCAAACAAAACAGCTAATCGATTCCGATCAGGAAAGGCCTGAGTCAGCAGCTCCACCTGCTTTTGTGCTAGTTCCAGTTGCTGAAAAACGACACCGGTAATATCGCCGCGTGGCCGCGACAGACTCGTGACATAGCCACGCGCAATCGGATCGAAGTTGATCGCGATCATGACGATAGGAACGGCGCCCTTCGCGGCAATGGCCGTTTTCAAAACAATCTCAGGTCCACTCGTAATGATTATGTCTGGCCGCAATTGCATCAACTCCGCCACGATCACCGACAGGCCGCGCGGATCGTCTATATTTTTGTACTCAATTCTGAAATCTTGGCCTTCGCTAAGGCCAAGCGCATGTAGTCGTTCCCTAAGGATCTGGAGACCGGCCTTGGCTATACCTCCTTTGGCAAGGTTGGGACCGAGAATGCCGATCCGAACACCACGACCAGCCTGTTGCGCCCGCGCCGCAATTGGCCACGCGGCCACCGCACCGCCGAGAAGCGAAATGAATTCGCGCCGCTTCATATCCGCTACCCCAAGGCTCAAGATCATGCATGGTAACCGTTCAGATCGGGATGGCTAGGCCCACCGCACAATGTCCGGTCTGGGTCACTAGCGGTCGGGTAGTCGGCCATTATGGTCGCTTAGGTCTACTTTTTTCAATGACGCGCTTGACGGGTGTTTTTTTGTTCACGTTTAGCCGATCCAACCGGCTACTCCCGACGGGCAGATAATCGCATTCGCAGCGGGCACGGGTGCATTGAGCGAGCGGCAAACGGGGCACGACGCCGCCGAGATACTCAACACCGACCTGAGATCGTGCGGCATCGCAGGCGCGATGGCCTGGAGCGATGCGAACGCAAAGCAGCAATTTCAGTCTGTGGGCATTGCGGAACGACCGCAATGAGCGAGCAATTTCTTTCGGGCTCTTGTGCATCGGTGCCTCGGAAGCGGCATCGCATATCAGTTGCCGTCTTGAGTTTGTGCCGAGGCTAATATTCACGCTAAGCGTTAGGCTTAATGGCTGCTCCGGCCAGTCCGGCGCTGGAGAAAAACGATCCGCGTTAATGTTTGCCCTGGTTCATGAGCAGACGTTGCGACAGCTCCTGCAAATTCCGCCTGCCCCCAGAAAGCAGACATTCTTTGCGTCGGGCTGCGTGTCCGCTAAGTGCAGTGGATTCAACCGGCCGTCAATTGCGGACATTCTAATGGATTCACCTCGGTAGTGAATGACCCATCGGCGACGTTATATCATTTTAAAACTCCTGACTCTGCCGTAGACGTATTTTTTGGGCACGCAGACATTCTCACCTTGCGACGAAGATGGCGGTTACCGCGCTGTTTGTGACCGCGGCGACCAGCATCGCCGAACGATTAGGCGCCACGGTTGAAGCGCTCGTCGCAACACTGCCAGTCTCAGCCGGCCCGGTCTATTGTTTCTGGCCCTCGATCACGATTCCGCTTTCATTTGTTCGAGCGCGGTTGCGAGCCTCGCACTGAACCGCGCTACGGCGATTTATCTCACGGCCTATGTTCTGAGCGCCCAACGACGCTCGATGTGGCTCTCCATATCCCTTGCATTTGTAATGTGGCTGGCGGCCGTTTTGGTGCTCAGCCCCGTCCAATGGGCCGCATGGTCGGCATCTGCTCTCAACGTCATCGTATTCACCGCCTGTACCTTTATCGTCCAGCCATTCTGCCTCGTCATCCCACAAACCACGCGACCCTGGTACGACTTCGTGTCACGAGCGGGTTTGGTGGCTTCGCTAGTCGGCGTGGTCGCGCTGACACCCCCGAATTCGGAAAACCGATCGCCAACCAAACCGAGAAACGAGACAAGGTGGTAAAGTTTGCCGGCAACAACGGTCCACTTCTCACGCCAGAGAGATGCAGAAAGCGTGCTTGTGTGAACTACCTCACTTTGAGCGCGCGTGCACTCCTCCTACCTTCGGTGTGTGGGGATTGGACATGTCAGTTAGCTCAACCTATGCCGGGTTCAATTATGCCGATTTGCTGTTTGAGAGCTACGATGCCGACGATGTCGTGCTCGTTCAGGGCTCGAGGACAGGGCGGCTGCTATTTCTAAAGCACGGTGCTGTTGCAGTCGTCAGGAACGGCACCCAGATCGCAATAGTCGATGAGCCTGGTGCTGTGTTTGGTGAACTCTCGGCCTTGTTAGATCTGCCACACTCGGCCGAAGTGCGCACCCTGGCCCCATCCCAATTTCACGTTTCCGATGCAGCTCTGCTTCGCCACAATGCAGCTGCGCTTTTTTACGTTGCTGCGGTTTTGGCAAAGCGCCTGGACCGCGCCAACGAGGCATTGATCGCTTTGCTGCGCACAAAGGCCTAGCTTTCATATGATACCGAATGCAAGACGGCCGCGTCCGCTTTGGGTCATACGCGGACGTTCCCGCAGCTCACCGCGATGTCCGCTTTGCCCCCAATAGCAGCCACACGCGGTTACGGCTTGATTGCCGGCTAAGTGCCGTGTACCTGAAAGACAGACTTGGCAATGTCGAGGCCGATCGTCGTGACCGCTGGATGCTTGGCTCCTCCAGATTGTGGGGGCCTTAACAGCACCCACATTCATGGCACTCACGTGCCGGTGGACGAGCCGTCCACAGCATCAGAAGCGGACACGACAGCCAACCCGACCTACCGCACTTGCGCGAGATGACGCTTCGCTCAGCCTAAGCCGTTAGCCGTCGTGAGTCGGATAATCGACCGGTTGGGACACCCTCGTTATTGATCTCGATCTGGAAGATCTCGGACAATCCCGCCCTTCCAGACGATGTTAGTTGGAGTGCACGACTGTTCGAAACGCGTTTGAACCATCCGAGCTCCAATAGACGATCCAAGATCCGAGCCCCGACGAGCCCCTTGATGTGATATCGACGCTCGCTCCAGTCGAGACAAGGCTGGCAGAATATCCGCCGGGTCCGCGGCCTCAGATCAGCGCCGAACGCAGAAAGGAAACGCTCGCCCGAAGACGTGACCTCACCGCCCTCATCGGTGAGAACGATGTGCCCCATAGCAACAAGTGCATCGGTCACCGCGACTCCCACCCGGCCAGCCAGGTGATCGTAGCAACTTCGGGCAAAACAGAGTGCATCTTCGTTTGCTGACCGCGGCTGACGGCGCGGTGGCACCTCTATGGCGGCGACGACCTTGATGCTCTCCAACATTGTCGCGACCAGCGGGGACGCGATCCGATAATAGCTAAAGCGGCGCTGGCGAGTGACAGTTAAGAGCCGCGCGGCAACCAACTTGCTCAGGTGTCCGCTCGCCGTCGCGCGAGAGACATTGGCGCAGTAAGCAAGCTCAGTGGCCGTCAGCGACT
This sequence comes from uncultured Pseudomonadota bacterium, assembly GCA_963702605.1. Lineage (GTDB taxonomy): Bacteria > Pseudomonadota > Alphaproteobacteria > Rhizobiales > Xanthobacteraceae > Pseudolabrys. The sequence goes on from CAVPDI010000006.1 coordinate 27,979, forward strand.
GGCCGCCCATAAGGGCATTAAGCATCGTCGCTCGCGCAGTGTCACCCACGAGAGCGGCCACCTCCACCAGATTTGCCGCCGCGACCATCGTCAAACCCTATCGCTGATACCGGAAGCATATCAATCGAAAACAGTTTGGCACGGGCCGAACTGTTCGCGCGGGACATGTGCGAACCTCGCAGGTAGACGTCGACGACGTTTAACAACCGGAGGAACGCATCGTGGCGATGGCGGCGGTGATCCATAAAAAAGGCGCACCCGAAAACTTCGTGTGGGAGGAGACCAAGGTCGGGGCTCCCGAGCGTGGCCAGGTACGTCTTCGCAGCACGGCGGTCGGCGTGAATTTTGCTGATACGTACCATCGTGCAGGTATCCCGCACCCGATGATCGTCGGCGATCCGCCGGTTGTCCTCGGTTTCGAAGGAGTTGGCGAGATCGAGGAGTTGGGTCCTGGCGTCACCGGGTTTTCCGTCGGCGAACGAGTTTGTACCTGCCTTCCCCCACTCGGCTCCTATAGTCAGGAGCGCCTTTACCCGGCTGACAAGTTGATCAAGGTTCCAAAGGGCTTGCCGTTGGATGACGTTCAACTGGCAGGACTAATCCTGAAGGGGATGACCGCACAGTATCTCTTGCATCGAACGCACAAGGTGCAGCCGGGAGATTATGTCCTGATCCATGCAGCTGCCGGCGGCATGGGCCATATCCTTTGTCCTTGGGCGCGGCATCTCGGAGCCACTGTGATTGGTACCGTTAGTACCGACGAGAAGGCCGAGATCGCCCGAAATCTCGGTTGTCATCACGTTATCAATTACACGACCGAAGACTTCGTAGCTGTCACCCGTAAGATTACGGACGGAAAAGGCGTAGACGTTGTCTATGAGTTAATCGGTAAGGACACGCTGCAAAGGTCGCTCGACTGCCTGCGGCGAGTCGGTATGTGCGCAGCTTACGGCCAGGCGTCAGGCGTTCCTGATCCGATCGACATCGTCAAAGATTTGGGCGCTCGTGGGTCACTCATTATCACTCGTCCTGCGCTCTCGCATTACATATCGAACCGAAGCGAAATCGACGCCGCAGCAAAATCCCTGTTCGATGCCGTCGCACGAGGGGTCGTAGCGAGCAACGTTGTCAAAACCTTTCCGCTTCGAGAGGCTGCAGCCGCGCACAAGTTCATCGGCGGACGCAAGACAACGGGTTCGATTGTCATGCTTCCATTCGCGTAAGCGGCTCAAAAAAACGACTTCGAGGCACTCAATCCACAGAAAGAGAATACCATGTCGATCATACGCCACGAAATTAGACAGATGTCAGACGAGAATTGCGGTCAGCCGATCATTAGCCAGGCAGTCGTTCACGGCAACGTCGCCTATTTCGCCGGCATCACCCCCAACCCAATTGTCGGCGATATCAAAGCCCAAACTGCTCAAGTGCTGCGACGCGTCGATGAGCTTCTCAACCTCGCGGGGACCGACAAATCAAAGCTACTAAGCGCCCAGGTCTGGATCGCTGACATGCGTCTGTTCGAAGATCACAATTCTGTTTGGAATGAATGGGTCGATCCGGCAAATCCTCCGGTGCGGGCTTGCCTCACCACGGACTTTTGGCGATCTGGGATGCTCGTTGAAGTTATGGTGGTTGCGGCCTTGCCGTGAAAGTCGGGAAAAACAGCTGACTGTTGTCCGCTTCGGGTCATTAGCGGACATACGGACAAACCCGCGCGACGTCCGCTTTACCCACGAAAGCGGACATTCCGCGCTGGCTCTTCAGGGTCCATCACTGAACCGACAAAAGCCCAGTCGGCGAAAGTTATTGCTGGCGGTCCCGAGAGGAGTCGAACCTCCGACCTTCGGTTTAGGAAACCGCTGCTCTATCCGGCTGAGCTACGGGACCGTCGGGCCGCGATTTAGCACAGGCGCCAGCGCGGCGCATCGGTTTTGCCACTAGTCGATTTTGGCGCCGGACGCAGCAACAATGTCCTTCCACATGGCACGCTCCTTCGCCGCAAAGGCAATGGCCCCTTCCGGGGTGCTGGACAAAATGCGCGCACCGGCGACGAGGAACCGGTCCTGCGCAGCCTTTTCGGCCGCAATCTTGCCCTGCGCCATCGAGATCTTGTCGACGATCACGCGCGGTGTCGCCGCCGGCAGCACGAAGGCTGCCCAGGAGGTGACGACAAAATTGTCGATGCCGGCTTCGCCCATGGTGGGAACGTCGGGCAAGGTCGGCCAGCGTTGCGCCGAAGTGACCGCGAGGGCGCGCATTTTTCCGGATTGAATTACCGGCACATAGGACGCGAGATTATCGATCGCGAAGGTCACATCGCCCGCGAGCATGGCGGGAATCGTCTGCGCGGCGCCGCGGAAGGGAACGTGAATTGCGTCAATGCCGGTACGCTTGGTGAACATCACGCCCGAAAGATGCGGCGAGGTGCCGACCCCGGGGCTTCCGAAACTGGATTGCTTTTTTTGCCTGGCCCAACTGAGGAACTCGGGCACCGATTTGGCCGGGCAGTAGTCCGCTGCAACGACAAAAACGTTCGGCAGTTCCCAGGTCAACGTTGCCGGGATCATGTCGCGTTCGGGATCGAACGGCATCTTGCTGTAGAGATACTGGTTGATTGCAAAATGGCCGATCGTCGCGGCGCCCATGGTGTAACCGTCGGGCACGCTGCCGGTAACCGCGGCAATGCCGATATTGCCGCCGGCCCCGCCGCGATTCTCGATGACAAATGACTGACCGAATATGTCCTTAAGCCGTTCGGCCAGGATACGCGTCAATACATCAGTCGAACCGCCGGCCGGGTAAGGCACGATGATCCGCACCGGATGATCGGGCCAATGGGCGTCGTCGGCGCGGACGCGGGTTGCGGCGACAATGCCGGCCGCAGCAACGGAAGTCAGAAAGGCGCGGCGGCTCGACGAAGAACGACCCGTTTGCATCGGCTTCCTCCCCAGCGGTTATGATGGCGTTCATATTTATCCTGTCATTCTAGCGCGCCGGGAGCGGGCTGCCATCTCAATTGACGTGCCTGGTCACCTATCGCCCGGTCTTTCGCATCAAGTCCTGTTCATGAAGAGCCATTCGTTCCGCAATTCTGCTTCGGTCCTTTCGGCAGCAATTCTCACGCTTTTACCGCCCAATGCTCTTGCGCAGGATTCTTGCAAACTTGCCGTCATTAGCTCTGCGACCGTCGCCGACGTGCGCGATGGCCGCACGCTGATGCTCGCCGACGGCCGCGAACTGCGTCTGGCGGCGATCGAGGTCACCGACGCCAGTCGTGAAGCGCTCCAATCGATTGTCGGAGGGCGCAGCGTGAGGCTGGAACAAAGCGATACCGCAACCGACCGCTACGGCCGCGTCGTCGCCTTCGTTTACGCGGACGATACGGGGCAATCGGTTCAACAGGCGATGCTCGCGCAAGGCCGCGCACGCGTTTCGGCGCGGATCGGCAACAAAGCCTGCGCCGACCTTTTGCTGGGCGCCGAAAGTGAAGCCCGCGCCGCACGCCGCGGATTATGGGCCGACCCCAATTTTGCCCCTTTGCAGTCACACGATATTGCCCGAATTGCCGCGGCACGGGGCCAGTTTGCGATTGTAGAAGGCAAGGTCTTGTCGGTCCGCGAGAGCGGGGCCACAATATATGTGAATTTCGGGCGGCGGTGGACGCGCGATTTCGCGGTCACCATTCTCAAACGCCATCGCCGGGATTTTGCCGCGGCGGGCGTTGATCCGAAAGAGCTCGAAGGCCGCAGAATTCGCGTGAGGGGATGGGTCGAGCAGCGCAACGGCCCGATGATCCAGGCTACGGGTCCTGAGCAGATCGAGATTGCCAGGTAGCGTCGCAATTCGTTGCAAGATGTCGGTAGGGTGGGAATGGGGGTTGTTTCCAAAGTCGGCGTGATGCGTGCGAAGGCTGGCGTGGCGGCCGCTTTCGTCCTGTTGCTCGTGGGCTGCTCGAGCACGCCCGACAATCACTTTGTCTCCCTCCCCGTTTCCCAGGTCGCGTCCCAGGTCGCGGCACGAACTGGGCAAGAGCCGGAAGCCCAGCGAGAACACGCGCGGATCCTTGCGTCCTATGGCGGGACCTACGAGAACGCGCGCCTGCAAGCGATGATCGAAAAGACGGTTGACCGGCTTGTGGCGGCCTCGGAGCGGCCTGACCTCAAATACAAGGTTACGATTCTCAATTCGCCGGCGATCAATGCGTTCGCGCTGCCGAATGGAAAGCTTTACATCACACGCGGCCTCGTCGCGCTGGCCAACGACAAGGCCGAACTTGCGTCCGTGCTCGCGCATGAAATGGGCCACGTGATCGCTCGCCATGCGGCAATCCGCGAGGAGCAGGCACGGCAGGTCGCCATCATCAGCCATGTGGTGAGCGACGTGCTCAGCGACCCGCAGATGGGCGCACTCGCCCTCGCCAAATCGAAATTGACGCTCGCCGCATTCTCGCGCGCTCAGGAATTCGAGGCCGACGGTATCGGGGTCGGCATTTCCGCCCGCGCCGGGTTCGATCCGTTTGGCGCATCGCGTTTCCTCACGGACATGCAGCGCAATGCCGATCTCAAGGCCGCCAACGGTACGCAGCTGCATGCTCCCGATTTCCTGTCGAGCCATCCCGCAACGCCCGAGCGGGTCAAAAATGCGCTCGCCAATGCTCGCCAATTCAGCGGTCCCGGCGCCGGCGAACGCGATCATGCGGAATATGTCAGCTATCTCGATGGCCTGATCTACGGCGAAGACCCAAGCGAAGGTTACGCCCGGGGCAGGCATTTCCTGCATCCCAAGCTCGGTTTCAGCTTCGTCGCGCCGCCCGGCTTTAGCTCTGGACAATACCGCGCAGGCGGTCCTCGGCCTCAAGGATGGCGGCGGAGAAGCTTTGCGTCTCGACGTCGTCAGCGTGCCTGCCGAACAGTCCCTGCCCGATTATTTGAAGTCGGGTTGGATGGAAAATGTCGATCCCGCAAGCGTGGAGGAATTTTCGGTCAACGGATTCCCGGCGGCCACAGCGACAGCGGGCGGCGGGAATTGGTCATTTCGTCTATTTGCCATCCGCTTCGGCAGTGATGTCTATCGTTTCATTTTTGCGGCCAAGACGCGAGACGCACAGGTCGATCGCTCCTTCCGCGAGTTGATCATGACATTCAGGCGCATGACGCTTAAGGAAAGCAACGAAATCAAGCCGCTGCATCTGAAAACGGTGACCGTGGGCGCCAACGACACGGCCGAAAAGCTGGCGCGCCGCATGGCGGCATCGGGCCATGCGCTCGAGCGTTTCCGGGTTCTCAATGGCCTGGGCGCGCACGACAGAGTAAAGCCGGGCGACAAGGTCAAGATCGTCGTGGAGTAGCGGCGGTTGCAGGCTGCCTGTGGCCTAACGCCATGGCGCGCGTGACGTATAAAATCGGATTTCCGCCAACACCGGATTGCCGCACCGTGCACGCCTTCAACCTCGTCCCACAAAAATGGACGCCGCCGACATAGGCGTGCGAAGGCGCGCCGTGCTCGAAACGGCGGTCAGCTCTCGCCGGCTTCGTAATTGATCGTGAATTCGCGCGGCACGTCGGGTCCCCAGAGATAAAACGAATCCTCCGGTTTGTGGTCGGCGGCGGGCCAGCGCTCTTCCTTCGGGATGAAATCGATGTCGCAGGAATATTCCGAGAAACTCCCCCACGGATCGCGCACATAGTGGAAATAGTTTGAGCCGAGCACATGGCGACCGAGGCCCCATCCCTTGGTCCAGCCCTTGTCATGCATCCGCATGGCGCCAAGGCCGATGTCGTTGAGGCTGGCGACATCCCAACTGCAGTGATGGAAACCGGGCGCGGTCGATTTCACGAGCGCGAGGAGGTGGTGGTCGCTGCCATGGATGCCATGCATGAAGGCGACAAGGTCGGATGCCTTGTCGGAGAGGCGCAGGCCCAGTGTCCGTTCATAGAACTTGATCGAGTTGGGCACGTCGCGCGTGAAGATGAGCACGTGCGAGAGCCGCCGCGGACGCACCGGCGGTGCCGCGGCACGTACGCCGGCGCCGGCCTTCCCGGCAGGAACCGACACCCACTGGCTCTCGGATTTCCGGTCGGGCGATACCTTCGGCCCAACCTTGACCTCGATCAGCACGCCCTCGTGATTGCGGAACCAGAAACCGTTACTTTCGAATCCGGGCGGCGGATCGATGAGCGTAATGCCCTGCTCTTCGATGCGCGCCTTCAGCCGCGGAAGATCGTCGGCATAACAGCCGAACGAAAGATGATGCAGTGCCTTCGCCTTGGCGCCCTCGACGACCGATCCCCATCGATGCTCGTGTCCGAATGTCTTGATGGCGAGCGCATTGCCGTCGCGCCGCACATCGAGACCAAATGTTCCGTAGAAGTCCTGCGCGACAGCGGCATCAGGCACCGCCAGTACAAACTGATCAAGCGAATGCACGCCGAGCGCATTGGCATCCGTCGTCGGCGCGACATAGCCGCGAATAGCGGTCATCCCTTACTCCCTTGGAACTGCGGATGAGGCTGGTTGAACGGCATATAGACCCGCGCGCCTTACCGGGCAACTAGCGTGCGACACGCCGGCTTTCCAACAAAAAAGCCCGGCGCATGCGCCGGGCTTCCTGCTTTTCGAAGCGAAGATATCAGGCCGCCTCTTCCTCGACGCCTTCTTCAGGGGTCGCATCCTCGGCGGGCTTGGGCCCACGGCGCGGACCTTTGGCAAGTGCGGCCTCGATCTCCTTGACCGCCTCGGTCTCGGTGACCCGCTGCACGGCCGCAATTTCGCGCGACAGACGGTCGAGCGCGGCTTCATAGAGCTGCCGCTCGGAGTAAGATTGCTCCGGCTGCGTCTCCGACCGGTAAAGATCGCGCACCACCTCTGCAATCGCGACGATATCGCCCGAATTGATCTTGGCTTCGTATTCCTGCGCGCGGCGTGACCACATCGTGCGCTTGATGCGCGCACGGCCTTTGAGGGTCTCGAGCGCGCGCTTCACCAGCGGCCCTTCGGCCAGTTTGCGCATGCCCACCGAAACGATCTTGGCGGTGGGAACCCGCAGGGTCATCTTGTCCTTGATGAAGTTGATGACGAACAGTTCCAGCTTGGCGCCGGCGACCTCCTGCTCCTCAATAGCCATGATTTGGCCTACGCCATGAGCCGGATAAACAATGAATTCGTTAGTTTTGAAGCCTTGTCGTTGAGTAGTCTTCTTATTGCTAGTCATTCCGGGCACGACTCCTTCACCGGCACCTTTGCGGCTGCCGGCTATCTTGGCTGCGGGAGCCCCGCCACGGACGGCGCCGCGGGAGGCGTGGGAGGTCCGCCGAACTACGGCAGACTTTTTCGGCCCTCGGCTCATGCCGGCGGAGCCTTTCTTTGATTTATGACGCGTTTTTCCTGCCACTGCTCACGCGTGGATCGCACGCCCTCTAAGTTGGGAACTCGGGAACCTCGCCACCGAAAAATAAGGCTCCCGAATGGGGAGCGTAACGGTGGCTACGTCGTTCCTGTCCATTTTTTACATATATAGCACATTTTTAGGCGGAATCAAAGCCTTATGAGGGGCGCTACCCCCAATTCCGATGCAACAAATTATCATTTTCGCGAATCGGTTAACACTTCCAGCGGGGGTGACATCGCGCCGCAGCAAATCGGCCGATTGTCGCGGGTCCAAGCCGTCAGTCACCGGTTCCGGATTTCTGCGAAAAGAAGCGCTTGAACTTGTCCGGCACCCCGTCCCAATCCTTGGCGTCGGCGGGAGCTTCCTTTTTGACCGTGATGTTGGCCCAGGTCTTGGCGTATTCAGCGTTCAGTTCAAGCCACTTTTCGAGGCCAGCCTCAGTATCCGGCTTAATTGCCTCGGCCGGGCATTCCGGCTCGCACACACCACAATCGATGCACTCGTCCGGATGGATGACGAGCATATTTTCGCCTTCGTAGAAGCAGTCAACCGGACAGACTTCCACGCAGTCCATGTATTTGCATTTAATGCAGTTTTCGACAACGACGTAGGTCATTCCCCACTCCGGACGGCTACTCCTGAAGGCTGCCTAACGTAAGGACAGATAGGCCGCAACCGGTGTGCACGCCATGGTTACGCGTCGTGGCTGAGCGACATCGCCACGCGTCTTTGGCTGGCTTACCGTGCCGGCGCCGAAACCTTATGGTCACTGCCCGAAAAGGTGCAGGCCCCAGCCCCGGAACTCGTTGTCAAATCACGGTAAAGCGCTTGTGCCGCCTGCGCACCGCCCCGCCTCTCGCACAGGCGCTCAATCCGCATCACCCGCACTGAGCGATCGAGCGCAACGGTCACTACATCGCCAATTCGTACCGGGTGACTTGCGCACGTCATGCGCTTCCCATTCACCCGCACAAAGCCGGCAGTGACGAGCGCGGCGGCGGCGGTGCGCGTGCGCACCACGCGCGCATGCCAGAGCCACTTATCGATGCGTTGACGGTCGCGCTGTCCGGACTCTGTCGCTCAAGATGGCTCTTTGGCGCCCTGTTCAAGCTGCTGTTTGAGCGCGGCGAGCTTGGCGAACGGAGAATTGGGATCCGGCTGCTTGTCACGTCCGCCGGACCCGCTGCCAAACGGCTTGGCATAATACTGCTCGCGTTCGGCACGATCGATCCGGTCCTCACGGTCGCGACGCGGGCGCTCCCGGCGCGGACCCCGGTCCTGCCGTTCGTTGCGATTGACTTGCCGCTCCGACCGTTGCTGACGCTGGACGCGGTCCTGGCGTTTCTCGCGATCCGGCCGGTCGCCGCGCTCATGGCGCGGCCGCTGCTGGGTGTGCGGCGGCTGCGCACTATCCGGCGAAACGGCTCCGATACAGCCACTCCTTCCGGCGGTGTTGTGGCTGCAGCCGCGGAATTCGCTCGCCACGGTCTGACTGCGGACGAGGTTGCCTGCGCGGGCGATGCGGCCTGCGCTCGGAGCGGCCGGCCGGCCGCCACACTTCAATGAAAGCCGGCTCCTCGGCCACTTTCGTCTCAGCCGGTACGGCGGCTTGCGCAGGAACGTTTTCGGTATTGCTCGCAGCTGCTGCGGCCTCTTGCACCGGCAGCGCCGTTTCGGACGCAACGAATTCGGGCTCGGGCAGCAAGGAGCGTGACGGCGCTTCGGCAGCCGGCGCGCTTGAATCATTTTCGACAGGAACGGATTCTGAAGGCGACGTCTCTACCGGTGCCGGTGCCGCTTCCGCTGCCGACGCCACCGCATCGTCGCCTGGTGCCGGCTGTTCTGCTGCCTCGGCGGCTGTTGATGCGACGCCCGGCGCCGGTGCAGCCACATCAGCCGGCTTCGGCTTGCGGTCCATTCGATAGCCGAGCGATCGCAGGATCGAAGCAAAGTCCTCTCCCGATGCGCCGGTGAGCGACGTCATCGCACCGGTGACAAGAAAGCTGCGGCCGTCGAATACACCATCAGGTTTGGGCCCGGGCGCGCCCTCGCGCCACGACAAGGCGGGACGAATGAGGTCGGCAAGTCGTTCGAGAATATCAACGCGCACCGCGCGCTCGCCGCAAATGCGATAGCCCGCGGTACGGTAGAGCGTTTTGGGCGTCTCCGGGTCGACCGGAATTGACGTTCTTCCGCTGGCGGCGAGATGCAGGAGATCGCCGACGCCTTTCGCATCAGGGCTCTCATGCTTGATGGCCCACAATTGCGTCGCCAGCGAGCGCGGCGCGGGCTTGAGCAGCGCCGGAAGGTAGATGTGATAGGCGCCAAAGCGCACACCATATTTGCGCAACGTCGCGCGGGCAGGCTGGTCGAGGCCTTTGACTTCCTCCGCAACTTTTTGCCGCTCGAGCACGCCCAGGGATTCAACAAGCTGGAATGCGACGCCGCGCGCCATTCCGGTGATGTCTTCCGCCGCCGCGAGCGAAAAAATCGGGGCAAGCAATTTCTCGATATGCGTCTTGAGCCAGAGATCCAGCCTGTTCTGTACGAGTTCGCGGGCCGGCCCGGTCAGGTGGTCGTCGCCGATGACACGGACCCGCGGACGCAGAGTGTCGTCGCCGGCAATCAGCTTGCCGACGAGGTCGCCGGTCCAGCGCAAGGCGCCGTCAGCCGCCAGCACAATTTGATCGTTCGAAGCCTGTGAGAGTTTCGTCGCGCGCGTTTCTATCTCGCCGGCAAGCGCCTTCTGCGCGGCGGCATTGAGCGCCTTGGCCTCCGATCCCGCGGCCGATGCATCCGGCGCAAACATGAAACCATCTAGTCGCCCGATGACGTGGCCTTCAACCTTGACCTCGCCAGACTTTCCAATTTCGGTTTCAAGCATTGCGTTTTCTCGGAGCCGCCGCATTAACACGCTGGTGCGCCGGTCGACGAAACGTTCCGCCAAACGCTCATGCAACGCATCCGACAGTTTATCTTCGACGGTACGCGTGACACCCTGCCAATGCTCCGGATCGGCAAGCCAATCGGGCCGGTTGGCAACGTAAGTCCAGGTCCTGACATGCGCGATCCGGTTGGAGAGAGTATCGATGTCGCCCTCGGTTCGGTCGGCAAGAGAAACCTGGCGAGCGAACCAATCGGTAGGGATGTTACCCTCTCGCATCAGGAATCCATAGAGGGTTACGACCAATTCGGCATGTGTTGCGGGCGCGATTTTGCGATAGTCGGGAACCTGGCAGATCTCCCATAAACGCGAAATATCCGCGCACGGTACGTGCAAGTCCGCGCACGTCTTCGTCGCGAGCGGCATGTTCCAGGACCAGAATGTCCTCGCCGGTCGGCGCGCGCGTTAACCCCTGCTCGTTCGGCGTCGCAGCAAGCGAAGCCTGCAATGCGCCGATCGACGCAAAATCAAGATCGGCATTGCGCCACTGCAGGAGCCGGATCGGCTCGAATGTATGACTTTCGAGCGCTTGCACCAGATCCAGTTCGAAGGGGTCGCACCGCCCCGTCGTGCCAAAGGTGCCGTCGCGCGTCGCGCGCCCGGCGCGTCCCGCAATCTGCGCCAGTTCGGCGGGGTTGAGCTTGCGGAACTGATAGCCGTCGAACTTCCGATCCGAGGCAAAGGCAACGTGATCGACATCAAGATTGAGCCCCATCCCGATCGCGTCGGTCGCCACGAGGTAGTCGACGTCGCCGGACTGATACAGCGCTACTTGCGCATTGCGCGTGCGCGGAGAGAGTGCTCCGAGTACGACGGCGGCGCCCCCGCGCTGACGGCGGATCAACTCGGCGATTGCGTAAACTTCATCGGCGGAAAATGCGACGATCGCCGATCGCGGCGGCAGCCGCGTGAGTTTTTTCTCTCCGGCGTAGGTGAGTGTCGACAGCCGGGGCCTGCTGATCACGTGCGCGCCCGGCAACAGCCTTTCGACCATCGGACGCACCGTGGCCGCCCCCAGCACCAAGGTTTCTTCGCGGGCGCGTGCGTTGAGCATGCGATCGGTAAAGACGTGTCCGCGCTCGAAATCGGCGCCGAGCTGGACTTCATCGATCGCCAGGAACGCGACATCAAGATCGCGCGGCATTGCCTCGACGGTCGATACCCAGAACCGCGGATTCGGCGGCTTGATCTTCTCCTCGCCGGTGATGAGCGCGACCGCATCCTTGCCCACCCGATCGGCAACCTTGTTGTAGACCTCGCGCGCGAGTAGCCGCAGCGGCAGCCCGATCATCCCCGAGGAATGGGCCAGCATGCGCTCGATGGCGAGATGGGTTTTGCCCGTATTGGTGGGCCCGAGGACCGCCGTCACGCCTGCGCCTCGGGCTCGGGATGCTCGGGCAGGCTGCGGGGAAAAAGTAATGGCCATTACGCGTCCAGACCGGCGTCAGAGCCGACAATGAGCTCTGCCACAGGCTCTGCCTGTATCACAATGCGACGGTCAACATGGGCGTGGTTAAGCATTAGAACGACTCTGGAACGAATCGCGCCCGAATCACTGACTCAGGGCCTGTATGGATTCGTTCACGGCGACATCTGGGAAGCGTTTCACCTGCAGCTACAAGATGGAGTAGCGCGGATCTGATTCAAGCGCGTTTTGTCCTCTCAAACGTTAACAGCGCGGCAGACACGCCTCGCAGCCGAAGAGTCAAGGACGATTGCGTGTCACTGCGTCTTCGTACCATTGACTGACGCCCGGTTCGGAACCGGAACCGAGGTGAATTCGGAGGCCTCGAGCACCGCTTGTCCGATTGGCGTAGGCCCCTGCGCGCGGAATGGCACCAAAACGCGCGTGCCGGCAACCGGCGCAAGCCATACTTCCATCTCGCGCTGCTTGGAGAGGTATTTGATCGATGCGCGGGATGGAATATAGCCGGCGACCGGCGAGAAATACGCCGCGCAAACCACGACGGGTCCGGCATAGCCCTTGGCGGCCTTGACCTTGTCCATCCGCTTGAAGGTGAATTGCAAGTCGTAGCGTAACCGGCCGTCGAAGACCGCCAGGGTGCGGTGGCAAGCCTCCGGCGAGAGCACGTCCCCATTCCCCGGCACACGCACAATTGAGGCCGTCATCGGATCAAGAACGCCATGTTGATGCGCTTCGGTGATCGGCACCCGATCAGGGTCAACATCCTGCGGCGGATCGACCTTGAGTTCTTTCACGTCGCCGTTGCTGATCGTGATGTGGATCGAATCGGTTTTCTTGCGGCTGCTGATGGTCGACACATATATCGAGGACAAAACCCGTCCCCCGTTCAACGTACTATGCGCTGTGGCATTGCCTTCTCCGCCGGTGAATGCGCGCAATAACCCGGACGTCGCCCCATTGATCGAGGCGGTGTACTGCGTGTCGGAAACGTCAATGGCCCAGTTGCCTTTTCCGATCGGAATGCCGGCGAGCGTTGCCGAATAGCGGGCCTCAAGGCGGCCCTGGGCACTGGCTGGAACGACCGAACCAATTGCGACCACGGCCAGCACGCCCGATGCAAGCAGGAAGAATTGTGCAACGTGTCGCAAAACCCGATCCTTCCGCGCGGCCTCACAAGCCGACGTTCGGCGGCCAGCAGGCATATCATCCGTAACGCGGTCCAACATCCGAGGGTTCTTCATGCGCTGGACAGCACCAGCACAGTTAACGAGTGACAGGCGGCACCGGGGTCATCTCGTCGGCGCGGATTTGGTCAAATCTGTGTTCGCCCGCCCCGTTGCTCAAAAAGCCTCTATTTTGCTTCCAAATGCTCGGCTTGACGCTTTTAGCACTGCTCTCTATACGTCCGGCCGTCCTAGCCCAGAAGCTTGACCCGAACCGGCGCCTGCGCGCGGTGATTTTTTGAGGAATGAGCCATGTCATGGCGTTGCGACCTGACCGGTAAGAAACCACTGGTCGGCCACAAGGTGAGCCACTCCAACATCAAAACCAAGAGGCGGTTCCTCCCGAATTTGAGGAACGTCACGCTGATTTCCGACACGCTGGGCCGCCGGATCCGGTTGCGTGTTTCAGCCAATGCCCTCAAGACTGTCGACCATCGTGGCGGGCTTGATGCGTTTCTGCTCAAGGCCAAGGACGACGAGCTTGCGCCGCGGGTGCTGGAAATCAAGCGCCAGATCGTGAAAAAGCGCGAAGGCGCCGCGGGCTAATCAAAGAGCGTGGACTTGCGGGCTGTCTTTGCGGGGCTTCCCCCGTGATGACTGTATGGACGCGAGCGTTCACTCGCCCACCACCGCGAACTGCAGCAGCAGGCTGCGCTGGATCACCGAGAAATTATCGTCTGATACCAACGTGATGATTGTCTCGCCCGCCGCATTGCGATGGACGGCAATGCCCTCCATGTTGTCGATCTGGTAGCCGAGATCAGCCTCGATCATCGCAGGACCATCAACGATCGCGTCGGCTTTCACATCCGCCAGCGGAATGCGGCGAATGCGCATGGCAACGCCTCGCGCCGGCGAATAGCGGCGTTCAAGGAGCAGAAGATCGTTTCCGGAAAGGATCGTGCAGTCGCTCACGTCAAAGTCGTCACTGCGTTTGGCACTGAAGTGCGCGGTATGTTCGCCGCCCAGCACAAACGAACGCAGATTTCCGGCGCTGTCGAGGCTGTGCTCGGTTATCGCAATCAACTCACCCGCGAGCGCGCCTTCGCGCGGCGCCGTCAGACATTCCAGACTTTTGTTGTAGGTAAATGTCTTGAATTCGGCAGGCACGTCGATTGCGCGGCCGCGTGCAAGTAGACCATCGCGGCGATAATCGAATCGTACAATCTGCTCTACGCGTTCGATGCCGATGTAAACAATGCCGTCACGTTCAGTGAGGGACTCGACGTCGTACCAGCCGTGTGACGCCAGTGGCTTGCCATCGGATCCGAGGATCGGCGCCATTTCGGCATCGGCAATGCCGGCCGGCCTTCCATCGCGATATTCGATCCGCCCGCGCAGCCAGGAGCCCTGGTCGGTGGCAGCAAGGAAATGTGCGCCATCCGATTCCATATGGATAGCCGAAATGCCGCCGAAGGCTTCGTCCTTGGAGGTGAGCACAAGGCCTCCGCGAAATTCGAGTGTGCCGAAACGTGTCTTTGAAGGGTCGCGGTTGTCGAACGAAGTAATTGATGTCGCTTTGATTGCAACCGAACCGGCAGCCCTGCTGACACGCACTGCTTCGGCAAGGGTGATAAAGCCAACAACGAAAAGACAGGCAACAATGGTGGCGGAGAGCCAACGCATACGCGCGCGACTCAAGCGACGCGCCTGCGGACGCGCGGACCTGGCCGCTCGGCCGCGGCATGCTCTTCGAAAAGTTCGGCCAGCTTCTCGGTCATTGCCCCGCCGAGCTCTTCGGCATCGACAATCGTGACTGCGCGCCGGTAATACCGCGTCACATCGTGACCAATGCCGATCGCAATCAATTCCACGGGCGATCGGGTCTCGATCTCCTCAATCACCCAGCGCAAGTGGCGCTCAAGATAGTTGCCGGGGTTTACCGACAGCGTCGAATCATCGACCGGCGCTCCGTCGGAAATCATCATGAGGATCTTTCGCTGTTCGGTGCGCGCCAGCAAACGCTTATGCGCCCAGTCGAGAGCCTCGCCGTCGATATTCTCCTTCAGAAGGCCCTCTCGCATCATCAGTCCGAGATTCTTGCGCGCACGCCGCCACGGCGCGTCGGCCGATTTGTAAATGATGTGTCGCAGGTCATTGAGCCGGCCTGGATTGGCCGGCTTCCCGGCCGTGAGCCAGTGCTCGCGCGATTGCCCGCCCTTCCACGCCCGTGTCGTGAACCCGAGGATTTCGACCTTCACGCCGCATCGCTCGAGGGTGCGCGCAAGAATGTCGGCACAGGTCGCAGCAACCGTAATCGGGCGTCCACGCATCGAGCCGGAATTGTCGAGCAGCAGGCTCACAACGGTGTCGCGGAATTCAGTATCCTTTTCCGCCTTGAAGGATAGCGGATGCAGCGGATCGATAATCACGCGAGACAGGCGTGCCGGATCGAGCTGACCTTCCTCCAAGTCGAACTGCCAGGAACGATTCTGCTGTGCCATCAGGCGGCGCTGCAGGCGGTTGGCGAGGCGTGCCACGACTCCCTGCAGATGAGAGAGTTGCTTGTCGAGATAGCCCCGCAGGCGATCGAGTTCTTCGGTCTCGCAAAGATCTTCGGCCGCAATGGTCTCGTCGAATTTCGCCGTAAAAGCGCGATAATCGGGGCCCCGCGGTTCGTTGGCACCGAAATGACGCGGCCGTTGCGGCTCGCCGGGAGTCTCCGCATCGCCCATATCGGTGTCATCGGCCATATCGGCCGTCGGCGCTTCTGCCGCTTCGGCAGCAGCGTCGGGCATATCATCGGAAGACACTTCGGTGTCCTCCGCACTCATGCGCTGCATCTCGTCTGAATCCGCCGCCTCGCCGTCCTCGCCGGTTTCCTGCTTGCGGCGGTCTTCCTCGCCTTCGTCTTCCTCGTCTTCGGAATCGTGGCTGCGGTCTTCGCCCATTTCGAGAGCGTCGAGCAGATCATGGACGACATCGCCAAACTGCCGTTGGTCCTCGACCAGGTTTTCGAGCCGGTCGAGATCGCGCCCGGCGCGTTCTTCGATCAGCGGGCGCCAGAGATCGACCAACCGCTTGGCCGCCGGCGGCGGTGCCATTCCGGTAAGCCGTTCGCGGACCATGAGCGCCAGTGCGTCCTCGATCGGCGCGTCGGCGCGGTCGGTGATCTCGTCGAATTTGCTGCGATGAAAGCGTTCGTCGAGCATTGCAGTGAGATTTTGCGCGACGCCGTCCATGCGCCGCGCGCCGATCGCCTCGACGCGCGCCTGCTCCACCGCCTCGAACACGGCCCGAGCCTGCTGGCCCGCCGGCTGCAGACGGCGATGCATCGCCGTATCGTGGCAGGCCAGCCGCAACGCGATCGAATCGGCATGCCCGCGCACGATTGCCGCTTCTGCTTTTCCGAGCTTGCGGGGCGGTTCCGGCAGCCGGACCTTGCCGCCCATCAGTCCGGGCCGCTCGGCCGCAAACGCAACTTCGAGTTCCGGCTTGCGCGCGAGCGCGCGCAGACATCCCGTCACCGCCCGCTTGAACGGTTCGGCGGGCGATTCTTTCGACGACGGCTTGGTCTTGATGTTGGAAGCCATTGCTCGTCTCTCTCGCCCGCCTGGGGCGAGGCAAATATCAGGACAGCGCGACGTTCACGGACGATTCCGGAAGTTCGACGCCGAAGCAGCGTTGATAGAATTCAGCGACGATCGGCCGCTCAAGCTCATCGCACTTATTGAGAAAGGTGAGCCTGAAGGCAAAACCAATATCGTTGAAAATCTCGGAATTCTCCGCCCAGGTGATCACGGTACGCGGGCTCATCACCGTCGAGATGTCGCCGTTCATGAATGCATTACGTGTCAGGTCGGCGACCCGCACCATCTTGTTGACGATATCGCGACCTTGCTCATTGCGATAGTGCTTCGCCTTCGCGAGCACGATTTCAACTTCATTGTCATGCGGCAGATAATTGAGCGTGGTGACGATCGACCACCGGTCCATCTGGCCCTGATTGATCTGCTGCGTGCCATGATACAGGCCCGACGTGTCGCCGAGGCCCACCGTGTTGGCGGTGGCGAACAACCGGAAGGCCGGATGCGGCTTGATCACCTTGCTCTGGTCGAGCAGCGTGAGGCGGCCCGACGCCTCCAGCACGCGTTGAATAACGAACATGACGTCAGGTCGTCCGGCATCATACTCGTCGAAACAAAGCGCGACGTTGTTCTGCAGCGCCCATGGCAAAATGCCTTCGCGGAATTCGGTGATCTGCTGGCCTTCCTTGATCACGATGGCGTCCTTGCCGATCAGATCAATGCGGCTGATATGACTGTCGAGATTGACGCGCACGCAAGGCCAATTGAGCCGCGCGGCAACCTGCTCGATATGCGTCGACTTGCCGGTGCCGTGGTAACCCGTGACCATGACACGCCGGTTTTTCGAAAATCCGGCAAGTATGGCGAGTGTTGTTGGGCGGTCGAAGCGATAGTCGGCGTCGAATTCGGGCACGTGCTCATCAGCCTTGGAGTAGGCCGGCACTTCCATGTCACTGTCGATTCCGAAAACCTGCCGAACCGACACCTTCATATCGGGCAGCCCGGCAATTTCTTGTACTGCGGCGGTCATTGATCCTCCGTGGCTTCGGAATGCCGAAGCCCCTGATGCGGTCCGATTCGTACGGTCCGGCTGATGGCGGCGGCAACTTAGCAGAGGCCAGCGCAGCGAAAAACCCGCCCGCCACGAATGGCACCATCAATTATTTCAATAAGATAGGGATGGTCAGCCCTGTCCGAAAGGCGGAGCTGGGTTGAGCGGCGGGACCCGCCGGCCAATCAGGCAAATCCCACCGATTTCAGGTAGTTGTACGATTGGATGATTTCCACCAGGCGATCTTCGGTGGAACGGTCTCCGCCATTGGCGTCGGGATGGTGGCGCTTTACCAGTTCCTTGAAACGGGTCTTCACCTGCTGCGAGGTGGCCCCAATGTCGAGACCCAGCGTGTCGAGCGCTTTCCGCTCGGCATTTCGAATCGGACGCGCTTCCGCGCGGGCCTGCTGTTCCGCCCGCACCCCCTCACCGAACAGTCCAAATGGATCGGCGTGGCTGCCAAAGGCACGCAAATCTGGCCGCGCCGCGCCTTTGCCGGTTCCCATTTTCCAGGTCGGGCGATGACCGGTCAGCGCATCTTTTTGATACGCCATCACCGCTGCGTCGCTCATGCCGGCAAAAAAATTGTATGCCTGGTTGTATTCGCGCACGTGATTTAGGCAGAAGCGCCAATAGTCTTTTTCGCGGCCGCGGCCTTTGGGGGCGCGATGCGTTGCCTTTTCCTTGCAGCCATGCCACTCGCAACCGGGACCACCCGTCTTGGGGCGGCGGTCTTTTTCCGGCTTGACCCGAATGCGGTCAAAAAGGGGCGAGTTGAATTTCATGACCGAACATTATGCGCTGTTGCAGGTGACCCATTCAAGACTTGATCGTGGCATGGGAACATAAATCCTACATTGACCACCGAGCTGGCCTCTCCTAAGCGGTCGGAATGCGAACCGCCGATATCATCACAAAGAAGTTGACCGAGGCTTTCGCGCCGCAAAGCCTCGAAGTCGAGGACGAATCACACCAACATGAAGGGCATGCCGGACATCGGCCGGGGGGGCAAACTCATTATCGCGTTTATATCGTGTCGGATGCATTTAAAGGGAAGAGCCGGATTGAACGTCACCGCATGATTAATCAATTGCTGTCAACCGAGCTGGCCGGCAGCGTCCACGCACTCGCGATTCACGCATCCGCGCCTGGAGAAGGCAGCGCCTGAACGCTCCACTTCCTTCCGCTCAGTCCAGCTCAGGCCGGAATCGGGCCGAATAAAGACACGCATGAGCGATCTTCAGATTGCCTGCATCGCCTGTTTTCGCGGCAAGGGCTGAATGCGCAACGCCGTGATGCGGTTGCGCGCTCTGCGTAAAACCCTGAAACGGAATCCGTGAAATGTGAAGCTTTGCCCCACTTCGGGAATCGAACGCGCTTCGTGAATAACCAGCCCGGCAATGGTCGTTGCTTCATCGTCAGGCAAATTCCAATCCATGACGCGGTTGAGGTCGCGCACCGGTACTGCGCCATCGACATTCACCGACCCGTCGGGCTGGCGCCGCACTCCCGGCATGGCGACATCGTGCTCGTCAGTGATGTCTCCGACGATTTCCTCGAGGATATCCTCGAGCGTCACCAGCCCTTCGACTTCGCCATATTCATCCACCACCAGCGCAAACGGCGTCTTGCGGCGCCGAAACGCCTTGAGCTGTTCCGAAACGGGCCGGGTGTCGGGCACGAACCACGGCGGCGTCATCAACGCCGCAATGTCGACCTTTGCGGCATCACCGTCGACAGCGTGCAGCGCGCGCAGCAGGTCTTTCACGTGCAGGATACCGACGATGTTTTCGGGATTGCCGCGCCACAACGGCAGGCGCGTGACCGGCGAAGCGATGACCGCATTGACAATCTCGTCGGATGGATCATCGGCGTCGAGCGTGATCATGTTGGTGCGATGGATCATCACATCGGAAACCACCAGTTCGCGCAAATCGAGCACGCCGCCAAACATGTCGCGGTCGAGCGTTTCCACGTCGCCTTCCTGATGCAGCAGATCGACGGCGCCACGCAATTCCTCGCGCGCCGACAGCACCTGCTGATCGTCGCCTACCGTCATGCCGACGTGCTTGAGCAGCCATCGCACCAGCGCCTCAACGGCCATCAATACCGGGCCGAACAATTTGACGAACCAGTAAATCGGGCGCGCCACCGCCAGCGCAATGCGATCAGGCGCATTGAATGCCGCCGTCTTCGGCAGAATCTCGGAGAACACGACGACGACAACCGTCATCACCACGGTCGCGTAGACGACGCCGGCATTGCCGAACCAGGCCAACAGCACGCCGGTTGCGAGGGCCGATGCCGCAATATTGACCGCGTTATTGCCGAACAGCAGCGCGCCGAGCAGCCGCTCGCGTTGTTCCAGTAGGCGGTTGACGATGCTGGCACCGCGATTTCCGTGTTTCTCCAGTCGCGCCATGCTGGCGCGCGAAGAGGCGGTCAGCGCCGTTTCGCTGCCGGCAAAAAATGCAGAAAGCAGCAGGCAGAGCAGGACAATGACTAGGGAAAGCCAGTCGTTCGCGGTCATCGGATTCTATTTCGGTGCATGGTTTCTTCCGAAATCATGCACCAGTCATCTTGCCGGTCAAAAACGTTCGCAGCTCGGCCGCATCGATATTGCTTTCGACGAAAGCGCGCCCAATGCCGCGCACCAGTATAAAAGTGAGCGCGCCGCGTCTTACTTTCTTGTCCTGGGCGATCAGATCCATCATGACGTCGATGGCCGCGGCACGCCGCCCTGCACGTCCTTGAGATGGGTGGGCAGACCTACCGCCGCAATATGCGCCGCCGCCCGATCCGGATCCGCGGCCGTAACCAAGCCCTTGCGCGCCGAAAATTCGAACGCCAGCACCATGCCGAGGGCGACCGCCTCCCCGTGCAGCAAACGATCGGAAAATCCGCAGCCGGCTTCCAGTGCGTGGCCGAAGGTGTGCCCCAGATTGAGCAGCGCGCGCTCGCCGGTTTCGCGTTCGTCGCGTGCCACGATGCCCGCCTTGGCGCGGCAACAAACCGCAATGGCATGCTCCCGCGCCGGCCCTCCGGCAAAGACGTCCTGCCAGTTCTTTTCGAGCCAGGCGAAGAATGCGGCATCGCCGAGCAGCCCATATTTGGCAACTTCGGCGTAGCCGGCGCGAAACTCGCGCTTCGGCAAGGTGTCAAGCAAGGCGGTATCGGCGACAACCAGTGCCGGCTGATGAAATGCGCCGATCAGATTTTTGCCCTGGCGCGAATTGATGCCGGTCTTGCCGCCTACCGATGAGTTGACTTGCGCGAGCAGCGACGTGGGGACCTGCACGAAATCGAGTCCGCGCCGCACGCACGAAGCCGCAAAACCGGCAAGATCGCCGATCACGCCGCCACCGAGCGCCACGACAAGATCATTGCGCTCGATACGCGCTCGATGATCGCCTCGCAGACTTTTTCGAAGGTTGCATAGCTCTTCGAACTCTCTCCCGCAGGCACGATGATGCGTGCGCTATCGACGGACGCGGACTTGAGCGCGGCCTCGGCAGCGCAAGATGATGCGCGGCAACGCTTTCGTCGCTCACGATGGCGACCCGCGCGCCGGCACGCAAGGACTTGATCCGCTCGCCAAGGCTGCGAAGAATTCCACGACCAATGACGATGTCATAGGAACGCGCACCAAGCGCTACCGGCACCACGATCGGCTCGCCCTGTCGCAGCGGCGCCGTCATGGCTGGCTTCCCCGCGCCGAGACCGAGACACTTCTGCAACTCCAGCATGATCTCGTTGATTATCGTGTCATGCGGCTCGTCGCGCGACTGACACGACGATATCGGCCTGGGCGTATACAGGTTCGCGCTGCGGGCAACAGATCCTTGATCCTTTCCGCCAGCGGCCGGTCGTTGCGGCGCTTCGTCCGCTTCAGCAGCAAGTCAATGTCGGCCCTGAGCCAGACCGAGATGCCTTTCTCGCCGATCAGGGCACGCGTCTGCGGATCCATCACCGAACCGCCGCCGGTCGCAAGAACCTGCGGCCCGTTGTCGAGCAAGCGCGCGATCACGCGCGCTTCGCCCGCGCGAAAATAGGGTTCGCCATGCTTATCGAAAATTTCCGGAATGGTCATGCCCGCCGCACTTTCAATTTCCGTGTCGGCATCGACGAAAGGAATTCCGAGACGGGCAGCCAGTCTGCGGCCGATCGACGACTTGCCCGCGCCCATCATACCGATGAGCACGATGGAGCGGCTGCCGAGCGCGTGGACGACGGCCGAATCCAGGCCGTTTTCCGCAGGTTTTTGAGCAGCACCGTTAACCATGCTATCTTCCAAAGCGAATCCTCGGTTCCATATATCAGCAACCGCACGGGCGGTCTTGTCAGCGGTTCCGGAACGTGGTCGTAACTCGCCTGAAACCGCGTGCGCCCGGTCGAACGACTGCCGGAATTGGTCATGCCGAGTTTATTCAGATTTCTGATGCTTTTCGGTCTGCTCGGCGGCCTCGCCTATGGCGCGGTGTTTTCGCTTGCCACCTTTGTCAAATACAAGCCGCGCGAAATCATCGTCACGGTTCCCCCTGACAAGTTTCTCAAAAATCACTGACGAGCGGAGCGAGGCAAGGCGATGAGCCGCCGGCCAAAAGCGTCCGACGAAGCGCTGGTCGAACTGTTCCTCGACATGCTGGCGGCCGAGCGCGGCGCCGGCCAGAACACCCTTGCTGCCTACCGCAACGACCTCGAGGATCTATCGGCGCATCTGCGAGCGTCAGGCAAGTCAATTGCCGCCGCGACGACAGATGCCCTGCGCGATTTTCTCGCCAGCCTTTCCGAACGAGGCTTCAAATCGTCATCGCTGGCGCGACGATTGTCCGCCGTGCGCCAGCTATTCCGTTTCCTGTACGCGGAGGGCAAACGCAAGGACGATCCTGCCGCGGTACTCGAAGGTCCGAAACGCGGGCGCCCCCTTCCGAAGGTGCTCTCGATCGCCGACGTCGATGCGCTTCTCAAGCAGGCCCGCGCGAACAGCGAGAAGACCGATCAGCCCGCCGGCCCAGCGACTGCGAGCCGCGCGTCTTCTGTGTCTGCTGGAAGTCGTCTACGCAACCGGCCTGCGCGTGTCCGAGCTGGTGGCACTGCCGGCGTCAGCCGCGCGGCGGGATCAGCGCATGCTTGTCGTTCGCGGCAAGGGCGGCAAGGAACGGCTTGTGCCGCTCAACAAGCAAGCCAAAAAAACCATGGCGGAGTACCTCGAATTGCGCGGCAAGACCGAGGGCGGCACCCAATCAAAATGGCTGTTCCCCTCGTTTGGGGAGACGGGTCATCTCACGCGACAGCATTTTGCACGCGAGCTCAAGTCGCTCGGAACGGCGTGCGGAATTCAACCCGCGCGCCTGAGCCCACATGTGCTGCGCCACGCCTTCGCCAGCCATCTGCTGCACAACGGCGCAGATCTCCGTGTCGTGCAGACACTTCTTGGACATGCCGATATCTCGACCACGCAAATCTATACGCATGTCCTGGAAGAACGCCTGAAAACACTCGTGCGCGACCTTCATCCTTTGGCCGATGGCTAGCCAAAAGCATCGGTAAAAGCGAAATTAACCCGTTTTGCTTGACTTAAAGGCTTTGCCCACGTCACTTCGCCCGAAAACAGACCCATCGCGGATCCCAATGCGAAGTTATCTCGACTTTGAAAAACCAGTGGCCGAATTGGAGGCCAAGGTCGAGGAATTGCGCGCAATGGGTGAGACCGGAAACGCCGTCGCGATCAGCGAAGAGATCAGCCACCTTGAAGTGAAAGCCGCGCAGGCTTTGAAGGAACTGTATGCAGATCTTACGCCCTGGCAGAAAACTCAGGTGGCGCGTCATCCGCAACGCCCGCACTGCCTCGATTACATTACCGGGCTGATCACGGATTTCATTCCGTTCGCGGGCGACCGCAAGTTCGGGGACGATCCCGCGATCGTCGGCGGCTTCGGACGATTCCGCGGCGAGAGCGTGTGCGTCATTGGCCACGAGAAAGGCGCCGACACCGAAAGCCGGCTCAAGCACAATTTCGGCATGGCGCGCCCGGAAGGATATCGAAAGGCCGTACGCTTGATGGAAATGGCCGACCGTTTCGGCATTCCCGTGATTGCGCTGGTGGACACGGCCGGTGCCTATCCCGGCATTGGCGCCGAAGAGCGCGGCCAGGCTGAAGCGATCGCGCGGTCGACCGACACATGCCTGTCGCTTGGGCGTGCCGAACGTCGCCGTCATCCTCGGCGAAGGCGGATCCGGCGGTGCCATCGCGATCGCGACGGCCAATCGCGTCCTGATGCTCGAGCATGCCATCTACAGCGTGATCTCGCCGGAAGGGGCCGCCTCGATCCTTTGGCGCGACACCACCAAGGCGCAGGAAGCGGCGACCAACATGAAGATCACGGCTCAGGACATGGTGCGCTTCGGCGTAATCGACAGCATTGTCCCCGAACCGAGCGGCGGCGCGCATCGCGATCCACAGGCCGCCATCGCCGTGGCCGGTGAAGCTATCGCCAGTGCCTTTGCGGAATTGCGCGGGACTCGACCGCGACGCGATCAGAAAACAGCGACGCGACAAGTTCCTCAACATGGGACGCGTCGCCGGCTAGTCGGGGGGTAGCGATTTACTTTCGATTTACCATAGGCTTAGCGGTACCCGACAACGGAGCAGATCGCCTTGCGGATGCCACATCTTAAGGATAACGATTACTCAATGAGGGGCCCGCCCCTTCGGGGAGTACCAGGTTTGAGACCGACCTTTCGCTCGCGCGCTGTTAGCGTCTGCGGCTGTTGCCGCGGCCATTGCGCTTGCGGGTTGCGACGCCGAGAACATTGTCCCGACCGGCCGCGCGCAGGCTCCGCTCTCCGAAAAAATGGTCGCGGAAATCGCGACGAAGAATATGGACAAGGAATCCCCGATCCTCGCCCGCATCTTCAAGGAAGAGGCGGAGCTGGAGATCTGGAAAAAGAATCGCGACGGCGAATACGCGCTGCTCAAGACCTATCCGATCTGCCGCTGGTCCGGCGATCTCGGCCCGAAGAAAAAAGAAGGCGACCGCCAGGCGCCGGAGGGCTTCTACACCATCACGCCGGGGCAGATGAATCCGAACTCGAATTACTATCTTGCTTTCAATACAGGGTTTCCCAACGCCTATGACCGTGCGATGGGCTACACCGGCTCCGAGCTGATGGTGCACGGCGACTGCTCCTCGCGCGGCTGCTACGCGATGACCGACGAGCAGATCCAGGAAATCTACGCGCTCGCGCGCGAGTCATTCTTCGGCGGCCAGAAGGCGTTCCAGCTTGAGGCCTTTCCGTTCCGCATGACCGCGCTGAACATGGCCAAGCACCGCAACAATCCGAACTTCGCGTTCTGGAAAATGTTGAAAGAGGGCTACGACCATTTCAACGCAACGCATCAGGAGCCGAAGGTCGCCGTTTGCGAAAGGCACTATGTCTTCGATCCGGCCGCCGCCTGATAATGCGACGAAACCGCTCTCGTTCAATCCGAAAGGCGCCTGCCCGGCCTATCAACTCGACAAGACGATTGCGGATGCGGTGCTTGATCAGCGCCGGCAAGAACAGTTCAAGATGGCCGAATACATCGCGAGCGGCGTGGAGACAGTTCCTTCCCGCGCCGGAATTGACGGCGGCATGAACCCGATATTCTGCCGAAGCTCTCGACGCACAATGATTTCGACAACAACGGCCGAACTCTCGAGCTCGCCGGCAATACGGTGGCGCCTGGTGCGCTGCCCCGCATTCCACAACCCGCCCGCGCAGAGCGCTCAAGCCCCCAAGCCGCAGCCCGCTGTCAGCGCGCCGGTCGTCATGGCGAGCGTGCCGATGCCCCAACCGGCGCCGCAGCCGAAACAAGGCGAAGCGCCGGCCGCACGGAGGATCCGACCACGATTACCGGCCTGATCGGAAATCTGTTCGGCGGCTCGAAGGCAGAGGCTGCACCCTCGGCGCCACCGCCGGAACAGCAGCAAGTTGCGAGCGCGTAACACCGATCTGGCCGCAAAGCCCAAACACGCCGCACCGGCACATACAGCATCCGCGCCCGTGCGCACGGCTCCGTCACGGCCGCACCCGCGCCAAAGGCGGCGGCCGAAACGCCGCATGCACCGGCGCTGAAACCAGCGCCGCAGCAAACGGCGAAGGCCGAACCGCCGCGCTCGTCGCAGCCTGAAATCCGTACCGCCTATTCGACGCCGCCCGCCAGCAACAATGGCCTGCTTGTCGGCGCACAGCCGGTCGTGCCGGCCGGAACCTTCAACAGTTTCCGCTGAACACGGTCAGAGCGCCGACGCCGGGCTTCGCATGGACTGCTATGTCTATGTTCTCGGGACTCTGACCCCCACGCGCCACCTGACTTATGTTGGCTGGACCTCCGATGTCGCGCGCCGCCTGGCGCAGCACAATGACGGCAAAGGTGCGCGCTCGACACGTGGCCGCAAGTGGATATTGCTCTATTCGGAACGCTGCGCGAGCAGGCGTCACGCCATGAGCCGCGAGTGGCACCTCAAGCGCGACCGCGCATTTCGCAAGCGACTGGCCGCCGACCAATTCGGAAAACAAAAATCGCGCTAGCGCCGGCTATTTCGCGATGGCCGGACCTTTGCTGCCGTCGGACCAGTATCGCCGTCCTGCTGCACATAGGTGACCTCGTCGCCGCGGCGGAGATGGTCAAAGTCGCCGTTGATGATGCTGTTGCGGTGGAAATAGAGCAATCCGCCTTCCTTGGTCATCACGTAACCGAAATCCCGTTCAGGTGTCAGTTCGGCAATCTGCCCGCGGAATTCATGGGCCGCTTCGTGCCCGCGCTCGGCGATACCGTGGTCGGTCAACTTGTCCTTGTATTTGCTCAGACGCCGCTCGGCGATGCGGAATGCCTCGTTGATGGCATTGCGCAAATCGGGCGATTGATATTTTCGCTGCAGATGATCGGACTCGTGCGCGACGACAATTTCCTCGTGTCCAGGAACGGAAATTTCGATATGCACGACCGGCGGAATGGTTTCATTGGCATTCTGATTGCGCTGATCGACCCGCACCCGGCAGGTCGTCATGCGGCCAAATATCCGTTCCAGACGATGCACATGATCGCGAATGTGCTGATTCCGCGGAATCGGACGAGTCAATATTGTGGAAGGCGATCTCAAGGGGTACTTGCATGCTTACACCCCGGAACAAACCAATCAGGTTGATAATGCAACAAGGGAAGTTTGGTTGCCGAGCGGCTTTGCCGCATTGATCTCGCGCAAAATCCGGCTGCACCGGAACAGCCGGCATCTACCGCCTGGAAAGCGGATGAATTCGCGAAGAAACGGGATGCGCGGAATTTAGGCGAATTTGCCGTGGCAGTGCTTGAATTTCTTGCCGGACCCGCAGGGACAAAGTTCGTTGCGGCCGACCTTGCCCCAGCTCGACGGGTCATCTGAATTGCGCTGCATCTGTGCGCCATTGCCGTTGCCGGCCAGAGCCGGCGCCAAGGCCGGCGCCATTTCGTCCTCGCCCGTCGCCGGGTCGACCTTGTGCGCCTCCATGTAAGGCAGCGCGGAGGACTCCTCGGCCGGCGGCTGCTGGACAATTTCGACGCGCATCAATTGCGCGGTCACCGCTTCGCGCAAATGCGAAACCATTGCCTCGAACAGCGAGAATGCTTCAGCCTTGTATTCGTTGAGCGGATCGCGTTGACCATAGCCGCGCAAGCCGATGACCTGACGCAGGTGTTCGAGCATCACCAGATGTTCGCGCCAGAGATGATCAAGCGTCTGCAGCAGTATCGATTTTTCGACATAGCGCATGACGTCGGGGCCCCATTTGGCCACCTTGCTCGCCATCCATTCGTCGGCGCGGCGCGTGATGCGCTCGCGCACGTCCTCGTCGGTAATTCCTTCTTCTTTCGCCCAATCCTGGACCGGCAATTCAAGCGTCAGGATCTCGTTTAGCGTCTTGTCGAAGCCAATAACATCCCACTGTTCCGGATAGGCGTTTTCGGGAATGTGCTTGGCGACCAGGTCTTCGATCATCGCGTGGCGCATGTCGTTGATGGTTTCATCAACCGTTTCATCGCGCATGAGCTCAAGCCGCTGCTCGAAAATCACCTTGCGCTGGTCGTTCATCACGTTGTCGAACTTCAGCAGGTTCTTGCGGATGTCGAAGTTGCGCGCTTCGACCTTCTGCTGCGCTTTCTCGAGCGCCTTGTTGATCCAGGGATGAACGATCGCCTCGTTTTCCTTCAACCCCAGCTTCTGCAGCATGCCGTCAAGCTTGTCGGACCCGAAGATGCGCATCAGGTCATCTTCGAGCGACAGGAAGAACTTCGAATGGCCGGGATCGCCCTGGCGGCCGGAGCGGCCACGCAGCTGGTTGTCGATGCGGCGGCTTTCGTGCCGCTCGGTGCCGAGCACATAGAGACCACCGGCGGCGAGCGCCTTTTCCTTCAGCCGCGCGACCTGCTTGCGAATTTCGTCGGCGCGCGGGCTTTTTTCGCGCTCGCGCGCATCGGTAATGTCGGTGATTTCCTGGCGGATACGCATGTCGGCGTTGCCGCCGAGCTGAATGTCGGTGCCGCGGCCGGCCATGTTGGTCGCAATCGTTATTGCGCCGGGCACGCCCGCCTGGGAAACGATGTAGGCTTCCTGCTCGTGATAGCGCGCGTTCAGGATGGCGAATACCTTGGTCTTGGTTGCGCCGTCATCGCCGGAATAAAGCGCGGCGAACGCGTTGGGATCGGAGAAGTCGTGCGCTTCCCAGCCGGCCTCACGCAGCATGTCGGCGAGTTGCTCTGACTTTTCGATCGACGTCGTGCCGACCAGCACCGGCTGCCCGCGCAGCTTGCAGTCCTCAATCAGCGCAATGATCGAGCGGTATTTTTCTTTGGCCGTGCGATAGACCTCGTCGTCGTCGTCGAGGCGCACCAGCGGCATGTTGGTCGGCACTTCGAGCACTTCAAGATTGTAGATGTCCATGAACTCGTCGGCTTCGGTGAGCGCGGTGCCGGTCATGCCGGCAAGCTTCTCGTACATGCGGAAGTAGTTCTGGAATGTGATCGAGGCGAGCGTCTGATTCTCGGGCTGGATCGGCTGGTGTTCTTTGGCTTCAAGCGCCTGATGCAGACCTTCCGAATAGCGCCGCCCCGGCATCATGCGGCCCGTGAATTCGTCGATGATGACGACCTCGCCATTGCGCACGATGTAGTCCTTGTCACGCTGGAAAAGCTTGTGGGCCCGAAGTGCCTGATTGACGTGGTGAACGACCGAGACGTTCTCCACATCGTAAAGGGACTCACCCTTGAGCTGGTCGGCGGCGCGCAGCCGCTGCTCGAGCTTCTCCATGCCGGCTTCAGTCAGCGTCACCGTGCGCTGCTTTTCGTCGACTTCGTAGTCGGTCTTGTCGAGCTGTGGAATATAGCTGTCGATCGTGTTGTAGAATTCCGAGCGATCGTCGAGCGGACCGGAAATGATCAGCGGCGTGCGCGCTTCGTCAACCAGGATCGAATTGACTTCGTCGACGATCGCATAGACGTGTCCGCGCTGGACCATGTCTTCCATGCGGTACTTCATATTGTCGCGCAGATAGTCAAATCCCAGCTCGTTATTGGTGCCGTAGGTGATGTCGCAGTCGTAAGCTTTCTTGCGCTGCTCGTCGTCGATCCCATGCACGATGACGCCGACCGAAAGCCCGAGGAAATTGTAGATCTGCCCCATCCATTCAGCGTCGCGCTTGGCCAGGTAGTCGTTGACCGTGACCACGTGAACGCCACGGCCGGAAATCGCGTTGAGATAGACCGGAAGAGTCGCGACCAGCGTCTTGCCTTCGCCGGTTTTCATTTCGGCGATCTTGCCGTCGTGCAGGATCATGCCGCCGATCAGCTGGACATCGAAATGACGTTGGCCGAGCGTGCGCTTGGCCGCTTCCCGGACCGTGGCAAACGCCGGTACCAGGATGTCGTCGAGCGAAGTGCCTTCGGCGACTTGCTTCTTGAACTCCTCGGTGCGCGCTTTCAGCGCTTCGTCAGAAAGCGCCTCGAGTTCTTTTTCGAGCTCGTTGATCTCGCGAACCCGCGGCAGATAGCTGCGGATCCGCCGTTCATTGGCGGAACCAAACAGCTTGCGGGCAACGGCGCCGATCATACGGAGAGCTCCACAGGTGGGCCGGGCGCTTATATCACGCCGCCGCGGCCGGATTTGCTTCCGGCGCTCCGGAATGCGGCACTTTTCGGGCAAATTCGACGCGAAACACGCCGACGATCAGCGAACTGCCAAAGCTTAGCGAGAGATATGAGGGGGTCGGATTGTTGTCAATTGGCGGGTTATTCAGGTTAACCACTACCGGTCACGTGGACGTTATTGCCGCGTCCGCCATTCGGCCATTGCAAAGACAAGGTCATTGGGCGAATAGTCCGCCCACCGCCCGCCCGACTGGCGGCCCCGACACCTTAATGACAACGCCATTCTAAGGACAACGCCATGACGATTTCGCTCCCGCCGGAAATCCGGTCCGTTCACGTCAAGGCGGTTTTTGTGCCGCGCCAGTGGCGCTGCTGGTCGTTTCGACGGGCCCGGTTCTACGCCCAGGACAAGGATCCGCTGGTGGCCAAGGTCAATGGCGTTGAAGTCCATCAGAGCGACCTTGCCGTGGCTGAGGAAGAGGCCGGGCAAATCCCGCCGATGTCGCCGGAAGCCAAGCAGGATTATCTGGTCCAGTTCGTGGCCGACATGATCCTCGTTTCGAAGGCGGCGGAAGACAAGAAATTCGGCGAAGGCGCCGAATTCAAGCGCAAGCTCGAGTTTTCGCGAAAAAAACTGCTTATGGAAGGACTGCTGCAATCGGTCGGCAAGCAAGCGCTCACCGACGAGGCGATGCACAAAGTCTACGACGATGCCGTCAAGCAGATCGGCGAAGAGAAAGAAGTCCATGCGCGCCACATCCTGTTCCGCGTGGCCGCCGGCGACGAGAAGGCGAGCAAGGAGGCGGAGGAAAAGCTCAAGGCCGTGATCGCCCGGCTGAAGAAGGGCGAAGACTTTGCCAAGGTTGCGGCAGAGGTCACCGAGGATCCGTCGGGAAAAGCCAATGGTGGCGATCTCGGTTATTTCAGCAAGGATCAGATGGTGCCGGAATTCTCCGAGGCCGCTTTCAAGCTGGAGCACGGGCAGATTTCCGAGCCAGTGAAGACCCAGTTCGGCTGGCACGTGATCAAAGTCGAAGACAAGCGCGTGAAGCCGGCGCCGAAGTTCGAGGAAGTAAAGCCCAGATCGAGAATTTCGTCGTTCGCAAGGCGCAGGCCGAGTTGGTCACCAAACTGCGCGCCGAGGCCAAGATCGAGCGCATGGACAAGCCGGCGAAGACCGACGACAAGCCCGCCGCCACGCCTGCTGCCCCGGCGAAGAAGTAAGACGACCCATTAAAACTTTACGTCGGCCCATTCATAGAAATCGTCATGCCCGGGCTTGTCCCGGCCATCCACGTCTTTTATGCCGATGCTGTCAAGTCGTGGATGCCCGGCACAAGCCCGGGCATGACGCCGAAAATGTCTTGTCCGCAGTCTCCCCCCTCGCCCCGCAGCACGTCCCGCACATGCCGGCGATCGCCGGCGTGCGGCTTGCGACCGGCGAAGCGGGCATCCGCTACGCCGGACGCACCGACGTGCTGCTCGCGCTGTTCGATCCAGGCACGACCGCAGCCGGCGTGTTCACGCGCTCGAAATGCCCGTCGGCACCAGTCGAATGGTGCCGCGCACATCTGAAAGCGGGCAAACCGCGCGCGCTCGTGGTCAATTCCGGCAACGCCAATGCCTTTACCGGCAAGAGCGGGCGCGACGCCTGCAAATTCACCGCGCAGATCGCCGCCCGGGCGATTGGCTGCAAACCGGCGGATGTGTTTCTCGCCTCGACCGGTGTGATCGGCGAGCCATTGAAAGCGCAGGCCTTCGACGGCGTGATGGAAGGCTTGGTTGCGCGCGCGCAACCGGCGATTTCCTCGCTGCCGCGCGCGCAATCATGACCACCGACACATTCCCCAAAGTGGCGACCGCCAGCAGCGAAAATCGGCAAGGCCAGGGTGACGATCAACGGGATCGCCAAGGGTGCGGGCATGATCGCGCCCGACATGGCCACGATGCTGTCTTTTGTATTTACCGACGCGGCAATTTCCGCGGCCGCATTGCAGGCGCTGCTCAAGGACGGCGTCGCCGACACTTTCAACGCCGTCACAATCGACGGCGATACATCCACTTCCGATACGCTGATGATGTTCGCGACCGGCAAGGCTCCCGGCGTTCCGCGTATCGCACGCGCTACCGATCCGCGTCTGAAAGACTTCAAGAAAGCGCTGCACCCGGTGCTGGCAAACCTGTCCGAACAGGTTGCGCGCGATGGCGAAGGCGCGCGCAAGCTGGTCGAGATCGTGGTCGAAGGCGCGGTGTCGAACGCCTCGGCGCGCCGCATCGCCATGTCGATCGCCAATTCGCCGCTGGTGAAGACCGCGATCGCCGGCGAAGACGCCAATTGGGGTCGCGTCGTGATGGCGGTCGGCAAAGCCGGCGAGCCGGCCGACCGCGACCGGCTGTCAATCTGGTTTGGCGGCATTCGCGTTGCGCACAAAGGCGCGCGCGATCCCGGCTATGATGAGGCGACCGTCAGCGCGGCGATGAAAAAGCCCGAGATCAGCCTCCGCGTCGCGCTTGGGATGGGCAAGGGCCGCGACCGCGTGCTCACCTGCGACCTGACCAAGGAATATATCGCCATCAACGGCGACTATCGCTCATAAGCGCCGGAGCATGCAGGCTGTGGCCACCAAGATCGTCCTCGTTGCCGCCTGCGCCCTCGTCGACACCGATGGCCGCGTGCTGATTGCGCAAAGGCCGCAGGGCAAGTCGATGGCCGGGCTGTGGGAGTTTCCCGGCGGCAAGGTCGAACACGGCGAGCGGCCCGAAGAAACATTGATACGGGAACTAAAGGAAGAACTGGGAATAACCGTGAGTGAGGATTGTCTCGCCCCGCTCGTTTTCGCGAGCCACAGCTATCCCGACTTTCATCTTCTCATGCCGCTGTATGTCTGCCGGCGCTGGGACGGGACAGTGACACCGCGGGAAGGTCAGCGCTCGCCTGGGTCAAGCCGAACCGGCTGCGCGATTATGAAATGCCGCCGGCTGACGTGCCGCTGGTCTCGCATCTGATGACGCTGCTCTAGCGCGAAGGCCGCGCTCCGGTTTTTCGCCCGTCGATATTTCGGTGGTGCCGAGCGCATCGGCAAGCCGCTGCGCCGCCGAGCCAGGCTTGAGCGGCTTCTGCTGGCTTTCGTGCGGGGCCCAGGCCGACAGCCAGATGATTTCAAAAGTTGCGCGCAGGCGTCCGTCCGCATCGGCAAATCGTTCGGCATAGATTTCTGCCATGCGCTGCGAGCGTGCCGCGCCTGAGCGGCTTGCGCCGGCGTTCGCGCATCACATTGGTCGCGCCCATGGCGGCGAAGATCATGCATCAAGCGCGAAGGCCGAGTCATAGCGCACGATCAGCCGGTCGATGTCGACCACCGGCAGCGCAAAGCCCGCGCGCTGCAAAAGGCGCCGATTTCGCGCACGTCGGCAAAGGGCGCAACATGCGGCGACACGCCGCCCTCGATCTCGCTTTCGGCTTCCGCGAAAGACGAGCGCAGTTCCGTCAGGCTTTCGCCGCCGATCAATGCGGCCATAAACAAGCCATCCGGCTTCAATGCGCGGCGAACCTGAATGAGAGTGCCCGGAAGATCGTTGACGAATTGCAGCGTAAGCACTGAAACGACCAGGTCGAGCGATGCGTCGGCAAACGGCAAGGCCTCTTCATCGGCGGCGACCCGCAAGAAAGATTGATCGTGTCTTGCGGGTGGCGCCGGCTGCGACGATCGTGTCGATACTCTTATTCGCGGCGAGCATGCGGCGCACAGCATCGGTTGGCGTACCAAGATCGGCCGCAATGTCGAACCGGCGCAGCACGGCGGAAAGCCGTTCGCCCAGTTCGACTGCGGCACGATCGAGCAGGAACGTAGCGGGCGCGAGCTTGCGCACGCGCGCCTGCCGCATGCGTATCAGCTGTCGGTCAAAGATGTTTGTTTCTGACGACACTTCTTTGTCCTATCGCGTCACATGCGACCGTGCCAAGTCCGAATATGATTGTGCTAGCTTTGCAACATGAACGAGCATGTTGCGACAACGGCCAGCGAGACGCACGAGACGCCCATTGTTGAAACGGACATACGAAGCGCGCGCGTCCGCAGCGGGCTGCGTGCAGCCATGCTCGCGCCCATACTTTCACCCATACTTGCAATCACGCGACTTGTCCTCGACTTTGCGCTGCCACCGCTCTGCCCATCGTGCCGCGAGCCGCTCGGCGTGAATGCCGGCCTCTGTCCATCGTGCTGGGCAAGACTATCGCTTATTGAGCCGCCTTACTGCGCACGTCTCGGAATTCCGTTTGTCTACGATGCTGGACCCGGCCTGTTGTCGATGGAGGCGATTGCCAACCCGCCGGCCTATGACCGGGCCCGCGCGGCCGTGCGCTATGATGATGTCGCCCGCGCGCTGGTGCACAAGCTCAAATACAGCGACCGCCTTGATCTCGCACCATTGATGGGCCGATGGATGGCGCGCGCCGGGCGCGAACTGTTGAGCGATGCTGACGCACTCGTTCCGGTGCCGCTGCATTGGCGCAGGCAATGGGCGCGCCGCTTCAACCAGTCCGGGGCGCTCGCCGGCGCAATATCCGGAGAGTGCGGAATTCCCGTTGTACATGGCGGGCTCAAACGGGTGCGGGCAACGCCTCAGCAGGTTGGACGCTCCAGGACCGACCGGGCAGACAATGTGCAAGGCGCCTTCGAAGTGCCGGCCGAAAACAGGGCTGAAATCGCGGGGCGTCGGCTGGTTTTGATCGACGACGTTCTCACGTCGGGCGCAACGGTCGATGCTTGCGCCCGCGCCCTGCTTCGGGCACGCGCCGCCCATGTTGATGTGCTGGTATTTGCACGGGTTGTGGCGCCGGCGCGCGCTCCCATATAAAAGGGCTTGTCACGTGCAAACCACGCTATGCCGCCCGTTGAAATATACACGACCCGCTATTGCCCCTATTGCTCTGCGGCCAAGGCCTTGCTGAAGCGGAAAGGCGTGGTTTATAGCGAAATCGACGTCAGCCGGGACTGGGAGCGCCGCGACGAGATGGTTCGAAGGGCGAAAGGCCGCATGACCGTGCCGCAGATCTTCATCGGGACAGTCCACGTCGGCGGCAGCGACGAACTGCATGCACTCGAGCGCGACGGCAAGCTCGACCCGTTGCTCGCAGGCGGCAAGGCCGCGCCATGAACGCCAGCACATTCAAGGCGGCGATGATCCAGATGCGCGCGGGTCTCAATCCCGGCGCGAATATCGATGCCGCCGTCCGTCTCATCGGTGAAGCGAAATCGGCGGGCGCCGACTATGTTCTCACGCCCGAGATGACCAACATTCTGGCCGCAAAGCGCGAGCAGTTATTTGCCGCAATCGTCGAAGAGCAGTCGGATCCTGCGCTCGCGACGCTTGCGTGAGCTTGCGCGCAAGCTCGGGATCTATGTCCATATCGGCTCGCTGGCGATCAAGATTTCACCTGATCGGGCGGCGAACCGCTCATTCCTCATAGATCCCAAAGGCGACATCCTCGCGCGCTAC
This sequence comes from uncultured Pseudomonadota bacterium, assembly GCA_963702605.1. GTDB lineage: Bacteria > Pseudomonadota > Alphaproteobacteria > Rhizobiales > Xanthobacteraceae > Pseudolabrys. Next base: position 63,199 of record CAVPDI010000006.1, read on the forward strand.
GACAAAATTCATATGTTTGACGTCGATCTTCAGGGCGGCGAGAGCTACCGCGAGTCGCGGAACTACCGGCCGGGCGAACTGGCGACGCTGGCCGATATGCCGTGGGGACGCATGGGCATGACAGTGTGCTATGATCTGCGCTTCCCGGCACTCTACCGCGCCCTGGCTGAAGCCGGCGCGACTATGCTGGCGATCCCGTCCGCATTCACCAAACAAACCGGCGAAGCACATTGGCATGTCCTCATCCGCAGCCGCGCGATCGAAAACGGCTGCTTTGTTTTTGCGGCCGCGCAGGGCGGAACGCACGAGAATGGCAGGGACACGTTCGGCCATTCACTGATCGTTGACCCTTGGGGGCGCATCATTGCCGAAGGTGGAATCGAGCCCGGTATCGTCATGGCTGAGATCGATCCCGCGGAAGTCGCCAATGCGCGTGCACGCATCCCATCTCTGCAGCATGGCCGGCGCTTTGAAATCGTCGAGCCGATGGCGGAGCCCGCCCACCTGCATGTGATACGGGGGGCCGAATGATCCGATACGCACTCGTTTGCAAGCAGGGCCACGGATTTGAAAGCTGGTTCCAGGATTCGGCCGCCTTCGAAAAGCAGGCCAAGCGAGGCCTCGTGACCTGCCCGCAATGCGGCTCGTCCAAGGTGGAAAAGGCGATCATGGCGCCGCGGCTGTCCGGTGGCACGAAGAAGCGCCGCGCGCCTACGAGTCGACCTGCCGCGCCTGCCGCGCCGGCCGCGCCGGCCGCGACGCCCGAAACTCCCGCCGTGCCGGCACCGGCGCCCGTCGCGATGATTTCGCCGCAGGAACGGGAATTCCGCGCCAAGCTCAAGGAGCTTCGCGACCATCTCACCAAGAATGCCGACAATGTCGGCACGAAATTTCCGGAAGAAGCGCGCAAGATGCACTACGGCGAAACCGAGCACCGCTCGATCTATGGCGTGGCATCGACCGAAGAAGCAAAAGACCTGTCCGAGGAAGGCATCGAATTTCACCCGCTGCCGGTTCTGCCGGACGAGAGGAACTAGTCCCCCATTAGGCGAGCATGTCCCGGGCGCAAGCTAATCAATTCAGTACGCCCACACCAATAGCGCGACGCCGATCACCACCAGCACAATCCCGACCCCTTCCCGCGTCGTGGTCGGCTGCTTGAACACGAAACGCGTCACGCCTTGCGCAAACAGCACCTCGACCAAAGCCAGCGTGCGCACATTGGCGGCGGTGGTGATCGCAAAGGCGAGAAACCAGAATTCCGAGGCGAATGCGCCCATGAAACCGGCGAATAATGATGGCCGCCAGGCGCGGGCTATCGCGCGCAGGACTTCGGGATCGCGGAGAACAAGAAATGCCGACAGGAGCGCGGCCTGGATCACCAGGCCAACTGTCACGGTAAATGTCGCCGCCAGCACGAAATCCGCAAGGCCGAGCGACAGGATCGCGCCGCGATAGCTGATGGCCGACAACGCAAACATCGTGCCGCCCGCAAGCCCGATCCATGTTGACCGCGTTGTACCGGCACTGCCCGCGCGCCCTTTGAGCGAAATCACGATAACCCCGGCGGTCGCGATCAGGATCGCCGCAGCGGACAGGGGCGTGACCTTGTCGCCGAGGACGATCAGGCCGAACAGTGCGACCTGCACGGGCTCGGTCTTTATGTAGGCGTAAGCCACAACAAATGACCGCTGCCCCATGGCCGAGAGCATCAGGGCCGTCGCAGCGATCTGTCCGAGCGCGCCGGCGATCACCCACGGCCAGAACAAGGGCGGCGTCGCCGGCAAATGGTCGCCGGTCAATGCCATCAGGCCGAACAGAAAAATGAGCGCGAACGGAAATCCAAACAGGAACCGCACATGAGTGGCGCCGACCGTGCCGAGTGTCGCGGTCAGTTCCCGTTGCATGGCGTTGCGCGCGGTCTGCGCCGCCGCGGCGATCAGGGTGAAAACGGCCCAGAGCATGAGGTGCTCACAAAGTCATGCCCGGCACTCGGGTCCGGCCTTCAGCCGGCCCGAGCACAAGCCTTGTGCCGGCCATCCACGTCTTTTCTTCCTTACTAAGTCGTGGATGGCCGGAACAAGCCCGGCCATGACGAGGTCGGCTACGTGTCACGCTGCAAACGCCTGAATCTCCGCCGCTTCCGGAAATTCCGTCACTGCGCCATTTTCGTTGTCGATCAGCAAAAAAAGATCGAAGTAGCGTATCGTCGGCGCTCCACCGGTACGCTTGATCACCGATTGGCGCCACGCCTCGTCGTGTGCCCGTTGCGCCGCCGCAACCGACGGCCAGATATAGATGCCGGCGCCGGTCTTGCCATTGAGCTCCAGCACGAAATGCTTGCGCACCAATTCCTTGTTTGCCCGCCATTTGGGAATGACATTGCGGGCCTCTTCCGCCACCTGCCGCCGGCTCCAGCCTTTCGGCGAGTTGAATTCGACCAGTTCGAGTATCATGCGCCTTCTCCACTCCGCTTCGGGCGTTGCGCCACCAGCATGTAGTTGACATCCATATCCGACGACAATTGCCATCGGTCGGCAAAAGGATTGTAGATGACGCCGCGTTCGCCGGTCACCTGCAGGCCGGTGCGCTCGATCGCGCTTTCCAGCTCCTCGGGCTTGACGAACTTGTCCCACTGATGCGTGCCGCGCGGCAGCCAGCGCAGGACATATTCGGCACCGACGATAGCAAGGGCGAAACTCTTCAGCGTGCGGTTGAGGGTGGCGACGATCATCAGGCCGCCAGGCTTGACCATCGCGGCGCAAGTCGAAACGAATGACTCAACGTCCGTGACATGCTCGATGACCTCCATTGCCAGCACCACGTCGAAGCGCTCTTTTGCGGCGGCAAGGTCCTCGGCGGTCGTGGCACGATAGTCCACCGCGACGCCGGAATCCTCGGCATGCGCGCGTGCGGCGGCGACGTTCTCGTCCGAAGGATCGGCGCCCACCATCTCTGCGCCGAGCCGCGCGAGCGGCTCCGACAGAATGCCACCGCCGCAACCGATATCGAGCATACGAAGCCCTTTGAGGCAGTCGAGCTTCTTGGGGTCGCGGCTAAACTGCGCGGTTGCCCGGTCGCGGATATAGCCGAGCCGTACCGGATTGAACTTGTGCAGTGCCGCCATGGGGCCGCGCGGGTCCCACCAGTCGGTCGCATGGCGTGAAAACCGTTCGACTTCGACTGCATCGACCGACGATGCGTGACGCCTGGTTGCCATATTTGACTCCGGCCGCCCGATTTCAGCGAGCGGTCACCTTATTTCTGAATTCGAGCGGTTCGTCGATATTGTGCAGCGGCTCGATCCCTGCGCCAGTACCGCAAATTGTGATGTCGCCGTAATTGAACATTCGGCCCAGAATCGATTGATCGACATCCACGCTCTCGACTTTGTCCATGTTCATCTCGACCGTATGCCGACGGATGAAGCCCCGCTTGTAGACGATTCGACGATCAGTCACGTCGACCTCGGTCGTCCAGCGCTTGAACCAGGCGACACAAGCCAGCGCCAACCCGACCACCGCGCAGACAAGCGCAACCATGAACGCGATGGGGCCAGTGGGACCGCTGGCCGTGAACGCTATGACGGCCAGCAGCCATAGGCCGATTGCCGGCAGATAGACGATCCAGTGCAAGGTTGTGGAATAGGTCACCGTTTCGCCGGGCTGCAGGATTTGATCGATATATCGCATGGTCGGATCTTGGTCTTTCGCGACTTTAGCGCTGCCGAAGCCAATGTTGCGGTCGCCGCACCCCGCCGGTATGTATACCCGCCTTTCGGTGCCGGCGCGCGGGGCATTCACGGCTTGTGCCGGCCGCTCGTCGGCGCCTTTCGGCGCGTCCGGAACGTCAAGTTCTAAGACCAAGCTCTGAGACCAAGTTCGAAGACCAAGTTCGAAGACCATGGCTCGATTGGTGATGAAATTCGGCGGAACGTCGGTCGCCGATCTCGACCGCATCCGCAACGTGGCGCGCCACGTCAAGCGCGAGGTCGACGCCGGCTATGATGTAGCCGTCGTGGTCTCGGCCATGTCCGGCGTGACCAATCAGCTCGTGGCCTGGTGCCGCGAGGCCGCCATGCTGCACGACGCGCGCGAATACGATGCCGTGGTGGCAACCGGCGAGCAGGTCACCGCCGGCCTGCTCGCGATTGTGCTGGAGGGCATGGGCGTCAACGCACGCTCCTGGCAGGGTTGGCAGTTGCCGATCCTGACCGACAACGCGCACGCTTCCGCTCGTATCGTCAGCGTGAACGGCGCCGAACTGATCAAGCGTTTCCGGGAGCACAAGCAGACCGCGGTGATCGCCGGCTTCCAGGGCATGCACAAGGAAACCGGCCGTATCACCACGCTCGGCCGCGGAGGGTCCGATACCTCCGCCGTTGCAATCGCTGCCGCCATCGGCGCCGAGCGCTGTGACATTTATACGGATGTTGACGGCGTCTACACCACGGATCCGCGCGTGGTTCCAAAGGCGCACCGCATGGACAAGATCGCCTACGAGGAAATGCTCGAGCTTGCCTCGCTCGGCGCGAAAGTGATGCAGGTTCGCTCGGTCGAGCTTGGCATGGTGCACAATGTCCGCATTTTCGTGCGCTCGAGTTTCGACAAGCCGGAAGATATCGACCCCTCAAAGCCGCCCTCCGGCACACTTATTTGCGACGAAGGAGACATCGTGGAACAGCAGATCGTCACCGGCATCGCCTTCTCCAAGGACGAGGCGCAGATTTCCATCCGCCGGGTGCAGGACAAGCCAGGCGTCGCCGCTGCGATCTTCGGCCCGCTTGCGGCCAACAATATCAACGTGGACATGATCGTGCAGAACGTCTCCGCGGACGGCGCGACGACCGACCTCACCTTCACCGTCCCGTCGGCAGACTATGAACGCGCGCGCGTTACGCTCGACAAAGCCAAAAGCGCGATCGGCTTCGAGCGGCTGGATGGGGCGACCGACGTTGCCAAGGTTTCGGTCATCGGCATCGGCATGCGTAGCCATGCCGGCGTCGCCGCCAAGGCCTTCCAGGCGCTATCGGGGCAGAAAATCAACATCCTCGCCATCACGACCTCCGAGATAAAGTTCTCGGTCCTGATCAAGGCCGCCCAGACCGATCTCGCGGTGCGCACCCTGCACACGCTCTACGGGCTGGATAAGGCATAGGGCGCCCGCCGTCCCGGGCGATACCAACGCGTCCAGACCTTTGGGCAAGCCGGGCTGCCGAGCCAGCGGCGTCCTTTGGCTTGCCCCTTGCATGGACCATTGGCTATAGCCTGACGCGTAAGCGGACGCGGAAACCGGATCCGGCGGTCGCTATTCGTACATGTTTAGGCCGTAGATAAGGCTGCGGCCCGGGCCGCGGTTGAAGGACCCCGATATGCGTGGTGCCCTTGGCGGTCCGCGCGTGCTGTTGCGCCGGCTTCGCGAAGTGATGGCGGAGCAGGTCAGCGCGCAGGACCGCCTCGACAAGGTAGTGGTGCTGATCGCCGCCAACATGGTGGCGGAGGTATGTTCTGTCTACGTCTTGCGCGTGGACGGAACCCTCGAACTATACGCCACCGAAGGCCTGAAACGGGAAGCCGTCCATAACACTGTGATGAAGGCCGATGAAGGCCTGGTCGGCCTGGTCGCCAGCGAAGCCAATCCGATCAACCTGTCGGACGCGCAGGCGCATCCGGCCTTCTCGTACCGGGCGGAAACCGGCGAAGAAATCTACCATTCGTTCCTGGGCGTGCCGATCCTGCGCGCCGGCAACACGCTCGGCGTGCTGGTCGTCCAGAACCGCGCCCGGCGCACCTATACCGAGGAAGAAGAAGAGGCCCTGCAGACGACGGCGATGGTGCTCGCCGAGATGATCGCCTCGGGCGAACTGTCCTCGCTCGCCAGGCCGGGCGCCGAGCCGGCCGCGCGGCATACGATGCATCTTACCGGCAGTTCCCTGTCGGACGGCATCGCGCTCGGCCACGTGGTGCTGCACGAGCCGCGCGTCGTCATCACTGCCGTCATCGCTGACGATGTCCCCCACGAACTTAAACGTCTCGATGCCGCGATCGCGACTTTGCGCGCGGATCTCGATCGGTTGGTTGAACATCGTGACGTCGCCGACGGCGGTGAACATCGTGACGTGCTCGAAGCCTACCGCATGTTTTCCTATGACCAGGGCTGGCTGCACAAAATTCGCGAAGCCGTCATGACCGGCCTGACGGCGGAAGCGAGCGTCGAGCGCGTGCAATCCGACACGCGCGCGCGCATGCTGCGCGCATCCGACCACTATCTGCGTGACCGGCTGCACGATCTCGATGACCTCGCCAACCGGCTCATGCGCGTCCTGATGGGACAGGACCACGCGCCGACCAAGGAGCAGCTGCCGGAAAATGCCATCGTGGTCGCGCGCTCGATGGGTCCCGCCGCGCTGCTCGACTACGATCGCAAGCGGCTGCGCGGCCTCGTGCTGGAGGAAGGCGGGCCGACATCGCATGTTTCGATCGTCGCGCGCGCGCTCGGCATTCCCACGGTCGGCGAAATCGACAATGCAACCGGGCTCGTCGAGACGGGCGACGCCATCATCGTCGATGGAACGACCGGGCATGTCCACATGCGCCCGCCACAGGACGTGCAGGCCTCCTATGGCGAACGGGTCAAGCTGCGCGCCCGCCGCCAGGCCCAATATCGCGCGCTGCGCGAGCGGCCCTGCATCACCAAAGACGGCCAAAACATCGCGCTGATGATCAATGCCGGCCTGGCGATCGATCTTCCGCATATCGAGGACACCGGTGCGGCGGGCATCGGGCTGTTCCGGACCGAATTGCAGTTCATGGTGGCGGATTCGCTGCCGCGCACCGGCGAGCAGCTTGCCCTCTATCGCTCGGTGCTCGATGCCGCCGGGAAAAAACCGGTGACCTTCCGTACGCTCGATATCGGCGGCGACAAGGTGTTGCCATACCTGCGCAACGTCGAGGAGGAAAACCCGGCCCTGGGCTGGCGGGCGATCAGGCTGGGCCTCGACCGGCCGGGGCTGCTGCGCAGCCAGGTGCGGGCTTTGCTTCGCGCCGCCGGCGGGCGCAGCCTGAAGCTGATGTTCCCGATGATCGCCGTCGTGGAGGAGTTCGACAAGGCAAAGGCACTGGTCGAGGTCGAGCTCACGCATCTGCGGCGGCACGGGCACGAACTTCCCGAGCGCGTCGAAATCGGGACCATGGTCGAGGTCCCCTCCCTGCTGTTCCAGATCGACGAACTGCTGGAGCGCGTCGATTTCCTGTCGGTCGGCTCGAACGATCTGATGCAGTTCCTCTACGCCGCCGACCGGGGCAATCCGCGCGTATCGGATCGATTCGATCCGCTGTCGGCGCCGGTCCTGCGCGTGCTCAAGGACATCGCCCACAAGGCGAAAAAGCATGGCAAGCCTGTCACGTTGTGCGGCGAACTCGCCTCGCAGCCGATCGGCGCGCTGGCACTTGCAATTGTCGGCTATCGTACGCTGTCATTGTCGCCATCGGCGGTTGGACCGGTGAAGGCGCTGTTGCTCGATCTCGATTGCCGCAAGGGCGAGGCCGTGCTCCTGCCCTGCCTCGACAAGCCGGTCGGCAGCGTCTCGATCCGCCATACACTCGAAGGTTTTGCGGCGGCCGAGGGACTGCAGCTTTGATCACCCTGCCGCAACAGAAGATGGACGCCCTGCTCGACCGCCATGCGCTGGTCGAAAGCGAGCTCGCAAGCGGCCTGAGCGCCGACGCCTACGTCAAGCTGTCGCGCGAATTCTCCGAGCTCGGGCCCGTGGTCGAATCGATCAAGGCCTATCGCGATGCCGAAAAAGAAATCGCCGACCTTGCGGCCTTGATCGACGACGCAGCCACCGATGCGGAGATGCGCAAACTCGCGGACGCCGAGCGTCACGCGCTGCAGGAGCACAAGGAAAAACTCGCCGAACAGATCCGGCTTGCGCTGCTGCCGAAGGATGCGATGGATGACCACAACGCGATCCTGGAAATCCGCGCGGGGACCGGAGGCGACGAAGCCTCGCTGTTTGCCGGCGATCTTTTCCGCATGTACGAGCGCTATGCCGCAAGACAGGGCTGGAAAACGGAAATCCTGTCGATCAGCGAAGGCACCAAGGGCGGATTCAAGGAAGTCGTCGCCGAGGTGAGCGGCCGCGGCGTGTTCGCCAAGCTCAAATTTGAGTCCGGCGTGCACCGGGTGCAACGCGTGCCCGACACGGAAGCGTCCGGCCGCATCCACACGTCCGCGGCCACGGTCGCGGTGCTTCCCGAGGTCGAAGACGTGGATATCGATATCAACGAATTGGACCTGAAGATCGACACCATGCGCGCGCAGGGCGCCGGCGGCCAGCACGTCAACAAAACCGAATCGGCGATCCGCATTACGCATATTCCGAGCGGGATCGTCGTGTTCGTGCAGGAAGAGCGTTCGCAGCACAAGAACAAGGCCAAGGCGATGACGATGCTGCGCGCCAAACTATATGACGCAGAAAAGACCAGGCGCGACTCCGCGCGGGCGGCGGAGCGGCGCGGCCAGGTCGGCTCGGGCGACCGTTCCGAGCGCATCCGGACTTATAATTTTCCGCAAGGCCGCGTCACCGATCACCGCATCAATCTGACGCTTCACAAGTTGCCGCAGGTCATGGAAGGCGAGGCGCTGGATGAAGTCATCAATGCGCTGGTGACCGAGCATCAGGCCGAGCTGCTCGCGGCCGAAGGCGCGGCGTGAGAGTGATTCCTGGACTGAAGGCCGGCGCTTCGGTTGCCGAGGCTGTACAACTACTCGTCCAATCGTTTCGCGCCGCCGGAATCGAAGAAGCGGAAGCCGACGCCCGCATTCTCATCGGACACGCCCTCAATCTCGATCGCGCGCGGTTGATCGCACAATCCGACCGGATTCTCGAAACGCGCGAGATCAACGTGATATCGGGACTGGCCGTACGCCGCCTGCGGCGTGAACCTGTGTCGCGCATTCTTGGCCGGAAGGAATTCTGGAGCCTGCCGATCATGGTCACGCCCGATGTGCTCGTGCCGCGGCCGGAGACAGAGACAATCGTTGAAGGCGCCCTCGACTTCGTCGTTCGCGGCGGTCTGCGCCTGGAAAATTTGCGCATCCTTGATATCGGAACCGGATCAGGCGCGCTGTTGCTGGCGCTGCTGAAGGAGTTGCCCAATGCAGAGGGGATCGGCACCGACATCAGCAGCGCAGCCGTGCAGGTGGCACGCGCCAATGCGGCGCGCTGCAAGCTCGAAACCCGATGCAGTTTTATCGTGTGCGATATTGCCTCCGGCGTGCAGGGCCCATTCGATCTGATCGTTTCAAATCCGCCCTACATTGCGCACGACGAGATCAATTCGCTCGCTCCGGAGGTGCGCGATTACGACCCCGCGGTTGCACTCGATGGTGGAAGGGACGGACTTGATGCCTACCGTTCCATCGCCGGGGAAAGCAAGCGCATATTGGCGCAGGGCGGCCGGCTATTCGTCGAATTGGGCATGGGCCAGGAAGCTTCGGTTCGCGCGCTGTTTACCAAGGCGGGACTTGCCGTCGGCGCCCGCGCGCAAGGATTTGGCGGGGATCCCGCGGGTGCTGGGCGCGGGTTTTGTGCCATGATGTGCCATGAGCATGTCGCATTCCCACCCGATGAAAAGCGCAGGGCTCAACAATCGCCGAAAAAAGCACTTGGATTATCGCCCGGAAACGACTAGCTTCCCGTTACGGAATCAACCCGTGATGGTTGCAACGCCATGAACCCCGGAGCGAAGCGCTCTGTGAGGTGTGGCGCAAGGCGGATGACGAAAAGCCGGCTTCGGACAGACGGCAAAACGAAATCGCCAGATACGGGTCTGGATGCTTCACCGGTTGGGCGCATCATTTTTCGAAACCTAGGACGGTGCGCGTAACGAGAAGTTGGCAACGCCGCGGCTGAGACCGTGGCAATGGGGTTGCTGCGACTATCGCGATAACGGACGCAACGATTCGACCATTGGCGCGGACACGATAAAGGTCCGGCCGCGCAGTGAGACGTGTTTGAGTGCTGAACTTGGTGTTGGACTTGGTTGTTGAACTTGGTTGTAACTTGGTTGTGAAGTTGAACGTGGAAGTCGGAAGTTGAGTTGAACGTTCGGCGGTGAATGCCGAGACAATGTGAAAGGTCGACGAACAGGCACATCATGAGAAACGGTCAAAAGCGCATGCGGGGACGCGGAAACCACCGCAAGAGTCAAAACCCGCTGACGCGCGTTTATGAGTCGAACGGTCCCGACGTAAAGATCCGTGGTACCGCATCACATATTGCGGAAAAATATATCCAGCTTGCACGCGATGCGCAGGGTTCCGGCGATCCGGTCGCGGCCGAGAATTATTATCAGCACGCCGAACACTATTTCCGCCTGATCGCCGCCGCGCAGGAACAGTTCCGTCAGCAGAACCCCTACTACAATCAACAGCCGCAGCAGGGTGGCCAAGGCGGACAGCCGCAGGGCGCGGCCGATGAAGGCTTTGACGGCGACGATGATGACGGCCAGCCGTACATGGGGCAGAACGAGCCGAGCTACGCGCCGCGAGAACCGCAACCGCAGCCGCAGCCGTATCTGCCGCGCGATGCGCAGCCCTTCCCGCCGCGTGACCAGCAATTCCAGAATGTCCGCAGCAGCAGCAGCAGCCCCATCCGCAGCCGTCACAAGGCGGCCCGAACGAAGGCGGTCACGAGGTCGGCGGCTTGCCGGCTTTCATCACCGGCAGCGGCGGACAGCCGCAGCAAAATCCGGCTCAAAACGGCCACGACCAGGGCGATCGCGGACAAGATCGTTTCGGAATGCATCGCCGCCGCCGTCGGCATCGTGGTGGCGGCGGATATCGTCCCGACCGGCCGGATTACGGCGGCGGTCAGGTCAGCAGCAAAACGTCGCGCCGCAACCGGCGCAGGACGACAGCGGCAGCGACGAGCCACGGCAACCGGAATAGCCCGAATAATTTTTCGGTTGGTCAGGCGCCGGGTGACGGCGCGAGCACCGGCTCGAGCGCAGGCACCAGCCGCCGCTTTTCGCGCCGTGCCGGAATTGCGCGATAAACCTGCTTGGTCGCTTCGACCAGATGCACGCCGGCGAATGGCGCCGATAACGTCGCGCCCGTGCGCTCCCAGGCAACCGCGGTGCGCAGAAACCAGCCGCGCGCGACCGGCGGCACATACAGGGCCTCGCTCCAGCCCGTCGGGGTGAACCACGTTTCACGCAGGAGCTGATTGATCTGGCTGCGCGAATAGGGCCGGCCATGACCGAACGGCGTGGTGTCCAGACGCGCCCACACACCGCGACGATTGGGGACGACCGCAAGCAGGCGCCCGCCGGACGCCAGCACGCGCCATACTTCGCGCAGCAGCGCGGCGGGATCGTTGGTCATCTCCAACGCATGAACGAGCATGACGCGGTCGACAGCGGAATCGACAAGCGGCAATTCATTTTCGTCGACAAGAGCGGAGAGCGCCGGGCGCGACGTCGGCCATTTCACGACCCCCTGCCCGGCCGGCATGAATGCGAGGCATCGCTCCGCCTCCTCGCGAAACAATCCCAGATAGGGCGTCGCGTAGCCGATGCCGAGGACACGCTGGCCGGCGGTATCGCCCCACAGATTGCGGACCCCGCGGCCGATGAAACGGCGGGCGACAACCCCCAGCCGTTGGCCGTAAAAATTCCGCAAGTCCACGACGTCGATCGACATGCGCGGAAACTACCACGAAACGCCATAGCAATCCGCTAACGGCGCGGAACATGCGGGCGTGCATCTTCATTCACCCGCGTGATACGGTTAACCCATTGCGGAATGCCAATGGGAATTAAGAGGATTTACCCGATGCTCGCCGAAACCCGTCTCTTTCGCTGCCGATCCGACAATTACGGGGTCTTGCTCCATGATCCCGAAAGCGGGGCAACCGCCTCGATCGATGCGCCGGAAGTCGCGCCGATCGAAGCGGCGCTGAATGCGACCGGCTGGAAGCTGACCGATATCCTGGTCACCCACCATCATGCGGACCACACTGACGGCATCCTTGCGCTGAAGGACAAATATAAATGCCGCGTGGTTGCGCCCGCGGCCGAAGCCTCGAAGATACCTGGCGTCGACGAAACCGTGCGCGAAGGCGCCAAGGTCAAGGTCGGCACGCTTTCGGCGAATGTCATCGAGACACCGGGGCATACGCTTGGGCACATTGCCTATTGGTTCCACGCCGACAAGCTTGCCTTCGTCGGTGACACGTTGTTCTCGATCGGTTGCGGCCGCGTGATCGAAGGCACGCCGCAGCAGATGTGGCATTCGCTCGTCAAGCTGCGTGACCTGCCCAACGATACCGAAATCTATTGCGGCCACGAATACACGGCCGCAAACATCAAATTCGCGCGCACCATCGAGCCGAACAACAAGGCACTTGCCGCGCGCGAGGCGGAGGCAAATCAGGAGCTTGCCGAAGGAAGGCCGACAATTCCGGTCACCATTGGCGAGGAGAAGCTGGCCAATCCGTTCCTGCGCGCCGACCTGCCCGAGGTTGCAGCCGGCATCGGCATGGCCGGGAAACCGGCCGCCGAGGTATTCGCCGAAATCCGCGCAAGGAAGAATAACTTTTAATGTAGCGCGATGCCGATGCCCACCGCCGCCGACATGATCCGCGCGCTTGAGCTCAAGCCGCATCCGGAAGGCGGACATTACCGCGAGACGTTCCGCGATGCGCGGCACGTCGACGGCCGTCCGGCGTCGACGGCGATCCTGTTTCTGCTGGCGCGCGGCGAGCGTTCGCACTGGCACCGCATCGATGCGGTGGAAATCTGGCACTACTATTCGGGCGCGCCGCTCAAGCTCGAGGTGGTCGACGGCGCCAAGGAGGAAATCTTCCGGCTCGGCGCCGATATCCCTGCCGGCGAAGTGCCGCAGGTCACCGTGCCGGCGCGTGCCTGGCAGGCCGCCGAAAGCCTCGGCGCCTGGACGCTCGTCGGCTGCACGGTTGCGCCCGGATTTTCCTTCGATGGATTCGAGCTTGCGCCTGCGGGATGGAAACCGCGATAAATGGAAGCCGTGGATGCCCGGAGAGTGGGAAGGGGAATGCCGTGACAATGAAGCTCGACGAAGCGCGCGAAGTTCTTGCGCGCGCCAACCGCATGATTGCCAATGAGGGCGTGCTCGACGCCTTCGGCCACGTCAGCATGCGGCATCCAAACGATCCCACGCGATATCTGCTGTCGCGCTCGCGCGCGCCCGAACTGGTGCAGCCGGACGATATCCTGGAATTCACGCTCAATTCACAGCCGGTGAAGCCGACCGACGTGCGCCTCTATGGCGAGCGCGTCATCCATGGCGGCATTTATCAGGCGCGGCCGGATGTGAACGCCGTGTGCCACCATCATGCGCCGTCGATTCTGCCGTTCTGCATTTCCGGCAACGATCTCAGGCCGGTCTATCACCTCGGCGCTACGCTCGGCGAGAAAGTGCCGTTCTGGGATGCGCGCGATGAATTCGGCGATACCAATCTCATCGTCGCCAAGCCCGAGGAAGGCGCTTCGCTCGCGCGCGCGCTGGGGCCTTACTGGATTGTACTGATGCGCCGTCACGGCGCGACCGTTGCCGGGGTGAGCCTGGAAGAGCTCACATTCCGCACAATCTATACCGCGCGCAACGCCGCGCTGCAGATTCATGCGCATACGCTCGGCCATGTCTCGCCGCTCAATGCCAGCGAAACGCGCCTCGCCGGCGAATACAATTTGCGGCCCGGCCCGGTCATGCGCGCCTGGGAATATTGGAATGTGCGGCTGGACAAGGCCGAGGGTACCTGGCGCGGCCAGAAATCCCGGTCGCAGGCGCCGAAAAAACCTGCGCGCAAAAGCAAACCGAAGAGCAAGGCGAAAAACAAGACAAAGCGTCGCCGCTGAATGAAATCTGGAGGGCTTATTTGCGGCCGGCGCGGTGCATGCAGGTAAGATAGCCCTCAAGCGCCTGGCTGCGCCGGAACTTGAGGCCTTCCCGCCTGTAGTACTTGCGAAACGCGACGCGTCCCCCGTCAAGCGTCTGCGTCGCTTCGGGCCCTTCCTTGGGGCGCAATTTCAAACCTTCGCGCTTGACTCCGCTCGGCGGTGGAATGATCCGCCCGCCGTTACGCACGGCGCATGTGCACGCGATCTTGTCGTAGATGTCCGTGGCAGCGCGATCGACATCCTGCGCGGAGACGCGCTGGATCATCAGCGGCACAGACAGGCAGATGATTGCGGTACCGGCGAAAAATGCCTTCATCGGAGTTCGTCCAGCGTTGGCGACAGCGGAATTCTATCATGATGGAACGGCCCGCGTCTTCGCAGTCTGTGTGGCGCTGCCACGCTGCATATGCGCGGTGGGCTTGGCGCCTCCGGCGCCTTAGCCCACCCTACGAACTCTCAACGTCATCACCGGGCTTGTCACGGTGATCCCGCTTAGGCGGGCACGGGACGCGGTTAAGCGGGATGGCTGGGACATGTCCGGCCATGACGGCGAAAGAAGCTGCCGAGACGCGCGCTCGCCCCATCCCGCTCATCCCCGCGTAACGCGGGGATCCAGGACGCAAGCGCATGAGGCTGTGCGATAGTTGTCCTGGACCCCCGCTTGCGCGGGGGTGAGCGGAGTTTCTCATGCTCGACGATCACGTTGAAAGCACTGTTCCGGTCATGCCAGCACTCGTTGCGGACATGAGCCGCGGGAGAGCGCGGTGCACGCTCTGCACATCCGCTCATTCCCGCGAAAGCGGGAATCCAGGGCAACACATGCGGCGGTGCAATTTGTTCTGGACCCCCGCTTGCGCGGGGGTGAGCGGGGTTTCTCTGCCCGGCGATGCAATGGGCCCTGGACCCCCGCCGGAACCTGGCTCGGGCCAGCCGAAGGATGGACGCGAGCACGGCGGTGAGCGGAGTTTTTCCAGCGCCGCTTAGCCCGCACAACGCGACATCGCCTAAATGAAATACTGCCCGCCGTTGGCGGTAAGCGTCGAGCCGGTGATCAGGCCGGCGTCGTCGGAGGCGAGGAACACAACGCAACGCGCGATTTCCTCGGGCTCGCCAAGGCGGCCGATCGGGATCAGCGGCAGGATCGATTTCTCCAGCACATCCTTCGGCACCGCCTGCACCATCTCGGTATTGATATAGCCCGGGGCAGATTGCGTTCACGGTGATGCCGGAGCGCGCGCATTCCTGCGCCAGCGCCTTCGTGAAGCCAAGCTCGCCGGCCTTGGCCGCGGAATAATTCGTCTGGCCCATCTGGCCCTTCTGGCCGTTGATCGAGGAAATATTGATGATGCGGCCGAACTTGCGCTCGCGCATGCCCTCGATGGTGTTGCGGCACATGTTGAACAGCGAACTGAGATTGGTGTTGACGACCGCCGTCCACTGCTCCGGCTTCATGCGATGCAGCATCGCATCGCGCGTGATGCCGGCATTGTTGACCAGCACCTCGATCGGCCCGGCCTCGGCGACGACTGTCTTGATGCCCTCGACGCAGGCCTCGAAGGACGAGACGTCCCACTTGAACACCGGAATGCCGGTTTCCGCCTTGAATTTCTGCGCGGCCTCGTCATTCCCGCCATAGTTGGCGGCGACTTTGTAGCCAGCCGCTTTCAACGCCTTGGCGATCGCCGCGCCAATCCCGCGGGTGCCGCCGGTAACCAACGCAACGCGCGCCATGATGCAGTTCCCTCCCAGGAATTTTCTATTTTCGTCACAGACGGGACGAGCCGTCGATGACGTAGATCAAATTCGAAAGCGCCGGCGTCCCCGAACCGGCGCCCCGCAAATGCACACTAACGTTCGACGCACATGGCAATGCCCATGCCCCCGCCGATACAAAGTGTGGCGAGGCCCTTCCTGGCGTTACGCTTTTGCATTTCGTACAGCAGCGTTGTCAGCACGCGCGCGCCGGAAGCGCCGATCGGATGGCCGATGGCAATCGCGCCGCCATTGACGTTGACCTTCGCGGTATCCCAGCCGAGGTCCTTGTTGACCGCACAGGCCTGCGCGGCAAAGGCTTCGTTGGCTTCAACGAGGTCGAGGTCCTCTTTTTTCCAGCCCGCTTTCTTGAGCGCCGCGCGCGAAGCGGGGATCGGACCGGTGCCCATGATCGAGGGATCGACGCCGGCCTGCGCCCAGGAGACGATACGCGCGAGCGGCGTCTTGCCGAGCTTGGCGGCCTCAGACGCTTTCATCAACACCAGCGCAGCGGCGCCGTCGTTGATGCCTGAGGCGCTGCCGGCGGTCACGGTGCCTTCCTTGTCAAAGGCGGGACGAAGCTTCGACAGCGATTCAAGCGTGACGCCCGCCTTCGGATATTCGTCGGTGTCCACCACGATATCGCCCTTGCGCGACTTGATGGTAACCGGCGTGATTTCGTCCTTGAACTTGCCGGCCTTCATCGCCGCTTCGGCCTTGTTCTGCGACTTGACCGCGAATTCGTCCTGCTGCTGGCGCGTGATCTGCCATTGTCTTGCGACGTTCTCGGCCGTGTTACCCATGTGATAGCCGTTGAAGGCATCCCACAGGCCGTCCTTGATCATGGTGTCGACCATTTCGAACGAACCCATTTTCACGCCGGTGCGCAGATGCTGGCAGTGCGGCGCCATGCTCATGGATTCCTGCCCGCCGGCGACCACGATCTCGCTGTCGCCGTTGAGGATTGCCTGATAGCCGAGCGCAACCGCGCGCAGGCCGGAACCGCATAGCTGGTTCACACCCCATGCAGGTGTCTCGACCGGAATTGCCGCTGCAATGGAGGCCTGTCGCGCCGGGTTCTGACCCTGTCCGGCGGTAAGTATCTGCCCCATGATCACTTCGCTGACGCGGCCGCCTTCAACGCCCGCCCGTTCGAGGGCAGCCTTGATCGCGGCCTTGCCAAGCTCGTGGGCCGGAAGGTTCGCAAACGCCCCGTTGAAAGCGCCGACGGGGGTGCGGGCGGCGCTTACAATCACGATGTCGTCTTTCATCAGAAGCTCCTGTTACGGCCATGGAGGGGCGGGCGGACCATTTTGGCACTGCCGCATCCTCGGCAGGCGGTCGGGGTCTGTCAACAACACCTGCCTCCTGGATATCCGCGAGAATTGGCGCTTTTTCGACGTTTCCGCAAGGGCGGTCGACACGGTTGGCGGCCTTCCGCGGTGCCACAAAACGGTGGCCCCACGAAGCAGAAATTGGCTATGCTCAATGTCTGGGCAGGGGAAATGTGTGGTCCAAATGTCTGAGGAAAAAAAAGAGCCGATTACAATCAAAAAATACGCCAACCGGCGGCTCTACAATACCGGAACCAGCACGTATGTGACGCTCGAAGACCTCGCCTCGATGGTCAAAGCCGGCGAGGATTTCGTTGTCTTTGATGCAAAGACCGGCGAAGATATCACGCGCTCGGTGCTGGCGCAAATCATCTTCGAGCAGGAAAACAAGGAAGGGCAAAGCCTGCTGCCCATCACTTTCCTTCGGCAATTGATCCGCTTCTATGGCGACAGCATGCAGATGCTGGTGCCGCGCTTCCTGGAGGCCTCGATCGACTCGTTGTCGAAAGAGCAGGGGAAGTTTCGCGAGCAGATCACGCAGGCCTTCGGCGTCGGCGCCTTCGGGCCTCTCGAGGACCAGGTTCGGCGCAATATGGAAATGTTCGAGAAGACTTTCGCAATGTTCGCGCCTTTCGCGCGCGGACAATCGAAGCCGCCGGAAAAATCGCACGGCTCGGGCAGCGAAATGGACGAGCTCAAGCGCCAGCTCGACGAGATGCAGAAACGGCTGGATAAACTCGGCGGCAAGGAATAGCCGCTCCGCTCGAGTAGCAGAAAAATGTTTGTGAAATTTGTCCGCTAAGCTGACGCGGCGCGCGCATTTTCAATGCGCCAGGGCCGTTCTGATGTTGCAAGCCCGATCAACGCGCCTTGCAGGTAGTCGCAGCCCCACTCCGTAAGCAATGCGGCGGTCTGCTCGTCCTGCACCCATTCGGCAACGCACTCGAGACCGAGCCGGCGAGACAGGTCGACCAGCGTGCGCACGAATGCCCTGTCGTCATTCGATTTTACGATGTTCGGGACAAAGGAGCCGTCGATTTTCATGATATCGACTCCCAGCTTGCGCAGATTGCGGAACGAAGTATATCCGGCGCCGAAATCGTCAATCGCGATCCGGCAGCCCAGATCCTTGACCCGCGAGACAAAGCCGCGTGCGTCATCCAGGTCATGGATGGCCGCGGTTTCGGTGATTTCAATGATCAGGCGTGCCGCTGCGTCGGTATTGGCGCGCAGCAAGGCGCCCAGGCCTTGCCACCAATGCGGGTCGATCGCGGAATTTGGCGAGACGTTGACGCTTGCGTGCAGCGACGGCGTCGCCGCCAAGTCGGCAACGACAAGCTCGAGTGCGCGAAAATCGAGCATGCGCACAATCCCGACCCGTTCCGCGACAGGAATGATCTCGCTTGCCTGGGCAACGCTGCCGTCGCTCCGATAAACGCGCATCAAGCATTCATAGAATGCAGTCTTGCGGCTCCCGGCCCGAACGACCGGCTCATAGGCAAGCGCAATTCGCCGCTCGTTGAGCGCAGCCACGATTTCATCGCCCGCGCGCGCGCTGCGCCGGCGCATTGCGTCCCGCTCGGCATTTGGAACATAGGCGGTAAACGAGCCGTGGCGTTTCACCCGCGAGGCGTGCAGCGCATCCTGCGCGCGGGAAAGAACTTCAGTCACGGTGCGGCCGTGACGCGGCGCAGTCACGCCGCCGATCGTGAGAGTGACTGCCATCGGACCTGCGGCCGTATAGAACGGCTCGTCGCGCGCGCTGGCAAGCAGGCGCTCGGCCGCGGTCGACAGTTCGTCGACCGTGCAGCTGGTCAGGACCACGCCGAATTTGTTGCCGGAATAGCGGCCGAGGTAATCCTTGCCGCGCAGACGGGCGCGGATGCGCTTGGCAACCTGGCTGATGACCGCGTCGGCAACATCGAAGCCGTAAGATTCGTTGAGATGGCCGAGGTGATCGATGGCGACAAGCAGAAATCCGCATGAGGTGCGAAATCGTACCGCCTCGTCGAGGGCCAGCCCCGAGAGCCTCGGTGAGGCTGATGCGGTTGAGCTCGCCGGTCAGCGGATCATATTTCGCCCGCTGTTCGAGCTGGCGTTCGCGCTCATGCCGTTCGTTGATGCACCGGATGAGGCCGTGCGCCCGTACCGGCTTGCCATCCGGGCCGGCAAACCAGCGGCCGATGTCTTCAAGCCAGATCTTCTCGTCGCCGCGCTTGAATGCATATCGAACCAGGTAGGCAACGCCGTTGCCCCGGTCCGGCTGAGCCGCTTCCTTTACGATTTCGCCGCGCGTTAACCCGCCCGCGGCATCGACGTGACGGGCAAAACCGCGGCCCGTGGCAATCTCCGTTGCTTCGACGCCGAGCAGTCGCTGGGCGTTCTCGCCCCAGATCAACGCGTCGGTATCCAGCCGCCATTCATAGGCGGCATCGCCGATCGAGCGGAGGATTTCCGCTGCGTCGGGCATGTCGGACGATTGATCGAAACGGTTCACAAACGCCCCTTTTTGGAACGCCAGGCCGCCCATGGACGTTGCTTGGTGCGACGAATGCGCCCCGGAGAAACTAGGGCAATTCGTTAAACAATCTGGAAAGGTGGGAATATTGGGCGTCCCGGCGCGGTTAACTGCGCGCGGCACGGTGCTTGCGTTGTTGGTATCGGAATATCGACTGAATGTCCTGAATTGGAACGGTATCCAGATGCGGCTTGGCGAAGTTGGCGCATCGTCCCGACAGCTCCCGGACCCGGCAGCACGCCGGCCCGACGTGGAAGAGCCTGCGCAGGGCTCCGAAAGCCGTGCACTGGTCGTGCTCGACGCCGCCTTCCGAGCGGCTGGAACGTCAGGCAGCGGTCGGCTTTGCACCCTTCCTCGCCCAGCTCGTTGCGACGAAAGACCATCATCCGCAGACACGCGAGCGCCGGCGTGCCGAACCGAACGAGGCGCTGGCGGCATATCGCGCGGCGCGCGCTAAAAATCTAGTAGCCGAGCGCGCAACCATCCTTGCGCGGTTCCGACCCGGCAATCAAAACGCCCCGATCCCAGTCGATCCTGATCGTTTGCGCGCCACCCCACGGTGACGTCGCCATGACCACGTCGTGACCGCGGGCCTTGAGTCCGTCGATGGTCGCGGCCGGTGTCCCATGCTCGACATCCGTCTTCTCGCCTTCGAAGAAGAAGCGCGGCGCATCGATCGCCTGCTGCACGTCCATCCCATAGTCGACCATATTGAGGATGATTTGCACGTGACCCATCGGCTGGTAATGCGCGCCCATGACGCCGAAGCTCATGTCGCAGCGGCCGTTGCGCATGGCCATCGCCGGAATGATCGTATGCATGGGCCGCTTGTTCGGACCGAACGTATTCGGATGATCCGCTTCCAGCGTGAAGCAGGACCCGCGGTTGGTCAGCAAGATTCCGGTTTTTTCGGTGCAGATGCCGACGCCAAAATGCGAATAGAGCGAATTGATGAACGAGACCGCCATGCGGTCACGATCGACAACCGTGAGATAGACCGTGTCATTCCCCGGCGCCGGCGCACTCGGAAGTTTCGCGCGCTTTTTCATGTCGATGAGCGAGGCGAGTTTCCGGGAAAAGCCCTTGTCGAGCAGGTCGGACGCCGGCGTGCGCATATGCCTTTCGTCGGCGATGTGGGTATCCCGGATTGCAAAGCCCAGTCGCGCCGCTTCGAGCACGAGGTGATAGCGATCCGGCCCGAGTGGATCGAGCGAAGCAACGTCGAAATTTTCCAGGATATTGAGCATGACGAGGGCCGTCAGCCCCTGCCCGTTCGGCGGAATTTCCAGCACGTCCAGTCCGCGATAATTGCTCGAAATCGGTTCTACCGCCTCGCCCTGATGTTGCGCGAAATCCTCCGCCGTGAGGAATGAACCGCGCGCGGCCAAGGTCTTCGCCATGTCCTCGGCGATTTCACCTTCATAGAAAGCGCGAGCGCCCTTTGCGGCAATGGATTTAAGCGTTCTGGCGAGCGCCGGGAACCGAATGACATCGCCTTCTCTGGGCGCGGCGCCGTTGAACAGATAATGCATCGAGGCGCCGGGATCTGCCTTGAGCTTTGCCTCATGTCTGTGCCAATCCCATGCCACGCGTTGTGCGACCGGAAATCCGCTCTCGGCATATTTAATCGCGGGTGCAAGCGCACGATCGATGCCGAAGCGGCCATGCGCTTTCAGGATCGCTTGCCACGCATCGACCGCGCCGGGCACCGTGACCGCGTGTATCGAATTGCCGATCTCGGTCATGCCGCTGGCGCGCAGCGTCTCATCCGAAGCTTTGGCGCCAGCGCGGCCGGAACCGTTGTAACCCCGGACCGGCTTGCCCGGTTGCGACACCAGGCAGAAACAATCGCCGCCGATCCCCGTCATATGCGGCTCGATCACGCATAATGCCGCGACCGCGGCCACAGCCGCGTCGGCCGCGGTGCCGCCCGCCCGCAGCACGTCGACAGCGGCAAGTGTCGCCAGCGGATGCGAGGTCGCTGCCATGCCTTCGCAGGCGATGACAGGCGAGCGGCCGGGCAGTTGAAAATCACGGCTCATGGGAGGACCGGAAATTCTCGAAGGTCAGGAAGAAACGCGCTCCACGCCCTCAACAGTGAGGTCGCGCTGGGCGGAACGCAAAGTCACAGCAAAGCCGCCAAGCACATCGATGAAGCTGACGGCCAACAGCAGAAAGAAGGTCGCAGTCGCGGCCTGCTTGACCAAAAGAAACTCAACCAGCATGCCGAGGAACAGGACCAGCGACAGCGCGTGATCGACAACCGTGCGGATTCCGATGCGCGTCGACTTCATGATTTCGCCAAACAAGAGAAGGATGGCGAGCGTGATCAGCAGGTCACCGGCAGACATGCTCCAGTCGGCACCCGACACCATGTGCACCGTGGTGACGGCACCGGTCCAGGTAACGCCAGGCATCAGGAAGGCGACGATATTATAGATGGCGAATGGGACCAGCAGCAGCGGGAAGCCGAGCATGAACATGGCGCAGCTTACCTCGGGCCGATGGCTGTCGGGTTACGCTTCGGTCTTTGCCTTGAGTACCTGTCGGCCTTTGTACATGCCGGTCTTCAGGTCGATATGGTGCGGACGGCGCAACTCGCCCGAATCCTTGTCCTCGACATAGGCCGGCCGTTTGAGCGCGTCGGCGGAGCGGCGCATGCCGCGGCGTGACGGCGAGGTTTTTCTTTTCGGCACAGCCATGGGTCGAAACTCCTGAAATAGCGCGATATATCAGCTTGAAGCCGGGCTTATAAAGGAAGGCGCGCGCCAAGGCTAGTGCCCCGAACCCGAGTTCGCGCAGCAGTGCCGCGAGTTTGCGAAGTTCGGAATCGGAACACTAATGCCTTTGCCGCAGGCATGACGCTGCGGCCGGGGCCTTCGCGGCACGGGCGACGTAGAGACCCGCGAGGCGGCGCAGCCCGGGGCCGGGCTGATGGGCATTGCGTTCTACCGGGTTGGGCAACACCGAGGCCAAAAGCGCAGCCTGGTACGACGAAACATCGTGCGCCGACTTTCCGAACGCGTAGCGTGCGCCGGCCTCGACACCAAATTCACCATGTGGGCCCCACTGCGCGATATTGAGATAGATCTCGATGATCCTGCGCTTCGACAATACAAGGTCGATCCAGAGCGCCAGCGGAAACTCCATCGCCTTGCGGACGATGCTTCGCCCCTGCCAGAGAAAGAGGTTCTTCGCGACCTGCTGCGTGATGGTCGAGCCCCCGCGCATCTCCTCGAAGTCGTCGGCCTCTGTCATCGCCTCGCGGATTTCGGCGAGGTCCACGCCATGATGGCTGCAGAAGCGGCCGTCCTCGGCAATGATCACGGCCAGCGGCAGCGCCGGCGACATGCGGTTGATCGGCAGATAGTGGCGCTCGACCCGTGCGCCGCTCAGGCGCCGCCAGAGCATGACGGTCGAGACCGGATCGACGACTGCATAAAGGGGCGTGATCAGGTAGGGAAGCAGCAGCACGGCCACGACGGCAATAACAATGACGCGCAAACCGCGCGTCATCCGCAGATTGAACCCGAAATTCTTTTTCCTGCCCGAACCCTGCACCGGCAGAGATTAGCCTATCGGGGGCCCTCGGGCGTACAGCATGCTTTTCGGCAAAGGAGGCCACTTTGCCGGATGACGTGTAGCGGGTTATCAATGCAGTGATGAGCAAGAAACCCGATCCCTTTGCGAGCCGCCTCGCGGAAATCGCCGGAGAAACCGAGACGCTGCTCACGCAGCTCCTCGACGAGACCCCACTTGCGGGCGAGACCACGCGACCGCCGCGGCTTGTCGCAGCGATGCGCCACGCCGCGCTGGACGGCGGAAAGCGGCTGCGTCCCTTTTTGGTGGTTGAGACCGCAGCGCTGTTTGGCATTGCCCGCGCAGGTGCCCTTATGGCGGGCGCCGCCCTCGAATTGGTGCACTGTTACTCACTAGTTCACGACGACCTGCCGGCAATGGACAATGACGACCTGCGGCGGGGCAGGCCCACGGTGCACAAGGCATTCGATGAGGCGACTGCCATTCTTGCGGGAGACGCGCTGCTGACCCTGGCCTTCGACGTCATGGCACGAACCGAGGTCCACGCAGATGCGCGGGTACGCGCCGCTCTTGTTCTTGAACTTGCGCGCGCTGCCGGCCTTGGCGGGATGGCAGGCGGCCAGATGCTCGACCTCGCGGCCGAAGGACGGTTCGAAAAGAAGCGCACGCTCGGCAAAAGCGAGATCGCCACATTGCAGGCAATGAAGACCGGTGCGCTGATCCTGTTTGCCTGCCGCGCAGGAGCCATTCTTGGTCAGGCGGACACGGGCACGCAAGCCAGTGTCGCCCGGTATGGCACCGCAATCGGACAGGCATTCCAGATTGCCGATGATTTGCTTGATGTCGAGGGTGACGCCAAGACACTCGGCAAGGCCGCCGGAAAAGATGCCGCCGCCGGCAAGGCGACACTGGTTGCCGGGCTTGGCGTCGATGGCGCGCGAGCCCGCCTCAACGAACTCGTCGCCGAGGCCAACGAAGCCCTAGCGTCCTTCGGCGCAAAAGCCGACATTTTGCGCGCCGCCGCACGCTTCATCGCCGAACGGACGACGTAATAAGGAGCAACTGGTGGCCCGCAAGATAGCCACGCGACCTTTGATGCCGGTCCGACTTGCGCGGCTGCATGCGCGATTGTTGATCTCCATCGCCGTCGGCCTGTTCGTGACTCTCGGCCTTTCTTTGACCGATTGGAGCATGGCCACCAAGCTGCTGATCGGCTGGGATATCGGCGTCGTCCTGTACCTCCTGCTGGTGTACCAATTGATGGTCACCTGCGGCATTGACGACATTCGCCGCCGCGCCGCCGAAGACGACGAAGGTGCAGTTGCCCTGCTCATTCTCACCGGTATCTCGGGGCTGGCTATCATGGGCGCGATCATTGCAGAACTTGGCATTGCCAAAATCGCGGGACAGCCTCGCAGCGGATATGGGGTTGCGATCGCGATGATCACGATTTTCGTGTCGTGGGCATTTGTGCACACGATCTTTGCGCTTCACTATGCGCACGAGTACTACGGAGCGGGCGGCGACAAGGCGATCGGCGGCCTGACGTTCCCTGGCCGGCAACCGCCGGACTACTGGGATTTTCTCTACTTTTCACTCGTCATTGCGATGACCTCGCAGGTGTCCGATGTCGTAATCACCAGCAAAGTCATCCGCCGCATCGTGACAATTCACGGTGCGCTCGCGTTCTTTTTCAATGTCGCCGTGTTTGCCCTGACCGTGAACATCGTTTCAAACCTGATCTGACGCGCGTGCGCCAATAAGTTTGCAACTCCGATGACTGCGATCGTCGAAACCGCTTTGTTCATGCTGGCAGTGCTTGCGGCGGTTGCAGTCGCGGCCAAGCGGCTGAATATTTCGCCATCGATCCTGCTCGTGGTTGCCGGCATCGGCATGGCGCTGATCCCCGGCCTGCCGAAAGTCGAACTCGCGCCTGAAGTCGTCCTGTTGGTGATCCTGCCGCCGTTGATCTATTCCGCCGGCGTCGCGATGAGCTGGCGTGAATTCAAGTTCAACCTGCGCCCTATTGGCCTGCTCGCCTTCGGCTGCGTCTTATTCACCACCTGCGCGATAGCAGCGGCCGCGCACTATTTGCTGAATTTCGACTGGGCGGTCGGATTTCTGCTTGGCGCGATCATTTCTCCGACCGATGTCGTGGCGCCGCTCGCAATCGCGCGACAGTTGGGTTTACCGCGCCGGCTGGAGGTGGTGCTGGAGGGCGAAGGGCTCGCCAATGACGCAACTGCGCTGGTGCTCTACCGCTTTGCCGTCGTCGCCGTGAGCACCGGTACATTTTCGCTCGAGCATGCCTCCATCACTTTCGTCTTCATCGTTATTGGCGAGACCATCTATGGGCTCGCGATAGGTTGGCTCAGCCTGCGTTTGCGGCAATGGGCTCGCGAGCCGCGCGTTGAAATAACGATGTCACTGATGACGCCCTATCTCGCCTTCTGGATACCTGCGCATCTCGGCGGTTCCGGCGTGCTCGCCACGGTCACCTGCGGGCTATATGTGAGCTGGAACGGACCGCGGCTGATTCCGTTCGCAACGCGGCTGCAAGGAATTTTCTTTTGGGACCTGATCATCTACCTGATCGAAGGCCTGGTTTTCCTGGTCACCGGCATGCAGACACGTACGCTGATCGAGCAAACACACGCGTTCTCGATTCGCGAGCTCGTGATCGCAACAGCCTGGACGACGCTGATCGCGATCGCAGCACGCTTCATTTGGGTGTTTCCGGCGACCTACATTCCTCGCTGGTTCAGCGAACGATTGCGCAAACGCGATCCGTCACCGCCCTGGCAGTCGCCTTTTTTCCTGGCCTTTACAGGCATGCGCGGCGTCGACTTGCTCGCCGTTGCACTCGCGATTCCCTTCATGGTCCTCGATGGCCAGCCGTTTCCCCACCGCGATCTGATCCTGTTCGTCACTTTCGGCGTCATCATCATTACCTTGATCGGCCAAGGATTGATGTTGCCCTACGTGGTGCGCTGGCTCGGGCTCAGCCGCCTGGGAAAAAAAGAGCACAAGGACGAAATCAGGGCCGAGCTCCGTGCCCGCCAAGCCGCATTGAAGCAGGTCGAAAAACGGCTGGAGAAAATCATAAAGGAGCACGACCTGCCCGGGCGAGGCGATTGCGCATCTGCGCACGCGCAACCAGAGCCGCATGCAGATACTGCCCACGAACCTGACGGAGGGGCTCGATCACATGCGCCAAACCGCCAGAATCAAAGCCGAGCTGATCGCTGCCGAGCGCGAATTCATCTATCAACTGCTGCGTGACGGCAAGATCACCGACGAAGCGCGCCGCCGCATCGAATATGAGCTGGACCTGGAGGAAGCGGGCGTCGCCAATCGCGGCCGCGACGGCGGCGGCTGGATGTAGTCGCGGAGAGGCCGCGGTCAGCGTGACCGGTTCACCAGCACGAGGCCTGCCGCAACCATCACCACTGCGGCGGCGAAAGCCGGAGTTAGCGGTTCGCCGAGGAGAACATGGCCGGCACGCGACGCCAAAAAGCGGCGTCAGAAATGTAAACGCCGACAAGCGACTCGCCGAGAAACGCGCGATCAGCGCGAACCAGACGACGTAAGTGACGCTCACAACCCACACCGTCTGATAGACGAGCGATCCGAGCGCCATGGCCGACGGCAGCGAAATCATGCGTTCGCCGACGACGATTGCCGCTGCCGCCATGATCGGCCCCGAAATGACAAGCTGGTAAAGCATGACTTTCTCTGCGGATGCGCGCGTCAGCGGTGTCGCCTTGATGATCAGCGTGGTTGCCGCCCAGAATAATGCCGCAATGATCATCATGACGTCGCCGGTGAGCTGTCGCGGGTCAAGCGCCGGCATGGGCACGCCGAAAGCGATCAGCATGCCGACAAACGACAGGCCGAGACCGAGCCATTGTGCGAGTTTGAAACGGTCCGCAGGCAGCAAGATGCGCGCGCCGAGCACGACGAAGAACGGTGCAAGGTAAATAAACAGGATGGCGCGTGTTGCGGTGGTGTAGAGGAGGCCCTGATAGATCAGAATGAATTCGATGGCGAAAAGAACGCCGGCCGCAATGCCGTACCACAGCGTTCCATCGCGAGCGAACAGGGCAATGCCGCGCAGCCGGCACCAGGCTGCAATCAATAGCGCGGCAGCCAGCGAGCGGACCGCCGCTTGAGTCAGCGGCGGGATTTCATGGATCGCGAATTTCGCGGCAACCTGATTGACGCCCCACGACAGACAGAGAACGACGACAAGACCGGCCGCGATGGCATCGAGCGGACGCGTGGTGGAGGTGTAGGTTGGGGCAGACATCAGGGGACTTTCCGGCGGCGAAAGCGATTGTTCTATCGTTTGCCGGCGAGTGAAGCCATGCGACACCGGAGATGGCAACCATGCGTCACAAACTCAGTGTCATGCCGCCGGCTTCGGCCCGGCCGATCACGATCGACAGCGATTATTTTACGCCGCCTTGCAATGTGCGCAGATGCCGGAGATCTCGATGACCGGAGTTCTGGGTACGAAACCCGCCGCTCGGGAAGCACTTCTGATGGTATCGGCCACGGCGGCGGATGCTGCTTCCCCCACGGCGCCGCATTTTTCGCAGATCAGGAACACGACAGGGTCACTGCTGTCGTGATTGTGCACGCAGGCGATGAAAGAATTGCGGCTCTCGATCCGGTGCACGAGGCCCTGCTCGCGCAGAAAATCCAGCGCGCGATAGATCGTAATCGGCGCCGGCCGCTCGCCGCGCTGGGCCAGCCGGTCGATCAGCTCGTAGGCTCCGAGCGGATGATGGCTCGCCAGCAATGCCTCCAGCACGCGGCGCCGTATCGGCGTGAGCCGCTCCTTGCGCGCACCGCAAATCGCCTCAGCGTGGGCAATCGCGTCGCTTGCACAGCGCCCGTGGTCATGGCCGGGGCTGGGAAAGGCTGCGCGCGCAGATGATTTTCGTGCCACTAGGGTTCCGCCTCTCCGACGCAAGTCTAATCTTCCGCCCCTGCAAAACCTATGTCACGAACATATATATTGCACTGCAGCAAAAATAGGGGCACGTTTCGCGGCACTTTTTTCAGGCCCGCGCCGCCGTATTGCCGGCGGCACCACGCAAATGAGGACGGCATGCTTAAAGGCAAAACCGCTTTGGTCACAGGCTCGACGTCGGGCATCGGCCTCGCCACAGCCCGCGCGCTCGCGCAGGACGGCGCCAATTTGATGCTCAACGGCTTCGGCGACAAAGGGGCCATCGAAAAACTCCGCGCGGGGATCGAAGTCGGAATTCGGAGTAAAGGCTCGCTATTCCGCGGCCGACATGACCAAGCCCGCCGAGATCACCGCGATGATTGCCGAAACCGAGAAAAACTTCGGTTCGCTCGACGTACTCGTCAACAATGCCGGTATCCAGCACGTCGACAACATCGAGAATTTTCCGGTCGAGAAATGGGACGCAATCATCGCGATCAACCTGTCGTCGTCATTTCACACGATCCGCGCCGCGGTCGCCGGCATGAAGAAGCGCAAATGGGGCCGCGTCATCAACATTGCCTCGGCGCACGGATTGGTGGCCAGCGCGCAGAAGGTTGCCTATGTCGCCGCCAAGCACGGGCTCGTCGGCCTCACAAAAGTTGTCGCGATGGAAACCGCGAATGAAGGCGTGACCTGCAACGCGATTTGTCCGGGCTGGGTGCTCACGCCGCTGGTGCAACAGCAGATTGATGCGCGCGCCAAGACTTCCGGCAAGAGCGTACGCGACGAGGAAATCGCGTTGCTGTCGGAAAAGCAGCCGATGCACCAGTTCACCAAGCCCGAAAGCATTGGCGCGCTCGCCGTCTTTCTGTGCAGCGACGCTGCTGCAACGATCACCGGCTCGGCCTATTCGATCGACGGCGGATGGGTGGCACAGTAACGCGCAAAGGATCGATGGATTCGTGATCGAATTTCTTGCCCGCACATTCGGTGGCGACAAGGCCGAAAAGCCGAAACAGCCCAAACATATCAATCTTGCACTGCAGGGCGGCGGCGCGCTCGGTGCGTTTACCTGGGGCGTTCTCGATCACCTGCTCGACGACGGCCGCCTGGCGATCGAGGGTATTTCCGGCGCGTCCGCCGGCGCGGTCAACGCAATCATGCTGACGGATGGCCTTGCGCGAGGCGGACCGGCGGAGGCCCGCAAGCGCCTGGCCGACTTTTGGCGCGCGGCAAGCCTGGGCGGAAACCTGCCGGAGCTGCAGCGGCGCGCGGTTGATCGGCTCTTTTCGTTCTGGCCGATCGAGGACACTCCGGTGGGGCTCTGGATGCAGGCATTGACGCGTTACCTTTCGCCCTACGACTTCAATCCTCTTAACATCAATCCGCTGACGGAACTGATCACGCGCTTTGTCGATTTTGACGCGGTCCGGGCGTGCAAGGATCTGCAGTTGTTCGTATCGGCCACCAATGTGAGGAGCGGAGAGCTGCACGTGTTCCGGCGCGAGGAGATGACCGCGGACATGGTCGCAGCCTCGGCCTGCCTTCCGCACCTGTTTCGCGCAGTAGAGATCGCAGGGGAACCTTATTGGGACGGCGGCTATGTGGGCAATCCGGCCCTCTATCCGCTCATCGGCGCCACGCAAACCGAAAATCTGCTCCTCGTCCAGATCAATCCGCCGCAACGCAAGCAATTGCCGAAGACACAAGACGAAATCCTGGCGCGGATAAACGAAATCACATTCAATTCCTCGCTCATGTCGGAGCTGCGCGGGCTCTCGTTCGTCGGCAAGCTGATCGACGAAGGAAAGTTGCCGCGCGGCACCGGCGAAGGGCAATACCGTCGCATCAACATCCACCGGATCGCGCTCACGGGCTCGGCGCAGACGCTTGACGCCACCAACCGGTTCAACACCGACCTTGATTTCTTCGAAATGTTGCGCACCAATGGCCGCCGTGCCGCACGGCGGTTTCTGGACGCGCACTACGACGACATCGGCGTACGTTCGAGCGTCGATTTTGAAGCCGCGCCGGGAGCGTCAAGCGAATGACAGAGCGGCGCGCATGACGGAACTGGCTGCCGAAATCGGCCAGACAATCCTCGACATCGTTGTCGCCGACATCACGACGTTAAATGCCGATGCAATCGTCAATGCCGCGAACCGGACCCTGCTCGGCGGTGGCGGCGTCGACGGCGCCATTCATCGCGCGGCCGGACCGAAATTGCTGGATGAATGCCGCACACTCGGCGGCTGCGAAACGGGCTCGGCCAAAATCACGCGCGGCCACAATCTCAAAGCCAGTTACGTCATTCACGCGGTCGGTCCTGTGTGGGGCGGAGGCGACAAAAACGAAGACATGGCTCCTGGCGGGCTGCTATCGCACGGCGCTCGACCTTGCCGCCGCGCACAGTATTGGCTTCCGTCGCCTTTCCTTCGATTTCCACCGGTGTTTATCGTTTTCCGCCTGATACTTGCCGCGCGGATCGCGGTTGGAACCGTCGCATCCGAAGTCGCCGCGCGTCCGCGCGGTATTATGCGCGTGACCTTTTGCTGTTTTGGCGCCGAGAGCGCGGAGCATCACAAGAGCGCATTCGCGGAACTTGGACTTGGCATAAGGCCGGCGATGGCGCGGCCGGACATGGCGCGGCGTCGGCTCGGCGATGGCGAGGCAATGGAACTCGGCGACGTCAAACGGCTGGAACGATATGTCAAATAACGTATTATCCGAACCGCACCTTCACCCCAACGACCTGCGGTTTGAATAGATCCGATGCTATCCGGCCTGAGAAAGCGCTTGCACGCGTCGCGCACATTCGAGGAAACAATCGAAACCATTCTTGACGACACGATCAGTCTGCACGGCGCGGAATACGGCAACGTCCAATTGCCGATCGGGGATGAGCTGGTCATCGTGGCGCAGCGCGGTCTTGCGGCACCGTTCCTGAAGGCGTTTCGGCGAGTAAGCAAAGATGACGGCTGTGCGTGCGGTCGCGCGCTCCGGCTCCGCGGAACGGTGGTCGTGAGCGATGTGGAAGATGATCGCCGACTTCACGAAGTTCCTGAAAGACGCGAGGGCCGCGGGTTTCCGGGCGGTCCAAAGTACTCCGCTGTTCACCAGTGACGGGTTATTGCTTGGCATCGTGTCGACCCATTTCGCCAATGTGCATGAGCCGACGCCGATAGAATTGAAGACGTTACAATCATACAGCGTCGATCGCGGCCGAGCATGCCTATCGCCTGCTTGGCAACGCGATGCTCGCCGACAAAGCGAAGCAAATGCACACGGCATTGTACGCGTCGATTCTCCTGGAGGCTCGGGCGTGAGCGCCTGAGATATTTACGTCAAAGGCTTTCGGGTCGGCATCGAGACGCACAACCCAATTTTCGAGCCCCGCTTTCGCGGAGGGGTAAAGCTTCAACACCTCCGGATCGTGGCCCGGCACGATATGCTGACGTGAGCTCGCAAGTTTTTTCAGTGTCTGGTAGCCCTCGAGCGTATCGCCGACACTATAAGTGATCGGGAACACGCGACCCTCGTCGATGTGCGAGTAGAGGTGGCAGGAATCCGATGCAACCACCACATAGCCGCGCCTCGTCTTGACCCGGACGCATTGCAGGCCCTTTCGAGTGGCCCCCGACCTTGTGCACGGTGATGCCCGGCGCAAGTTCCTCGACGCCGTCGTGAAATTCGACCCTGTATGCGAAGATCTTGCGCACCATCGCGAGCACATCGCTTTCGCTGAACGGGATGCGCAGCATCCGATGGCACATGCAGCGGCCCGTGGCATATGCCATCTCGGTATCCTGAATGTGATAGCGCGCATTCGGGAACAGATCGTAGTTGCCCGCGTGGTCCCAATGCATATGCGTGGCGATCACGTGATCGACCTTGTCAGGAGCGATTCCGAGTGCCTGCAGGCCTTCACCTACGGGATGAATGATTTTGCGTGCGCGTTCCTTTGCCGCCGCTTCGTCGAAGCCGGTGTCGCAGACGAAGGTGCCATGCGGGCCTTTGATGACCCACACGTAGTAGGAAATCGAGGTCATCTCGTCATGCGGATCGCCGAAGATGTAATTTTCCGAGCGCTTGCGGGCGTGGCTCGCGTAACAGACGGCATAGACCTCATGGACGTCGTCGCTCATGATTTTTTACCCACAGTAACGCCGGCACGTTTTTCAATCATTTTGACGATGAAGGTGAAATCGCTGTCGCCGCCGAATTCGCTATTGGTCGCCTCCCACCGATCGAGGACCGTGCGCATGACGTCGTCCGGGACATCGAGGTTTTTGGCTTCCTCGACGCATAGCCGAACATCCTTGAGCATCAGCGCTGTCGCGAATCCGTAGTTGAACGTGCGCGGGAGTATCGCTTGCGGGAATTTCCCGTCCGAGGCGGTGGTTCGGCCGGAGCCGGCGTTGATGACATCGATCATGACCGCGGGATCCAGCCCCGCTTTGACGCCCATCGCCACCGCTTCGGAAGTTGCCGCCATCGCGGTCGCTGAAAGAAAGTTGTTGGCGAGCTTCATCGTCTGCGCCATGCCGGGCTTCTCGCCGATGATGAACACCTTGCCGAAGACGGCGAGCGCGTCTTTCACCCGATCGATCTCGGGCCTGGGCCCCGAGACCATCACGGCCAGCGTGCCCTTGCTGGCGCCGCCGACGCCGCCGCTCACCGGGGAATCGATCTGCACAATGCCGTTCTTCGCCAAAGCGCTCGCAATCTTTGCAGCGACGCGCGAGCCGGTGGTGGACAGATCGACGAAGCGTTTCACGCGCTTGCCCTCAATGACCCCGCCCTCGCCGGTCGCGACTTTTTCGGAAATCTGCAGTGACGGCAGGCTCGCCATAACAGTCTCGACGCGATCGGCAACATCGGCCGGTGAGGACGCAAGCTGCGCGCCGAGCGCGACCAGCGGCGCCGTCGCGTCATTGCGCGTGTCGTACACAATAAGCTTGTGCCCGGCCTCGATGAGCCGGCGCGCCATCGGCTGTCCCATATTGCCGAGTCCGATGAAGCCAATGTCCATGTGCCGGGTTCCTGTGAAAGCAAAGGCGGGACATCAACTTTGCCCGACGCCCGGCGCTTCGTCACCCGCGCGCCAAACGCGGGGCTGGTCTGAAAAATTAGCATATTGAGCTTATTATAAGCTTGCTTATTATTTCCCTATCTAGTCATGAGCCAAACCATGCCAGCACAGCCAATCAAAAGGGAATTTGCCTTTACTATCATGGATGTAGCTCGCCTGCTCAAAACCTATGCGGATCAGCGGGCACGGCAGTTCGGGATCTCGCGGGCGCAATGGGCGGTCCTGATCCGCATTGACCGCAATGAGGGTCTCAAACAATCGGAACTTGCCGACATCCTGGACCTGCAGCCGATCACTCTCACGCGTCTGCTGGATCGGCTGGCCGACAACGGGCTGATCGAACGTCGTGCCGATCCGAACGATCGACGCGCAAACCGGTTGTACCTGATGCCGGCGGCAAAGCCGTTGCTCGACCGCCTCACCGTTCTCGGCGGCGACATGATGGAGACCGTCCTCGACGGGCTCACGTCGACATCAATCGAGCGGATGCTCAAGGAACTTGGGGCGGTGAAAGACAATCTTCGCACCGCCATCGCCAACAACACAAATCAACAGCAAGCCGCCAACGGATAAGTCATGAGTGATAAAGCACTGAAAATCGTACCGGCGCCGGAAGCCAGGACTTCATCTGAAGCCAGGACTTCACCGGAAGCCAAAACTTCGCACGAAGCGAAGACTGACGGTACGCAAAAGGCCGGATTGCTTGCGCGCCTCGGGCGAGGCCGCCTGCGGATGTTTCTGCTGGTGGGTGTCCCCGCGCTGGCGGCGATAATCGGTCTCGGCTTTTACCTCTCCGGCGGCCGCTACATCTCGACCGACAATGCCTATGTCGGCGCCCAGAAAGTTCTGATTACACCGGATATTTCCGGGAAGATCACCCATGTCGCCATCCGCGAAGGGCAGCACGTCAATCCCGGCGATGAACTGTTTACGCTGGATCGCGAGCCTTATGAGCTCGCCCTGCAGCAGGCGAAAGCCAAGCTCAACAACGCGCGCAGCGATTACGACAAGCTCAAGACCAATCTCAAGTCGCTCGAAACGCTGGCGGACCTCGCGCAGAAAAATGTCGATCTCAAGCAACGCGACGTCGAGCGCAAAAGCAAGCTGGTGAGTTCGCAGGCCGGATCACAGGCCGACCTCGACACCGCACGGCTGCCGTCGTTACTGCAAAGTTACAGGCGGAATATGCCGCCCAGCAGCGTGAGACGACGCTGAACCAATTGCTCAACAATCCCGATCTGCCGCTCGCGCAGTTCCCTGAATATGCGCAAGCCAAAGCCGCGCTCGACAACGCACAGCGCGACTTCGATCACACGATCATCCGCGCGCCAATGGCGGGTACCGCAACGCAGGTGGATAACATCCAGCTCGGCCGGTTTGTCGCGGCCGGCACCCCTGTTCTCAGCGTCATCGACGATCAGGCGCCATGGGTCGACGCCAATCCGAAGGAAACCGACATCACCTATCTGCGTGTCGGGCAGAAAGTCACGCTCGATGTCGACAGTTTCCCCGACCATACCTTTACCGGCACCGTGATCGCCGGTGAGTCCCGGAACCGGCGCGCAGTTCTCCATACTGCCGCCGCAGAATGCGACCGGAAACTGGGTAAAGATCGTGCAGCGCGTTCCGGTAAGGATCGCTTTCGACAAGGACGAGGATACCCGTCTGTTGCGCTCGGGAATGAGCGTTAACGTGGAGATCGACACCGGCCATAGCCGGCTGCCATTCATGTCGGCTTCGGCGAAAGAAGCAAAATGACCGCGCGCTTTGCTTCAATGGATCCGAAGCTGCGGCGCATTTTGATCACGGTCTGCACCATGACCGCCACGGTCATGCAGGCGCTTGATACGACGATCGCCAACGTCGCCCTGCCCTACATGCAGGGCTCGCTGTCGGCCTCGCTCGACCAGATCAACTGGGTCCTCACCTCATATATCGTGGCCGCGGCCATCATGACGGCGCCCATCGGCTGGCTGTCGGACCGTTTCGGCCGCAAGAAGCTCTTCGTCATCTGCGTCGGCGGATTCACCATTGCCTCCTTCCTTTGCGCCCTGGCGCAGAACATCGAGCAGATCGTGCTGTTCCGGCTCATGCAGGGCATGGCCGGTGCCGCGCTCGTGCCGCTGTCGCAATCCGTGCTGCTCGATGCCTATTCCGCTGAAGAACGCGGGCAAGCAATGGCAATCTGGGGCGTCGGCGTGATGCTGGGTCCGATCATGGGGCCGACTTTGGGCGCGTGGCTCACCGACAACTACTCCTGGCACTGGGTATTCCTCATCAACCTGCCGATCGGCGTCATAACGGTCCTTGGCATGTTGATGTTCATGGAAGAGACGAAGAAGCACGAACACCTGCGATTCGACTGGTTCGGGTTTATCGCCCTTGCCGTCGGTATCGGCGCGCTGCAATTGCTGCTCGACCGCGGCGAACAGGTCGGCTGGTTCGATTCAAACGAGATATGGACGGAAGCAATCGTCTCGATCGCGGGCTTTTATTATTTCTTCGCCCATTCGCTGACGACGCCCGAGCCATTTGTCCGCTTTGAGATGTTCAAGGATCGCAATTTCGTCAGCGGCTGCATTTTCATGGTGGTGATCGGCGTCGTGCTTTTCGGCACCATGGCGCTGGTCACGCCGTTCATGCAGAATTTGCTCGGCTACCCGATCCAGACCGCGGGCCTCCTGCTCGGCTCTCGCGGGGTCGGCACACTTCTTACCATGATGGCGGCACCGCGACTGATGCGGATGGTGCAGCCGCGCTATCTTATCCTGTGCGGCCTGTTGCTCGCCGGCGGCACCCTTTACTACATGACGGGCTTCTCGCTCGATGTGACGCAGCGAATGATCGTCGTCACCAGCATCATGCAGGGCATCGGGCTCGGTCTTTTGTTCGTGCCTATCTCGACAGTTGCGTTTGCCACCTTGCCCAATCATCTGCGCACGGGAGCAACCGCAATCACGACCCTCACACGCAATATCGGCTCGTCGATCGGGATTTCCATGGTCATTGCCAACCTGACGAGCAAGACAACCGAGATGCATGCGCGCTTGACCGAGCAGGTAACACCGTTCAACGACGCGCTGCAGATGCCGGACGTGGCGCAAAACCTGAATGTGCATACGGATGCCGGCCGCGCGTTGCTTGATCTGATCGTCACGCGACAGGCGGAAATGCTTGCCTATATCAATGACTTCAAGCTGCTGATGATCCTTACCCTCGCGGTGATCCCGCTGGTGATGATCATCGGCCGGACCCGCCAGGCGCCAGGCGCCAAAGTCGAGGCGGCTGCGATCGACTAGTTCATTTCCGTGCTTGTGGCCCGCGCGCATCGCGCCCGCCCTCAAGGCAGAAATTCCCTCCGTATCAATTCGGTATGCTCGCCCAGCGCCGGAATTGGGCCATAGGCCCGCTGCTGCGCCGCGCGCAATGGCGCCGGTGCAGGCATGCTGACCGGCCCGGTTGGCGCTTCGACCGTGATCCGTCGCAGGTGCGGATGCTTTGACAGGAGCGCCGTATCGTTCACGCGCGCAAAAGCAATGTCGGCGGATTCCAGCATTTTCATGAGCGGCGCTGGCGTCGTGACGCGCGAAAACCGCCGCCACCCTGGCATCCGTATCGTCACGGTGCGCGACGCGTTGGGGAGCGGTTGAAAATTTCAAATCCGATCCGAGCGAAGCATCGCCCAGCACCTTGTCGGCGAGCACCCGCCATTCGCGATCATTCTGGATGGCTATCAGGATGTCGGCGCCGTCCCGTGTCTTGAACACGCCGTAGGGCGCGATGGTGGGATGCGCAAGCCCGACGCGCTTGAAGGGATTGCCGTGTTCCTCATTCAACAGCGGCACCGTCATCCATTCGGCCATGGCATCGAACATCGAGATCGAGATTTCGGCGCCGGCATTCGTTCTGGCGCGCGCGATCAGTGCTTCCAGGATGGCTTCATAGGCGTTCAGGCCTGCAGCGATATCGACGATGGAAACGCCGACACGTGCAGGACTTTCGGGGCCGCCCGTCACCGAGGAGACGCCGGACTCCGCCTGGATCAGGAGATCATAGGCCTTGCGCCGGGCATAGGGACCGCTCTCGCCGTAGCCCGAAACCGAGCAGCAGATCAGGCGCGGGTAATCCTTGCGCAGGCGGCTGATGGCAAATCCAAGTTTGGCGAGCGCGCCCGGCTTGAGGTTCTGCACAAATATGTCGGCCTTCGCGAGCATGGCCTCGAGAAGCGCCTTGTCCTCGGCCTTGCCGAGATCGAGCACGACCGATTCCTTGCCCCGGTTGAGCCACACGAAATTGGCGCTTTCACCATGCACCACATGATCGTATCCGCGCGCAAAGTCGCCCTCAGGCCGCTCGACCTTAATGACGCGCGCGCCGGCGTCGGCGAGCCTGCACGTGCACTGCGGCGCGGCCACTGCCTGCTCGACCGAAACGACAAGAAGATCCGAGAGGGGGAGCACCATTACAGCGTCGCCCGCGGGGCGACGTCAACGTGGCGCGCGGCCGGAGCCATTTCAATAAGACCTCGGCAATCCCAACACATGCTCGGCCAGGTACGAGAGAATCATGTTGGTGGAGATAGGCGCAACCTGATAGAGGCGCGTCTCGCGGAATTTCCGCTCGATATCGAATTCCTCCGCAAAGCCGAATCCGCCATGCGTCTGCACGCACATGTCGGCGGCGGCCCATGATGCATCGGCCGCAAGCAGTTTGGCCATGTTGGCCTCCGCCCCGATGTCTTCGCCCGCTTCGTATTTGCGTGCCGCTTCATGCACCATCAGCTCGGCGGCCCGCATCTGCGCGTAGGCGCGCGCAATCGGAAACTGGACGCCCTGGTTCTGCCCGATCGGCCTGCCGAACAGTTCGCGCTCTTTCGCATAATGCGTTGCCTTGGCGATGAACCACTTGGCGTCGCCGATGCATTCCGCTCCGATCAGGATGCGTTCGGCATTCATGCCGGACAGGATGTAGCGGAATCCCTGGCCTTCCTCGCCGATCAGATTTTCGGCCGGAACGCGCAGGTCATCAAAGAAAATCTGCGTGGTCGCATGATTCATCATGGTCCGGATCGGATTGATGGCAATGCTGGCGCCCTGGGCCAGCCGCATATCCACCAGAAATACCGACAGCCCATCCGTGCGTTTCTTGGCCTGGTCTTTCGGTGTCGTGCGCGCGAGCAGCAGCATCAGGTCGGAATGCTCGGCGCGTGACGTCCATATCTTCTGGCCGTTGATGACATAGTGATCGTTGCCTTCGCGCCTGGCGGTCGTGCGCAGCGACAATGTGTCGGTCCCCGACGTCGGCTCGGTGACGCCGAACGCCTGCAGGCGCAACTCGCCGCTCGCGATCAACGGAAGATAACGTTCCTTCTGCGCATCGTTTCCATGGCGAAGGATCGTGCCCATGATGTACATCTGGGCGTGACAGGCGGCGCCGTTGCCGCCCGACGCATGCACCTCTTCCATGATGGCAGCGGCGGCACGAAGACCGAGGCCGCTGCCGCCGTATTTCTCCGGAATGAGCGATGCCAGGTAACCGGCTTTGGTAAGGGCGGCGACAAATTCGGTCGGATACGCCCTTTCCCGGTCGAGGGCGCGCCAGTATTCACCTGGAAACTTGCCGCACAATGCGCCGACATTCGCGCGGATGTCGGCAAATTCGTCATTCTCGGCGTTACGCTTTTTCATGCGCCCACTCTATGCAGCCGGCGGCACCTGACAAGTGCGTCTAGATAGGGTCCCAATCGAACACGTCTTCCGAGCGTTCCAATGGCGTGAGCGAGGACGCAAAGGCGGCGTTAAACTCGCCCGCTATCTGCTGCGGCGTCCAGCCGCCGGCGCGGTGAATGGTCTTGACCGGCCGGGGCTGGTTGAACAGGTAGATCTCGTTGTTGCGAACCGAGAGAATCTGGCCGGTGATGCCGGCGGCCGCATCGGCGCACAGAAAGACGGCAAGCGGCGCGATTTTTTCGGGTGTCATGCGCTGAAACGCTTCGATCCGGCGCTTGTCATCCTCTGATTGCGCCGGAATAGATTCGATCATGCGCGTGAACGCGAACGGTGCGATACAGTTCGAGCGCACGTTGAACCGCGCCATATCGAGCGCGATGCCGCGCGAGAGCCCCATGATGCCGAGCTTGGCCGCCATGTAATTGGCCTGCCCGAAATTCCCGACGAGCCCCGAGGTCGAAGTCATGTGCACAAATGCACCGGAATTCTGCTGGCGAAAATGCGGTGCGACGGCGCGGCTCATGTTGAACGATCCGTTGAGATGCACGGCAATCACGTCCGACCAATCGGACCAGCTCATCTTGTGAAAGATCACATCGCGTAAAATGCCGGCATTGTTGACGAGGATGTCCACGCCAGCCGATAGGCATCGAAGGCCGCCTTGACGATCGCCTCGGCATTTTTCGGCTCGGTGATCGATAGTGTCGATGCGATCGCTTCGCCGCCGGCCTTCCTGATGGCATCGACCGTCTCTTGCGCCGGGCCGGTATCGCCGCCCTCGCCCTGAAGGCTGGCTCCGATGTCGCAGACCACCACGCGACGCGCCCTCCGCCGCCAGCAGCATCGCAATGCCGCGGCCAATTCCACGCCCGGCCCCGGTAACGATGGCCGTTTTGCCCGCGACCATGCCGCCCATCAGCGCCCCCACACTTCGCCGGCAAGCTCAACAATCATTCGCAGCTTTTCCCACTGCTCATTCTCCGCAAGGATATTTCCTTCCTCGGTGGATGCGAAGCCGCACTGCGGCGAAAGACAAAGCTGATCCAGCGGCACGAACTTCGACGCCTGGTCGATCCGTCGCTTGATTTCGTCCCTGGATTCGAGCCGGCCCGATTTCGACGTGACCAGGCCGAGCACGACCGTCTTGTCTTTCGGGCACAAAACGGAGCGGTTCAAAACCGCCGGCACGGTCGCTGTCGTATTCCATGAAATACGCATGCACGTTGATGGTATTGAACAGGATCTCGGCCACCGGTTCATAACCGCCTGAGGCAACGAAGGTCGACTGGAAGTTGCCGCGGCAAAGGTGCATGGCAATGGTCATGTCCGGCGGGATATCCGAGATAGCCGCGTTGATCATGCCGGCATAGATCGACGGCAGTTTTTCCGGATCATCACCGCGATTGGCCACCTGCGCGCGCAGTTTCGGGTCGCAGAGATAGGTGAAGTTCACCTCGTCGAGCTGCAGGTAGCGGCAACCGGCGTCGGCAAAAGCGCGTACCGCCTTGCGGTAGGTCTGGCCGAGATCGCTGTAGAACTCACTCATATCGGGATATATCGATTCCGGCACGGCATCGCGCCCGTAGCGGAAATGCAGTGACGATGGCGATGGAATCGTCATCTTCGGAACCACACGCGTGTGCGCTTTTACGAACCGGAAATGATCGAGCATCGGGTGGCCGGAGAATGTGCCAAGCTTGCCGACGACGCGCAGCATCATCGGCTTCGGATTGGTCCCCTGAAACTTGATTTTGCGCTCGCCGAGATAGGCTTCGACGCCCGGCAATGCTCCAAGAAAGTCGTAGTTCCAGAAGGCCCTGCGGAATTCGCCATCGGTGACAGCCTTCAACCCGATGTCTTCCTGCTTTCTGATGACCCCCGCGATCTCGCGATCTTCGACCGCTTTCAGCGCGTCGGCGGAGATTTCGCCTTTCGCGCGCCTCATGCGCGCCTCTTTCAGCGGCTCACTGCGCAGCAGGCTGCCGACGTGGTCGGCACGGAAAGGTGGGGTGGTTCTCTGCATGAAGACTTACTCGTCCCGGATGCGGTACACCGCCAAGCCGGGACCGCCGCACATCGTACGGTCCCGGGTCTGCAGCGCAACACTTCGTGCCCGCGCCGCGCCCGGGACACGTGGCATCATCTACCCCACACCTCTTCCGCCAATTCCACGATCATGCGCAGTTTCGCCCACTGCTCGTCTTCGGCCAGCACGTTTCCTTCTTCGGTGGAGGCAAAACCGCACTGCGGCGACAGGCACAGCTGATCGAGCGCAACAAATTTTGCCGCCTCGTCGATGCGCCGCTTGATGTCATCCTTGGGCTCCAGGCGCCCGCTCTTCGAGGTCACAAGGCCAAGGACAAGCTGCTTCTTGCCTTTCGGGAAATGCCGCAACGGCTCAAACCCGCCGGCCCGGTCACTGTCGTATTCAAGGAAATAACCGTCGAGGTTGGTCTTGCCGAGAAGATGCTCGGCGACGAATTCGTAGCCGCCCTGTGCGATCCAGGTTGAGCGGAAATTGCCGCGGCACGAGTGCATGGTGACCGCCATGTCGGCGGGCTTGCCTTCGAGTGCCGCATTGGTCACACGCGCATAAATCGCAGGCAGCTTGTCGGGATCGTCTCCGCGCGCCTTTGACTGCGCGCGCTCCTTGGGGTCGCACATCATGGCCCAGGCGGTGTCGTCCAGCTGCAGGTAGCGGCAACCGGCGTCATAAAAAGTGCGAATCGCCTTGCGCCAGGCTGCGGCAACGTCGGCGAAGAACGCGTCGAGATCCGGATAGACCTCTTTGCTGACCAGTGCCCGCCCCTGCCGGAAATGGAACGTACTGGGTGCCGGAATACACATTTTAGGCGTGACGCGGCAATGCGCCTTCAGGAATTTGAAATGGTCGATCTGCGGATGGCCTGCAAATTCCACCTTGCCGGTGATCCTGATCGCTTCGTGCTTGGTCTCGACACCGTGAAACTGGATGCCCGTCGATGTCGTGATTGAACTCGACGCCTCCAAGTCCACGGAAGAAATCGAAATGCCACCACGAGCGGCGAAATTCGCCATCGGTGGCAAGCTTCAACCCCACATCCTCCTGCTTCTTGACGATTTTTTCGATTTCGCGGTCTTCGACCGCTTTGAGCGCCGCGATGTCGATCTCGCCTTTGGCGCGCTTGGTCCGGGCCTCTTTCAGCGACGCGGTACGCAGGAGGCTTCCAACATGGTCGGCGCGAAAGGGCGGCGCGCTGCGTTGGGACATGACGGATACTCCTTACTCCGGACTTTTCCCCGCGAAAGCGGGGACCCAATTCATGTTCGCTGGATTTTCGCTCGCGGGAACAAGCGGGGTTGTTACTTCCCCCACACTTCTTCCGCCAATTCGACAATCATGCGCAGTTTTGCCCATTGTTCGTCTTCGGCGAGCACGTTGCCTTCCTCAGTTGAGGCAAAGCCGCATTGCGGCGAGAGACAGAGTTGCTCAAGTGCGACATACTTTGTCGCTTCCTCGATACGTTTCTTGATATCGGCGCGCGGCTCCAGCCGTCCTGACTTTGATGTCACGAGACCCAGGACGACGATCTTGTTGCTCTTCGGCAGGAAGCGCAGCGGTTCGAACCCGCCCGCACGATCCGTATCGTATTCGAGGA
The DNA here is from genome assembly GCA_963702605.1 of uncultured Pseudomonadota bacterium. GTDB lineage: Bacteria > Pseudomonadota > Alphaproteobacteria > Rhizobiales > Xanthobacteraceae > Pseudolabrys. The sequence goes on from CAVPDI010000006.1 coordinate 105,708, forward strand.
AATAGCCGTCGTAATTGCATTTGCCGAGGAGGTTCTGCGCCACCGGTTCGTAGCCGCCGGACGAAATAAAGGTCGACCGGAAATTGCCGCGGCACACATGCGTCGTGATCGTCATGTCTGCGGGCTTCGCCTCCAGCGACTTGTTGATGCAGCGTGTGTACGTCTCCTGCAGGTGATCGACGTCAAGGCCGCGATCCCTGGCTTTCTTCAGTTCTTCCTGCGAGCAGAGATAGGCCCAGGCCGTGTCGTCGAACTGCAAATAGCGGCAGCCGGCGTCGTAGAAGGCCTTGATGGCCTTCTGATAAGCCATGGCGAGATCATCGAAGATGGCGTCACGGTCCGGATAGGCGTTCTTTGCGACGGCGCCGGGCTCAAGGCGGAAATGCATCACGCTCGGCGCCGGAATTGTCATCTTCGGCATAACCTTGGTGTGCGCTTTGAGGAACTTGAAGTGCTCCACCATTGGATGATTGGAAAAGCCGATCTTGCCGGTGACCCTTATGCTGCGGGGCTTGGTCTGCACACCTTGAAATTGAATGCCGTGATCAAGCTCGTAGATGTCGACTCCGTCGAGCATGCCGAAGAAGTCGAAATGCCACCAGGAGCGGCGGAATTCGCCATCGGTCGCGAGCTTGAGGCCGATTTCTTCCTGCTTCCTGATGATCTTCTCGATCTCCCGGTCCTCTACCTCCTTGAGCTGGGCAGCGGTGAATTCGCCCTTCTCTCGCTTAGCACGGGCCTCCTTGACCGGAGCAGTCCGCAGAATGCTCCCGACATGGTCGGCGCGAAACGGGGGTTTGGTTCTTTGCGTCATTACTTCCTCCGCGACTGGCCCGCTCTCGCAGCGGGTCTTAGTTGCTTCGAGCCATAGCACGGCCGGCGCCGTGCCGTCCTGCGGCGGCTTCGCACGCGTAGCGTGCGGTTTCAAGCGTTCCGCCAAATGTAAAATAGTGCGGGGCGACGTCGCCCAGGTCACCTGCCGTTGAAAGGGTCTCGAGAATGCGATCTGGGCCGACGTGGCCAACCAGCCCGCTGGCGACGCCCGACATCAGTCCCCGCAGTGACGCTGCGACGCCGCAGCGCTTCGCATACCGCAATAGCGCGGGAACGCTTGTGGGGCCCGCCATGCCGATCTTCACCGGATTACTAATGCCACAGGCACGCAATTGCATGACCCAAGCCAATATGCGATCGGGCAGAAACGAAAACTGGCTGACGATATGGACGCGCAGTCCCTGCGCGGTTGCGGCAGCAATTTTTTCATCGAGCGCCGCTTCCAGACGCCCGGCGGGAATACGCGGATGCCCTTCCGGATATGCGCCGATACCGATCGCCTTGATACCGGCCTCCTGCAACCGCCCTTTCTGGATGACCGAAAGAGCGTCGGGAAACGCGCCCGGTGTGTCGACATCGCCGCCGATCAGCAGGAGCCGCCGTATGTCCGCCTCGGCGCGCATTCGCGCGAGCAAATCCTGCAGCGCCGCAGCGCTTTCGAGACGACGTGCCGCAATGTGAGGAACAGGCTCGAGCCCGGCTTTGCGTGAAGCTGCGGCCGCGCGAGCGAGTTCCGGCACGTCTTGCGTCGACACCGCTGTCAGATAGAGCGGCGTGCCGGGTGGAAGGATGCGAGCAAGAGCGGCAATTTCCGCGGCCCCCGGCCGGGTCGCTTCAAGCGAAAAGCGTTGCGCGAAAACGCCGGTATCGGACGCGGGGACAACAGCGGCCATTTGTTCGCCGTGCCTATTCGCGCCGGCGCGATATCACGAACGACTCATCATAAAACCATAAGCCGCCATGTTTTTGGAGAACCTCGCGCGTTGCTTCGATATAGCGCCGGTCACTGTTCACGTCGGACAGGCGGTCGTCCTCCACCTGCGCTACGTAAATCGCCGCATTCCAGGCGGCAAGCAGCGTGGACGTACCGATCGAAGATGAAATCTCCGACGGCAAGGTGTGCATATCATAACGGAACAGCGAGCGCTGGTCGGCATAGGCGTTGAAGTTCAGATCACGTCCGGCGGCGCCGAGATCATGTTTCACTTCCTTGAGCAGATCATGCCGGTTGTGAACGAATGGATTATCGTTCGGCCAGACCTTCTGGATGATCTCCATGCCCGGGTCATGGCCATAGGAATAAATCGCGATCATGCGGCCGCCGGGACCGAGCGCGCGCGCGAGCGGCGCAAGCACCCGCTTGGCCTTGAATTCCAGTGAAGCGCGTGCGCGGTAAGGCTGTGACGCAATGACGAGATCGTAGTCGGCGACCGTCCCGCCCGGCTTGGGCACGATCTGATCGAGGAGGAAACGGTGATCGCTACGGTAGATCACCAGAATGACGGGGCGCTCATAGACCGGATTGCCGCTTTTCGGGCTGACGCGGGCCTTCCAGCTTTCCGCGAGAAACGGCTCAAGGTCGGTAATCTGTTTTTCAAAGCTGTGCGCCGTGTTGCCTTCCATCGCCAGCTCTTTCCAGACCAGACTGGTGGCGGCGCTGACGGACTTCACCGCCAGCCATGGCGCCTCGGCATAAGCGAGATTGGTCAGCACGAGCACAGTCGATGGGTGCTCGATGAAACGATCGGCCATCTTGTGGAGCGTCAGACGGATATCCTCAAGGCTGATCTCCTTTCCGACGATATAAAATGGCGTGGTCGGAAAGCGATCGTGCATCGAGCGCATGACGCGCGCCAGTACGGTGCCGTCACCGACGCCGGCGTCGAACACACGGACCGCAGGGGGGCGGGGATGGATGTTGGCGAGCTCAAGCCCGACGCGCGAGGCAACTTCCCATTTCTCCGAGCATGTGTTGACGAACAGCAGATATTTCTGCCGGTTGTCGAAGAAGCGGAAATTACGTTGCGGATCTTCGCCCGAAAGTCCGGAGGCAACCGGCGGCGCCGGAGGTTTCACGACGGGAAGAACACCGGGAGGAGTCGGTTCGAAGAGAACACGGCGACGTGCCGGCGCGCCGTCATTGTTGCGCGCCATGAACGCACGGATGCGCTCCAGCGTGTCGGTCGTGATCCGGCCGCCGTTGCGCAGCCGACTGGCAAGCTTGCCGTCATTGACGGCGCGGCGACCGAAGGTCGATTCCGCGAGCCCGCGTGCGCGGCAGAATTCACTGATCTCCTGGATGATTTGCTCGTTCATGGCGCGTTTCCTGACCGGCTCTCAATGGCCGTTGTGGTGCAGAGCGAACCAACTCCGGCCCCAGCCGTCAACTATAAATATGTCACTTGAGAAGATGGGCAAGATGGGTGGGCAATTCGCCCACCCAATAAATCGCGTAACTCAGGCATGAAAGCAGTCGACCTATCACCACACAGGATCTGGCGGTCTTATATGTGGGCAGTTGCCCTCAGCTGCCGCGGATTTTGGTGGGCAAGAATGGGCATTTCAAACCGCGCACGGCAACCCCGAAATGGCCCGAAACGCCGTGAATAATGAGGGATCAATCAGACGTCGAAAAAAACTGTCTCGTTTTCGCCCTGGACACGGATGTCGAAACGGTAGACCGGCAGGTCGCCGCGCATTTCCCGATGGGCAATGAGAGTCCCGCGCCGGTCTGCCGGAACCAGTCCCAGGATGGGATCACTCTCGTTAGCGGCCTCATCGGAGAAGTAGAGCCGGGTATAGACTTGGCGCAGCATGCCGCGCGAGTAGATGCAGAAAACGATATGCGGCGCCTGCGGCTTGCCGTTGGGGCCGGGCACGCTGCCGGGCTTGATCGTGTCGAAGCTGTATGTGCCACTTTTGTCGGTTGCCGAGCGGCCGAACCCCATGAACTTGGTATTCGGACGCGTGCGGCTGTCTCGCGGATGCGCGTATCGCCCCTGCGCGTCCGCCTGCCAGATCTCCAGCATGGCGTCGTTGATCGGCATGCCGTCACCGTCGAACACGCTGCCCTCGATACGGACCTTCGTGCCGGAGGCATCCGGCGTCACCAGGTTCGCGCCGACAGTCTCCTTCCAGTCGTAGACGTCCTTGCGCTGCTCGGGCCGCCATTCGCAGCGGCTGTGCGGTGCCAGACCGTAGGCGAAGAATGGGCCGACGGTTTGTGAGGGAGTAATGTCAGACATGGAAAATCCGTTTATTGCACTTGAGGGATTCGGCCAACGACCACGTTCCGCTCATTCCTGCGCAAGCGGGAATCCGGCCCCCCGCTTTCGCGGGGACGATCGGGGTATTGGACGATTCGAACTGGGCGAAGCATGCGCTAATGCCTGTCCATGTCCTGGGGTGTGGCTTCGCGGCCGCGCAATACGATGTCGAAGCGGAAACAAAGCGCCCAATCGGGGATGGTGTTTTCCAGATCGAAGCTTGAGACCATGCGCAGCCGCGCTTTCTCTTCGGTCACCGAATTGAAGATCGGATCGAACGGAAACAGCGGATCGCCCGGGAAATACATTTGCGTGACCAGCCGCGACAGGAACGAATGGCCGAATACCGAGAAGTGGATATGGTTCGGCCGCCATGCATTGTGGTGATTGCCCCAGGGATAGGCGCCCGGCTTTACCGTGATGAAGCGGTAATAACCCTTCTTGTCGGTGACGGTACGGCCCGCGCCGGTGAAATTTGGGTCGAGCGGCGCCGGATGCTGGTCGACATTATGCACGTAGCGGCCGCAGGCATTCGCCTGCCAGATTTCCACCAGCGTATCGGGAATTGGACGTTTGTCTTCATCGAGCACATGACCATGCACGATGATGCGCTCACCCAATGGTTCGCCTTTGTGCTGCTTGGTGAGATCCGCATCGCCCTCTTGCACTGCGTTGTGGCCATAGACCGGCCCGGTGACCTCCGACAGCGTATGCGGCACGATGATCAGGGGCTTCGACGGCGAACGCTTGACTGTGCTGCGATACCCGGGAGTTAGATGCTTGGGAAAAGCGCTCAGGCTCTCTTTCGGAAAAATAAGCGTCATTCTCGTTGCCTTTTTTGTTGCCGCTCAATTCACCCGCTCGAGGGCCAGCGATACACCTTGGCCGACTCCAACGCACATGGTTGCAAGCGCGAGCTTGCCATCATTTTCTTCCAGTCCGTGCGCGGCCGTCAGAGCAAGACGCGCACCCGACATGCCGAGCGGATGCCCGAGCGCAATTGCGCCCCCATGAGGATTGACGTGCGCGGCGTCGTCGGCAAGTCCCAACTGTCGCAGGCATGCTAGCGATTGTGACGCGAAGGCTTCGTTGATCTCGATCAAGTCATAGTTGCTTATTTTATGCTGAAGGCGCGCCATCAGTTTTTGTGTTGCCGGCACGGGCCCGATGCCCATGATGCGCGGTGGCACCGCCGCCGAGGCCATGCCGAGAATGCGCGCGCGTGGCTTGAGCCCATGCGCCTTCACGGCCATTTCAGACGCAATGATCATGGCGGCAGCGCCGTCATTGACGCCGGATGCGTTTCCGGCCGTCACGGTGCCGGGATTGCGGAAGGGCGTCTTTAACTTCGCAAGTTGCTCGAGCGTCGTTTCCGGCCGTGGATGCTCATCCTTGTCGACCTTGGTCGGCCCGGCTTTTCCACCCGGCACCTCCACCGCAACGATCTCCTTGGCAAAATAGCCGGCGGCGATGGCCTTGCCCGCACGTTGCTGTGAACGAAGTGCGAATGCGTCCTGGTCGGCACGGGCGACTTGAAATTCCTCGGCCACGTTCTCGCCGGTTTCCGGCATGGAATTGACGCCATATTGCTGCTTCATCAGCGGATTGATGAAGCGCCACCCGATCGTCGTGTCGAATATTTCGGCCGCGCGTGAGAAGGCTTCCTGCGCTTTTCCCTGCACAAAAGGCGCGCGTGTCATCGATTCAACGCCACCCGCGATGGCAAAATCCATTTCGCCGGCGCGGATCGCACGCGCGGCGGTTCCGACGGCTTCCAGGCCGGAAGCACAAAGACGGTTTAAAGTCAGGCCAGGCACGCTGGCCGGCAATCCCGCGAGCAGAAGCGCCATGCGCGCGACATTACGATTGTCCTCACCGGCCTGGTTGGCGCAGCCGAAATAGACTTCTTCAAGTTTTTCCCAGTCGACTTTTGGATTGCGTGCCATCAGGGCCTTGATCGGCGCGGCGGCAAGGTCGTCGGTCCGGACCTTGGCGAGCGCGCCGCCGTAGCGTCCGATCGGCGTACGTACCGCATCGCAAATGAAGACGTCGCGCGCCATCACGCAGCCTCCTGCGCGCGTTTGGTGCGCGCCTGCAATTCGCGCAGCACATCGAGTTCGCGTTGCGTCGGCGGCGGCGTTTCGGCAATTTTTGCAGCGTATGTGACTTTCCAGCCAGTATTATCCTGGATTTGGTCGCGCGTGACCCCGGGGTGAATCGAGACAATGGTCATTTCCTTTGTAACCGGGTCGGGCTCGAACAGGGCCAGATCCGTGATCAACTTGGTGGGGCCTTTGGTTTTCACGCCAAGTCTGGCGCGGCTGTCGCCGCCCGACACATGACCGATTGACGTCACGAAATCGAGCTTGTCGACAAAGCTTCGCTTGCCTTGCGCCATGATAATGAAAATTTCGCCGCAGGATGTCGCAATTTCCGGTGCGCCTCCGCCGCCGGGCAATCGCACCTTCGGCTTTTCGTAGGGCCCCACGACGGTGGTGTTGAGATTGGCAAACCTGTCGATCTGCGCGCCGCCAAGAAAGCCAACCTTGATACGGCCGCCCTGCAGCCAGTAACGGAACATCTCGGGCACGGAAACGGTAGTGATTGCGGTCTCGCATAATTCGCCATCACCGATCGAGAGCGGCAGAATATTCGGCTTGGTGGCGAGCGTGCCGGATTCGTAGATGAGCGTGATGTTGGGAGCGTGGGTCAGGCGCGCCAGATTGGCCGCAGCCGAAGGCATCCCGATTCCGACAAAGCAGACGTCGTCGTCCTTGAGCGCGCGCGCTGCGGCGATGGTCATCATTTCGTTGGGCTTGTACTCAATCATGCTCATCACTCGGCCGCTGCCCGGAATTTACGCACATGCTGCGCGAAGACCTCTGGACCCTTGTTCATCACATTTTCTTTCATCCAGGCGAGGAACGAATCGCGCTCGCGCGAGATCGCGTCCCATTCCTTGTAGAAACTATTCGTGCGCGGATAATAACCCTGCGCGTATGACGGAAAGGCGCCGCCCGGCACTTCGACGACATGCCCCACGGTCCAGTGCGGCAGCACAACCGCGTTGAGGCTGCGGTCGGGAAGTTCGTCGACAATTTCCTCGACAGTAACGACAGAGCGTTTCGAGGCGAGTACGGCTTCCTTCTGCACTCCGAGCACGCCTTCGATCATGACATTGCCGGCCTTGTCGGCGCGCTGCGCATGGATCACCGCAACATCGGGACGGTGGGCAGGCACGGCCGCAAGCTCCTCGCCCGTGAACGGGCACGTCACGCGTTTGATTCTCGAATTTACTTTCGGCAGATCGCCACCGATATAGCCGCGAAAAATAGCGCATGGCAGCCCGGCCGCGCCGGCTTCATAGGCATTCGCCATTGCCGCATGGGAATGTTCTTCCAGCTCGAGCTTGTGCGGCCAGCCATTTTCGACGGCGTCACGCAAGCGATGGAGCGAGCCGACGCCCGGGTTTCCGCCCCAGGAAAAAACCAGCCTGGCCACGCAGCCCATTCCGATGAGCTGGTCGTAAATCAGATCCGGCGTCATCCGGATCAACGTGAGTCCCTTGCGGCCCTGGCGAATGATCTCGTGGCCGGCGGCATGTGGAATGAGATGGGTGAACCCTTCCAAAGCCACCGTATCGCCGTCCCGGACGGCAGATTTTATGGCTTCGGCGAGCGAGGAAATACGCGCCATGCGAACTTGAATCCCGGTTGCAGTCCCGTATTTACGGCTGGCCATCGGCAGGGTCAAATGGCGCAATCGCCCACAAGTTGGGCCTCCAACGGTTCATCGCCGATGCTGAGCAAACAGCCGATTTTCACGATTCACGCCAAGCTCGAGGCCGCGAACAATCTCGGCCGCACGCCTTACGGCGAGCGACGCATCATCGGCATCGCCGGTGGCATCGTGCGTGGGCCGAAGCTCACCGGTCATGTTCTCCCCGGCGGGGCGGACTGGCAGATCATTCGCGCCGATGGCGCCGCCGATATCAAAGCGCGCTACACCATCGAAACCGAGGCGGGAGCGCGTATCATGGTCACCAGCGAAGGTCTGCGGCACGGGCCGCGCGAGGTCATGGAAAAAGTCGCGCGGGGCGACAATGTCGATCCCGCCCTTTATTATTTCCGGACCGTCATGCGGTTCGAGACAGCCGATCCGGCGGTTGATTGGCTCAACCGGATCCTGGCCCTGGCGCGTGGCCAGCGGGAGCAACACGCGGTACGGCTGGATGTCTACGAGGTAGAATAATGGCTGAGCGGCTTGCAATCAGGCTTCCGTCCTCGCTGATTGCGGAGCGCGAGGGAACGGTTGCCATTCTCCGGCTGAACCGGCCGCACAAGCGCAACGCGCTCGACGATGAGAGCATCATCGGTATTGAGCAGTTTTTCACTTCGATACCCGAAGGCATTGGCGCAGTGGTGCTCTTGGGCGAGGGCGAGCATTTTTCCGCTGGGCTGGATCTGTCGGAACTGCAGGAACGCGACGTCGCGCAGGGCATTGCCCATTCCGGCCTTTGGCACAGCGCGTTCGAGAAAATCCAGTTCGGCAGCGTCCCGGTTGTTGCCGTCCTGCACGGCGCCGTGGTCGGGGGCGGCCTCGAACTCGCCGCCGCGGCTCATGTGCGCGTTGCCGAGCGCTCGGCCTTTTATGCCCTGCCGGAAGGCAGCCGTGGCATCTATGTCGGAGGGGGCGGATCGGTGCGCCTGCCGCGATTGTTCGGCGTTGCGCGCATGATGGACATGATGCTTACAGGCCGCACATACTCGGCCGAAGAAGGACAGGCGATGGGATTGACCACGTATCTCGTCGAGCCCGGCAATGGATTTGCAAAGGGGCTCGAGCTCGCGCGGCGCATCGCCGGCAATGCGCCCATGACGAATTTCGCGGTCATGCACGCGCTGCCCCGTATTGCCGAAATGGATCCGGCCGCCGGCCATACCGTCGAGGCGCTGATGTCGGCGATGGCCCAGGCAGATCCGGACGCAAAAGCACGCCTGAAGGATTTTCTCGAGAAGCGCGCGCCGAAAGTAACGCGCGGCTGATCACGACAGCAACCAGCAATGCCGGGCACAGCCTCAGACATCAAGATGGACGCAGCCGCACCATTGCGGCCGGTGCGGCTTGGCAAGCCCGATGCCGTCATCGAGCAGCGGGCCGGAGGTGTCATCCACATCCGCGCCGCGCAGCCGCTCGGAAGTTACCACAGCAAACTCAGCGAAGCTCTTGAGCATTGGGCCAGCGTCGCGCCTGAACGGGTATTCCTCGCGCAGCGCGACGCTCAGGAGCGATGGCGCAAGCTTTCCTACGCAGAAGTGCTCGCCCAGGTCCGGCGGATCGGCGCCGCGCTGTTGCGCCGCGGCCTCTCCCCCGAAAAGCCGATTGTCGTGCTGTCCGGCAATGACATCGAACACGCGTTGCTTGGGCTCGCGGCGATGTATGTAGGCATACCTTACGCGCCGGTCTCGGCGGCCTACTCGCTGATGTCGAGCGACTTCGGAAAGCTGCGCGCAATCATCGATCTGCTGACGCCAGGGCTGGTGTTCGCGAATGACGGTGGGCCATTTGCGCGCGCCCTTTACGCGGTAGTGCCCGATGAGATCGAGCTGGTCGTCGCACGCAATCCGCTCGGCGACCGAAAAACCACGCTTTTCTCGGACCTTCTCGGCGCAGATGACACTGCGGGCGTTGCCGCCGCACATGGAAATGTCACGCCCGATACCATTGCAAAGTTTCTCTTTACCTCCGGTTCGACCGGAAATCCCAAGGCCGTCATCAATACACATCGCATGCTTTGTTCGAACCAGGCGATGCTCGCATCCGGTTTTGCCTTCGTCAGGGACGAGCCGCCGGTCGTGGTCGACTGGCTGCCCTGGAGCCACACATTCGGCAGCAACCACAACTTCAACATGGTGCTCACCTGCGGCGGCTCGCTCTATATCGACGACGGAAATCCGACGCCGCCGGGCGTGCCGAAAACGGCGCGCAATTTGCGCGATATCGCGCCCACCATCTATTTCAATGTTCCCAAAGGTTACGAGGCATTGGTCGCGCACTTCCGTGCCGACGATGCGCCTGCGCCGCAACTTCTTCAGCCGATTGCAAGTGCTGTTCTATGCCGGCGCCCGGCTGAACCAGACGACATGGGACGAGCTCACGCAGCTCGCGGTCGACACCACCGGCGAGCGCATCATCTTCCTGTCGTCGCTTGGCTCGACCGAAACCGCCCCGCTGGCGCTCGCCTGCACCTGGGATTTCGGCGGTTCCGGCAATATCGGCCTGCCCGCGCCCGGCGTGGAACTCAAGCTGGTGCCGAATGAAGGAAAACTGGAAGCCCGCTTGCGCGGGCCGCACATCACCCCCGGCTACTGGCGGCAGCCGCAACTGACGCGCGAGGCCTTCGACGAGGAGGGCTATTACAAGATCGGCGATGCCCTGAAATTCGCGGACCCGGGCGACCCGGCCAAGGGCCTGTTGTTCGACGGCCGCATTGCCGAGGATTTCAAGCTTTCAACCGGGACATGGGCGAGCGTCGGGCCACTGCGCGCACGATTCGTCGATCATTTTGCACCCTATGTGCGCGACGTGGTATTCGCCGGCGCCGACCGAAATGAGATCACGGCCCTCGTATTTCCGGACATCGAGGCTTGCCGCAAACTCGGCGGGTTTGGCGCCGACGCATCACCGGCCGCCATCGTCGGCGCTCCGGGCGTACGGCAAAAATTTGCCGAAGTCGCTGAAGAAGCTCGCCGCCGTCAGCCAGGGATCCTCGATGCGCGTCGAACGCGCTATCCTCATGGCAGAGCCGCCATCCATGGACAAAGGCGAGATGACCGACAAGGGTTCGATCAATCAGCGCGCGGTACTCAGGAATCGCGCCGCCCTGGTGGACGAACTCTATGAGGTGCCTCTATCGTCGAGGGTCATCGCCATCGAAGGAGAGCGCTGATGGAGACCAAAGGACAGGCAGCCATCGTCACCGGCGGCGCTTCGGGCCTGGGCGCGGCCACGGCGCGCGCCTTGGCGGCGGCCGGCGCGAAAGTCACGATCATTGACGTCAATCAGAAAGCCGCCGCCGAAGTTGCGATCGATATCAACGGCATTGCGGTCGCCTGCGACGTCGCCGACAGCGCGGCCGCAGAGGCTGCGGTGAAGAAGGCGGCCGCCGACCATGGTCCGGCGCGCATCCTCGTCAACTGCGCCGGCATTGGGCCGGCCAAACGCATCGTCGGCCGCGACGGTCCGATGCCGCTTGCCGACTATGAGCGCGTCATACGCATCAACCTGATCGGCACTTTCAACATGATGCGGCTCGTTGCGGCGGCCATGCAGGCGGTGGAGCCGGGGCCCGGAGGCGAGCGCGGCGTGATCGTCTCTACGGCTTCGGTTGCCGCCTTCGAGGGGCAGATCGGGCAAGCGGCATACGCATCGTCCAAGGGCGGTGTCGCCGCGTTGACCATGCCCGCCGCACGTGAATTCGCCCAGTTCGGCATTCGTGTCCTTGCGATCGCACCGGGGATTTTCGGAACGCCGATGCTGCGGGCGCTGCCCCAGGAGGCGCAGGATTCTCTCGGCGCGTCGGTGCCGTTTCCCAAGCGGCTGGGTGAGCCGCGCGAATTCGCGGCACTCGTGCTCCACTGCATCCACAACGGCTACCTCAACGGGGAGGTCATCCGTCTCGATGGCGCGCTGCGCATGGCACCGCGCTGACAATGTTCGCGTTGGGCCGACCACTCTCCCGCTCATTCCCGCGTAAGCGGGAATCCAGGGCAATAATCACCACGCCTGTTATTATTTACCCTGGGTCCCCGCTTTCGCGGGGACGAGCGGATGAGAGTGTGCTACCGTGACGACATTCACCAATACCCGCACGGTGCGGATCGAATGGGGCGACTGCGACCCCGCCGGCATCATTTTTTATCCGCGCTACTTCGAGATCTTCGATGCCTCGACCGCAATGCTGTTCGAGCGCGCGCTCGGCATGACGAAATTCCAGATGTTCAAGCAACTCGAATTCGGCGGTTTCCCGCTCGTTCGCACGCGCGCACGCTTTCTGCGGCCGACACGCTTCGGCGATGACGTGACGGTCAAGAGCAGCGTGACGTTCGGCCGGTCGAGCTTCGATGTGGAGCACCAGCTCAGCCTGAACGGAAACGCCTGCGTCGAGTGTTCGGAAAAACGAGTTTGGGTGCTCCGCGATGCGGACGGGCAGCTTAAGTCACATCCCGTGCCGCAAGCGGTGCTGAGCAAGTTCGGGAAGTAGTTGGTCCGGACTCTCAATCGCTCATTCCCGCGCACCCGGGAATCCAGAGACTGGATTGGGATTCATAATGCTGGATCCCCGCTTTCGCGGGGATGAGCGGAGAGTGGTGGCCGTAGGATGGGTTGCGCTGCGCTCAACCCAGGCTACAAACTGGATTCCCGCCTGCGCGGGGATGAGCGGAATATGCCGCGGCACCCGACCTTGTGCCTACTCAATCTCCGCCGCGATCTTCTTCAGGATCTGAATGAAGCGCTTGCGGTCCCGCCCTCCGATGACCCGGTCGAGATTGCGTTCGTGCCGGCGCGCGCAACGCGTCAACATCATGAGGACTTTCTTTCCGGCCGGAGTGACGTTGAGACAGTAAGTGCGCCGGTCGCTTTCCATTTTTTTGCGGTCGACCAGCCCGCGACGCACAAGTTCCTCGACGACAGGGGTCAGGCTCGACTTGTCGCGGCCATTGGCGAGCGAAAGCTCGGTCTGGCTGATTCCGGGGTTGCGGGCGATCAGCACCAGGGTCGCGAAGCGGCCCGGGCTTTCGCCGATTTCCTGCGATCGCCGCGAGAACGCCTGGAATGCCGCCTCCTGCGCCATGCGCAGGTTGAAGCCGACCCAGTGCCCAAGCGGGCCGAAATTGATCGATGGCCCAAAGGCTTCACCGTTCCTGCCGCGCCGGCGGCCGCCTGTCCCGTTCGTTCCGTGCACGCATCTGGCCTTTCAGCAGCGCTGGGCGCTCCAAGCATTTAGTTTGATGTCAAACTATGCGCTTTACAACGTCGTTGGCATTCGGCTGAATATTGCAAAAAGTTGGCAGCTAAACCAACACCCAACCCCCAAGGAGGAGCCCATGAAACTCCGTTTCGCCGGATGTGTCTATGCGGCCGCTTTGCTGATCGGCGGAGCAAGCGGCGCATTCGCGCAAGAGAAAACCTTCGAGCTTAAGCTGTCGCACTGGGTACCGGCGTCACACCCCCTCCAGAAGGCGCTGGAAGACTGGGGCGCGGCGGTCGAAAAGGATTCCGGCGGCACCCTCCACTACAAGGTCTTTCCCGCCCAGCAGCTCGGCAAGGCTTTCGACCATTACGACATGGCGCGCGACGGCATCGCCGACCTCACATACATCAATCCCGGGTATCAGCCCGGGCGTTTCCCCATCATTGCCGCCGGTGAATTGCCGTTCCTGATGTCGGATGCCAAGGGCGGCTCCGAAGCGCTCGACGCCTGGTACCGCAAATACGCGGCGAAAGAGATGAAGGATGTCAAATTCTGCCTTGCCTTCATTCACGACCCGAGTTCCTTCCACTCAAGCACCAAGAAGATCGTGGTCCCGGAAGACATCAACGGCATGAAAATTCGCCCCGCGCACGCGACCATGGCCGCCTGGGTCAAGCAGCTTGGCGGCACCAACGTGCAGGCCGCCGCCCCCGAAGTGCGTGACGTTCTCGAAAAGCACGTTGCCGATGCGGTGAGCTTTCCGTGGGGCTCGCTGGTTCTTTTCGGCATCGACAAGGTGACGAAGTACCACATGGACGCGCCGCTCTACGTGACCACATTCGCTTTCGTGTTCAACAAGGCGCGCTACGATGAAATGTCGCCGCGCCAGAAGAAAGCGATCGACAATCACTGCACCACCGAACAGGCGGGGCTGGTCGGTGGCCCTTGGGGCAAGTTCGAACATGACGGCCTCGCCAAGGTGAAAGCGGAAGCCGGCCACGAAGTCTATCAGCTCACCCCCGATCAGATGGCGAAATGGCGCAAGGCGGCCGAACCTCTTGAAAAAGCCTGGGCCGATAACGTCAGAAAGACCGGGGCCGATCCCGACGTCGCGCTGAAAGAGCTCAAGGATCAGCTCGCCAAGTACAAAGCACTCGCGATGTAATCTGGCGGCGATACGCAAGGAATAGCGGCGGCGGAATATTCTCGCCGCCGTTCATTCGTGGCAGGCTTGATCACCGCGGGGCACGCATGAAACGCGTCTACATGGATCGTTTCATCGACTCGATCGAATGGGTGGCGGCATTTTTTGTCGGCATCGTCGCCGCCAATATTTTTCTGCAGGTGCTGCTGCGCAACCTGTTCGCCTATTCCATTCCGGACTCCTACGATGTCGGGCGCATGCTGCTCGGCATACTGATCTTCTGGGGGATTGCGGCAACCTCATATCGAGGCACGCATATCACCGTCGATCTGGTCTGGGCCAATGTCGGCCCCCGCTATCAGCGCATGATCGACATTTTTGCCACGCTCGTTCTGCTGTTCGTCGTGACCGTGCAGACATACACCTTGTTCGACAAGGTGCGCGGCACTTACTACGACAACGTCCTCACCTTCGATCTGCGGCTGCCGACCTGGCCGTATTTTCGCGCTGGCCTGGGTCGGCGATGTCTCCGCGGTGGTGCTGATCGCAATCCGCACCTACCGGCTGATCATGCAGCCGGAGGCCATCAGAGAAACCGCGATCAAGCCGGTCGAGTGAGCGCCATGAAATGAGCACTGAAGCGGTCACAATCCTCGGCTTCGTCTCGCTGTTTGCGCTCATGCTGTTGCGCGTGCCGGTCGGCATGGCCATGGGCCTCGTCGGCGTCTCCGGCTTTGCCTACCTCGTCAACGGGACCGCGGCGCTCAAGCTGGTCGGCACGACCTCGATGCGCACGGTCACCGACTATACGTTCGGCGTCATACCGATGTTCCTGCTGATGGGCACGTTCGTGTCCAATTCCGGCATGAGCCGTCAGCTTTTTACCAGTGCCAATGGTTTCGTCGGCCATCTGCGCGGCGGACTGGGATTCGCGACCGTCGTGGCCTGCGGTGGGTTTGCCGCGATTTGCGGTTCCTCGGTTGCGACAGCGGCAACTTTCTCCGCCGTCGCATATCCTGAAATGCGCCGGCACGGCTATCCGCAGAGTTTTGCGACCGGTGTCATCGCCGCGGGCGGCACGCTCGGCGCGATGCTGCCGCCGTCCACCGTGCTGGCGGTCTACGGCATCATCACCGAGCAGGACATCGGCAAGCTGTTCATCGCCGGCGTCATTCCCGGAATCCTGGCAATGGCGATGTATCTCACCACCATTGCCATCATCGGCTATGTGCGCCCGGGTTTCCTGCCGGCCGGCAACCGCGTGGACTGGCAGCATCGCATCGCGGGCCTCAAGGAAATCTGGGCCCCGCTGCTGCTGTTCGTTTTCGTGATCGGCGGACTTTACGGATTGCCGTTTTTGCCGCGATTCACGCCGACCGAAGCCGGCGGCGTCGGCGCCACCGGCGCATTCCTGATCGGGGTCTTCACCGGAAGGCTCGACAAGGAAAAAATTCTCGCGTCGCTGTTGCAGGCGACACGTACCGCCGCGGCCGTGTTCACCGTGCTGATCGGCGCGCTGCTTTTCGGCTATTTCCTGACGATTACGCAGACACCGCAGAAGGTCACGGCATTTCTCACCGGGCTCGGGCTCGGAAGCTACGGCGTGCTGGCGCTCATCATGCTGATGTATCTCGTGCTCGGCTGCCTGATGGACGCCATGGCCATGATCATCCTCACCGTGCCGATCATCTTTCCGGTCATCATTCACCTCGGCTTCGACCCGATCTGGTTCGGCATCATCATCGTCATGACGGTGGAACTCGGCCTGATCCACCCGCCGGTCGGCATGAATGTTTTTGTCATCAAAAGCGTGGTTAAGGACGTCAGTTTCGCCACGATTTTCAAAGGGGTCATTCCGTTCATCCTGACCGATCTGGTGCGACTGATGATCCTGATCGCGCTTCCCATTCTGGCCCTTTGGCTGCCCTCGCGCATGTAGGCGGAAAATGCTAAATCGTTGGGGTCCAAACCATCTAGCCGAGGCCTGAGGATGGAACGCTCGTTCAAGAAGGAAGTGCAGTCACTCAAGCTGGGTGACGGAGAGATCTTCCACGGCGAAGGCATTCTCGCCGTCACGAAGGCGTTGCTGCAATCCGGCGTTTCCTATGTGGGCGGCTATCAGGGCGCGCCGGTGTCGCATCTGCTCGACGTTCTCGTCGATGCCGAGGACATCATGTCGGAGCTGGGCGTGCACCTGGAGACCTGCTCCAACGAGGCGTCGGCAGCCGCCATGCTGGGTGCCTCGATCAACTATCCGCTGCGCGGCGCGGTAACCTGGAAGTCCATCGTCGGCACGAATGTGGCGGCCGACGCACTTTCCAATCTTTCATCGCCCGGGGTCGTCGGCGGCGCCATGATCATCCTCGGCGAGGACTATGGCGAAGGCGCCAGCGTCATCCAGGAGCGCTCCTATGCCTACGCGCTGAAATCCTCGATGTGGCTGCTCGATCCGCGGCCGGATCTGCCGTCGATCGTGCGCACCGTCGAAAAAGGTTTCGAATTGTCCGAGGCAAGCCACGCGCCGGTAATGCTGGAACTGCGCATCCGCGCCTGCCACGCCACTGGTTCGTTTGCCGCCAGGACCAACCGCAAGGGCGTGGTGTCCGGTCTCGATAAGCTCGCCGGTCCGCCGCGGTTCAATTATGGGCGGCTGGCACATCCGCCGGTGATCTTCTCGCAGGAGCGCCTGAAGGTCGAAGAGCGCCTGCCGGCCGCGCGCAATTTCATCCGCGAGCACAAGCTCAACGAAACGATCGCCGGAGACGTGGGCGACGTCGGCATTATTGTGATGGGCGGGCTCACCAACAGCGTGCTGCGCGCGCTCGAACGCATGGGACTGGCCGATATCTTCGGCGCGTCGCGCATTCCGCTGCTGATCCTCAATGTGGTCTATCCGCTGGTGCCGGAAGAGCTTCGCGCGTTCTGCGCGGGCAAGCGCGCGGTCCTGGTCGTGGAGGAAGGCTATCCCGACTACATCGAGCAGGCCGTCAATGTCGAGTTGCGCCGCGCCGATATCAACACGCGCGTGTTCGGCAAAGGTCCGCTGCCGAAGGCCGGCGAATACGCTTCCGACGTGCTGCTGGAAGGGCTTGCCGCATTTCTGGAGCAGACACGGCCCCACGGGATCGACGCCGACACCATCGCCAAGACTGCGCGCGGTCTCCTCGCGCATAAGGCGGCGCGCGCAGCGGCACTCGGGCCTCTGCCTCCGCGCCCGCCGGCATTCTGCACCGGCTGCCCGGAACGCCCGGTGTTTTCGGCAATCAAGCTGATGCAGCGCGAACTGGGCCCGACACACATCAGCGCCGACATCGGCTGTCATTCGTTCGCGACTTTCGCGCCATTCTCGCTCGGGAATTCCATTCTCGGCTATGGCATGTCGCTTGCGAGCGCCGCGGCGGTGACGCCGAACATGGAAAAGCGTCCGATCGCGATCATGGGCGACGGCGGCTTCTGGCATAACGGGCTGATCACGGGCGTTGCCTCGAACCTGTTCAACAAGGGCGACGGCGTGCTGATCGTGATGCAGAACGGCTATGCCTCTGCCACGGGCCAGCAATACATTCCGTCGAGCGCTGCAAGCAAGGAAGGCCCTGCGCCCGGCATGGGCATCGAGCAGACCTTGCGGGCCATGGGAGTAAAATGGCTGCGCACCGTGCGTACCTACAGCGTCAGCGTGATGGTAGAGACGCTGAAGGAAGCAATGAAGACCGCCGAGCGCGGGCTCAAGATCATCATTGCGGATGGGGAGTGCCAGCTCGCGCGTCAGCGTCGCGTGCGCGCCGAAGATGCCGAAAAGCTCAAGCGCGGCGAACGCGTCACGCGCGTGCGCTATGGCGTGGATGAAGAAATCTGCACCGGCGACCACTCCTGCATCCGCCTGTCGGGCTGCCCGTCGCTGACGGTGAAGCCCACATCCGACCCATTGCGGACCGATCCGGTGGCCACGGTGGTCGAATCGTGCGTCGGCTGCGGGCTCTGCGGCGAAGTCGCTCACGCGGCGGTGCTGTGCCCTTCGTTCTACCGCGCCGAGATCGTCCGCAATGCGACCTGGCGCGACCGTTTTATGCATCGCTTCCGCCAGAAGGTGATCGGCTGGCTCGGCGGCTATTCCGGCGAGGCCGCCGCATGACACCGGCGCGCCCGATCACGATGCTGATTGCCGCACTTGGCGGCGAAGGCGGTGGCGTGCTGACGCAATGGATCGTGTCGGCTGCTTCGCAGGCCGGCTTTCCGGTGCAGAGCACGTCGATCCCGGGCGTAGCGCAGCGCACGGGCGCCACCACCTACTACATCGAAATCTTGCCGGTGAAAACGGCCGACCTCGACGGCAGGCGCCCGGTGCTCGCGCTCACACCCGGCGTCGGCGATATCGACATCGCGGTTGCGAGCGAATTGCTCGAAGCCGGCCGCACGGTGGCGAGCGGGTTTGTCACGCCGGACCGCACACATGTCATCGGTTCGCTCAGCCGCTTCTATGCGATGGATGAAAAGATCGCGATGGGCGATGGCCGCTTCGACCAGGACAAGCTGTCAAGGTCATCAAGGAGCACGCGAAGGATGCCCTGCTCATCGACATGGATGCGCTTGCAAAACAAAGCGGCTCGATGATCAACGCGGTGATGCTCGGCGCCATTGCGGCTCCGGCCGCTTGCCGTTGAGCGCGGAACAATTCGAAGCGGCGATTCGCGAAGACAGCAAATCAGTCGACAGCAACCTGCGCGGATTCCGCGCCGGCTACGACGCGGCGCGCGCCAAACCCAAGCCGCAAAACCGCCGAGAAAAAGAAAAACGCCCCGTCGACGCCGGCGCTGGTCGAGCATGAAGTCGCGCGCACGTTTCCTGCCGTTGCCCAGGCCATCGGCACTCGAAGGCATACGGCGGCTCATTAACTACCAGAGCGTCGCCTATGCGAGGCTTTATCTCGACCGGCTCCGGCCATCATCGAAGCCGACCATATCAGCGGCGCGCAAGGCAAGCTGATCAAGGAAGTCGCACGACATCTCGCCGTGCGCATGTCATTTGAAGACATCGTGCGCGTCGCGCAGGCCAAGATCGAGCCGGCGCGCATGCGCCGCATCGCGCGCGAGGAACTGCACGTCGGCGGCGAGCCTTTCTCGGTGCACGACTTTCTCAAGCCCGGCATCGAGGAGTTGAGCCAACTGCTGCCGCCGTTCCTGGCACGACCTCTTCTTCGCATGGCCGAACGAAGGGCTGGCTCGGCCGGGTCTATTTCGGCATGGAAATCAACTCCACTTCGATCAGCGGTTATCTGCGCTTCTGGCTGCTCGCCAAGTTGCGGCCGTTGCGCCCGTTCGGTCACCGTTTCAAGCAGGAGCAGCGTCAGATCGAGAGCTGGCTCGGCCTCATTCGCGACGCGGCGAAACATTCGGCCGAGCTGGCCATCGAAATTGCGGAATGCGCCCGACTGATCAAGGGATACGGCGACACGCATGCGCGCGGGCTCGCCAACTACCATGCCATTGAATGGCGCGTGATCCGCCCGGCGCTGGCCGGCCAGATCCCAATGGCGCGCGCGGCCGACGCAATCGCCAGCGCGCGGACCGCCGCACTGGTCGACCCCGAAGGCGAAGGACTCACGAAATGCCTGGCCGAAATCGACGGCCAGCCAGCATTCCGCATCGCGGCGGAGTAGCCCAGCCTCTGAACGCACGATCCGGCCATGCCGTTGAGAGGCCGCACACCACCTCCTTCGCTCATTCCCGCGAACGCGGGAATCCAGAAATCGAAGCAATCCGATTACGGCACTGGATCCCCGCTTCCGCGCGGGATGAGCGGAGGGAGCGCATCGCCTTTCCACCGTCATGCCCGACTTGCCTGGATTTCCACCTGGCGCCTCTTGTAGCCAGGGTTGAGCGCAGCGAAACCCGGGGGCCGACTTCGAAGGGGCTGCCTCGAAGGCGATGGGTTTCGCTGCGCTCAACCCATGCCTCCGGCTGGAGGCGACAAGAGGGAGAAAGAACCTGAGGGTTAGATGGTGCCCGCCCCATGCGCCGCTCATTCCCGCGCAAGCGGGGATCCAGAAATCGAAGCGATGAAAGGAATTGCGGCCCTGGGTTCCCGATTCCGCGGGGATGAGCGGGAGGGAGCGCATCACCTCTCCACCGTCATGCCCGGCTTGCCTGGATTTCCACCTGGCGCCTCTTGTAGCCAGGGTTGAGCGCAGCGAAACCCGGGGGCCGACTCGAAGGAGCTGCCTCGAAGGCGATGGGTTTCGCTGCGCTCAACCCATCCTCCGGCTGAGCCGGACAAGGGGAGAAAGAACCTGAGGGTTAGATGGTGCCCGCCATGCGCCGCTCATTCCCGCGCAAGCGGGAATCCGAGAAATCGAGGCGATGAAAATTGCGGCCCTGGGTCCACCGATTCCGCGGGGATGAGCGGGAGGGAGCGCACGACCCCACCGTCGCGCCCACCCATGACAGGGTTGCGCCGCGTCCGTTGTCACCGTTGCCCCCGTCGAGTAAAAGACCCGGCATAACGAGAAAACGCTGCAAGTTGCGTGGGGCGAACGACATGGCCGGGACACCGACGGGACAACGGCCGACGATTGCCGCCGAAGCCTTCCTGCGCGCGCTTGCCGATCACGGCGTCGATCATTTCTTCTGCAATCCGGGCACCGATTTTGCGCCCATCGTCGAGGCCTTCAGCCGCGCCAAGAAGACCAATGCCAAGGTGCCGAAACCCATCCTGGTACCTCACGAGAACCTGGCGCTCGGCATGGCGCACGGCGCCTATCTGATGACCGGCCACCCGCAGGCGGTCATGGTTCATACCACCGTCGGCACGGGAACACGCTCAACAACCTGATCAATCTTTCGCGCGACCGCGTGCCGCTCATTCTCGCAGCCGGCCGCACGCCGATCACGGAGAAGGGCTCGTTCGGCTCGCGCTCGCGGCCGATCCAGTGGGGCCAGGAAATGTTCGATCAGGCCGGCATGGTGCGCGAATTGGTGAAGTGGGATTACGAACTGCGCATGCCGGGCCAGGTCGGCGATGTGGTGACGCGCGGCGTGGAAGTCGCGATGGCCCATCCGCGCGGGCCGGTCTACCTGATGCTGCCGCGCGAACCGCTTTCGGCAACATTGACGGAACCAGTCGGGCCGACTGAAGCCGCGGCCGCAAGCGGCGGTGCCTCACCCGGATCCAAGATCGATCGCGATACTTGCGGAATGGATCGCGGCGGCCGAACGCCCATTGATCATCAGCGGCGCCCTGCCGAACGACTCGTCTCCGCGCTCGGGCATCTTGCCGAGCGCTGCGCCATCCCCGTCATCAGCCACAGCCCGCGCACGGTTTGCCTGCCATCAAGCCATGCGATGCATTTCGGATTTGAACCGGGCGCGCTGCTGACCGATGCCGATCTGGTGCTTGTGCTCGAATCCGACGTCCCCTGGATTCCGCATGTGCAGCATCCGCCCGGCGGCTGCCGCGTGGCGCATATCGGCGAGGATCCGTTCTACGTCCGCTATCCCATGCGCAGTTTCCCGAGCGATCTCGCCGTGCAGGCCGGCACCGGCCAGGCGCTCGAAGCGCTTTCGCGCGCGGTCGAGCCGCGCCTGCAAATGGCGGAGGCGCGCATCGCGGCGCGCCGCGCGCGGCTCACCGAGCGCATGCGCACGCGGCGTGCGCAGCTGGCGAAGGACTCCGCGGCCGGCGCGACGATTTCGCCGGAATTTCTCTCGCGCGCGATCGGCGAAACCGTCGGCAAGGACGCGATTATCTTCAACGAATATCCGTTGCGGCCCGATCACTGCCCGCGCGAGAAGCCGGGCACATTCTTTGCGCTCGGGTCCGCCGGCGGGCTCGGCTGGGGTTTCGGCGCCGCACTCGGCGCCAAGCTTGCCGCGCCGGATAATTTCATGGTCGCGACGCTTGGCGACGGCGCCTACATGTTTGCCAATCCGATGGTCGGCCATTGGATGTCGGGCGTCCACAATCTTCCGATCCTGACGATCGTGTTCAACAACAGCCGCTACGGCGCGGTGCGGCGCGCGACGCTCTCCATGTTCAAGGACGGCGTCGCCGGCGAGAATGACGGCCGCACGCTCGCCGATCTCGACCCGTCGCCGGCATTCGAGGACATGGCGCGCGCGCAGGGCGCCCACGCGGAGCGCGTGGAAAAACCTGCCGACCTGCCCGATGCGCTGGCGCGCGCCCGCGACCGCCGTCGTCAACGAAAAGCGGCAGGCGCTGATCAACGTCATTACACCTTATTGAACCGGTTGACCGTCCAAGAACAATCGAAGCCACGGAGGAAAGTTCATGCGCATCGACGCCTATA
Source organism: uncultured Pseudomonadota bacterium (assembly GCA_963702605.1). Lineage (GTDB taxonomy): Bacteria > Pseudomonadota > Alphaproteobacteria > Rhizobiales > Xanthobacteraceae > Pseudolabrys. Next base: position 128,228 of record CAVPDI010000006.1, read on the forward strand.
CCCATTTCATTCCGGAAAAATTCTTCAACAAGATCGTTGAAAGTGGGCATGCCGATATCGGCAAGCGCGTGCGCGAAATCCCGTGCATCCACGACCTCGATGTGCGCCGCAAGATCGTCGACAGATTCAAGGACTACGCGCAGATCCTGTCCTACCCGATGCCGCCGCTCGAAGTGATGACAAAAGGCGACGCCAAGGCGACCGAGGAATACACCCGGCTCATCAATGACGGTTTTGCGGAAATCTGCACGAAATATCCCGATCAGTTCCCCGGCTGGGTGGCGCAGGCCGCATTGATCGCGCCGGACGCCGGCGTGCGCGAGGCCGAACGCGCGCTAAGAACGGCGCGCTGGGCGTGCAGATCTATACCAACATCGCCGGCAGGCCGCTCGACGATCCGGCTTTCGATCCGTTTTTTGCCTCCATGAACAAGAGCGGCAAACCGGTGTGGATGCATCCGGCGCGCGCCGCGAATTTTCCGGACTATCTCTCGGAGAAGAAATCAAAATACGAAATCTGGTGGACGCTTCGGCTGGTCCTACGAGACCGCGGCGGCCATGTCGCGGCTGGTGTTCTCCGGGATCATGGACAAATACCCGAACCTGAAAATCATCACACACCATTTCGGCGGCATCGTGCCGATGCTGGAAGGCCGTATCGGCCCCGGCTGGGACCAGCTCGGCGCACGCACGTCGGATGAAGACCTCAGCGTCATACTCAAGCAGCTGAAAAAGCGTCCGCTCGATTATTTCAAGCATGTGTTCTACGCCGACACCGCGGTGTTCGGCGGCGTGCCGGCGACGCATGCGGGCTTTGCCTTCTACGATCTCGACAAGATCGTGTTCGCCTCCGACTGTCCGTTCGACCCCGAGAAGGGCACGATGTATACGCGCGAGACGCTGCGCATCATCGAAGGCATCGACATGCCGAAGGCCGACAAGGAAAAGGTCTGGCACGGCAACCTTGAGCGCATCACCGGCGTGACGTTCAAGAGCTGATCGGCGCGAGACGAGACTGCCGGTCGTCCCGCGCGAGCGGGAATTCAGACACGGCTTTCGGATCTACAATGCTGGATCCCAGCTTCCGCGGGGATGAGCGGTGAGAGAACGCGCCGCCTTGCCAAACACCCCGCTCGTTCCCGCGCAATTCGGAACCACGTGCCCCGCCATCCGCTCATTCCCGTACTCGGGTCCAGCCTGCGGCTGGCCCGAGCACAGGCAACCACGTTGCCCGCCCTCCTCCGCTCATTCCCGCGCAAGCGGGAATCCGAGCAACAAGGATGGGGATGTTGTGGCCGTATCACAGACTCTCAACCGCTCGTCCCCGCGAAAGCGGGGACCCAGGGCCGCAATGTCACGCCAAAGTTTCTGGATCCCCGCTTCCGCGGGGATGAGCGGGAGGACATGACGTGTCGCCTTGCCACACGCTCCGCTCGTTCCCGCGCAATTCGGAACCACGTGCACCGCCATCCGCTCATTCCCGTACTCGAATCCAGCCTGCGGCTGGCCCGAGCACAGGCTCCAGCGGGAATCCAGCAACAAGGATGGGGATGTTGTGGCCGTAGGATGGGTTGAGCTCAACGAAACCCATCACCTTCTGTGCACTGCGCCGTTAAGACGTGGTTGTCATTCCGGGGCGCGAGCGCGCCAAGCGGCTGTTGCCGACTTGGCCATAACCAGCGAGCGAACCCGGAATCCAGATGCACGCCCCTCACGATGTTCTGGATTTCGGGTTCGCAGCCTTCGGCTGCGCCCCGGAATGACTCTGTACAGTGTTGTGGCCGCGCCTCTCGGAAATCCCCGATCAAAAATCCCGGATCAGAAATCCCAGGTGAAGGCACCTTTGAACGCGTGGCTCTGCGCGTGCGCGGCGAGTTCGCCCTGGTAGAACGCGCCGAGCTTCGGCCCACGGGCTGAAGCGCCAGTCAAAACCCGCTTCAACCAACGCAGAATTGCGCGCGATCGGGATACCCGCAGCCGTGAACCCGGCCCCGGTGCTCTGGAACGCCAGCGCCGAAACCGGCGCCACATCACCGAACGCATATTGCCATTGCAGCGATGCACGCGGGACCAGCACCGTGCCATTGGCCAGCGGCACGGCGGTCGCTGCGCGCAGGCCCAGCGAGGAATAGCCGATGTTCTCGCTCGTGCGGGAACCCGACAGCGCGGCAACTCCGCCGCTTTCGAGGAACGAACCATCGCGCAAGTGCACATAGGCCAGGCCCGCAAATGGCTCGAACGCGACATGGCCGAGCGCCATGCCATGGCCAATCTCTCCGAACACCTGTCCAACATCGCCGTGGAAGTGCGCCTTGGTCTGGTCGGAGAAGCCGGGAAAGGCAATGGTACGGCTGGTATCGATGCTGTCGTAGGAATATGAAGCGCCGCCGCGCACATTGAGCGCACCGAACCGGCCACCCGCATAGCCACCGAACTGCACGCTGTCGATGCCGGCGCTGCTCGAACGCTCAGCGACATTGAGATCGGAACGCGTATAGCCCGCGGCGAGGCCGGCGCGCCAGCGTGTCGCCGAAGCGCGCATCGACGCCGGAGAGGAATCCGCCGAACCGGCTCTTCAGCGATGCGGCATTGCCGTCGCTGTCCGCATGGCCCCAGCCGCCGAGGCCCTGCGCCCAGAAGGTGAGACCGCGCGAGCGATCGTCCGTGCGCGGGGGCGTCTTGCCCGGCATCGCTGCGTAGGCATCGCGCGCCGCCGAGGCATCGTCCCCACCATACGCCAGTTCCGGCCCGGCAAAGCCGAGCACGCCGAGTTCGCTCGGAACGTCCGCATAAGATGCCTGGCGCAGCCGGCCGAGGATCGCGCTGCGGGTGGAAGAGGCTTCCTGCCCTTGCGTGTTGTGCACGCTGCCGAACAGTTCACCGGAGAGCGCATCGAAGGCGGCTCGCGCGCCATTCGCGGTCTGGTTGAGCAGCGCGGTGGCAAGCGAACTGCTCACCGGACTCGGCATCGAGCGCACCGGCAACCGCCAGCTGATTGCGCGTCTGTGCGGCGGAGACAAAGCCGAAGCCTCCGCCCGCAGTGCCGTTTGTCATAAGCGTCAGGAACACATCCTTCGCATCGTAAGTCAGCGTCGGCGTGAGAAAGGCGAGGTTGCTGGTGACGCCGGCGAACGTGTTGCTGCCGCCCAGGCCACCACCCTCGGCGGTCAGGATCGTGTACTTCGTCGAGGGCGCATAAGCCCCGTTCTGCGCCAGTACGTTCACGGTGCCCCCGGTCAACCCGATCGTATTGTTGACGCCCGTCATTTGAAGAACGTCATGCTGCCCGGTGGCATTGACGTTGACCCGGTAGATCGAGTTGGGCTGAAAATTGACGTTGCCATTCACGGTCAATGTGCTGAACGGAACGGCCGCGCCCGGCGCCACGGCGCCACCCCTCACAATCAAAGGTCCAATGACGGTGCCGTGTCCCGCCAGGATACCGCCCGCGTTCACCGCTACGGCGCCTGAGAGACCGGCATCGACCACGAACGTTCCCGTGTTCACGTTAGTCAGGTCGATCGCGGCATTTGTATTCCAGATCCACGCGGTGTCGGCATCGACGTCGAGGGTATTGAAGCCCGTGAAACCGTTGCTGACGCTGCCGTGGCCTTCGAAGAATAGTTTGTTGATCGCGCCCGACGCGCCCCGAGCGGCGCCGTTCAACACCGCGCCAGTTTGCAGGGCCAGCGAATTGGTGCCCGTGCCAGTAAATTGTACCGACGCTGCCGTGCCCGTGATCGTGCCCGCGCTGGTCACCGAGCCGGCGCCCTGGATGGCCGTGTCACCACTGATCGACGCACCGGCAGCATTCGTCACAGCGAGCGTACGAGCAGAGATACCAAACGTGTTGCCGGCGATGGTGCCGTTTGCAAGATTGGTGACAGTGGCGGACTGAGTTGCCTGGATGGCAATTCCATTCGAGTCCGTTGCTTTGATGGTTCCGCTATTGCCGGTGACGGTGACGTCGGTGGCGAAGATGCCTTGAGAGATACCTTGGATGAGATTCGAATTGCTGACGGTGGCGGTGCCGTTTGCGAGGACAGCCTGGGCACCCGTGATCGCGCCGGCATTGGTCACAGTGCCGGATCCAGAGATACCGAAGCTGCCACCGCCGATCGCAGCCCCGGCGGCGTTGACGGTAATTGAGCCCGCCAGCGGAAATGCCGCCGATGTTGCCGAGGATGATGCCGCCGCTCATATTGCTCAGTGTGGCGGCGGCGACCGCCTGGATCGGCGATGCCGCCGGTGCCGAGCGCCGGGATCGCGCCGGAATATGGTGACGTGTTGCATTGCCGGTTGCCTTGATGGCGACACCGGCCGCCGTTGCTTCGATCAGGCCGGTATTGCTGGTGACGGTGACGGTGCCAGCATTGATCGCGTTAAGGCGGGCCGAGATGACGCCCGTGGTGGTGCCATTACCGATGTTGGATCGCAGTGGCGCTCGTCGTAGCAGCCTTGATCGTGCCGGTGTTGCCGCTGACGTTCTGATTGACGCTGACGTCGCCGTTATTCGAGACGACGGCGAATGAGCCTGTGCTGGTGACCGAACCGATGTTGTCCAGCGTAGCGGCCGTCGATGGCGATCGCCATGCTCCTCGCTTGAATGGTGCCGGAATTGGTGACGGTCGCGCTGTCGCAAGGGGAGCTGGCGTTGATGGCAACACCGCCGGTGATGCCAGCGCCCATGCCGGCTTCGATGGTGCCTGAATTACTGGCGACGGTGACGACGTCGCCCTTGATCGCGATACTATTCTGGCCATTAGCCGAAATTGTGCCGGCATTGGAGGTGACGTTGACGGTTGGAGCAATGATGCCGCGCTGGTCGCCCGTGATAGTGCCGCCGATGGAATTGCTTACTTTAGCGATGACGCCCGCGCTAATGGTGGTACCGTTGGCTCCAATCGCTTGAATTGTGCCGGAATTGGTGACGTCCGCATTGACCGTCACGCTGATGGCGACGCCGTTAGCGACTGTTGCTTCGATCAGGCCCGTGTTGGTCGGTGACAGTCTGTCCTTAATAGCACTGGTGCCGCTAGATGAGAGCGCTAGCGCCGCTGCTGCCATCATCAACGTTGGCGACCGTTGCGGTGCCGGCCGCCTGGATCGCGATGCTGCCCGCGTCAGCCGCCGTGATCGCGCGCGGCGTTGCCGGCAGTGACGTTCTGGTTGACTTTGACATCGCCGTTATTCGAGACGACGGCGAATGTGCCGGTGCTGGTGACCAAGCCGGTGTTATCCAGCGTCAACAGACCATCGGTGACGATGGCGATGCTGCTCGCCTGAATGGTGCCGGAGCTGGTGACCGTGGCGGTGCCGGCAGCGTTGCTGGCGTCGATAGCAATGCCGCCGGTGTTGCCGGCACCCATGCCGGCCGAGATCGTGCCGGCGATTGCTGGTGACGTTGATGCTGCGGAAATCCCCCGCCGGTGTCGCCCTTGATCGCGATGCCGTTCTGGCCATTGGCCGAATTGTGCCGGGTAGTCGTCGGTATTGCTCAGGGTCATGTTGGCACTTGGACGGTGACGCCGCCGTGCCATTGGCCCTATTGTGCCGGCGTTGCTGCTGGTCGGTGTGTCGCCAGTTCGTGATGGTGAAGTCGCCGTTTGGATCGAACGGATAACTCCGGTACTGGCAATTGGTCGGCGTGAGGGCAATGCCAGCGGACTGAGATATAGCAACTCCGCCAGTGCCAGTTGCTTCTACGACGCCCGCATTGGTTACCGTAGGTTTTACTGGATGCGAAGCCCACCGCTCCCAGCAGAAATGGACCGCCCGCCGTTTATTGACCACAGTTGGCCCTGCCAACAAAGATGCCAATACCCACGGCGCCGGCAATCGAGCCAGAATTGCTGACGGTAAGCCGCCTAAGGTTAAGACCGTCTGATTCTCCCGAAATGGTACCCGATTGTTGATGGTTCCGTCGCTGATCGCGATCGATGGAAGTTCCCGCGACGGTACTTGTCGATTTACTGTAGCGCCGGCGGTGGGGTCAACAGTGATTGTGACGCCCGTTTCGGCGCCGGTGCGTAATCCGTTAATGCCGCTCTGGTTGGTCGTAGCGTCCGTGCACGTCGCCGTCGCGTTATTGACGAGCGGATCCGGCGAACACGCCGCCTCGCCGCGCTCAACCGCCACAAACGGTGCAGCCGACAGCACAAGCGCCGCCGCAATGCGGCGCACGACACCCTTCGATCCGACGCGGTTCATTCCCAACTCCCAAAACGGCTCACATGGCTCACGTGGCCGTCGCTCCAGCGCGATGTTTCACTGGCGGCGATGTGGCGAGCGCCGGCATGCGCCGATGCTGGTTTGGCGCGGTTAAATGATTAGGGAGCCGTGCGCAGGAAAACTTGGGCGGTTGCGTCGTCCGATTGGGCCAGAACGAAAAAATGAGATTCCACACACATGCGATGCAAAAATGTGACAGCGTTGGTTTCGTCCAAATTTCTGACAGACGAACGTCCGGCCAATCGATTTCGGACATCATCCGTTTGGATGAGAGGCGCTTTGTTGGCAGCAAGCATGTCACCATGGCGTCATGGCCGGAATTATTCCGGCCATCCACGTCTTTCTAATTGCAACGCTACAAAGACGTGGATGCCCGCACCAAGTGCGGGCATGACGGGGGAGAGGCCGGTGCGCAAATTACCTTCGTCATGGCCGGACTGGTTCCGGCAATATTGTCACTGGATCCCGGCTTTCGCGGGGATGAGCGGAGAGGAGAACGCGCCGCCTTGCCGCACACTCCGCTAATTCCGCGATATTCGGAACCACAGTGCCGCACACTCCGCTCATTCCCGCGCTATTCGGGACCACGGTGCCCCACACTCCGCTCATTCCCGCGCAAGCGGGAATCCAGAGCCATGCTCGCCAGCCGTAGGATGGAAATCCAGGCGGATCGCCATGATGGAGGAGAAGCCATGCACTCTCCTCCCGCTCATCCCCGCGAACGCGGGGATCCAGGGCCGAGATCTCATTATCCCGGTTTCTGGATTCCCGCTCGCGCGGGAATGAGCGGCGTGTGGTACGCGTCGTCGAGGCACGCCCTGGGTTTCGCTGCGCTCAACCCAGGCTACGAGGGCGTTCGATGGGAATACCGGCCCGCATATCACTCGAATCGCCGGTAAAGTGTTGAAAAGCCCGGAATAGCGCGTCAAATCGATCCCCCCGCCGGTCGCAGCCGGGGGCCATCTGCTAACCTCCGCGCCCATGGCGCTCACGCAATCTCTCCCCAATCCGGACAATGAGCCGGCCGCCGCCGCGCCGCCAAGCGGCGAAGTTGGTGCCGCCGACAGTTTGCCGAACGCCGACGCCAACCGCGTCACGCCGGCGATGGCGCAATACGTCGAGATCAAGGCCGCCAATCCGGATTGCCTGCTGTTCTACCGGATGGGCGATTTCTACGAGATGTTCTTCGAGGATGCCGAGATCGCCTCGCGCGCGCTCGGCATCGTGCTGACCAAGCGCGGAAAATATCTCGGCCGCGACGTGCCGCTGTGCGGCGTTCCGGTCGTGCGCGCCGACGAATACCTGCACAGGCTGATCGCGCTCGGCCATCGCGTCGCGGTGTGCGAGCAGCTCGAGGATCCGGCCGAAGCGCGCAAGCGCGGCTCGAAAAGCGTGGTGCGGCGCGACGTGGTGCGGCTCGTCACCGCCGGCACGCTCACCGAAGACACGCTGCTCGATGCGCGGCGCAACAATTACCTGCTGGCGGTCGCGCGCGCGCGATTGTCGTCGGCCGAGGAAGACGCGCGCTTTGCGCTCGCCTGGATCGATATTTCGACCGGCGAATTCCGCGTCACCGAATGCGAGCGCGCGTCGCTCTCCGCCGAGATCGCGCGGCTCGAGCCGGGCGAGATCATCGTCTCCGATGCGCTCTTCAGCGAGGCCGATCTCGCCGGCCTACTGGCGCTCGCTTCCGATCGTCATGCCGCTCACGCGCGATGTGTTCGACGGCGCCACCGCCGAGCGGCGGCTGGCGTCATTCTTTGCGGTGGCGACCAGCGAGGCCTTCGGCGCGCTGACGCGGCTTGAGCTCACCGCCGCCGCGGCCTGCGTCACCTATGTCGAGCGCACGCAGATCGGGCACCGCCCGCCGCTGTCGCCGCCGTTGCGCGAAAGCGCCGGCGCCAGCATGGCGATCGACCAGGCGACCCGCGGCAATCTCGAATTGATGCGCACGCTTGTCCGGCGAGCGGCGCGGCTCGCTGCTCGATGCGATCGACCGCACCGTGACCGCCGCCGGCTCGCGGCTGCTCGCGCAACGGCTGTCGGCCCCGCTCACCGATCCGGCGCAGATCGCCAGACGGCTCGACGCGGTGCAAAGTTTCGCCGGCGATAGTGCGGCGCGCGCGGAAGCCCGCTCGCGGCTGGCGGCGGCGCCCGATCTCGCGCGCGCCTTGTCGCGGTTGGCAGTCGACCGCGGCGGGCCGCGCGATCTCGCCGCCATCCGCGATGGCGTGCTGGCCGCCGCCGATCTCGCCCGCGCGCTTGCCTCGCTCAAGGACACGCCGGCGGAAATCGCCGAGGCCATGCAGGCCTGCCGCAAGCCCGACGGCATGCTGGCTGCGGAACTGTCCGCGGCACTGGCGGCCGATTTGCCCGCCTTCAAGCGCGACGGCGGATTCGTGCGCGAAGGCTACGATGCAACGCTCGATGAGACGCGCGCGCTGCGCGATAAATCGCGCCGCGTCGTCGCGGCCCTGCAGGCGCGCTACGCCGAAGACACCGGCATCCGCATCCTCAAGATCAAGCACAACAACGTGCTCGGCTATTTCGTCGAGGTGACCGCCCAGCACGGCGAGAAGCTGATGGCGGCGCCGTTCAACGGCATCTTCATCCACCGGCAGACGCTGGCCGGCCAGATCCGTTTCACCACCACCGAGCTGGGCGAACTCGAAGCGAAAATCGCCAGCGCCGCCGAACGCGCGCTGGGGCTGGAGCTGGAGATTTTCGAGCGGCTCGTCGCAAGCGTGATGGCCGAGAGCGCCAATATCAAGGAGTGCGCCGAGGCGCTCGCCCGCCTCGATGTCGCCAGCGCGCTCGCGCATCTTGCCGCGGAACGCGACTACGCGCGCCCGCTGGTCGACGACAGCCATGCCTTTATCATCGAAGGCGGGCGTCATCCGGTCGTCGAACAGGCCTTGTCGCGCGACGGCACGCCGTTCGTTGCCAATGATTGCGATCTCTCGCCGCCGAAGGAGACCGGCGCCGGCCGCATCTGGCTGATCACCGGGCCCAACATGGCCGGCAAATCCACGTTTCTGCGGCAGAATGCGCTGATCGCGATCCTGGCGCAGACGGGCAGTTTCGTGCCCGCAAAGCACGCGCACATCGGCGTGGTCGACCGGCTGTTCTCGCGCGTCGGCGCCGCCGACGATCTTGCGCGCGGGCGCTCGACCTTCATGGTCGAGATGGTGGAAACCGCCGCCATTCTCAATCAGGCCGGCGAACGCGCGCTTGTCATCCTCGACGAAATCGGCCGCGGCACCGCGACATTCGACGGCTTGTCGATCGCCTGGGCGACCGTCGAGCACCTGCATGGCGTCAACAAATGCCGCGCGCTGTTCGCCACGCATTTTCATGAGCTGACCGCGCTCGCCGGCCGGCTCGACCGGCTGCACAACGCCACGGTGCGGGTGAAGGAATGGCAGGGCGAAGTCGTGTTCCTGCATGAAGTGATTGCCGGCGCCGCCGACCGTTCCTACGGAATCCAGGTGGCGAAGCTTGCCGGCCTGCCGGCAAGCGTGATCGACCGCGCCAAGGTCGTGCTGGCCAAGCTCGAGCAGGAAGACCGCGCCGCGCCGAAAGGCTTTGAAGACCTGCCGCTGTTCGCTGTTCCCGCAAAGCCGGCGCAGGATGCGCGGCAACCGGCCGAAGACCTGCTGGCCGCTTCGCTCGCTGCGATCAATCCCGACGACCTGTCGCCGCGCGAGGCGATGGAAGCGCTGTACCGGCTGAAGGAACAGGCGGCGAAAAAGATGTAACGCAGTCATTGGAGGCGCGCGGCGTCGACCCGGAATCCAGAGGCGACGGCGCGCGCCACACGTTCCGCTCATTCCCCGCGCATAGCCGTCCGAAGGACGGCGTGCTTTCGCACGCCTATGCGGGAATCCAGGAACCGAGACGATGAGATTGTGGCCCTGGATCCCCGCTTTCGCGGGGATGAGCGGTCGGAGAGTGTAACACCGCCCAGCGTCATGCCCGGCCTTGCGCCTCGCCGTAGCTCGCCCTGCGAGCGAAGGCAGGTGCCGGGCATCCCGCTTCTTGGGGCACGGCACTGCCTTCCTAAGCGAGATGGCCGGAATAAATCCGGCCATGACGAAGGAGAGTCTCAGCCGGGGCGCGCCCCACACGTTCCGCTCATTCCCGCGATCGCGGGAATCCACGGCCGGGACTCCAGGACCGGGAATCCAGGGCCAAGACCGCAGCCTAAATGTTTTGCTACTCTGGATCCCCGCGACATAGGCGAGCGGAAGCACGCCGTTCTTCGAACGGCTATGCGCGGGGATGGGCGGTCGGATTGCCATGATGAACGTCGCCGACAGGAAACAGGCAACGGCCGCGGCGGATGCGCAAGGCTGGCTCGCGCGGTTCGAAGCGGCGCTGGAAAAACACGACGCGACGGCGGCCGCAGACTTGTTCCTTGCGGAAGGTCTGTGGCGCGACGTGCTGGCCTTCACCTGGAACATCCAGACGATGGCCGGCCGCGCGGCGATCGAAAAAACCCTGCGCGAGACCCTGGCGCGCACGAAGCCAGGGCAATTCCATATTTCGCCCCAGCGAACGCCGCCGCGCTGGGTGACGCGCGCCGGCACCGACGCAATCGAAATGCTGTTCGAGTTCGAGACCGCATTCGGCCCCTGCAACGGCGTGCTGCGGCTGGTGCCTGATGCGCGGGGCGCAGTTGCGCGCCTGGACGCTGAACACGAACCTGCATGAACTGCGAGGCCACGAAGAGGAATTCAAACGGCGCGCCGAGCCCGACAGCACGCGCGACTTCGGCGCCGAGAACTGGAGCGACCGCCTCGCCAGGGCGCGCGCCTATGCCGATCACGATCCAGCCGTCATCGTTGTCGGCGGCGGGCAGGCCGGACTTGGCGATCGCCGCGCGGCTGCATCAGCTCGGCGTCGACACGCTGATCGTCGACCGGCATGCGCGCATCGGCGACAACTGGCGCACGCGCTATCATTCGCTGACGCTGCACAACGAAGTGTTCGTCAACCACCTGCCCTATTTGCCGTTCCCGCCGACATTTCCCGTCTACATCCCGAAGGACAAGCTGGCGAACTGGTTCGAGTTCTTACGTCGAAGCGATGGAGTTGAATTTCTGGACCGGCACGGCACTCGTCAGCGGAAGCTATGACGACAAGCGCAAGCAATGGTCGGTGACCTTGCGGCGTGCGGACGGCACCGAGCGCGTCATGCATCCGCGCCATCTGATTTTCGCGACCGGCGTGGCCAGCATTCCCTACATGCCCCGACCTGCCCGGGCTCGACACATTCGCCGGCGTCAAAGTGCATTCCGGCGATTTCAAGGATGCCGAGCAATGGAGAGGCCGCAAGGCGCTGGTGCTCGGCACCGGCACCAGCGGCCACGACGTCGCGCAGGAACTGCACGCCCACGGCGCCGATGTCACAATGATCCAGCGCAGCAAGACCTATGTGGTCAGCCTGAAAGAGGCGCAGAGCGTCTACGCGATCTATTCGGAAGGCATTCCGGTCGAGGATTGCGACCTGCTGGCTACGTCTTTTCCCTACCCGGTTCTGCAGCGCTCCTACCAGATTTCGACCGCGCAAGGGCGCGAGGTCGACAAGGCGCTGCTTGACGCACTCGAAAAGCGCGGCTTTCGCCTGCATTTCGGCGAGGACGATACCGGCTTCCAGATGATGTTCATGCGCCGCGGCGGCGGCTATTACTTCAATGTCGGCTGTTCGGAGCTGATCATTTCCGGTGCGATCAAGCTCATCCAGTATTCCGACATCGATACATTCGTTGCGGACGGTGCCCGCATGCGCGACGGCCGCGTGGTGCAGGCCGATCTGCTGGTGCTGGCAACCGGCTATTTCAATCAGCAGGAGACTGCCCGCCGTTATCTCGGCGACGATATTGCCGATGCGATCGGCCCGGTGTGGGGTTTCGACGAAGGCGGCGAACTGCGCAACATGTGGCGGCGCACGGCGCAGCCGGGCCTGTGGTTCACTGCCGGAAGCCTCGCGCAGTGCCGGATTTTCTCGCGTTACCTTGCCCTGCAGATCAAGGCGCTGGAGGAAGGGCTGCTGCGGTAGGCGCGCGCGGACGATCGCTCCGTAGGGTGGGCAAAGCGTCCGCCGTAGCGCGGAGCGCAAGGCGACGCGTGCACACCAGCCGCCTACCGCATTGTGCAGGTCCTGTGGTGGGCACCGCGCGCGTGCGCGCCTCTGCCCACCCTGCGAGCTTCGCTCAACCCATCCCACGGCTGAGTGAACAGGCGACGAAAAAAATTTAAACGCGCGTCATTCCGGGACGGCGCGCAGCGCCGGACCCGGAATCCAGAGGCAGATGCTGACGTTGGTTTCTGGATCCCGGGTTCGCGTGCTCCGCACGCGCCCCGGAGTGACAACCTTGTCTGCGCACCCACAAGCAAGGGGTGCGATGGCCGGAACAAGTCCGGCCATGACGGCTGGGCCGCACAAACTCATCCGCTCATTCCTGCGCGAACGCAGCGAAATCCAGGGCCACGCTCGCAAGCACGACATTTTTGCCGTGGCGTCACCCGCATGCGGACGAGCGGAATTTATTGCTGCCGCCAGTGTCAGCATCCAGAGCAACGCGTTCCAGCCCAGCCCGATGCAAAGGCCGATGGCGTAGGACCACCAGACGCCGACCGTTTCCGCCAAAAGATGCACGGCCAGCAGGCTCAACCCCAATCCGATCAGCGGCGCCTGCACATGCGCGGCCACGCTGGCCGACGCCGGCCCGCCGATACGCGGATGCAGGATCACGAAGAATGACCCCATTGCCACGGGAAAAAAGGCAAAGAGGCCGGAGAAGTAGGATCCGATCGAATTGCTGGCGGTGGTCACGACGATCACGCACACCGTGACGACCGCCGCGCGCCACGCAAGATCCGCACCGCTGAATTTCACGCGGCGGATCACGCCCTCGGAACGGAATTGCCGGCCGGCGAAAATCGTTATCGGAAATACCAGAACATCGAGGAGCACGGCAGCTCGTCGCACTCCAATCCACAAGACGCGACAGCGCGACACATCCGAGCCACACGACGTAAGCGAACCCCAGGCTGACCAGCAACGACCGGCGTTGCGCCAGCATCGCGTAACTCAGCGCGAAAATTGCGACGATGGCGTTGGCAACAACGCTGCCGACCGCGGCCTTCGCGATGAAGTCCGGCGGGTGCTCCAGCGCCAGTATGATCATGGCCGCGCCGCCCGCTGTCGGCAGCGAGGCAATCAGCGATCCGATGAACGGTCCGCTGCGCTCGACCACGATCGAGGCGGCGACCACAATCGATGCGGTCATCACGATCTTGAGCAGCAGGCCGAACATGAAAAGCGACATGCGCTAGACCGGAAATCCGTGGCGGCGCGCCGCGAGCACGGCGAGGCTCCAGCCGACCGAGATGGCGAGCGCGAGCGCAAGGCCGGCCGCAACGCCCAACGGCTCGGCGGTGAAGTGCAAGGCCGTGCAAGCGATGCCAAAGCCGAGCAGCCCGAGGGGAGCATTGGCAAGCACCGCCGCGGTCGGTTTTCCGCCGGCGCGGCGATGGAATATGAGGATGATGCTGGTGAGAACGACCGGGAACACCGCGAGGAATCCGCCGCCGTAGGAACCGATGCGGAAACTGAACGTGACGGCAATGCCGACCAGAATCGCGACCATCAGGGCGCGCAGGGCGTAATCGTACCAGCGCGGATTTAGCGGCGGCATCACCGTGTGCCGGAATGGACGCACGATCCAGAGACCGCCCGCGATCGCAGTGGCATTCAACAGCAGCGCCGTGACAAGGGACCATTGGCTCTGCGTCGCGATCAAAGTCAGCACGATCCACACCGCGTAGGTGCCGCCGAGGCTCACGGCCAGCGATCGCTTCTGCGCCAGCACGCAGTAGACGACGGCGAAGACGACATTGATCGCATTGACGCCGAGGCTGCCGACCGCGCTTTGCGCGATGAAATGCGCGTCATGATCGAGCGCAAGGATGACGTAAACCGGCCCGGCCCCGATCGGCAGGGTCGAAACCAGCCCGCCCACCAGGGGGCCGGCGCGCTCGGCCGTCATTGTTGCCGCCAGCACGAAACCGGCGGTGACGGCCATTTTCAGGATGAGCGTGAGGGCGAAATAGAGTTCGGCGGGCATCGCGTTCCGCTGTCATCGCCGGGCTTGACCCGGCGATCCCGACTAGGCTGGCACGACTTTGCCTTCCTAAGCGAGATGGCCGGGACAAATCCCGGCCATGACAATTTTCTAGACCCGCGCGAGCGTCACATCAACCGGCGGGCCGCTTTTGATGGTCTGATAGACGACACAATAGCGTTCAGTGAGCTTGAGCAACTGATCGAGCTTGTCCTGGCCCGCATCGGTGTCGAGATCGAAGCGCAGCCGGATCTGCGCAAAGCCGACGGGCGCATCCTTAGCGACGCCGAGCGTACCGCGAAAATCGAGATCGCCTTCGGCCGATACCGTTGCCGATCGCAGCGGAATTTCGAGCGCGGTCGCGACCGCTTTCATCGTCACGCCCGCGCACGCAACGAGCGCCTCCAGCAACATATCGCCTGAGCAAAGCTCAAGTCCCGAGCCGCCGGTTGCCGGATGCAGGCCCGCGACCGCAAGCGCGCGTCCCGTTTGCACCTTGCAGGCGATATTGACGTCGTCGAGCGTGCCCTTGGCCTTGAGCGTGATGCTGGCGGCCTTCGGATCGCTCTTGTAGCGTTCCTTGATCGGTGCCTGCATGGCGCGAAGTGCAGTTTGCATCCATTCTCCAATTGTCTCGGTCATTCCGGGCGCATGCCCGCGACCTGGAAGATAGGCCTGCCTGATCGGGATCGCAGCCTGGCTGCACGAATACAAGCCGGCTTGAGCACCACGCGGCCGATAATCTTGCCCGCGCGCAGTTCATCCATCACGGCGTTCACGTCCGTCAGCGGACGGGTCGCGACGGGAACGGACGGAATGCCGGTGCGGCGCACGAGCTCGATCATCTCCTTCGTCTCCGGCAGGCTGCCGACGTAGGAACCCTGGATCGTCAGCGCCCGCATCGGGATCGGCGGCAATGACACGGTCAGATCGCCGCCATAAAGCCCGACGATCACGTATTTGCCGCCCTTGATCAGGCTGTCATAGCCCACGCGCGCGCTCTGCGATGAACCCACAAGATCAATCACGCCCCAGGCGCCGCCCTTCGTCATGTCGATGATCTGCTGCGAAGCGTCGGGCGCGCCGCCATCGACAACAGCCACGGCGCCCGCTTTTTTTGCGGCATCGCGTTTGGCGGAGTCGATATCGACGACGATCGCACTGTGCCCGCCCATTGCCTTATGCAAGGCAAGACACATCAGGCCGAGACCGCCCGCGCCGATGATCACGGTCGGTTCGCTCTTCAGCGTCGGGATCTTCTTCAATGCGCCGAAGGTGGTTACGCCCGAGCATGCGAGCGGAGCCGCGCGTTCCGGCGGCAGGTCGCCGATATCGAAGAGATAGCGCGGATGCGGCACCATCAGATAGTCGGCGTAGCCGCCGTTCGAGAACACGCCGAGACTGCGCATGGCACGGCAGAGATTTTCCTCGCCGCGCTGGCACGGACCGCAGGTGCCGCAGCCGATCCACGGATGGGCGAGACGGCGATCGCCAACCTTGACGCCTTTGGCGTCGGGCCCGAACGCCACGACCTCGCCGACATTCTCGTGGCCAAGCGTCACCGGCAGTTTCATGCCTCGGTCCGCCAAACTCATCCGCTTGCCGCCGCCCAGATCGAACCAACCGTCGGCCAGATGCAGATCGCTGTGGCAGACGCCGGCTGCCAGAACCTTCAGCAGCACTTCACTGCCGGCCGGTTTCGGTGTGGGTTGCTCATTGAGCTGCAGCGGCTGGCCGCAGACGCAAACCTGGAACATGCGCATTTCGAAGTCCTCCCTGCCCCTTCTTTTTATGCCGCCACCGGGCGTGTTCCGGTGACCCCGATCGGGGACGTAGCGCATTCCCAGGCGCCGGGACGGCCGGGACGACCGGCCATGACAAAAGATCATAGTCTTCGAACAGAATTCTAGGCACTTTTGGCCCCCGGCCGAATATCTTTAGGCCAGACCGTGACTTGACCGTGACTTGCCCGCCCGCCTCCGCTATCCGATTGAGCCCATGGCCTCACTTGCGCTTGACCGCGGCACACGCCCACCCGCCGAACACGCCGCCCGCGGCGCGGGGGACCTGATCGACGCCCGCGGGCTCGCCGCCGAGCTCGACAAGCTGATCAAGGCGCATGCCGGCGGCGAGCGCGAATTGCGCACGCTGGTCGCGCAACGCCTGAAGACGGCCCTTGCCGACGGCCGCGCCAAGGCCGAGCAGCTGCTGCTCAAGGATAGACACGGCCGGCGCTGCGCCGAACGGCTATGCCGGATGGAAGACGAAATCATCCGCATCCTCTTCGAATTTGCGCGCAAGCATCTTTACCCTTCGCAAAATCCGACCGAAGCCGAGCGAATGGCCATCGTCGCCACCGGCGGCTATGGCCGCGGGCTGCAGGCACCCGGCTCCGACATCGACCTGCTGTTTTTGCTGCCCTACAAGCAGACCGCATGGGGCGAGTTGATCGCCGAAGCAATTCTCTATTGCCTTTGGGACACCGGCCTCAAGGTCGGCCATGCCACCCGGTCGGTCGATGAATGCATCCGCCAGGCCAAGGCGGATATGACGATCCGCACCGCCATTCTCGAAGTTACGGTTTCTGCTCGGGGATCGTAAATTGTTCGACGAGCTGGTGACACGCTTCGACAATGATGTCGTCCGCAACACCGGCGCCGAATTCGTTGCCGCCAAGCTCGCCGAACGCGAGGACCGCGTCCGCCGCAGCGGGCAATCGCGCTATCTGGTCGAGCCGAATGTGAAGGACGGCAAAGGCGGCCTGCGCGACCTCCACACCTTGTTCTGGATCGCCAAATACGTCTATCGCGTGCGCGAGCCCGACGAATTGATCAAGCGCGGCGTCTTTGACAAGCAGGAATATCAGCTGTTCCGCCGCTGCGAGGATTTCCTCTGGTCCGTGCGTTGTCACATGCACTTTTTGATGGGCCGCGCCGAGGAACGGCTTTCATTCGATATCCAGCGCGAAATCGCGGTCCGGCTCGGTTACACCGAGCACCCGGGGCTGCAGGACGTCGAACGTTTCATGAAGCACTACTTCCTGATCGCCAAGGATGTCGGCGATCTGACCGCCATTCTGTGTGCGGAGCTGGAAGACAGCCACGCCAAAAGCGTACCGGTGCTCAGCCGCGTGATGGCCAGGTTGCGGCCGGTCAAGCGTCGCAAGCTCGCCGAGAGCGACGATTTCATCGTCGACAAAAATCGTATCCGGCTTGCGCAGCCCAATGTTTTCAAGCGCGACCGGGTGAACCTGATCCGGATTTTCCATCTGGCGCAGAAGCACAATCTCGCATTCCACCCGGACGCCATGCGGGCGATCACCCGCTCACTCAACCTGATCGACGCCAAACTGCGCGAAAGCGAGGAAGCAAACGAGTTGTTCCTCGAAATCCTCACATCCAGGAACGACCCGGAAACCGTGCTGCGGCGAATGAACGAGGCGGGCGTGCTCGGCCGCTTCGTGCCGGCCTTTGGCAAGATCGTCGCCATGATGCAATTCAATATGTACCACCACTACACGGTGGACGAGCACCTGTTGCGCTGCATCGGCGTTCTCGCCGAAATCGAACGCGGCAGCAGCAGCGAATCGCCGCTTGCGAACGAACTCATTCACAAAATTCTGCCGGAGCACCGCCGTGTACTCTACGTCACGATGTTCCTGCACGATATCGCCAAGGGCCGGCCCGAGGATCATTCGATCGCGGGCGCGCGCGTGGCCAGACGTTTTTGTCCGCGCATGGGATTTTCGGCCGCCGATACCGACACGGTGGCGTGGCTGATCGAAAATCATCTGGTGATGTCGAGCATTGCGCAGTCGCGCGACCTCTCCGACCGCAAGACCATCGAGAATTTCGCCGCGACGGTGCAATCGGCCGAGCGGCTGAAACTGCTGACGATCCTCACCACCGCCGACATTCGCGCAGTCGGCCCCGGCGTGTGGAACGGCTGGAAGGCGCAACTGATCAGGACGCTCTACTATGAGACCGAGCCGGTACTCACCGGCGGCTTCTCGGAGGTCAATCGCGCCCAACGCGTCATCATCGCGCAGAACGAATTCCGCGAAGCGATGAAGGACTGGCCGCAGGACCGCCTCGAGACCTATATCGGCAAGCTTTATCCCGCCTACTGGCTCAAGGTCGATGTTCCCCACAAGGTCGAACATGCCAATTTTGTGCGCGCCACCGAGGATGCCGAAAGAACGACTCGCGACGTCGATCGGGTTTGATGCCGAGCGGGCGGTGACCGAACTCACTTTGCTCGCGCCCGACCATCCCTGGCTGTTGTCGATCATTGCGGGAGCCTGCGCGATGGCCGGCGCCAACATCGTCGACGCGCAGATCTACACGACCACCGACGGGCGCGCGCTCGACACGATTTCGCTGTCGCGTGAATTCGACCGCGACGAAGATGAAGAGCGGCGCGCCAACCGCATTGCCG
Organism: uncultured Pseudomonadota bacterium; assembly: GCA_963702605.1. Taxonomy (GTDB): domain Bacteria; phylum Pseudomonadota; class Alphaproteobacteria; order Rhizobiales; family Xanthobacteraceae; genus Pseudolabrys. The sequence continues at coordinate 147,024 of CAVPDI010000006.1, forward strand.
ATTCGATCGAAAAGGCGCTGCGCGGTGAACTTCGCCTCCCCGATATTGTTGCCAAGCGCGCGCCGCCCAAGGGACGCATCCGCGCTTTCGCGGTGGAGCCGAATGTCATCATCAACAACCAGTGGTCTCACCGCTACACGATGGTCGAGGTCACGGGCCTCGATCGCACGGGATTACTCTACGAGCTGACGGCGACGCTTTCGAAGCTCAATCTCAATATTGCGTCGGCCCACGTCGCCACTTTCGGCGAGCGTGTGGTGGACGTCTTCTACGTGACCGACCTGATGGGCGCCCAGATCACCTCGCCGACGCGGCAGGCCGCGATCAAGCGGGCCCTGATCGCCCTGTTCGCGGACGGCGAAGGCGGCAAGGCAGCGAAGAGCACGGCCTTCGCCTAGTCCGGCTGCTCCGTCTCAAGCGCACGACGCAAGCGCCGGATAATGACGCCGCGCGCACGGTCGTCGGCCGCCGCCTCGATCCCGGCATTGATGTCAAGAATGAGCCTCGACATATCATTGTGCCAGTCGAGCCCGATCACCGCTTCGGGCGCGAGTCTGCGGCGGCGTGATCCATCGACCGGGGTCGGCGCCGCGGTCGTGAGTTCGTAGACGTCGTCGAGAATTGGGACGAAAAGCTTTGCCGCGGGGACCGTCCGCTCGGCGATTCGCTCGGAAAGCCCGGCCAGCGCCGGCTCCTCGCCGTGGACCAGAAAGACACCCCGCTGTATAGGGCGTCGCGCCGCAATCCAGCGCGCCAGCTCCGGCCCATCCGCGTGGCCGGAATATTCATCGAATTGGCGGATGCGCGCCGCCACCTTGACCTCTTCACCCTGAATACGAACCATTTTGACGCCATCGACGAGAAATCGTCCCAGCGTGCCACGCGCCTGGAAGCCCGCCAGCAGCACCGTGGCATTTGCGTGCCACAGCCAGCGCTTCAGATGGTGCCGGATGCGGCCGGCATCGCACATGCCGCTCGCAGAGACGATGATATGAAATCCGGTGATCTTGGCTATTGATTTGCTTTCCTCCACCGTTTCCGTGCTCCGCAGATGCGGCGAGGCCAAAAAACGACTGACGTCGGCGCCGGGCGCGAGGCTTTCGGCATGTTGCCGAAACACTTCCGTCGCGCGAATGGCCAGCGGCGAGTCCAGAAAGATCGGCGCCGTGGGAACCTCACCGCTCTCCATGAGGTCCACCAAATCGAAAATCAGTTCCTGGGTGCGCTCGACGGCGAAAGCAGGAATGAGCAGCGCGCCGCCTGCGGCATGCGCATCACGCACCTCCGCCGCGAGATGCTGGCGTCGCGTTTCCCGGGTGACGGGTGGCCGATCAGCATCGCCATAAGTTGATTCTGCAATGACGTAATCCAGTCCCGTCGGTGCTTCGGGATCAGGTCTGGAACAGCTTTGCATCGGGGCCAATGTCGCCCGAGATCAGCACGCGCAAGGCCTGGCCGGATTGACCCTCGCCGGAAAACGCGAGCTCGATCGAAGCGGAGCCGAGCAGGTGGCCGGCATTCCAGTAGCGTGCGCGCACGCCCGGAATGACATCAACCCAGTTTTCATAGTCGATCGCACGGAACGCATCGAGCGCAGCAACGGCATCGGCCTGCGTGTAAATCGGGGTGACTTCCGGCCGGCCACGCGCCGCATTGCGCCGGTTGAGTGTCGCGACTTCCGATTCCTGGATGCTGCCTGCGTCCGGCAGCATATAGGAGCACAAATCGATTGTGCCGCGCGTGGCCAGGATATGTCCCCGAAATCCTTCGCGCGTGAGTTTCGGCAACAATCCGCTGTGATCGATATGCGCATGCGTGAGCAGCACGGTGGATATATCCGCCGGCCTGAAAGGAAAGGCGCCGTAGTTGAGCGCCTTCAAGGTCTTTGACCCCTGAAACAGACCGCAGTCGACCAGCAGGCGGCCGGCTTTTGTTTCGAACAGGTAACAGGAGCCGGTCACGGTGCGTGCGGCGCCGCAAAAGCGCAGGCTAACGCTCATGGATCGATCTCCCTGGGCCCGTCTCCTTGCGCAAGGCATCGGCCAGGACCCTGTCGAGCCGAAATGAATTACTTGGATGTGGAACGCTGGTCGTCGAGCGAACCGAGCGAATGCCTGCATCCATGAAGGATTGCGTCATTTCGGGCGGAAACAGCGCGTGAATGATGACGGCATCAACCATGCTGACGCCAGCCGCAAGCAGCGTTTTTGCGCAGGCGATCAAAGTGCCACCCGAAGATACAATATCGTCGACGATCAATGCGGGCCGGCCGGCAAACAGACCTGGATCGGGAAAATCGATACTCGACGGACCGGTCGCCGCGGCAACTCTTGCGGGCGGCTGCGTGCCTGAGCCCTAGCCGGCCGGCAAGATCACTGATCCAGGGCTGGGATTCCTCGTCAGGCCCAACGATGACCGTGTCGCCATTGACGCCCTCATCGCGCAGCGCATCGGCAATTACCGCCATTGCCGACAGATCTTCTGCTTCGATGCCCGGAAACACGTCTTCAATGTTTTTCGTGCGGTGCAGATGCGCATCCACCGTCACGACGCGATCGAAACTGTTCGCGATCAGGGCGCCGACAACCTTCTGGCTGATCGCCTCGCCCTTCCGGAAGGCAATGTCCTGGCGCATGTAGCAAAGGTAAGGCGCTACGAGCAAAAGCCGAGCTACGCCCTCGCGGCGAAAAGCGTCCGCGGCAAACAGCAACGCCAGCAATTTGTCGTTGGGGTGGTCGAGCGGCGCGTAGACGATTGCGGTTTCTGTCACCGCTCCAATCGTGACGCGCAACTCGCCGTCCGGAAACCGGTGCACCTCGATGGCATGCATGGGCAGCCCGAGATGCGATGCGAGCCGACCGGCGTCATCGATAGCCGGCTGCAGTGCATGAATGGCTGCCCTGTTCACTACTTCTTCTCACGATCGTTCAACCGCGAGTCGATGGCATAGCCGTTATCGGACCTCGCTGCCGCCACAGCGAGATCGAATCCGGAGGGATCATAGGCATGGATGCGGTACAGCGGCTCGCCGGCCTGGACCGCATCGCCGATTTTCTTGAACACCTTGATCCCGGCGCCCTTGTCGATCGGTGCTCCAGCGGTACGTCCCAGTCGATTGAGGCGCAGACAGTCGATCGCATCGATCAAGCCATCGCGGGGAGCGGCAATATCGGCGGTGAGACTGCCGATATCGGTACGGCACCCGGATGGCCCCTGTGCATCGATAATTTTCTCCATTTGCTTGAGCGCTGCGCCGCTGTCGAGCAACTCACGCGCCCTGATGTAGCCGCTGCCACCACGGAGTTCGGGGTCGAATTCGAGAAGATGTGCGGCAAGCCGCAGTGATTTCTCCCGTAAATCAGCAGGAGCATCGGGCGCGTTCGAAAGCACCGCCATAACATCTTGGGCCTCGAGCACGGGACCAATCCCATTGCCGATCGGCTGGCGCCCATCCGTGGTGACGACCTCCACGGCGATGCCGAAACGATCCCCCACGAATTCGAACAGTTTGCGCAGCCGAATTGCCTCCATTGCGGTGGTGAGTTTCGCCGCGGGGCCAACCGGAAGATCGATCAGCAAATGCGTCGAGCCGGCGGCAAGTTTCTTCGACATTATCGATGCCACCATCTGCTCGCGCGTATCGATGCTGAGCGGACGCTCAATTGAAATCAGAATGTCGTCAGCCGGCGCCAAATTGACGTGGCCGCCCCACACCAGACATCCGCGACACGCGTTCACCACTTCCTTCATCTCGTCCACGCCGAGATCGACCCGCGCCAGCACCTCCATCGTATCGGCGGTGCCGGCCGGGGATGTAATGGCGCGCGAAGATGTCTTTGGGATAGTCAGCCCATAGGCGGCAACGATCGGCACCACAACCATTGATGTGCGATTGCCGGGAATGCCGCCGATACAGTGCTTGTCGACGATGATCGGCCTGTCCCACTTCAGTTGCGTGCCGGCTTGCGCCATGGCGCGCGATAGCGCGAGCAGTTCATCGCTCGTCATGAAGCTCGCCGAACTGATCAGGAACGCCGCAACCTCCATGTCCGAATAGCGATAGTGGCTTATGTCATCGATGATCGCGCCAATCTCGGCGGCGCTGAGCGCGTGGCCCTGGATCTTGGCGCGGACGGCATCCAGGCTATCGGGCGGCGCGGCCGGCGAGACGGTGACCAGCGATCCGGCGGCCTCGCCGAAACGGCGAAATGCCGGCTCGGCAAGCCCGACCTCGTCGGCGGCGACGAGGCCGTCATCGGTGATCAGCAAGGTGGCGAGCAGGATCTTCGAATTGCACGCCAGTTCGACGCGGCTGAAACCGCGGAATACCTCGGGCCGTAACGCCTTGGACCGGCGCGACATCACCACCACGTTCTCCCGGCCGGTATCAAGATTTACCCGCCGGATTTTGAGCTGCGGGCGCGATTGGAGGTCAGGCATTGCTTTGTCCGCAAATAACGTCGTGAAATTGCATAGCAAATCGTCGGAAGCCGCCGATTGATCAAAATCATGCCCGGCAGCGAGGCCGGGCTTTCGGCGCATCTTGCGCAAATTATCGCTTAACGACCCCTTAAATCGGCCCGCTTAGCGTGTCCCTGGGGACCGGCGGTTTTTATCGGCCGGCGCGGGACGGGTCGCGTGATGGCGTCGAAACGGAAGCAAAAAGGCGCGCGCCGGGAACCGGCATTCGACAAGGGTCCCGAACTGCGCGTTTCCCCTGATGACCGCCCTGCGCCGGCCGCGGATCGTCCGGCGGCGGACAGCAAGCCGCCCGCCAGGCGCCGCGCACGAGCAGCGCGCAAGAAACGCTCCGGCCGCAGCCGACGCTCTCTCGTCGCCCGCATCGCCTATTGGGGCCTCGTGGTTGGCCTCTGGTTTGCGATCGGCGTTGCCGGCTTTGTCGGATGGGTCGGCGCGCACCTGCCGCCGATCCAGTCGCTGGAAATTCCCAAGCGGGCGCCCTCGATCCAGATCGTCGACTATCAAGGCCGCGCGCTGGCACGACGCGGCGACCTTGCCGGGGCGCCTCTGCCGTTAAAAGAGATGCCGGGCTATGTGCCAAAAGCATTCATCGCGATCGAAGACCGGCGTTTCTACCAGCACTCCGGTGTCGATCCCTATGGCATCGCACGCGCGCTGCTGGCAAATGTCATGCATCGCGGCGTCGCGCAGGGCGGCTCCACGATCACGCAACAACTCGCAAAAAATCTTTTCCTCACCCAGGAACGCACGATCACCCGCAAGCTTCAGGAAGCGCTGCTGGCGCTTTGGCTGGAACGAAAATTCACCAAGACCCGGATTCTCGAGCTCTACCTCAACCGGGTCTATTTCGGGGCAGGCGCCTACGGCATCGAGGAGGCCTCGCAACACTATTTCGGAAAGTCCGCGCGCTCCATCACCGTCGCCGAAGCAGCGCTGCTTGCGGGACTGGTGAAATCACCGTCGCGGCTCGCCCCCACGCGAAATTTCGACGGCGCGGAAAAGCGCGCCAAGGTGGTGCTCGCCGCCATGACCGAACTCAAATACATTTCCGCAACATCCGAACGCGCGGCGATTGCACGGCCGCCCCATATCGTCGCGCAAGCCAACACCGGCTCGGTCAACTACGTGGCCGATTGGGTGATGGACGCGCTCAACGATACGCTGGGCCATGTTGACGAGGATATCGTGGTTCAGACCACGGTCGATGCGGCCCTGCAGGCGAATGCCGAAAAATCGCTCGACGAGGAACTCGCGCAGAAAGGCGACAAGAACGGCGTCGCGCAGGGCGCGCTGGTGGCGATGACACCCGATGGGGCCGTGCGCGCGCTGGTCGGCGGGCGTAACTATGCCGACAGCCAGTTCAACCGGGCGGTTGCCGCCAAGCGGCAGCCGGGGTCGGCTTTCAAGCCATTCATCTATCTCACCGCTCTTGAGCACGGATTGACCCCCGATAGCGTGCGCGAGGACCGCCCCATTAACGTCAAAGGATGGCAGCCCGAGAACTACGGCCATGAATATTTTGGGCCGGTCACGCTGACCAAGGCGCTCGCGCTGTCTCTCAACACGGTCTCGGTACGTTTGACTCTTGAGTTCACGCCGATGGCGGTCATTCGAACCGCCTACAGGCTCGGCATTGCATCCAAGCTCGAACCCAATGCTTCGATCGCGCTCGGCACCTCGGAAGTCTCCATGCTCGAACTTGTGGGTGCCTACGCGCCATTCGCGAACGGCGGCTTTGCGGTCATTCCGCACGTTATCCAGAAGATCACCGCGGCCAACGGCAAGTTGCTTTATGCCAGAAATATCCAGCAGCTCGGCCGCATCATCGACGCGCGCTATGTGGCAATGATGAACCAGATGATGTCGGAAACCCTGACCATCGGCACCGCGCACAAGGCGGCGTTGCCCGGCTGGCCTGCCGCAGGAAAGACAGGCACTTCACAGGATTTCCGCGACGCCTGGTTTATCGGCTACACCGGGCACCTCGTCACCGGTGTCTGGCTCGGAAATGACGACGGCACTCCGACGAAGCATATCACCGGGGGTAGCCTGCCCGTGGAAATCTGGAGCCGCTTCATGCGCGGCGCGCACCAGGGCGTCCCGGTTGCAAATCTGCCGGGCACGACGAGCGGCGGATTGATCTCCGGACTTTTTGGCGGCGGCTCCAGGCCAACGCCGCCTGCGCCGATCCAGCCCGTCGCTGCCGCAAGTGCCGCTACCACCGGCACGGGCGGTCTTGACGGCTGGCTGCTCAATAATCTTTTCGGCAGGCGCTGAATTAGTGTTTTGCAACTCGGCTGCGGACGCCGCGAGTCGTCAGCGATAACGCCAGCGTCGCGCATCCCATCGCGGCAACCCCGACCGCGAGCGGCCAGGCGCTTTGCCCGAGATACCAGCCGACGACTGCGCCGCAAAGCGCAGCGGCGGTCTGTTGCACGAAGCCGAAAAGCGAAGATGCGGCACCGGCGCGCTCGGGGAACGGCGTCATCGCGCCGGCGATGCCCTGCGGCAAGACCATTCCGAGACCCGCCAGATAGACAGCGACCGGCAACACGATCGATGCAGCGGATGTCAGGCCGAATGCAACCGCAACCACCATGCCGAGGCCACCGGCCGCGCAAGCAAAGCCGCCAAGCGCAAGGACGCCGTCGAGCCCAAGCCTTGTCACCAGCCGCGCCGCGAGCGCGGAGCCGGTCATGTACCCGACCGATCCGAGCGCGAATGCGACGCCGAATTTGAACGGCGTAAGGCCATATAAATTTTGCAAGACGAAGGCCGCGCCGGAAATCCAGGCGAATAGCCCCGCGTAGCTCGCGGAGGTGATGGCGAGGTAAGCGAGATAACCTGGATGTCGCGCCACCACGCGATAGGATCGCAATATCGAGGACAACGACAAAGGTTCAGCGGCACGAGAATTCAACGTTTCGGGCAGCAATAACGCGACGATTCCCGCGCCTGCCACTCCGGCAATGACCAAAACGAAAAATACCGCGTGCCATCCGAACACTGTCTGTACCAGGCCGCCGGCGACGGGTGCCAGTACAGGCGCGAGCGCCATGACCGAAGCGATCACGGACAGTTCACGTCCGGCGCGCGCGCCGGAATAAATGTCGCGCACAATGGCGCGGGTGAGCACGATGCCGCCGGAGCCGCCAAGCGCCTGAAACGCGCGGGCGACAATGAGCATTTCGATCGAACCGGAAAGCGCGCAGGCAAGGCTTGCCACGCAATAGAGTGCGATCGCCGCCAGCAAGACAGGCTTGCGGCCGTGGCGATCGGAGATCGGGCCATAGAGAATTTGGCCGGCCGCAAATCCAAGCAGATAGGCGGAGATCGTAAACTGCACCTGCGCGGTCGAGGCATCGAGCTGTTGCGCGATGTCGGGCAACGACGGCAGATACATATCCGTCGTGAGCGGCCCGATCGCACTCAATGCAGCGAGCAAAGCCGTGAGCGCGAAAGTACCTGGACGCAGCATGAATGGGATTCCCTCGCCGTGCCCGGCATGGTGCCGGGCATCCAAGCCTTGGCGGCTTTGCAATGTCATAGACATGGATGGCCAGGATGAAACCGGCCATGACGCGTCAGTACATCATGCGTGTACGAAGCGCTAGCGCGAATTGATTCCATATCGATGCAGATCGGTGCCGTGTGACATCTAACCAGGCCTTCGCCCGGCCCATGTCGGGGCAGATGCGTTCCACCAGGCGCCAGAAACGGCGCGAATGGTTCATCTCGACCAGGTGGGCGACCTCGTGGGCCGCGAGATAGGCAAGGACGAAAGGCGGAGCAAGAATGAGACGCCACGAATAAGACAGTACGCCGGTCGACGAGCATGAACCCCATCGGCTCGACTGGTCGCGCACTGAAACACGTTTGATATCGAGCCCTAGCGCCAATGCCGCACGCGCGGCTCGCCGTTTCGAGATCGCGTTTTGCCTCGCGCTTGAGAAAGTCGTGTACTCGGCGCGGCAGGTGCGGTGCCGCACCGGCAACGCACAACAGATGCGCTCCGGCATGACTTTCGAGCCAGACCGTACCGCGTTCAGTCCGCCGATGATCGATCCGATGCTCAATTCCGCGCAGTGGCAACACTGTGCCATGAACGAATGGCACGGTATCCGGTAGCCTGCGCAGACGCGCCGCGATCCACCCGCCGTGTTTTTGTGCGAATTCCCTGGCCTGCTTCACGCTGCCGCGTGGCGGCATTGTGAGCACGACCTCGCGGTCCACGGCATGGATGCGCAATGTGTATCGCCGTGCCTGCCGGTGACGCCGGAGCCGGACCAGATAGACCTCACCGTCGAAATCGACGGTTATCGCCGACGGCTCGCTGGTGCGCCGAAAGAGCATTGCTCGCAGGGGTATGGACATCATCGGCCCAGAATCACCTTGGGCCGCGAGTGTGCCACAATCAGGAGTGCGAACGCGAGATCAGCGCTTTGCTGCGGTCTTTAGCGGCACGACCTTTGCCACGCGAGTGCCGTTGCGCGAGAGAACGAAATCCGCAATGCGCGGCGCGATCTCTGCGCGGAAGCGCGAGCCATTGAACACTCCATAGTGGCCGACACTCGGCTGCAAATAGTGTACCTTCTGGTCATCGGGGATATTGACGCACAGACGCATGCGCGGCCTCGGTCTGGCCGACGCTGGAAATATCGTCGTTCTCACCTTCGACCGTCATCAGCGCGACGCGTTTGATTGCGGCGGCATCGATCAGGCGGCCGCGATGCGTCATCTGGCCGTTCGGCAGGGCGTGGCGGATGAACACGGTATCGACCGTCTGCAGATAGAACTCTGCGGCAAGATCCATGACGGCAAGATATTCGTCATAGAATTCGCGGTGTTTTTGCGCGGAATCGCCGTCGCCCTTGACCAGGTGGAGGAACAGGTTGTGATGGGCCTCGATGTGCCGATCGAGATTCATGCTCATGAAGCCATGAAGCTGCAGGAAGCCGGGATAGACGTCGCGCATCACGCCGGGATGAGGAAATGGAACCTTGGTGATGACGTGATTGCGGAACCAGTTGAGTCCGCGACGTTCCGCGAGCTTGTTCACGCCGTTCGGATTGATCCGCGTGTCGATCGGTCCGCCCATCAGCACCATCGAATGCGGTACGTCGGGATCGTTATCGGCCTCCATCAGCGCCACGGCCGCAAACACCGGCACTGAAGGCTGGCAAACGGCAATCACGTGAACGTCGCCGCCCAGCGCGTGCAGTATCGAAATAATGTAGTCGATATAAGTATCGAGATCGAAACGCCCTTCGGCAACGGGCACCATACGCGCATCGATCCATTCGGTGATGTAGACGTCGTGATTGGGCAAGAAGGTTTCCACCGTCCCGCGCAACAATGTCGGATAGTGGCCCGACATCGGCGCGACGATCAGCAGCTTCGGCTGCGGGCGGCGCGGCGGGCGCTCGAAAGCCCGTTCAAAATGCAGGAGGCGGCAGAACGGACGATTCCAGACACTCTTGATATTCACGGCAACTTTCTCGCCGCCGACCGTCGTCGAGTCGATATGCCACTCCGGCTTGCGATAGCGGCGCGTCGAGCGCTCGAACAATTCCATCGTCGCCGCAATCGATTTGCCGTAGGCGGTGTGCGCGAGCGGATTGGCGGGATTTTTGAAAAACAGCCGCGTCGCATCCGCAAACGCACGCGAAGGATTGAGTGCGGTGTGAGCCAGTTCGTAGAACCAGTACATCGGCGTCGCCAATAACGCGCCGCCGTCGTCGGGGAGCGTTGCCGCTCCGCCGAATTCACCTATTGCCATGGAGTTCCCCGACCCTCGCTGCGGTGCAGCAGACTGTCGTTTTTCGCTCATAGCGTCAACATAGAGGTAAGTTGTTCGCGTCAGGTTTACAACGCCGGCCTAGCGCATAAGTGCCAAAAAACACAGCGTTTTTTCGCTTATTCACCGGTTTGAAGCAGCGAGCCTTGCACCCGCGCGCTCTGCAAAAGCCTGAAAAAGGCCAATGATGCAGCCGCGAAAAGACGCCGTTGAGCGCAAACGCCTGCGCCATCAGGTCCGCGCGAAACACATGGTCGATCACCAGCGCGCGCATGCCTTCGAATACGTAGGTCGGCGGCAGGGCCCAGGCGACATATTGCAGCCACCCCGGCAGGACCGCGACCGGATAATAGACACAGGTCAGCGGCAGAAACAGGAACATGATGGTCCAGGCCATGCTCTCGGCGCCAAGACCGTTCCGCAGCAACAGGCCCGCGACAAAAATCCCGACCGACCAGCTCGTCAAAATGAGATTCACAAAAAATGCGGCAAGCGCAATGCCAAGGGCCCACAGGTTGAACCCAAAAAATGCGATTGCAAGAAACGAGACCGGAATCATGCCGATCGAAAGCCGCACGATGCTCATGATCATCAGCGAGAGCAGAAATTCCGCCGGGCGTAGCGGCGACATCATGATGTTGCCGAGGTTGCGCGCGTACATTTCTTCAAGAAAGGATATCGAAAAGCCCAGTTGACCTCGGAACAGGATATCCCACAGCAGCACCGAACCGATGAACACTCCGCCGGCGCGCGCGAAAAAACCGGTATTCTGGGAAATGTAGACTTGAAGAAATCCCCACATCAGCATCTGCACTGTCGGCCAATAGATCAGATCAAGTATGCGCGGCCACGACGAACGCAACAGATACCAATAGCGTCGCACCATCGCCGCAACGCGATTGAAGGAAAAATTCATACGGCGTCGGCAACGTTCATCCAAGGTGCCATGTGCGAGTTACCAACTCGTTCGTTGCGCGCTTGTCACTTGCTCCGCTCGCGCCGCCATAAGCGCTGTCCGGAGCTGGGCTCCGCTTGCGCACATCTTATCTTTCGCCGCCTCGCGTCTGCCGGCGGCCGCGTGCCACGTCGAGAAATACCTCTTCCAGTGTTTCACGGCCGTACCGTGAAAGCAGATGCGCCGGCGTATCGTCGTCCTCGACACGCCCCTTCTTCATGATGATGACGCGCTCGCACAGGCGCTCGACTTCGCTCATGTTGTGGGACGCAAGAAGAATAGTCGTGCCCTGCTCCCGTCGATAGCGCTCGAGCCGCGAACGCACCCAGTCTGCCGTATCGGGATCGAGAGATGCCGTCGGCTCATCAAGCAGAAGCACTTCGGGCTTGTTGAGAAGCGACTTGGCAAGCGAGACACGCGTCTTCTGACCGGCCGAAAGCTTGCCGGTCAGCCGATCGAGAAATTCCGTCAGATCAAGGTCGTCGGCGAGACTGGCAATGCGCTCCTCTATATTCGTTACCCCGTAGAGCTGGGCGAATACGGACAGATTTTGGCGCACGGTGAGGCGCATTGGCATATCGACATACGGGCTTTCGAAATTCATCCGATGCAGGACTCGATAGCGCTCACGCGGCATTTCTGCGCCGAGCACCGACACGGTTCCTGAAGTTGGCGTCACCAGCCCCATGATCATTGCGATCGTGGTGGTTTTGCCTGCCCCATTCCCCCCTAGAAGACCGGTAACCGAACCGGGTGCAAGGCGAAATGAAATGCCGGCGACAGCCTCCACGCCCTTGTAGCGCTTGACCAGGCGATCGGCGGCGATAGCGGACGTATTCTGCGCATCCATGACGGCGAAAGATGTGACGCTCCGCCGCAGAAAGCGCAAGGCCTGCCTCATGTCCAATGGACTTCAAGACGGCGGGCACACACCGTAAACTCACCAAATGCCCGCTCTCGGACTCGCCCAGCATCATCCGCGCCGCAATGTGCGCCTCGATACGCTCGTGCGGCTCCGCTGGCTGGCCATCATCGGGCAGACGACCGCGATCCTGGTGGTTTACCACGGGCTCAATTTCGAACTGCCGATCTATGCCTGCCTGGGCGTAATCGCGCTGGCGGCCTGGCTCAATGTCGCGCTGCGTCTACGGTTCCATATTACCCAGCGTCTCGAGCCCGATCGTGCGGCATGGCTGCTCGCATTCGACATCGCCGAACTGGCAGTGCTGCTGTTCCTGACGGGCGGATTGCAAAACCCCTTTGCGTTTCTTTTTCTCGGGCCGGTCCTGCTGTCGGCCACCGCGCTGCCGCCGCGCTTTACGCTGACACTGGGCGGATTCGCAGTCGCTTGCGCCACGGTTCTGGTTTTCGTGCACTACCCGTTGCCGTGGGACAGCGAGGACCCGTTGCAGCTGCCGCCAATCTACATGATGGGGGTCTGGCTTTGCATTCTGCTCGCGATCGGATTTATCGGTGTCTACGCCTGGCAGATCGCGGAGGAGTCACGGCAGCTTTCCGCAGCGCTTGCCTCCACCGAACTGGTGCTGGCGCGCGAGCAACATCTCTCGCAGCTTGACGGCCTTGCCGCCGCAGCAGCGCACGAACTTGGCACGCCGCTCTCGACCATCTCGGTGATCGCAAAGGAACTGGAGCGCGCCATCGCACCGAATGCGCCGCACGGCGATGACGTCAGGCTTCTGCGTGAGCAGGCCACTCGTTGCCGCGATATTCTTGCAAAGCTCACGGAATTGTCGGCAAGCGGCGAGCCATTCGACCGCATGCCGCTGACGGCGCTTATCGAGGAAGTTGTCGCTCCGCATCGCCATTTCGGAGTGACCATTGACGTCAGCACGCCGGAAAACCGCAGCGCCGAGCCGGTCGGTGCGCGCAATCCGGCGATCCTCTACGGCCTCGGCAACCTGCTTGAAAACGCGGTCGATTTTGCGCGCGACCGGGTTTCGGTCGACGCAAGATGGAACGACGACACAGTCGAAGTTACCATCACCGACGACGGACCCGGTTTTGCGCCGGAGATCATGGGCCGCATCGGGGAACCGTATGTCACCAGCCGGCCGGGACATCCGCACGACACGGGAGACGAACCGGCCGGTCTGGGACTCGGCTTCTTCATCGCCAAAACCCTGCTGGAACGGGCGGGGGCGACGGTTTCATTCCAGAATCAGGCGCAACCCGGCCGGGGCGCAATCGTCAGGCTCCTCTGGAGCCGTCCTGATTTCGAGCGGCGATCGAGCTTCGCCGCGGCTTGAGAGTGGTGCGCACAATCACTATTTTTTGCTGTGTGATGATGGCCCCAAGGGCTAGGATGTGTTTTAGGGGCCCACCGCAGGTGACATCGTGGATGCCTTGATCAGTGAGACCGCCAATCCGGCGGCAAAAGTTAAAATTCCCGGCGAACGATCCCTTTTGATCGTTGAAGATGATCATTCGTTTCTCCAGCGGCTCGCCAAGGCGCTCGAGCAGCGCGGGTTTCTTGTTTCGATCGCCGAATCGGTCGCGGACGGCTTGCTCCAGGTCGAAAAATCGGCGCCGGCCTATGCAGTCGTCGACATGCGCCTCGATGACGGCAATGGGCTGGATGTGATTTCCGCGCTCAAGCGTCGGCGTCCGGATGCGCGTGCGATCATCCTCACCGGTTACGGCAATATCGCAACAGCGGTAAATGCCGTGAAGCTCGGCGCGGTGGATTATCTGGCAAAGCCGGTCGACGCCGATGACGTCGTCGCCGCCCTTCTCGCCCAGGACGATGCCAAAATCGAACCGCCGGAAAATCCGATGTCTGCCGATCGTGTGCGTTGGGAGCACATCCAGCGCATCTACGAATTGTGCGGCCGCAACGTCTCGGAGACGGCGCGCCGTCTCAACATGCATCGCCGAACGCTGCAGCGGATTCTGGCGAAACGCGCTCCGCGGTAGGATTGCCGATCCGCGATATTCGGGCTTGGTCAACCTGCATCGCCGTAAGGTCCGGTCGGATCCGCGAGCGATTGCAACCGCACCGCCGCAGCGCGAGCGAACAGCAACATCATCGATTTACGCGTGGCGGCCGGCAGCTTGTGCTCGGGCGCCTCGCATTTGAATTCCGCGCCGAACGCATCGGCGACGATCAGCCCCGTTTCCGGCGGAAAAATTTCGCAGGGAACATCGACCGAGGTGGCAAAGAACAGCCGGTCGCAGTGAGTACGATACTCCTGCCATTTCTGATCGGCACGAAAATCCGCAATCGATGATTTGATCTCGACAATCCAGATTTCGCCGCCTTGATCGAGCGCGACGAGATCCGCGCGCCGGCCCGACGGCAGCGGCAATTCGCTGACCACACAGCGCCCGTACGCGTGCAGCAGGCGCGCGGTACCGCGCGCTATTGCCAGCGCGGCTTCCGACTGGCGGCCGTCGACCGGCAATTCGAGAGGAACGGTAGAGATCAATGCCATCGCTTCGCTGCCTTGCGCATTTGCCCGCCATCGATTTTCATGGCTAAGAGATAACGTCGTTTCGGCTCGGTGCAAAGCCGGGTTCTTCTTATTGCGGCTGCAAGAGAACTGCCATGACCATCGACTACGAAGTTGAATACGACAATCGCGCCCGCGTGCCTGAACATCCGGAGATCTTCTCACGTTGGAAACGCGAAGGTGCGGCCTATCGTGCGGGTGCGCATAACGCCAAACTGGGGATTTCTTATGGCCCTTCAATGCGCCGGACCATCGATCTTTTCCCGGCCAGCGGCGACGACCAGGCGCCGTTTGCAATGTTCATTCACGGTGGCTGGTGGCGTTCGCTCGAGCCGTCGATGTTTTCGCAAATGGCGGCTGGGCCAAATGCGCGTGGCGTAAGCGTTGCGATCGCCGGCTATGATCTGTGCCCGCATGTTTCGATTGCCGATATCATCGAACAGATGCGGAGCGCCTGCCTGATGTTCTGGCGCAAGCGCCGCCAGCGCATCGTCGTCTATGGCCATTCCGCCGGCGGGCATCTGGCATCCTGCCTGGCGGCGACCGACTGGAAGGCCTTCGCATCCGATGCGCCGGCGGATCTCGTGCCCGCGGCCTATGCAATTTCCGGAGTCTTCGATCTGATGCCGCTGACCGGCATTTCCGTCAATGAAGACCTGCGGCTCGATGAGCGCGAAGCGCGGCGGGTTTCACCGCTTCACTGGCCCGTGCCGGCCGGGCGCGGCCTCGACGCGGTGGTGGGTGCGCTGGAATCGAGCGAATTCCTGCGCCAGAGCAAGGCAATCGCCGAGGCCTGGCGGGGCGGCGGGGCTCTCACGCGCTACGAGGAAATTCGCCGGCACCAACCATTTTACCGTGATCGATGCGCTCGCCGATTCAAATAGCCCCATGACCGCGCGGGTTGCGGCCCTGGCCTACAGCGCGAAAGGCATGCCGCTCTAATGCCGCTCTGGCGCTGGGTTCAGAAAAACGCCTGAATGCCGGTCTGCGCGCGACCCAGGATCAAGGCATGGATGTCGTGCGTACCCTCATAGGTGTTGACCGTTTCGAGGTTCGAAAGCACACGCATCACGTGATATTCCTCCGAGATGCCGTTGCCGCCGTGCATGTCGCGCGCGAGCCGAGCGATGTCGAGAGCCTTGCCGCAATTGTTGCGTTTCATCAGCGAGATCGACGGGGGCGCGGCCTTGCCGGACTCCAGCATCCGCCCGAGCCGCAGTGCGCCCTGCAGGCCGAGTGCGATCTCCGTCTGCATGTCGGCGAGCTTCCTCTGCACAAGCTGATTGGAGGCGAGCGGCCGGCCGAACTGCTTGCGTTCAAGCACGTATTGCCGTGCACGATGCCAGCAGAACTCGGCGGCACCCATCGCGCCCCAAGCGATGCCGTAACGTGCGTTGTTCAGGCAGCCGAACGGACCGGCCAGACCTTTAACATTCGGCAACAGATTGTCTTCTGGGACGACACAATCTTCCAGCACAATCTCGCCGGTGATGGAGGTGCGCAATGAAAGCTTGCCTTCGATCTTCGGCGTCGAGAATCCCCTGGCTCCTCGCTCCACCAAAAAGCCGCGAATGACATTGTCGAGCTTCGCCCAAACCAGAGCGACATGTGCGACAGGCGCGTTTGAGATCCAGGTCTTGGCGCCGTTGAGCTTGTAACCGCCGGCGACTTTTTCCGCGCGCGTGACCATCGAGCCGGGGTCAGAGCCGTGATCGGGCTCCGTCAATCCAAAGCAGCCGATAAACTCACCGGTCGCAAGCTTGGGCAGAAATTTGCGGCGCTGCGCTTCGGTGCCATAGGCATAAATCGGATACATCACAAGCGATGACTGCACCGACATCGAGGACCGATATCCGGAATCGACGCGTTCAAGTTCACGCGTGATCATCCCATAAGCGACATAGCCAAGACCGGCGCCGCCATACTCTTCCGGGATTGTCGGGCCGAGCAGTCCGAGCTTGCCCATCTCAGGCAAGAAGATTGGGGTCATATTTCTCGTCGCGGTATGCCTCGGTAACGCGCGGCATGAGATAATTCTGCGCGAATCCCCGCGTGGTGTTTCGGACCATGCGCTCATCTTCAGTGAGTTCGCCCTCCAGGTCGAGCGGGTCTTCCCAGACGAAGGCCGCGTCTTTCAGCATGGCCGGCAGGCCACCGCGTTTTTCGGCCGTTTGCGACATAAAGCCTCCTCGGAATTGGCCGGCGCCATTATAGACCCTGAGCCGACTGCGTGGCCAAGCGCAGAATCAGTGCAAATCAGTGCCCCACGACCCGGGCCGGCAGCCATAGCGACAGCGCCGGCACATAGGTGACCAACATCAGCACTGCAAACATCACGGCATAGAATGGCCAAATCCTGCGCATGACCTCTTCGATGCTGACCTTCCCGACCGCACAGCCGACGAACAAAATTGCGCCTACTGGCGGGTGGCACAGCCCGATGCCGAGATTGAGCATCATGATCATCCCAAAGTGCACTGGGTCGACGCCGAAATTGATCATCACCGGCAGGAGGATCGGCGTGCAGATCAGGATGGACGGCGCCATGTCCACAAGCGTGCCGAGGACGAGCAGCAATATATTGATCAAAAACAGGATGACGTATTTATTGTCGGAAATTGTCAGGAAAAACGCCGTGATCTTCGCCGGCATCTGCGTGAGCGCCATCACGTAGCCTACGCTTGACGCGCAGGCGATGAGCGTCATCACCATGGCCACTGTTCGCAATGTGCGGTGAACCAATGCAGGCAGATCGCGCCACTTGTAATCGCGGTAGACGAACATCGTCACAAAAAATGCCCAAAGGCAGGCGACCGCGCCCGCCTCGATGGCCGTGAACACACCGACCAAGGATGCCGCCCAGAATAATGACGAGCGTAATCAAGCCCCAGACGGCATCAACGCTGATCTTGATGGCGTCGCGCAGCGGTACGGCCGTAACCTTTCGGGTGGCCGTCGCGATAGGCGATCACCAGGCACAGCACCATGATCGAAAAGCCGAGCAAAAGTCCCGGCACCACGCCGGCCATGAACAGGCTGATGATCGAAATCGTGCCGCCCGTCGCCAGCGAATAGATGACCGCGTTATGGCTCGGCGGCACCAGCAGCGCCTGCACCGATGCGGTGATCGTCACATTGGTCGCGAACACGCGCGGGAACCCGCTTTTTTCCATTTGCGGAATCATCACAGACCCGATTGCGGATGTGTCGGCGACTGCCGAGCCCGAAATCCCGCTCAGGAATGTGGTGGCGAGCACATTGACGACCGACAGGCCCCCGCGCACGCGCGTAAAGCCGACCAGTACGTCAGCGAAAGCCACCATGCGCCGCGCCATCCCACCTTCCGCCATGATCGCGCCGGCCAGCACAAAAAACGGAATCGTCAACATGGCGACCTTGCTCACGCCGTCGGAGATCTTCAGCATGACTGCTTCGAGCGGAACGCCGATCCACAGGCAGCCGGCAATCGCCGCCAAAGCGAGCGAATAGGCAATCGGGACGCCGATGAAGAAACAGAAGAACATCGTGAACAACAGAACCGCGATGTCCATTTGTTTTCCTGGGGTGCCGGATCAATGATGACCTGCGGGAGCCGGTGGCGCTCCGCAGAGAATTCGCTCGACCACAAACAGAAAGAGGACCGCCCCGCCAAGGGGAATCGGCAGGTAGGTCACGCCGACCGACAAGTCGGGAAAATCCGCGATGGAATTGTTCCAGGTGGCGATGACGAGCTTTGCACCCCACACGGTCATGAAGATGGACATCGCGAGCATGGCGACTTCGGCGAGCGCATCGAAGAAACGTTGCCAGAAGGCCGGCATCAATTTCACAAAGAACGACACGTTCATGTGAAAGCGCAGCCGGTAACAAGCCGCCGCGCCGAAGAACGTCAGCCAGATCGTGAGCAGAACCGCTGCCGGTTCAGGCCACGACGCCGCGCTGTTGAGAACGTAACGGGTGTAAACCCCCCAGGGGATCACCGCCGAAATCAACACCAGCGCGGTGCCGGCGACAAGCACGCAAGCGAAATAAAGCGCATCCATCGCCTTCCGGAAGGAGACGGCCATTGCGTTCATTTCGCCAATTCCGCGATGGGGCGCGCCCCGTTACTTCGTTTCCTGGATCCGTTTGACCGTCGCAGCGTATTTGGGACCGTATTTGTCCCACACCGGCTTGACCGCGTCCTGGAAGGCTTTCTTGTCGGCATCCGACACCTGGATGATCTGGATTCCCGCGGCCTTGGCCTTATCCATCGCCTGCTGCTCGTAGGCTGCCCAGAGCTTGCGCTCTTCCTGTTGTGCTTCCTTGGCGAACTTCAGCAGCAGCGCCTGGTCATCTTTCGACATTCCGTCCCAGGCCTTCTTCGAGAGCACCAGCATTTCCGGCACGATCAGATGCTCGTCGATCGTGTAGAATTTGGCGACCTGATAGTGGTTGTCGAACACGTAGCTCGGCGGATTGTTCTCCGCGCCGTCGACCACGCCGGTCTGCAGCGCACTGAAGACCTGGTCGTAGCCCATGGCCACGCCGTTGCCGCCCATGGCGTTGGCCATGTCGACGAATATCGGATTGCCGATGACGCGAATTTTGAGACCCTTGAGATCGGCGACGGTCTTGATCGGCTTCTTCGTGTCGTAGAAATTGCGCGCGCCTGCATCCATCCAGCAAAGGCCGATCAAACCCTTGCCGCTATTGGTCACCTTGTCGAGCAATTCCTGGCCGATCGGACCATCAATGACCTGCTGCATGTGTGCCGTGTTGCGAAACACGTAGGGCATATTGAACACGTTGAGATCATCGACGACCGGGCCAAGCGCGCCGACGCTGACTCGCGCGAAAGCGATGGCACCGATCTGCGCCTGCTCGATCGCCTCCTTCTCGCCGCCAAGCTGCATCGCCGGATACATCTGGACGCTGATGCGACCATGTGTAGCCTGCTCGAGCTTTTTGCCGAGATTCTCCACGGCGACGACGGTTGGATAGCCGGCTGCATGAACGTCCGATGCCTTAAGCACCATTTTTTGTTGCGCAGCGGCCGGCATGCTCGCATACGCGACGATCAGAAGCGTGGGGGCAAGGAACGCGGCAAAGTTCTTCATGTCGGCGGACCTCCCTGTTTATAATTATGATGTTTATCCTACTATAGCCGAGAAAACAGAAATGCATATCCTGATCACCGGCGCGGCCGGCGACGTCGGAACACGACTACGGACTTTGCTCAAAGGCACCTACCCGCGCATCCGCCTCAGCGACATACGGAAACCCGCAAATCTCGACGCGGACGAAGAATTCATTGCTGCCGACCTTGCCGACTACAACCAGGTCGAAGTCGATTACCGCCGGTATCGACGGCATCGTGCATCTTGGGGGCCATTCGAACGAGGGTCCCTGGGATACGATCCACAAGGCCAATATCGTCGGCTGCTACAATCTGTTCGAGGCGGCCTATCGCGCCGGAGTAAAGCGCGTGGTGTTTGCCTCATCCAATCACGCGGTTGGCTTTTATCCACGCGATCAGAAGATCGGCGTGAACGTCACGCTGCGGCCCGACAGTCGTTATGGCGTCAGCAAGGCCTTCGGCGAAGCGGTCGGCGCGCTGTATGCCGACAAGCATGGCCTGCGGGTGACCTGCATTCGCATCGGCTATGTGAACGACATACCCCTCGACAGGCGCTGGCTATCGATCTGGATCAAGCCGGAAGATTTCCTGCAACTTGTTCGCATCGGACTGGAGCATCCCGATATCCGCTTCGATATTTTCTACGGCATCATCGGACAACGACGCTGTGCTGGTGGGATAACAGAAATGCGCGACGCTTCGGTTATCGCCCGCAATACCGCTCGCAGGATTTCCAGGCGCAAGCACTGGTCGAGCAGGCTAAGCTTCCCGCCGATACGATCGGCGACCGGTTTCAGGGCGGCCCGTACTGTTCGGCCGAATACGATGCCGACCGCAAATCGTGAGCGGTGGCCGTTCGCGCCAAACAAAAACCCCGCCGACAATCGGCGGGGTTTTGCGAAACGCTAGTGCCGACGATCAGATCGCCATCTTCAGATCCTTGGACGCGCGGAAGGCAACCTTCCTGCTGGCTTTGATCTTGATCGCTTCGCCAGTCATCGGATTGCGGCCCATGCGGGCGGCGCGCTTGCGAACCACCAGGATGCCGAGACCCGCGATCTTCACCCGCTCGCCCTTCTTGAGGTGCTTGGTGATCATGCCGATCAGGTCTTCCATCATTTCCAGGCCCTGCTTCTTGGTCAGCTGATGCTGTTCCGACAGCGAGGCCGCCAGGTGTTTGGTGGTGACCGGCTTGGCGGCTTTCGGCTTGGATGAGGCGGCTACTGCCATTTGACGTTGCTCCTTGACGCGCACCATGCGCGAACCCTCAGAGCAGTAGGGGATTCTCTCCTGTTTCGTAAATGCGCTGCTGCATACTCTTCGGGTTTAACCACAGTTTCCTGAAGGCATTGCGCTTGGAACGCGGCGCCCCGCAGGGCGTTGCCCTGAGGACGCGACAACAAGTGTGGAGAAAGTTCCGATGCGTTACAGATCAACTTTGGCGATTGCCGCCGCACTGGCCGCCGGGCTGGTCGCATCCGCGCCAGCTTACGCGCAACATCATTGGGGCGGCGGCCACTGGCACCACGGTGGAAATTGGGGCGGCGGCGCCGCGCTGGGCGGTTTCGCCGCGGGCGCATTGCTCGGCAGCGCGCTCGCGGGACCGAGCTACTATTATGACGACGAACCCGGCTATTATGAGGGTCCAGAGGTATATGCCGGGCCGGGCCCCGGCGCAGAAGCGTATTGCGAACAGCGATACCGCTCCTACGACCCGGAATCCGGAACCTATCTCGGTTACGACGGCATGCGACATCCGTGCCCGTGACGTGATTGCAGCCTGCGGGCAGCTCAATATGGCAACTGCGCGCGCCGCACGCGGCGCGCGCCCGTTGCCGCTTCGGTGCGTTTCGTCTATTGAGGACTTACGCGCGCCCGTAGCTCAGCTGGATAGAGCGTTGCCCTCCGAAGGCAAAGGTCGGACGTTCGAATCGTCTCGGGCGCGCCAGCGGATTCATCATGAAACTTCCTGGCCCCGATCATCCGATCACGATTGCACCCAGCGGCAAGAGAGTGCGTGTCACGTTTGCGGGTCGCGTGATCGCCGACACGGCGCGAGCGCTCACTTTAAAAGAAGCAAGCTACAAGCCGGTGCTCTACATTCCTCGCGACGACGCCGACATGAGTGTGCTCACGCCCACCGATCACCATACGCACTGTCCGTATAAGGGGGACGCCTGCTATTTCACCATCGAGGCTGACGGTCGCAGGGGCGAGAATGCGGTGTGGTCGTACGAACATCCGTTTCCGGCGATGGCCGAGATCAAGGAGCATCTCGCCTTCTATCCGGATCGCGTCGACAGAATCGAGGAAGTCTGACGCGCACCGCTCAGTGCAGCCGCGGGCCTTTCAGGAATTTCGCGCGGTCGGATGAATTCACGCGCACATCGAAAGTCACGCCTTCGCGATAGAGCGTAAGCGGGACTTCCGCGCCGACATGCCCGAGCGACCAGATCTTGCGGTAAAGATCGGCAAGGGTCGACACACGTTCGCCTTTGACCGCCACTATCACATCACCGGTCTTGATCTCGGCGCGGGCGGCAGGTCCCTTCGGCGCGATGCCAACAACCACGATCCTGTCTTCGATTTCAGTCGAATAGAGCCCGAGCCACGGCCGCACCGGGCGGTTTGCCCTGCCGAACTTGCGAAGATCGTCGAGTATCGGCGCGAGCAAATCGATCGGCACGACCATGTTGAGGTGTTCGTTCTTTCCTTCGCGCGCGCGCTCCAACTGCAGCGAACCGATGCCGACGAGCTTGCCTTCGTTCGATATCAGGGCGGTGCCGCCCCAGTTAGGATGTGCCGGGTATGTGAAGATCGCTTCCTCGAGCAAATACTCCCAATAGCCGGCGAACTCCTGCTTGGCGGCGACGCGACCGGCGAGCGAGCGCGTGCGGCCACCGGCGCCCCCGACAACCACGCGCTCACCGACTTCAACCGTTTTCGAGGAGCCAATGCCAAGCGATGGCAGGTCGATTTTTCCAAGCGCCTGGACGAGACCAAAGCCGGTTTCCTGATCGAAGCCGAGTGCATGGCCCTCCACCACCCGGCCATCACCGAGGTGCAGCCAGACCGTTTCGGCTTCGGTGATCAGGTAGCCGATGGTAAGCGCAAGTCCGTCGTCGATGAGAACGCCATTTCCCGCGCGCTCCGTCCCAAGCGTATCCGCTGTGAAAGCATCGGGAGGAACAAGCGAATGCAGCCCGACAACCGAGGACAGCGTCCGCTCGAGATCATAGGAGTAGTCTTCAGCCCGCGGCTGCACGGACTGCGGCACCTTCCACTCAACCAGCGAGGCCATGCGCGGCTCCCATAAACTCCACGATATCATACGCCGGATCATGCGGGCGAAAAGACGGCACCCGTATGCTAGTGTGACCGTCGACCCATGATACCGTTGTCGATCCTCGACCTCTCCCCCGTCTCGACCGGCTCCTCGGCCGCACAGGCGCTTCGCAATTCGCTCGATCTCGCGCGCTTTGCCGACGGTCTTGGCTTCAGGCGATACTGGGTCGCCGAACACCATAACCTGCCGGCGATCGCGAGCTCCGCCCCCGATATCATGATCGGGCAGATCGCGGCAGTCACCAAAACCATGCGCATCGGTTCGGGCGGGGTCATGCTGCCAAATCACGCACCATTGATGGTCGCCGAACGTTTCAAAGTGCTGGAGGCGCTCTATCCCGGGCGGATCGATCTCGGCCTTGGCCGCGCGCCGGGCACTGATCCGGCGACATCTTATGCACTTCGGCGGCGCCAGGGTATCAGCGAGGAGGATGATTTCCTCGAGCGATTCAACGAACTGATGCTCCTGGAAACGCGCGGCTTTCCTGCGGGCCACCCGTTCCATAATGTGCGGGCGATGCCGTCTGATGTGCCGCTGCCGCCGATCTATCTGCTCGGCTCGTCCGACTACAGCGCCCAGCTTGCGGGCCACATCGGTGCCGCATTTTCCTTCGCACATCACTTCGCAAATTTCGACGCGGCGGAAGCGATGCGGCTCTATCGCGATAATTTCAAGCCGTCCCCTTCGCATGACAAGCCTTATGCGATTTTGGCGACGCATGTCGTCTGTGCCTGCACCGACGAAGAGGCTGAGCGGCTGGCAGCGACCGTCGACCTTAACATTGTGCGCCGGGCGAAAGGTGAGTACCTGCCGCTGGCATCGCCCGAAGAATCCCGAAGCTACGACTATTCTCCGGTCGACAAGGCTCGCATCGCAAAGAACCGGACACGGCTTTCGGTCGGTTCGCCGGAGACCGTCAAGGCCAAACTCGTGCCCTTGATCGAGACAACGAAGGCCGACGAACTCATGGTGACGACCATGATCTTCGACCACGAGGCGCGGAAACGTTCTTATGAGTTACTGGCAAAGGCATTTTTGTAGATGGCGAAGGAAGTACGCTACGGTTTCTCGAAAATCGCTCCATAGTGATAGGGCGGCAACTCAACTATTCCAACGAACCGGAATCCAGCCGGCTCGACAGCGGCAACCGTTGTTTCAGGGGCAATCCTCAACTCGGTTGCCGGGCCGCGCGGCTCGCCAAGAATGGTTGTCTCATCGCGCGCTCGTGCGTGCCAGTTCACGATCGCAAAACGTCCGCCGGACTTGAGGGCATCAAAAACCGACCGGGCAAGACGCGTTCGTTCCGGCACGCCATGAAAGGCATTAGCGAGAAAAACAAAATCGGCGGAATGCGGTACCAACTTTGCGATGGCATAGGCGCTACCTTCAACAAGGCTGCTGTTCTGGAGGCCGCTCTCGGCAAGACGCAATCCGGCCACATCCAGGAGCTTTGCGTCGATATCGACGGCAACAACAAGACGCGCAATCCTGGCGATTGGTAGAGTGAACCATCCATCGCCACAACACAGGTCGATCACGGTCATGCCGGCTCTGACGCCGACCTGATTGAGTACCATCGCGGGGTCGGGCCACAATGCCTCCCACCACCCGGCGGCAGGCATTTCTGTTCCTTTGAAAAACCCAGGAAGCGCCATGCCTAAGTATCCTTTTGCGGTATGGTGGATACGTTACATTTGGCAGCGAGCAGTCATCAAATGGAGGATAAGAAAACGAATGGCGACATAGCGCCAATCACGAAAAATAAGTTTCCGGCGTCGCCGTCTGTATTTTCGCCCTCCGCACTCTTGCGCGAGGCAAGGCGCCAAAAGAGACTTGCGACCGCCAACGTGCCGTCAGTCTGCATCCTTGATCCTGACGGCGATATCCTACGGCGGCTCAAGAAGACCAAACAGGCGCAGCCACTTGAAACCTGGCCTTGCTATCATACCGATCTCTATACGTTTTCACTCGCGGGACAGACGGCTGGGATCATCGGCTGCGCTGTCGGCGCATCTTTCGCAGTATTGATAGCCGAAGAACTGTTCGCCAGCGGCTGTCGCCATCTGTTGAGCGTCACGTCCGCGGGCCAGATTGTCGCGCCAAATCCGCCACCGTATTTTGTCGTGATCGACCGCGCGCTCAGGGACGAAGGAACAAGCTATCACTACGCGGCACCGTCGGAATTCGCGGAAGCCGACGGGCACCTCGTCGCGACGGTCGCGAAAGCATTGAGGGATGAAGGCTTGGCCGCGCTCATTGGGCCCAGCTGGACGACCGATGCCCCGTTTCGCGAGACGGCCGAGGCAATCGAAGCTGCACGCGCGAAGGGTATTTTGGCCGTCGAGATGGAGGCTGCCGCCCTCTATACTTTTGCACGGGCGCGCAGAGTATCGGTCTTGTGCCTTGCACACGTGACGAACACCATGGGTTTGGCCGAACGCGATTTTGAAAAGGGGGATTCCGATGGGACCACCGATGCACTTCGCGTACTTGAAATAGCGACGAAGGCGATGCGCTCCAGATGATGTTCGTTCCCCGAATAGCGAGCCGGCCATGCCTGTGTTAAAAGCCCCACCGGGCTTTTCGTCCTAAAAAATTATGGGAGGTGCCTTTGGGTAAACAATTCACTTTGACCACCACCGACAAGCACTCGCTCGGGGCCTATCGCGCCGATCCGTCCGGCGCGCCAAAGGGCGGCATCGTGGTCGTGCAAGAGATTTTTGGCGTCAACCACCATATCCGCGCCGTTTGCGACC
This sequence comes from uncultured Pseudomonadota bacterium, assembly GCA_963702605.1. Taxonomy (GTDB): domain Bacteria; phylum Pseudomonadota; class Alphaproteobacteria; order Rhizobiales; family Xanthobacteraceae; genus Pseudolabrys. The sequence continues at coordinate 172,949 of CAVPDI010000006.1, forward strand.
GCCTTGCCGCGCTCGGCTATGTGGCCGTGGCACCGGCCGTGTTCGACCGCTTCGTGCGCAATTTCGACAGCGGCTATACGCCGGACGAAATTGCCCATGCCCGCAGCTATCTCGGCAACCTCAACTGGGATCACATGATGGCTGATATCGCTGCCGCGCAGGGCGACCTCAAAGGCACCGGGCCGCTCGGGATTGTCGGCTTCTGCATGGGTGGTACGGCGGCGTTTCTTGCCGCTTGCCGGATCCCCGGGTTCTCGGCGGCGGTCGCCTTCTACGGTGGCATGATCGGCAAGTTCGCCGACGAGAAACCGAAGTGCCCGATGCAGATGCATTTTGGCGAAAAGGATGACGGCATTCCGATGGACGTGGTGGCGAGCATCAAAGCGAAGCAGCCGCAGGCGGAGATTTATACCTACCCGGATGCACCGCATGGGTTCTATTGCGACGAGCGCGCGAGTTACCGCAAGGAATCCGGCGATCTTGCGTGGAAGCGCACCCAGGAATTCCTGACGAAGCACATGAAGAAATGACGTCTCTTGACGTCGTTATCCGGCCGCGGCGAGGCCGCCTGACCCGGTGGCCTCGAAAGGCACTTTTTTGCCCGCCTAAACGAAATGCCCGGCACAAGGCCGGGCATGACAACTGTAGGCGTCTTGCTTCATCGACTTAGAACCATCGCTCCTTGACGAGGATCGTGTCGCCGGGACGGACCGGATATTCGAGCGGCACTTCCGAGCGGATCTGCCGCCCGCTGGTCTTGCGGGTGAGTTCGACCGTTTTCTTGAACGCACGCGGCGCAAAGCCACCGGCAATGGCGACAGCGGTTTCCGCCGTGAGGTTGGCGACGTAAGGATATTGACCGGGCGTCGTTACCTCGCCGAGGATGAAAAAGGGCCGATACGTATCGACCTCTACACTCACGTGCGGGTCGCGCACATAGCCTTGCTTGAGCCGCGCGGTGATCGCGGCCGCAAGCTGTTGGTTGGTAAGACCACGCGCGTTGATCGCGCCAACGAGCGGCAGATTGACCTTGCCGCCTGCGTCCACAACGTAGCTGTTACTGATGCCATCCTGACCGAACACAACGACGCGCAACTTGTCGCCGGCATCGAGCGTATAGGGTGGCTCTGCCGCAGGCAGCGCAGCCGTGGTTGCAGGCACCGAAGCGTAGGCTTCCGGTGCGGCCACATAGGGACCGCCAATTGCCGGCGGCGGCGCGGCTGCAACTTGAGCGCTTGCATTTGAATTGATCAAACCGCGGTCATCGCCAGGCACCGTTCGCGGCTCGGCCGACCGATGTTGCGGCTGCTCGTAGGCGCGCTGGGCGTAGGCCGGCGACGAGGAATATAGGTAGCGCGATGGCGGCGCAAACTCGGCAGCGCGTGGACTTGGCTCTTGCGCATATTGTTCGTGCACGCAACCCGAAAGGGCGAGCACGGCGCCTACCGCCAACAGAATTCGGACTCCCCGCATCAGGCGTCCCACCAAGCCTTGAGGATACGAGCCCGATTAACGCGTTATATGGTTAACAAATCCTCACCAACGCCCGTTCGCTCGGTCGGCGAGGAGCTGAGGACCGGCGGGGAATCTCTCGAGAGGTCCACGACCTCTGCCGCGTCGCCCTATCCGGCTTGCCCGCTGGCGCACGCAAGCCGGCCTCTCCCCGCAAGCGGGGAGACGAACCGCAATTTCAAGCCGGAGTGCCTTGCGACAGCCGGGCGCCGGTGCCGATCGGGCAGGACACGCCGGTACCGCCAAGCCCGCAATAGCCCATCGGATTTTTCGCCAGGTATTGCTGGTGATAGTCTTCGGCAAAATAGAACTCGGGCGCATCGACGATCTCGGTCGTGACAGCGCCGAAACGCTTCTTCTTCAGTTCCTGCTCATACATCGCCCTCGAGGCCTCGGCCGCCCGACGTTGCGACGCATTGAATGTATAGATCCCCGAACGGTACTGGGTGCCGACGTCGTTGCCCTGGCGCATGCCTTGGGTCGGATCGTGGCTTTCCCAAAAAGTCTTGAGCAGCGTGTCGTAGGAAATCTTCTTTGGGTCATAGACCACCAGCACCACCTCGTTGTGGCCGGTGCGCCCCGAACACACTTCCTCGTAAGTCGGATTGGGCGTCATACCGCCGGCATAGCCAACCCCGGTGACGTAGATCCCATCCCCTAATTCCCAGAACTTGCGTTCCGCACCCCAAAAACAACCGAGTCCGAACAGCGCCCTCTCCAAACCTTCCGGATAAGGTCCCTTGAGCGCGCGGTGGTTTACGAAATGCGCGGCGGCGGTGTGGATCGGATTGGAGCGGCCGGGCAGCGCCTCGCCGGGCGCGGGCATGGCAACTTTCTTGAAGCCGAACATGCTGGTTCTCCTGCAATCGATGACCGCAATATATGTCGGGGCGGGCCAGGTCGAAATGCCCTGGCGATCACGTCTGGGGCAGGTGCGCAAATGGACCCTTCACGCCTGCGCGAGCGCGCTGGGCGGCCCAATGCAAAGTTACGGCCTCACATAGCCGATCAGCGGCTTTTTCTTGCGGCCGAGCAGAAGGAGTACGATTCCGAACACACCGAGCACGCTCCACCCGGGCGCAGCAAGGATCGTGACCATGAGCGGATCCCAGAGATAGCCGCCCGCGTAGGATTCGATCATCGGCCTGAGCTTCGCCAGGCTGCCGGGATTGGCAAGCTCCCAGATGGCGCGGACGCTGGTCAGAAAAAGCTTGTTACCGGCAATCGACTTGGTGCCGTCGTAGATCACCAAGATGAAGCCGGCGGCAAGGAAGATCAGCCCAAAAAGTCGAAGTAAAAAACAAATCATAGCCATCCGATCATAGCAATCGTTTGCGCTGAGGCACCGATTAACCTGCGTCACGCCTCAATTCAACCGTACCATCGCGGCGGCCGGCTTCCCTTGAGTCTGTGTGGTTGCATCCGCTAACGTCGTCCGCGCCGGCGTTCCGGTCGTGTTCAAGGAGTAAAAATGCCCGCCAAGCCCCCCGCCGGCCGCAGCAGACCGACCTTTACTGACCAGGAGGCCCTGCAATTTCACAGCACAGGTCGTCCGGGCAAGCTGGAAGTCATTGCCACCAAGCCGATGGCGACCCAGCGTGACCTTTCGCTCGCCTATTCGCCGGGTGTGGCGGTGCCGGTCCTGGCGATCGCCGAGGATCCGAGCCGGGCATACGACTACACGGTGAAGGGCAACTTCGTCGCCGTCATTACCAACGGCACGGCGATCCTTGGCCTCGGCAACCGCGGCGCGCTGGCGGCAAAGCCGGTCATGGAGGGCAAAGCGGTCCTGTTCAAGCGCTTTGCCGATATCGACTCGATCGATCTTGAAGTATCCTCGGAAGATCCCGACGAGATCATCAACTGCGTGAAACTGCTCGGTGCCGGCTGGGGCGGCATCAATCTGGAAGACATCAAGGCGCCGGAATGTTTCGTGATCGAACAGCGCCTGCGCGAATTGATGGATATTCCGGTTTTTCACGACGACCAGCATGGTACTGCAATCATCGCCGCAGCTGGTTTGTTGAACGCGCTCGACCTGACCGGACGTGAAATCGCTACGACCAAGCTCGTCTGCAACGGTGCCGGAGCCGCGGGTATCGCCTGCCTCGAACTCCTCAAGGCGATCGGCTTCAGGCCTGAAAATCTGATCCTCTGCGATACCAAAGGCGTGATTTATCAGGGCCGCAAGGACGGCATTAATCAGTGGAAGTCGGCCTACGCCATCAAGACCTCCAAGCGCACGCTCGCGGACGCGTTCGAGGGCGCCGACGTCGCCTTCGGACTTTCGGTCAAGGGCGCATTCACTCCAGCCATGGTCAAGTCGATGGCGGCCAAGCCGATCATCTTCGCCATGGCCAATCCCGACGCCGAAATATCTCCTGAGGAAGTCGCCGCGGTGCGCGACGACGCCATCATGGCGACCGGTCGTTCCGACTACCCGAACCAGATCAACAACGTACTCGGGTTTCCCTACATCTTTCGCGGCGCGCTCGATGTGCGCGCTTCCGCCATCAACATGGAGATGAAGATCGCTGCCGCACATGCGCTCGCGGAACTCGCGCGCGAAGACGTTCCTGACGAAGTCGCCAGCGCCTACGGTGCCCGCCCTAAATTCGGCGCTGACTATATCATCCCGGTTCCGTTCGACCCACGCCTGATTTCCTACGTACCACCAGCTGTCGCGAAGGCCGCGATGGATACCGGCGTTGCGCGCAAGCCGATCGTTGATATGGACGCCTACCGCCAGCAGCTGAGTGCGCGGCGCGATCCGATCGCCGGCACGCTTGTGCAGGTATTCAACCGGTTGCGTCGGCAGCCCAAGCGCGTCGTCTTCGCCGAAGGCGAGGAAGAACAAGTCATCCGAGCGGCAGCGAGCTTCGTGCATCAAGGTCTCGGCACCGCGCTTCTGGTCGGACGCGAGGACCGGGTTCGCCAATCGGCGGGCGAGGCCGGCATTGAGCTCGGCGAGGAAATTGAAATCGTCAATGCGCGCGTTTCGACCCGCAATTCGGCTTACATAAATTTCTTGTACGAGCGCCTTCAGCGGCGCGGCTATCTGCTGCGCGACTGCCAACGACTGGTAAACCAAGATCGGAATCATTTTGCGGCTTGCATGGTCGCGCTCGGCGATGCCGATGCGATGGTGACGGGTGTCACCCGCAATTTTTCGGTCGCGCTTGAGGACATCCGCCACGTCATCGACCCCAAGCCGGGTCATCGGGTCATTGGCGTCTCGGTCGTGGTGGCGCGCGGGCGTACCGTGCTGGTCGCCGACACCGCGGTGACGGAGATGCCGGAAGCCCATGAGATCGCGGATATTGCGATTGAGGCCGCCGGTGTCGCGCGCAGGCTTGGCTATGAGCCACGGCTGGCACTTCTTGCTTTTTCGACGTTTGGCCATCCGCCCGGCGAGCGGTCGGCGCGGGTCATCGAAGCCGTGAAAATCCTCGACAGCAAACGCGTCGACTTCGAGTACGACGGCGAAATGGCCGCCGATGTGGCGCTCAATCCGGAGTTGGCGGCAGCCTACCCGTTCTGCCGTCTCTCAGGGCCCGCCAACGTGCTGATCATGCCGGCATTTCACTCCGCTTCGATCTCGACCAAAATGCTGCAGGAGCTGGGTGGCGCTACTGTGATCGGACCCTTGCTGGTGGGCCTCGACCAGCCGGTGCAAATCGTCCATCTCGGCGCCAAGGATAATCAGCTCGTAAACATGGCCGCACTGGCGGCCTATAATGTGAGTGGTTGAGCACACTTGTCGCGGCTGGGTCTGTCCCGGCCATGACTAATGAAAAACCGGAGACGCAACTTGAGCAAGACACTTTCCGGCGTAATCGCCGCGGTCGCTACACCGATCGACGAGAGCGGCGCGCCCGATCTCAAACGCGCCGTCAATTTGGCGCGCCATCTGCTCGACAACGGCTGTGACGGCCTCAACGTTCTCGGTACCACCGGAGAAGCCACGTCCTTTTCGCTCGACGAGCGCAAGGCGGTCATGGACGCCTACAAGGCAAATGGATTGCCGCTGCACCGCCTCATGGTCGGTACCGGCGCCGCGGCGGTATCGGATGCTGTCGCACTCACCCGTCATGCTGCCGGACTTGGTTTCGCCGGCGCACTGGTGCTGCCGCCCTTTTATTACAAGGGCGTCCCCGATGATGGTCTGGTCGGTTACATCGATACGCTGGTGAAGGCGACCGGACAAAAGCCGATCCCGATATATCTTTATCATTTCCCGGCGATGTCCGGTCTGCCGTGGCACATCACACTGATCAAACGGCTGCTGGAGTTGTATCCGACCCGCATCGTGGGTTTGAAGGAACTCTTCCGGTGATATGGCTTTTGCGCGTTCAGCTGCCGCGATATCACCCGACTTCGCTGTCTTCCCTTCGACGGAGGCGTGCCTGATCGATGCGCGTGCCGGCGCCTTCGCCGGCTGCATTTCCGCGACCGCCAATCTCAATGCCGATCTATGCGCGCGGGCCTGGGACAGCGGTGATCTAACCGCACTCGACGCGGCGGTGGCGATCCGCAAGCTGTTCGATGGCAAACCGCTTGTTTCCGGAGTTAAGGCACTCCTCGCCCACATCCACGGCGATGCCGGCCTTGCGCGCGTAAGGCCACCATTGGCACCGTTCTCGGCTGCGGACCGTACCGCTGTGATCGCCGGCCATGATACCGTACGCGCCAAGCGCGTGGCCTGACAGCAAAATCGCGGACGTTGACGCCCGCGCATCGTCTATCTATAAGCCTCAGCCGTGGCGGCGAATACATTCGCCGCCTCAGCTTCTTCTAAAATCCTTGTCGCCTTGGCGCACACCCGCTCCGGGAGCGCCAGCCCTGAACGAGAAATTGATGGCCAATACCAAGTCCGCCCGCAAAGCTACACGCGTGATCGCACGCCGGACCGAAGTGAATAAAGCGCGACGTTCGGTGCTGCGAAATTCAATGCGCAAGGTCGAGGAAGCGATCCAGAGTGGGGACCGTAAGGCGGCCCTGGCTGCGTTCAAGGCGGCCGAGCCAGTCATCATGCGCGCCGCACAACGCGGCGTCGTACACAAGAACAATGCGAGCCGAAAGGTATCGCGGCTTGCGCATCGGATCGCGAAGCTCTCCAAATAGGCGTCGGGCAAGTCCCGCGGATAGTCGCGACTGCGATTTCGTTTCAAATCCGCATAAAAGATGTCCGAACGGACCGCTTCCGGCTGGATTCGGTTCGATGCGACGAGAATGTATTTAAAGCGTCATCGCGACGTCAGAAAAATTTGCTCGTCCAGCAATTGCACGATCAGAATACAGTGACCACGGCAGTAATCTCGGCGGTAGCAGACTTTTTACGCCAGGAGTTACGTGAAAATTCGCTCAGATTTTTTTTCGCGTCGATAATGACTTAACGGGAAAGCGAAGCAAGGACCCCGAAAATGCATATGTGACAGGCATTTTCGGCAGCCGCACCAAATTAAAAAATAAGGCGACTCTGCGGCACTAATCCAGAAATTGCGCGGCGAAATTCCATACAACTCATCAACACGTTGGGTTAACTATTCCGGGAATCGAAAGCAGGCGAACACCGCTGATCCTTCGATGTGTCGCGGCAGTCCACGTGAATCTGATTGCCCACGCATTTTGCTTGTGTATCTTGAAAAAGCGCGCGGGAATTCTTCGTGCGCGATCAGAAACAAGGGTCCACGTCACGCTCATCAGCGGATGAGAACGGCTTTGGTTTGTCTTCCGTGTCGATCAACTGTTCTTACGCCGAGGGAGCCCAATAGAGTAGTTGGCATCAGTTCTAGTGAGGTTAAACGTGACGTAATTGGAATTTTCGATGACCCAAATTCCGGCCGGGTGTGGCAAGAGCCGGCAATAACCAAACTGCGGGGCGAAAGCCGCAGCCTATTCGAGGGGTGACGTCATGACAGGCGCAGGATTAGTGTCGGTATTCGGAGTCAATGACATTGGACGATGGTTGTCCTGTGTCAATTCTTGCCTTCCTGCCGCCGGACCACCTCTTTCCAACTCATACAGAACATGTGCAAGCCGCCGTAATCGCGGTTCAGTCTCTGTTTTCACGATCGGAATCCGAGGCGCCACGCCGCCACCTGCGGACTGAAGGCGCGACATCCTCGATTTCCCTTCGATGTCGTTCCGCCCCACTCAAATATTGCGGCGGAGCTCCATAGCCAAAAGCGACATCATCGAACGAGTGCTGTTGCGTCCCGTTTCCGGCGCGTTGGCGGTCCACCGCCATGCCGGGCAACCGAGTCCGTCCCACCTTCAATCGGATCGAGCAGAAGACAATGTCGAACGTGGATCAAGAGAGCTGGTCACGAGTCAAGGAACGGCTGCGCGCTGACGTCGGCGACGACGTTTATTCCAGCTGGTTTGCACGAATGGACCTGGAAGCAATCGAAGAAGGGGCTGTCCGCCTGTCGGTACCGACCCGTTTCCTCAAGAGCTGGATCCAATCGCACTATGCCGAACGCGTTCTGGCCTGTTGGCAGGCCCAGGAAGAGAAGGTCACGCGCGTCGAGCTGATCGTGCGGTCTGCGGTCCTCAAATCCACTGTGCTGCCGAAGGCTAGACCGGACCACATGAGCGGGGAGAATGGCGGCCGCTACATGAATGGCAACGGAAGTGGCCGGGCCCTCGTGGCCGGCGACCCGAGCGTGCACGAAGCACTCGGCGGCTCCCCCCTCGACCCCCGCCTGACCTTCGATACTTTCGTCATTGGCCGCTCAAATACATTGGCCCATGCGGCGGCAAAGCAGGTCGCAGGAGGCCGCCGCAGCGATCCGGTCATGTTCAATCCCCTCTATATCCACTCCGGCGTCGGCCTCGGCAAAACTCATCTCCTGCAAGCGGTCACATGGGCAGGAAATGCCGCAGGCGAACGCAAGGTGCTCTATCTGACTGCTGAAAAATTCATGTACGGTTTCGTTTCCGCGCTGCGCACGCAAACCGCCCTCGCCTTCAAGGAGGCGTTGCGAGGAATTGGCGTGCTGGTGATAGACGATCTCCAATTTCTCCAAGGAAAATCAACTCAGGCCGAGTTCTGCCACACGCTCAACGCACTTATTGATGCGGGCCGGCAGGTCGTTATCGCCTCCGACCGTCCGCCCTCCGATCTCGAAAGCCTTGATGACCGCGTGCGGTCGCGCTTGGCCGGAGGCCTGGTGGTGGAGATGGGGCCGCTCGGGGAGGAATTACGCTTCGAAATCCTCAAGGCCCGCGTGATGGCGGCTCGCGCCCACCATCCCGCTTTCGACGTCCCACTGCCTGTCTTGGGGTATATTGCCAAGACCGTCACTCACAACGGCCGCGATCTGGAAGGCGCACTTAACCGTCTGCTTGCGCATAACAAGCTCACCGGCCATGCGGTCACACTCGAAATGGCCGAACGCGAGGTGCGTGATCTGATCCGGCCGCAGGAACCAAAACGCGTCAAGATCGAGGACATCCAGCGGGTTGTTGCGCGCCAATACAATGTCAGCCGCTCTGACCTGCTGTCATCGCGACGTACTGCAAATGTGGTCCGCCCACGGCAGGTAGCGATGTATCTCGCGAAAACGCTCACGCTGCGCTCGCTGCCCGAAATCGGCCGGCGTTTCGGCGGGCGCGATCACACGACGGTCTTGCACGCAGTGCGCAAGATCGAAGGGCTTGTCGGCAATGACATGGCCCTGGCCGAAGAAATCGAGATCCTCAAGCGGCAGCTGCAGGAGTAGCCGCTATCCGTTATCCCGGGCTTCAGCCCGGGACGGCACTTGCGAAGATGCGCCCCCGCCTGTCGTTGTGGACGCCTTGGGGATAGGCCCTGCCAAAGCCGCCCAACCCTTGCGATTTTCACGCTGGCGCGTCACCTTTGCACCCCGGCTTCGCATTCCGCGTTTCGCCGGCCGGCCGTTACGCGTGGTTAGGTCGTTATCAAGAACGCCGAGCGGGTCTTCCAATGAAGGTTACAGTAGAGCGTGCAGAGCTTCTCAAGTCGCTGGGCCACGTGCATCGCGTGGTCGAGCGGCGTAATACCATACCGATTCTCGCAAACGTTCTGGTCAAGGCCGACCATGGCAAACTAAGCCTCAAGGCTACCGACCTCGATCTCGAAGTCACCGACTCGATTGCCGCAGAAGCGTCACCTAGCGGCTCGACGACCGTGCCGGCGCATATGTTCTATGAAATCGTACGTAAACTGCCCGACGGTGCGCAGATCGTGCTTGAAGCGTCAGGCGACCGCGCCGTGCTTTCGCTACGCGCGGGGCGTTCGCAATTCACGCTCCAAACCCTCCCCGAAAGCGATTTCCCCGATCTTGCGGCAGGCGAGATGAGTCACTCGTTCAAGCTTTCCGCAGGCGACCTCAAGCGGCTGATTGACAAGACCCAGTTTGCGATTTCGACCGAGGAAACGCGCTATTACCTCAACGGAATCTACCTCCATACCGCGGGCGCCGGAAAGAGCGGGACACTCCGCGCGGTTGCCACCGACGGGCATCGTCTTGCCCAGGTCGAGCTGCCATTGCCGCAAGGCGCCGCCGGCATGCCGGGAATTATCGTGCCGCGCAAAACCGTCGGGGAAGTCCAGCGCCTGATCGAGACCGGCGAAGGCGAGGTCGCGATCGAACTGTCCGCCGGCAAGATCCGCTTCACGATCGGAAACGTGGTGCTGACTTCCAAGCTCATCGACGGCACTTTTCCGGATTATGCGAGGGTTATCCCGGTCAACAACGACAAGAGCCTGATCGTCGACAAGAAGGATTTCGAAGCTGCGGTTGATCGCGTTTCCACCGTGTCGAGCGAACGCGGACGCGCAGTCAAGCTGTCGATCACCGGCGGCCGGCTGGTCTTGTCGGTGACGAATCCGGATTCTGGCAGCGCGACCGAAGAGATCGAAGTCGAGTACGCCGCCGATCCACTCGATATTGGTTTTAACTCACGCTATCTGCTTGACATCGCCGCCCAGATCGAAGGTGAAGTCGCGGTGCTCAAGCTCGCCGACCCCGGATCGCCGACGCTCATCCAGGACAAGGACGCCAAAGGCGCGCTCTACGTTCTGATGCCGATGCGGGTATAGCGAAACCGCGTATAGCCGCCTTGCAGTATTTAATTTATTTGGCGCAGCTCGGGCAGACCTGAGTTGCGCGTCCCATCCACGTCTTTGATAGTGCAAACCGCGCGAAAGCGTGGACGCCCCGGCACAAGGCTTGTGCGCGGGGCCTGCCGGACGCCCGACCCAGGTGCGGGCATGACGAGGAAGAATGACCGCCGCCTTTATTCAGCGCTTGTTGCTTACGAATTTTCGCAGCTACCACGCTGCGCAGGTTCAGCTCGATCGTGCCGGGCCGGTCGTTCTGACCGGCGCGAACGGCGCCGGCAAAACGAATCTGATCGAGGCTATTTCCCTTTTCGCCCCCGGCCGCGGCTTGCGCCGCGCCACCATGGAAGAGCTCGCCTTTTCCGAAGGCGATGGGGCCTGGGCAATTTCGGCCGAAATTGAGGGCATGCTTGGCCTCGCGACTCTCGGTACAGGTATCGAGCCCCCGGCCGGAGAGGAATCAGCGCCGACGCGCAAATGCCGCGTCGACCGCGAGAACGTAGGATCCGCAGCTGCGTTCGCCGATCATTTGCGCGTGGTGTGGCTGACGCCATCAATGGATCCTTTGTTCGACGGGCCGGCATCGGAGCGCCGGCGCTTTCTTGACCGACTCGTTCTGGCCGTCGATGCGCAGCATTCAAGCCGCGTCGCAGCGCTCGAGCGTTCACTGCGCTCGCGCAACCGACTGTTGGAAGACCCCCGAAGCGATGCGCACTGGCTTGATGCAATCGAGCGTGAAACCGCGGAGGTGGCAGTAGCTGTCGCGGCGGCCCGCGCAGAAACCGTCAAGCGCCTGTCAGCTGCGCTCGATGGCTCTCGCTCCGTCGCGCCGGAATTCCCGCATGCCGAGATCCGGTTGCACGGCTGGATGGAGCAGCTTCTGCCCGATCATAGCGCCGTCGAAGTCGAGGACCGCTACCGATCGCTTTTAAAGGACAATCGTGCGCGCGACGCGGCCGCCGGACGCACCCTGGACGGGCCGCATCTGTCCGATCTCATCGTCAGTCATGCCGGCAAGAATATACCCGCCGCCGACGCCTCGACCGGCGAACAGAAGGCGTTACTGATTCGCCTGGTGCTCGCTCATGCGAGCCTGATCAAGCAGATGACGGGATTTGCGCCGCTGCTGTTGCTCGACGAAGTTGTCGCCCATCTCGACCCCTCGCGGCGCACGGCACTTTATGGCGCGCTTTCTTCGCTGGGCGCACAGGTTTGGATGACTGGTGCCGACCCCGCCGCGTTTGGGGATCTTGCGGGCCGGGCGCAGCTGTTCGTGGTTCGGGGCGGCGCGGTGGAACCCGCCGCAGCGCGGTTCCTTTAGCACCGCTCACGTTTTCTTAATCCAATTCAGATCAATTATCCGAAAATAGGAACCATCGCCAAGCCGATGGCTTTTACCCACATGCAAGGACACGAAACTGAAACAGACGCAGCAATTGAACGCGTCAAGCGGGAACTCAATCGGGCGTTTGACCAAACCCGCGCCGAGCTCGACCGCATCGAAATTCTCGCGGCTGGCCTCGCTGCGTTCAACACGCCTGTGCCCGGCTACGAGCCAACATTCCGTCATTTGCACAAGGTCAATCTCGAAGTGCACGAACTGCCATTGGACTAAAATTGCTCAGGCTTCTCCGAGCAATTCGCGCCGTTGGCGTTCGGAAGCGTCCGAGTAGCGACGCAAGGCATGGGCTTCGCTAAGCAGTCCGATGACCTGTCGGCGTTCCACGGAATCGACCACCGCCAAAGCTTCCGCCTCATAGCGATCAAAGGCGGTAATTGCCTCCTGCGCTGTCATTTGCGGCAACAGCATGTGGTCGCTGTGATGCAGAATGTCTCGCAGCAAAGCCGTAGCGCCGAGTTCGGCCGCGTGCGCTTCGGCGACAATCACCATGCCGGCATAGCGGCCATCCTCATCGACCGAAACGACCTGATTGGTGGAGCCGAGGGGGAAGGCCTCACGAAACACGGCAATGGGCGATTCCACCGGCGTGGTGCGCACGTCGGCACGCATCATTTGCCCAACCGAGAGGTCGCGAATCCACCCGACATCGGCCGCGCTGCGGATGGTTTCGCCGCGCAGATGGAAACGCCATGTGGCGAAGGAATATCCGAAGAATTCACGGGTCATCTGCATTGCGATAATTGCCGCGATCACAACCGCCGTAGTCAGCCATAGGTCGCCGGTCGTCTCGAGCGCGATGAACGTCATGGTCAGGGGACCACCGATCACCGAGACAGACAACGCACACATACCGATAATGGCATAGGAATCCGGATCGATATGCAGACCGGCAACACCGCACCGAGCCCCAAAGCAAACAGCTGACCGCCAAGCGCGCCAAGCAACAAAGACGCAAAGAAAAGACCACCGCGGAACCCGGAGCCGAGCGAAATCATCGAGGCGATCGATTTGAGCACGAAGATCAGCGCGATTGTCGCGATTGGCAGCTTGAAAATGCCGGTCAAGTGCAGGGCTCCGTGGCCCGACGACATCACCTGCGGCGACAGGAGTGCGAGAAGTCCTACCAGCGCGCCGCCAATCATCGGGCGCAGTGCCGGCTTGATCCTCATTCGGGTGAAAAGCAATTCGCATGCGGCAACGCCACGCATGAGAATGACGCCACACACGGCGGCCAGCGCACCGACGAAGGCGGAGATGACCACATCATGGACGGCGAGGTTCGTGACCGCGCCCGTTTCAATGCCGAGCCTGTCCGGTGTGAAGACTTGCGCCGTCAAGTAGCCCACCAGCGACGCCATCCCTACGGGCGCAAGCGATGCGATCGAATAACTGCCGATGATCAGTTCGAACCCGTAAAAGGCGCCACCTAGCGGAGCACCGAAGGCGCCTGCGATCGCTGCAGCAGCCCCGCAGCCCACGAGCACGCGCATGTCACTGCGGCGCAGCCGGAATGAACGGCCGATTGCCGAAGCGACGCCGCTGGCAAATTGCGTGTAGCCTGCTTCAAGTCCGACCGAGGCGCCGATACCACTAGACCACATTGTCTGTGCGGCGACGATCATGCTGCCGCGCATTGACATGCGGCCGCCATGAAGAGCGTTTGCCTCGATTGGGTCGACTTCGGTGCCGCGCCGGCGAGCCACAAAAGCCGAGACCAGGCCAAACAACAGGCCGCCGATGCATGGCACGAGAAACGCGCGCAACGGATCGAGCGCCACACGGCCGGAGAGCCTCTCCCCGGGATCGAGGCCGAAAAATACCTCGTGCATGAAACCGACCGCCCCGCCCATGGCGGCTACGGCCAGTCCGGCGAATGCGCCGACGATCAAGGCCAGAACAATGACGCTCGATTCCCGGGCGCGCACTATGGCGCGCAACCGATGCGGCACTTCGAGCGGACGGGTAAACCAGCGCATGCGGATCAAATTCAGGTCAGGCGGGAAACACCATTACGCCACCGGCTTAAATGCCATGACGCGGCTATGTGCAAGCTTTCGAAATCGACGCAAAAACAACGCGCGGGGGCAGCTGTTCGTCTGTCGCCGCAAGGCGATTTCCTTGACCCCGCGAGGAGACCGAATCGGTCGGAAAAAGAGGTGAAAAAAGTGGGGATTTTTATGGCCTCGCCTCTTTAAAAAATACAGCTAAATCAACATATTAAGTGCGTAACTTTGCCCTGTACGAGGCTCTCATTTTCGTGTCACACAAATCGCTCATTCCGACTCAATTTTCCGCTTGTCCCGAGGGTGCCGTCGATGGCTGAACCGGCCCGCAAGAACCCATCCGACTATGGCGCCGAGTTCGATCAAGGTCCTCAAAGGCCTCGATGCGGTGCGCAAGCGGCCGGGTATGTATATCGGCGATACCGACGACGGCTCGGGCCTCCACCACATGGTCTATGAGGTGGTGGACAACGCGATCGACGAAGCACTCGCGGGATATGCGACCGAAGTCGCAGTGGCGCTCAATCCGGACGGCTCCTGCACGGTGCGCGACAACGGCCGCGGCATCCCGACCGACATTCACAAGGGTGAAGGCGTGTCGGCCGCCGAAGTCATCATGACCCAATTGCACGCCGGCGGAAAATTCGACCAGAACGCCTACAAGGTTTCCGGCGGTTTGCACGGCGTCGGCGTCTCGGTGGTCAATGCCCTATCGACCTGGCTCAAGTTGACCGTTTGGCGCGACGGCAAGGAATACTTCATGGAATTCCGCGACGGCGTCGCGGTCGCGCCCCTCAAGGCGGTCGGCGATGCGAAGGGCAAGCGCGGCACGGAAGTAACATTCCTGCCGTCCACGAAGACTTTCACCATGGTCGAATTCGACTTCGCGACGCTGGAGCACCGTCTGCGTGAGCTGGCCTTCCTTAATTCGGGCGTCGCCATCGTCCTCGCCGACAAACGTCATGCGGTCGAAAAGCGCGAGGAAATGAAATATGAGGGTGGCGTTGAGGCCTTCGTGAAATTCCTCGATCGCAACAAGAGCGCGCTCATTCCAAATCCGGTCATGATCAAGGCCGAGCGCGAAGGCATCACGGTCGAATGCGCGATGTGGTGGAACGACGGTTACCATGAAAGCGTACTTTGCTTTACCAACAATATTCCGCAGCGCGACGGCGGCACCCATCTTGCCGGCTTCCGCGGCGCGCTGACCCGTCAGATCACGCAATATGCCGAGACAGTCGGCACCTCGCGCAAAGAAAAGGTTGCGCTCACCGGCGACGACTGCCGTGAAGGACTGACCGCAGTTTTGTCCTGCAAGGTGCCCGATCCGAAATTCTCCTCGCAGACCAAGGACAAACTGGTCTCCTCGGAAGTCCGCCCGGTGGTCGAAAACGTGATCAACCAGGCTTTGCAGGACTGGTTCGAAATCCACCCGCAAGAAGCCAGGGTTATCGTCGGCAAGGTGGTCGAGGCGGCGGCGGCACGCGAAGCTGCACGCAAGGCTCGCGAGTTGACCCGCCGCAAAGGCGCGCTCGATGTGTCGTCCCTGCCCGGTAAACTTGCCGATTGCCAGGAGCGCGACCCCGCAAAGTCCGAGCTGTTCATCGTCGAGGGCGACAGCGCAGGCGGCTCCGCCAAACAGGGCCGCAATCGGGAATTCCAGGCCGTGTTGCCGCTCCGCGGCAAGATCTTGAACGTGGAGCGTGCGCGTTTCGACAAGATGTTGGGCAGCCAGGAGATCGGCACGCTGATCACGGCGCTCGGCACCGGCATCGGACGCGACGAATTCAATCCGGATAAGCTGCGCTATCACAAGATCATCATCATGACGGACGCGGACGTGGACGGCTCGCACATCCGCACGCTGCTGTTGACGTTTTTCTTCCGGCAGATGGAAGAGCTGATCAAGCGCGGCCACATCTACATCGCGCAGCCACCGCTCTACAAAGTTGCGCGGGGAAAATCTGAGCAGTATTTGAAAGACGAGCGTACACTGGAAGACTATCTGATCCTGACGGGCGTCGAAGAGGCGGTGTTGCGTCTCGCCTCCGGCGAAGAACGCGCCGGCGAGGACTTGCGCAAGCTCGTCGAACTGGCGCGGACGGTCCGCAATCTCCTCAACGGCCTGCACAGCCGGTACAATCGCCAGGTTGTCGAGCAGGCCGCCATTCTCGGTGTACTCAGTTCCGATATTTTCGGCGATCCGGCGAAGGCCAAGGCGGCGGCGCCCTACATCGCCAAACGCCTTAATGCGCTCTCCGAAGAAACCGAGCGCGGCTGGGAAGGCGAATTCAGCGAAGAGGCCGGCTTTACTTTCACCCGCACGCTGCGTGGCGTGAAGACCGTCGCCATCATCGATCACGCGCTACTCGGCTCGGCCGACGCCCGCAAACTCGATGAATACGCGGCCTCATTGCAGAAGGTCTACGAAAAGCCCGGCTCACTGCGCCGCAAGGACGAGACCTGGGCGATCCACGGGCCGGTCGGCCTGTTCGAGGCCATTACCGGCGCAGGGCGCAAGGGCGTCACAATGCAGCGCTACAAGGGCCTTGGCGAGATGAACCCGGAACAACTGTGGGAGACCACGCTCGACACCAATGCGCGCTCGCTTTTGCAGGTACGCATCAAGGAAGTCGACGAAGCCAATGTGCTGTTCGATCAGTTGATGGGCGATCTGGTAGAGCCGCGCCGGCAGTTCATTCAGGACAATGCGCTGGCGGCAAGCGTCGACGTCTGAGCCCGGCCGACCGAAGCCGTTACTAATCGCAGACGCCCTCGAGGCCCCAGAACCAGCAACGCTGGATAGTTCGATAGTAGGCGGCGCACCCGCCGAGCGCGCAGCCCTGTTCCCAGAACGGATATCCAACCTCGCGCAGCCGCACATAAGGAGAATGTGCGTGGCCAAGAAGATTGTCACAGTCTCCGCAATAGGGGACTTGCTCAACGACGCGCATCCGTACGTCGTAACCGCCGGAACGATGCACGCTCAGGCGCCCATGTTCGACCGAGAGATCCGCAGCATCGGACGAACCACCCAATGAGACGAAGAAGCCAAAAGCCAGGATTGCGCACACGATCCGCATAAACGGCACTCCCCCAAAGACTTTGCGGACTATACCGAGCAAAGCCAAAAGGCCTTTTTCAAAGCCGGCTAAATTCTCGAATTCGGTTAAATTTGTGCGAATTTCGAAAACCGCTGGAATTGCAGGGCCTGGCCTACCACGGTCAGGACGTCAGTCTGGCGCCAATGGTCAGACCGATAATCAGCGCACCAAGGAACAGCACCAGGAAGATCCCGAATAACCATTGCGCGATCGTTGCCGAGGCTGCTTCGACGCCGGTAAATCCGAAAATTCCCGCTACCACAGCGATGATAAGGAACACGAAGGCCCATTTCAGCATCGGCACCTCCTCAATGGCATATCTTCCCGATAATGGATTTCGGTGCCGCCGGGTTCCATCACGGGACTGGCGTTTTGGACGTGCGGGTCCGTGGATCGCGCGGCAGCCAGCGACCGGCATCGACGCGGGAGAGAAAATCGCCGACCACCTGGTTGAACAGGTCGGGCTCCTCCAGGTTCACGACATGACCGGTCTTTGGAAACATTACCAGTCCGGAGGACGGCAACGCATCCTTCAGAAAAAGGCCCGGCTCGATACAGCGCTCGTCTTCATCACCGACGACAATGAGCGCCGGCGTGGTGAGCTTGCGGATGTCACTCTCGAAATCATAAAGTGAAGGACGCGCACCCTGAAACCCGCGCGACATATGCGCCGAACCTTGCGCGTCGTGCTCGGCGAGACGCCTCGCGAATTCCGAAAAGCCGCGTGGATCCTTCAGTTCAAACGGAATGCGGCTGGCGCTGCGGCCATACGTCTCGAGCGACGGCGGCCGAACCGTCTCGTTCGAACTGTGCCGCGAGTTCGCGTGAGCGTTTGTGGAATTCCTCGGTATACCAGCGCTCGCTGCCGGATCCCGCACCGGCAAGCACGAGCGAGCGCACCCGGTCCGGATGATTGAGCGCGACCTGCAGAGCGGTGTAGCCGCCCATCGACAGGCCGATGATATGGGCCTTGTCGATTTTCAGATGATCAAGCATCGCGACAGCGTCGCGCATCACATGGAGATAACTATAGGCGGCAGGATCCGCCGGGACATCGGACGGCTTGTAGCCGCGCGCGGCATAAACGATGCAACGGTAGCGTTTGCCGAACTCGCGCAGCTGCGGCTCCCAGCTGCGATGGTCGCCGGCAAACTCATGAACGAACAGGACCGGCACAGCCTCGGCCCACCTCTTCGTAATAAAGCTTCACATTGTCGGGTGTGAGCGCATGCGGCATCAGGATAAATTCAGGCTTCTCTTTACGCCGTCAAGCGATATCTGCGGCCTGCACGGCTTTGCCGATTACCTGTTCTTGCTGTCCTCGACCTTCATCGCGATTCGCACCAGGTCGGCGATATTGCGGGCACCGATACGCTCCATGACCCACGCACGATGATTCTCGACCGTCTTGGGGCTTATCTTGAGTTTGGATGCAATTTCCTTGTTCGATAGCCCCGCCACCGCGAACTCCATGACCTGGCGCTGCCGCGTCGACAGCGTGCCGAACCGGGCTTGCAGCTTTTCCAGTTCGACTGCGTCGGCCTCAGGTTTTGCTTTTGCAGCCATCGCACTTGCGAATGCTGTCTAGGAGCCGGGCCTCGTCGAACGGCTTCTCGATGAAGTCGAATGCGCCCACCTTAATTGCGGCTACCGCCATATCGACATCGCCGTGCCCGGTAATAAGGATAACCGGGGAGGATAGTCCCGAACCTTTCAGGGAGCGGACCAGATCAAGGCCCGACATGCCGGGCATTCGTACGTCCGAAACGATGCAATCAAAGCGCTGCCCGCCGTTTATTGCGGTCAAAAACGCTTCGGCGGATGCAAAGCAGGATGCACCGACGCATTGACGGGCGAAATAGAGTCGCAGCGAATCGAGCACGGCCTCATCGTCGTCGACGACAGCGATATGCAATTGATCGCTCATGTGCGGCCAGTCTTTGCAACCGGCAGAGTAAAGTAAACAGCTCCGCCTTGCGAAGAATGGTCAAGCCATAACTTGCCGCCGTGAGCTTCAACAATCGACCGGCACAGCGACAGGCCGATTCCAAGCCCCTCGGACTTGCTGGAGGACAGAGGCAAAAACGCATTATCGATCAGCTGGGGCGGGAAACCTGGCCCACTGTCGACGACACGTACTTCGATGAGATCGCCGTCGACAGCCTTCGCTTCAATTAGGATGGTGCCGCGCGGACTGCCGCTTTCGACGATCGCCTCGGTCGCATTGCGCACGATGTTGATCAGGACTTGCTCGACCTGCAACAGGTCGACCATGACCTGCGGAAGGTCGCTCGCAATTGCCGTGCGCACGGTCACACGTGCCCGCTCGAGTTCCGGACGGCATAGTTCGAGCGTTTCTTCGACGATCCGCTGGAATCTGCAGGGAGCCCGGCTACTGCGGTCAAGGCGAACCAGCGCGCGCAGCCGGCGCACCACGTCGGCTGCGCGCTCCACCTGGGTCACCGCCTTCTTTGCGGTTTCGCCGACTGTCACGACGTCGACTGGCATTACGCTCATCGCGTCGTTCACCAGCCGCGCATAAGTGCCGGCAGCCATTAGCGGCTGATTGAGTTCATGGGCAACCGCGGCGGCGAGTTCTCCCATGCTGCCAAGCCGCGCAAGCCGCGATAGCGAGTCCTGCTGCAGGCGCAGCTGGGCCTCGGTTCGCCGCCGCTCGGTGACGAGTTCGCCCGCCACCAATCCGGTCACCGCCAGAACAAGCATGAGAGCCTGAAAGGCCGTGACATCGAACGTGCCTGCCGGAAAGAGCTGAATGCCGAGGATTAAGCCCAATTGCGTGACCAGGATACCGACACTGACGCCTTCCGAACCGGCGCGCACAGCAAGCCAGATAATCGGTAGGAAAAGAACGTAAAAAAGCTGAAATTGCTGTTCCTGCACCAGGCCAAAAACCAGGGCCAAGGCAAGACCGATCGCGACGAATTGCAGGATCGATTCGGCCGTCATCGGCAAGATGCGCGGACGCGTCAATGCAAACAACGCGAACGGAGTGACGACAGTGATACCGATCACATCGCCGACCCAGTAACGCATTGCCGCCGCGGTAAAATCGGTTGCGGGCAGCAATCCCGAAACAATCATCAGGCTGACGTATCCAACCGCAACAAGAGCCGCAGCTACAACCGCGACAAGCATCAGCAGCACGAGATCATTCATCGAAGGGAGCGCAGGATCAAATCGCAACTTCTTCTGTAGTAGGAACGTCAATGCAATCGAATAGCCGCCACCGACCAGCACAGATGCCAAGATCTCGACATGCCACGGCATTGCAAATTGCTGCGTCAGCAAGTCCGCAAGCAAAGGGCTGATGAGCAGGAAGGGAATCATCCGCAAGCCAAACAGCAACAGCAGGACGAAGCTCAAGCCAGTGCCGGGATTCCAAGCCGTAATTCCGAGATTTGCATATGGCTCGATGAAACTGATCCAGTCGAGCACCGCATAGGCCGCAAGGTAAACAAGCCCGATGATCAGCTTGTGAGCGTCGAAAACTCGCGGGAAAGACATCGCTCGAAATCGCTCCGCCTTGCCGCTGCTGACCATCATTCTAGACCTTCGTCACGATCACACCCCGGATATTAACGCCTAGGGGAAATTACCCAAGGGCAACAACCCGGGTGTTCATCCTGAATTGCAGGCAATTTTAAGAATCCTAGTCTGCCTGCATGCAAAACGTCGTTGCGCAGCTGGCGGTTTGACGCAGTGCCAAATCGTCATCCATTGACCGTTCAGGCGAACCTTATTCGTCAGCAACGCACTGACAGCGGCCGCATGCCCTGGCTTCGGCGCAACATATGCGGCGATCCGGTGCGTTTGTCGGCCGGGTCGGTTCTCGTGAACTGGGCCGCACTCGTGGCTCTTTGGGCACTTCCATATCTGACGCTGCTCGACCGCCTGCACATCGACGTCGCACGATCCGAAATTCTTCAATGGTCTTTGCTGGTCGTTGGAACGCTCGGACTTGTCAGCGTGCTCTACGCGGCATGGAGCAAGGCACTGGATCCTGCGTGGCGCCGCCGGCACGGATTTCCATTTCGCAAGCAAACCATCGACGGACCATCCGAAACGGCGGTTTGACCGAAACGTGCAGGATCGAGAATGACCGACTTATTGAACGGTATCGGCATCAATACGCAGCCGCAATTCTGGATTTCGGTCGTTCAGATCATCTGGATCAATGTTCTGCTGTCGGGCGACAATGCAATCGTCATTGCACTCGCATGCCGCAACCTGCCCGAAAAACAGCGTCTTGCGGGAATGGTACTGGGCACCGGCGTCGCCCTCATTCTGCGTTTGATTTTCGCAACCATCGTATCGACACTTATGCTGCTTCCGTACGTCAAGATCGCGGGTGGAGCGGCACTCTTCTGGATCGCGGTGAAACTGCTGGCGCCGAGCGAAGGGTCCGGCCACGGTAAATCCACGTCCGACAGTCTCTGGCGAGCGGTGAAACTTATTGCCGTCGCCGATATTGTCATGAGCCTTGATAACGTTATCGCCGTCGCGGCGGTCGCCGACGGGAGTCTGGCGCTGCTGGTGTTCGGCCTTGGCGTCAGTATTCCGGCGATCGTCGCGGGCGCAAATGTCATCATGACAATGCTGACCTATTTTCCGCTCATCATATGGGCGGGCGCGGCGTTACTCGGATGGATCGCCGGCGACGTCATCGCGAGCGACCCGATCATTGCCGATTACGCCGCAACGCTTGGCGCTGGAGCCGCAGAAAAAACCAGACTATTCTGCGCGATTGCGGGCATGGCCGGGACTTTGGGAGCGTGCCTGATAAGCCGCGTGCGCCAGCGTGCTCCGAAGCTCGATTACTAGGACGTCAAAACAGATCCAAATATTCTTTTTGTTCCCAGGATGTGACGTCTGGTTGGTCCTGAGCATCTTTTTGGAAACGCTCGACTTCGGCCGCTTTTATATGCGTGTAGTAGTCAATGAAAGCCTCGCCGAATCCGGCGCGGAATACGTCGTCGGCGCGCAAAGCTAGCAGCGCCTCGGTCAGATTTTTCGGAAGAAACGCAGCCATCGCTTCGTAGGGCGTGTCGGCGGACGGACCGGGATCAAGCCTGCGCGCGATGCCGTCGAGCCCGGAGTATATCTGCGACGCGAAATAGAGGTACGGATTTGCTGCGGGCTCGCCGACGCGGTTTTCCAGGCGCGTCGCCGGATCGCCCGGCTGACCAAGCACGCGGATCATCACGCCGCGGTTATCACGTGCCCAGATGGCACGATCCGGTGCGAGCGAATAGGGCCGATAACGCTTGTAGCCGTTGATCGTCGGCGTCGTGAATGCCGCGGCCGCGCGCGCGTGTGTGAGCAAGCCAGCCAGATAATAGCGGCCGACCGTGGATAGTCCGTCGGGATGATCGAATGCGAACGGATTCCTCTTCGATTTGGCCTCGATCAGCGACTGGTGAAGGTGCCATCCGCTCGACATCACATTCGCCAGCGCCGGTCGGCACATGAAACTTGCGAGATATCCATGACGTCGCGCGATCTGTTTTGCAGCCGAGCGGAACAGGACCATGCTGTCAGCGCCGGCAAGGCCCGATTGCGGCGCGAAAGTGAATTCGCACTGGCTTGGCCCGAGCTCCGCTTCGACAGAACGGAGCGGTAGACCCAATTGCTCCACGCCGCGCCGCAGGATGTCCACCGCCGGTGCCAGCATGTCGAAACGCGACTCCGTGAGATACTGATAGCCCTGCGTCAGGAAGCTGACCTCGGGCGCTTCCGGCGGCCAGGTCGCATCGGCGGGCGCGAGACGCGGATTCTCGAGCTTGAAAAGGTGGAATTCGACTTCAAGCCCGGCGAAAAATTCAAAGCCCGCATTGGCAAGCGTCCTCAACGCATCACGACACCTCGCGCGCGTTGAGAATGGCACCGGCTTGCCGTTGGTAAAATAGATGTCGCAGAGCAGCCACGCGGTGTTTTCTGCCCAGGGCAGAATGCGAAATGTAGTCGGGTCGGCGACCATGACGAAATCGCTGCCGCCCTGCATTTCGGCCATGGCAAAACCACCGCCGGGCGTGAATACAGGATAAGCGGTTCGATGTGCGGTATCCTTTGCCAGAAGTGTCGTGGTCATCGTGACGCCGTTACGCATCGCGTTGGCGGCTTCCGATGCAAGCAGGGTCTTGCCACGCAAGACGCCGTGCTGGTCGGCGAAAGAAAACCGCACGACCTCGATTTTTTCTTTCTTGATGGTGCGCTCGACTTGTGCCGCGATTTTCGTCTCGGCGTCGGTCCACAAGCCATGACGTTCTACGAAGCTGGCACTCTTACGCGAACGCGGCGGCATTATCGTTCAGTGCCGTTCGTCCAGCTCGCCGACTCGCGCTTGCTCGACTCGCTTTTCCGCCAATAGCCCTGCCAGTCGTCTGAAGGTCCAATGCCGTCGATCGCCGCCGGTCCTGTGATGCTCGCGGCCGCGCGCGGATCGAGCACCATGATTGGCCTTTCGCCTTTATCAGACTGTTCAATCGCATGGCGCAACAGCTTGCGGTAGGCGCTGATCGCCTTATCCGAGGTTCCGAGATGCTCGTTAGTGCGATCCTGGATAGCACCCATCGAACTCACAGGCCCACTGATCGTGCACGTTGATATCGGCGCCCATCCCGGTGAAGGTTTCGTGTTCCTGCTCGTGCGGATCGAAACCGTAATCGTTGCTCTTGTTCTTGTTCGGTATGTAGTCCGGCAGCTGGTAGAGCGCGAGACGCTGCCGCCGCATTTCTTCTTTGTTTACAGGCGCACCGAAGCTGGTGAAAATTGCATACCAATAATGCTTCTCGTCGTCGATTGGCACGTGCCACTGCGTGATGGTCATCTCCCGGCTCATCGGGATCACGAATGCATTGGGAAACATCAAGTTGGTGACACGCACGTGCGTGCTCGTGTCGCTGATCTGTCGCAGCGTGACAAGCCGGAAACCGAACTCGGTCGGCTCTACCTCGATACTCGGGCGCGTGAATTCCCGCATGATGCGCGACATCGGCATGTCGGAATCGCGCGAAGTATCGCGGAATAATTTTCCGTAACCCTGGCTTGGATCTTCGTCTTGGAAGAAGCGATGAAGGAACGAGGTGTGGACCGGATCGATCCCGACCTCGAGCGATTGAAGCCAGTTGCAGTCGATCATGCCTTTGAACGCAAAGGTATGGCTTCCAGGCGCAACAAAGCAGTCAAAATGCGGAAACGCCGGCGGCTCGCCCGGCCCGAGATAGGCAAACAGGATGCCGCTCTTCTCCATTACTGGGTAGGATTTCTGCCGCACGTTTGCGCAGAGCTTGCTGTCATCGGGCTCGGCCGGCGTTTCGAGACACTTCCCGTGTACATCAAACAACCAGCCATGAAAGGCGCAGCGCAATCCGCCGTTTTCAAGCCGGCCATAAGCAAGGTCCGTGCCCCGATGCGGACAACGGCGGCCAATCAGGCCGTAACGCCCCTGCTCGTCCTTGAAGATCACCAGGTCTTCGCCGAGTAGCCGGATCGGCTTGACGGGACGGTTGCCGGAAAGCTCGTCAACCAGTGCGGCGGGCTGCCAGTAGCGTCTCATGAGACCGCCCGCAGCCGTGCCTGCACCCGTGCGCGTAATTAGATCATTTTGCTGCCCGCTCAACATCGGCAATCGTTCCCTTCGCTGAAGCGGCGAGTCTATACGATCTTCGCAACTGACCGAAAGCGGTGGCCACGCCCCGAAAAACAAAGCGGCCGGCACAAGGGCCGGCCACAACCTCGCCAAACGGTCAAATTCAGTCTAGTGGCGGGCAGCCCAGCCCGTGTCCATGCGCCGGCGCCATGCGGTCTGCCGCAGGCCCATCAACCGACTTGCCGCGGTTTTGGCTTCGGCGCGGCTGGTTGCCGCACAAGTCCGATACTCGAGATCGGAAACGCGCGAAACCAGCGGCTGCTTGCGGAAGAGGCGCGAGAACGCGCTTGCGCCACCATTGAGCTTTAGGTCTGCAAGCGAATTTGCGACGTTGCCTGAATGGCCGAATGCGACAACTCGTCCGGTCATGGTGTGGCGAACCTCATAGACGCCCGGACCGATCGGCGCTTCGACATGACCACCACGCTGCGCATCAGGAAAACGTTTCCAGCTACTCCAAGTCTGAACCATAAAAATATCCTCTAAAGCGATCAAAAAGGCGCACCAAGAACGCGACAACTAATCATTTGTTCCAATAGGTCAACGGCGTCTGTTGATAAATAGGCATTCGCCGTTGAAATTGGGAGAGCCGCAAGCTTCCCGAATTTACGCTAATTAGCGCGGTTAACGGCGAGCGTTAATGACCCGGCAGCACGAGCACCTTCGGCTTTGCCGGGAGACTTGTTTTCGACACTACCAATGATGGCACCTCAGCGACTTCGACGTCCCATTCCTGGCGCACACGCTGGAGAAACCGGTCAAGTGTGTAAGTGCTGAAATAATGCATCGGAATCATCAGCGGCGCCTTGAGCGAATGCAGCACTTCGACCATGCCATCCAAGTCGAGCGTATACGAGCCGTCCACCGGCACCAGGACGACGTCGGGACGGCCGATCTCGTTGAGTTGCTGCTGCGTCAATGTGTGATGCAGATGGCCAAGATGAGCAATGCATAGATTGGCAATTTCGAAAATGAAAATCGAGTTGCCGTGCCGTTCAGTGCCTCCATCAAACGTGCGTATGTTGGTCGGCACGTTGCGCACGCGAACATCCCTATACTGGAGATCGATCCGCGCCGGCTTTTCATCGTCGGCCCAGCCGTGCAGAACGTATTTGATGCTTGGATCGGGTGACATGGTGTAATGGGTGGAATGCGCGTGATTCATCGTTGCAATGTCGGGAATCACGGGCGGCCTGACATAATCGTTGTAATCGGTGGCGATGCGCACGAGTTGCGGGCTTTCGATCAGAAAGGTTGAATGCCCGATATAACTCAAGCGTACCTGGTCGCGCTCCAGCGCGACCGGCACGGCGAAGGGCGGCCGTGCCGCTACGAGGCCGGGACAACTTTGCAACATTTCCGGTTTGGCCGCCGGCGGCGCAGCACCTTGCGCCTGTGCTTGCATCCCGCCGGCAAAGACTGTCGCCGATACGGCGACGATTTTGAGCAGGACGTGATGCATATCAGTGGTCTCGCGCCAATGGAGCGCGGCAAATCTGACATGCTTTCGTTGCGTCTGCTACCGGCCTCACGCGCAAATGAACAGCGGCGCCCGGAGGCGCCGCCGGCTACCCGCTGCCGCGAATGTCAGAACTACTCGAAATAGCGACGGTCGCGCATCGATACTATGATGCCCTTGGGCGTAACCACGACCCAGCGGCCGTCCTGTCGCTTGATCTGTTCGACCGGACCGAGTCCCGGCAGCGGTGCACCCGGCACCACCTGATAGATGTCGCCATGGCCCTGCACATAGATGTAGCCGTCTCGCATCTCGCGGATCGACCAATCCAGCACGACCGAGGGACGAGTCGCTTCGGCGGCCGCCGGTTGCGGACGCGGGGCCGGCAACGGGGCTGACGCTGACGGAACGGTTTGCGGCGGAGCGACCGTACCCGTGATCTCCGCACTCTCGCGATTGAGACGATCACTGATCTTGGCGAATTGGCTGTGCGCCGACTTATTGGCGGCCTCGAGGCTTGCCTTCAGCCCGCTGATTTCCTTGGTCAGGCGGGCGATGGACTGTTGCGCAGCCGTGCTCTCGTCCACGCGAGCAATAGCGGTGGCCTGTTTCGACCATCCGCCGGTTGCCGCGATACCGGACACGGCACCTATCGCCGCCGCAACTGCGACGGACACGGCGAGGACGGCATAACGCTTGTGGCGCGGCCGCAGAGCAAATTTTGGCCGACGCGCAAGTAAAGAGAGTACACGCGCCGAAATGGGGGCATTCATTTCCTCGGAATTCACTGCTACGTCCGGCGCTTCAGCCTCGGTGATTTCCGCGGCAACAACCGGCGCTGGCGTGTCTGCTGCGACGGCTTCCGCCGGCTCTGATTTGGCAGGCGAGACCGATGGCGATCGAAAGAACGGCAATTCGGCATTGTGCTCGCGTTCGGGCGTTTCGTCCGAATTTGCCACTGCGTCGCTGCCGGTTTCGACGATCGTCTTGCGCTTGGCCATGGCGCGGCGTCCTTCGAATGGTTGTTCACCGATCGGTAACCATGTTTGGTTACCAATTGGTTACCGTTCGCTTGCGGCCGGCGGTTGCGGCGACTTAACAGTGACGAGGACCCCTGCACCGCGCCCGGATAACGTCGCACCGGGCGTCCATCGGTCCGCGTGAGGTGCCAGCGTAATACTGGCATCTCACGCACAAACCTCACCCGACAAATTGCATTGATATTGCCGCCTAAACGGCGAGGCCCAGCTCTGCCGCCCGCGCCTTGAGCGATACCGCGGGCCTTGCGCCGATGTGCTGAATAACTTCGGCCGCCGCGAGCGAGCCGAGACGCGCGGCGGTGCGATGATCCTTGCCGCGCGACAGACCTACAAGAAACCCCGCCGCAAACAAATCGCCGGCCCCGGTCACATCGGCGATCCGCTCGACCGGCTCGGCGGCCACGGCTTCAACTGCATCACGAGACACAACGACGCAGCCTTTCTCGCTGCGCGTCACCACGGCCAGCTTTGCTTCACCGCGCAGTGCCTTGACCGCAGTGTCGAAATCGGCGGTCTCATAAAGGCTGTGCAATTCGCGCTCATTGGCAAAGACGATGTCGACCGTACCCTTGCGGATGAGGTCGAGGAATTCCGTACGATAGCGATCGACGCAGAATGCATCCGATAAAGTGAGTGCCACACGGCGGCCGGCCTTGTGCGCAATTCCCGCCGCTCTGACGAACGCTTCCTTCGCCTGCGGCGGATCCCATAAATAGCCCTCGAGATAGGTCACGGCTGCACTCGCTACTTGGGTTTCATCAATGTCAGATGGGCGCAGATCTTGCGCAGCGCCGAGATATGTATTCATGGTGCGCTCGCCGTCCGGCGTTACCATGATATAGCAGCGCGCGGTGGAAGGACCTTTGTCTGCCGGCTTGGTACCAAATGCAACGCCCGCAGCACGAATATCGTGGGCAAAGGTCGTGCCTAGCTCGTCATTCCTGACCTTGCCGATAAATGCCGCGCGCGCGCCAAAACTGGCAACGCCGACGATCGTATTGGCGGCCGAGCCGCCGGAGCTTTCCACCGCGGATCCCATCGCCGCATAGATGGCTTGCGCACGTGCTTCGTCGATGAGCGCCATGGTGCCCTTGTGCATGCCTTGCGCCACCAGGAAATCATCCTCGGCGCGAGCGATCACATCGACAATGGCGTTGCCGATGCCGAGCACGTCATATTGGGAAGCGGTCATGCTTTATCCTCGTGGTTGGCGCGCACTATATCGAGCGAACACGCGCCGGCAAGCGCGAGCGTATCGCGTGGGTGACGGGCGCAGGCCCACCGGATTAGAGTGGCCCGCAAAGGAGTCACGGCATGTCGCTGGCACGCGATATCACCACCGTCGGCGGCGGCACATTGATGTCGCGGCTCCTCGCCTATCTGCGCGATGCCTGGATCGCCGCACTATTGGGCGCCGGGCCATATTCGGAAGCTTTCTTTGTCGTGCTGCAGGTGGTCAATTTCTTTCGCCGCCTCTTGTCGGAGGGTGCGCTCAACAGCGCCTTTGTGCCGATCTGGCTCAAGTTGCGCAGAAGCAAGGACGGCGCATCGAACGCCGACCGTTTCACATGGCGGGTCTTGGTGACGCTATTCTGCGTTGCCGGCACCATCGGATTGCTTGCCATATTTTTCGGACAGTCCGTAATCGCAGCCGTCGCCCCGGGTTTCGATCAGGCGCGGCAATTGCTTGCGGTGTTTCTCCTTTTCATTGTGGCGCCGTATGTCGTCCTGGCGGGACTCGTCGCGGCGTTGGCGGCCGCATTGAGTGCTGAAGGCCGTGTCGGTATCGTTGCAGGCAGCGCGGTCCTGTTCAATTTGGTGATGGTACTGGCGCTGGTCTTGCTCTCGCGTGGAGCGCTTGACCATTTCTATCTAACCACTTGGCTTGCGTTCGCCGTGACCGTGGCGGGCGTCGCCCAACTCCTCGTAACGGCAGGTGCCTGGCTGTCGACGGGCAAGCGCTGGCGGCGCAATCGCGCATATGTGCGCGACCAGACCGACGTGTTTTTCAAGCGGGCTTTGCCTGGCCTGATCGCCACCGGTATTCCACAGCTCAAGTTGATCGCGGCAACCGCCATCGCGTCCGCCTCGCCGGCCGCGGTGTCGTGGCTCTATTACGCAAACCGTCTTTATGAGTTGCCCCTCGGCATTGCCTCCATTGCCGTCGCAGCGGTCATCGTTCCGCGCATCGCCGCCAGCGTCCATGCCAACGACAGGATCGCAATGGCCACGGCACAGTCGCGCGCGTATGAAATTGCCACCGGGTTGGCGCTGCCTGCCGCCACCGGCTTTGCACTGCTCGCAGAACCGATTGCCCGCGGGCTGTTCGAGCGCGGCGCATTCGTTGCTCACGATACGGACGCGGTGGCAGCCGCCTTGATGGCGATTTGCGCGGGCTTGCCGGGCCACGTGCTGGAAAAGGTCTTTGGTGCCGTATCATTCGCCCATGAGGACACGCATACCCCGATGGTTGCCGCGCTCGCCGGCCTTGCTACAGCCATCGGCGGCGGTGTGCTTCTATTCCCGCGCTTCGGTCACGTCGGCGTAGCGGGCGCGATTGCCATATCTGGCTGGGTCGGCGCGGGATTGCTCAGTATCATCCTGTATCGCCGCCACTGGCTGCGGCTCGACGCCGACGCGCGCCGGCGGCTGCCACGGATCGGCATCGCCACGATCATAATGGCCGGCGCTATCTATTACGCTACTCATATGCTTGGCCCGGTGCAGCCGGCCTCGTCGCTTGGCCGTTTGGTAATCCTTGCTGTGCTGGTGACGCTGGGTATCGTAATTTATCTCGTTTCGCTGCAATTGCTGGGCGCGGTTAAGCTTGAGGTGCTGGCGGTAGCCCTGCGCCGCAAATCCTGAGGACTTTCCAAGGACGGTATCCAAGAAGAACAGCATCCAAGGACACATTCCGAGAGGCCTTCCGAGGACTTGCGCTTCGGACCTCCGGCATGGCATGGCTCCGCGCACAAGCAAAGAGGACGGGCAATGGCGTTCAAGGAACGCGTGTTTTCCGGCGTGCAGCCGACCGGCAATCTGCACCTCGGCAATTATCTCGGCGCCATCACCAAATTCGTGGCGCTGCAGGATCGCTACGACTGCATCTATTGCGTGGTCGATCTTCACGCGATCACGGTCTGGCAAGATCCAAGCGAATTGCCGCGCGCGACGCGCGAGGTGACCGCAGCATTCCTCGCCTGTGGGATCGATCCGAAGAAGAACATCATCTTCAATCAGAGCCAGGTTGCCGAGCACGCCGAGCTCGCCTGGGTGTTCAACTGCATTGCGCGCGTCGGCTGGCTCAACCGCATGACCCAGTTCAAGGAAAAGGCCGGCAAGGATCGCGAGAACGCTTCCGTGGGCCTCTACGTCTATCCGAATCTGATGGCCGCCGACATTCTGGTCTATCGCGCGACCCACGTGCCCGTCGGTGAAGACCAGAAGCAGCATCTCGAACTGTCGCGTGACATTGCTCAGAAATTCAACAATGACTTCGCTGCTTCGATCCACGCACACGGCTATGGCGAGGCCTTCTTTCCACAACCGGAGCCGCTGATCCAGGGACCGGCGACGCGGGTGATGTCTTTGCGCGACGGCTCAAAAAAGATGTCGAAGTCGGAGGCGTCGGACTATTCGCGCATCAATCTCACCGACGACGCCGACGCCATCGCACAAAAAATCCGCAAAGCTAAAACTGATCCTGAACCCTTGCCGAGCGAGGAAAAGGGTCTCGCGCCGCGACCGGAGGCGGACAATCTGGTGGGCATCTATGCGGCACTGCAGGGCACAAGCAAAGCCGAGGTGCTTGGCCAGTTTGGCGGCGGCCAGTTTTCCACTTTCAAATCCGCCCTCGTCGATCTTGCCGTTGCAAAGCTTGGACCGGTTGGCGCCGAGATGAAGAAGCTGGTGCAGGACCCTGTCTTTATCGACTCCGTCCTTGCAGACGGTTCGCAGCGCGCGCAGGCAATCGCCGCCGAAACCATGAAGGCTGTCAAGGATATCGTCGGCTTCGTGCGGCGCTAGTTTTGCAGCGCGGAACACCCGCCTTGTCGGCGCGGCAGCAGCCGTGGCACCATTACCCGCTTGTGCGCATATTATTGCGCATATGATCGGACGGGAGCGTCGCGACCATGAGCAGCAAGCGCCGCAGCTACGAAAAGGGACACAAGCGCAAATACCTTGTGGTCATCGACGACTCCGAGGAATGCGATCGCGCCGTCTATTGGGCGGCCAAGCGCGCCGGGTCGCACCAAGTCGCAGATCGTAATGTTGCGTGTCATTGAGCCCGGTGACCGCAATCAACAATGGCTCGGCGTTGCTGATCTCATGATGGCGGAAGCGCACGAAGCGGCTAATGCGGCGCTCGACAAATTTGCGGCGCGCGCAAAAAAAATCGCCCGCATCGCACCTGACCGGGTGATCCGCGAAGGCGATACGGCCGAAGAGATCATCAAGCTGATCGACGAGGATTCCGATATCGGAATCCTCGTCCTGGCCGCCGGCACCGGAAAGGAAGGGCCCGGCCCGCTCGTGACGAACCTTGCGAAGACGGCCGGCACATTCCCAATTCCGGTGGCGGTCGTGCCGGGGCATCTCAAAGACGACGATATCGACGCAAGTTCTTAGGCTCGGCGGAGGCGGCAACCGAGCTGCCTGTCACCGGGCTGCGGGCAGGAAGTCTCGCGCACGAATGAGGATTTACCCGCGGAATGCGCCATCCGACAGCGCGCCCGCGCCTCGGGATGACGGGATAAAGTCGGTGGTTGACCAGGACCGGTGCACACGCCATTTATGTCTTATCTGACGGCCCGCGGGCCTTTAATCCGTTTGCGGCAAGGAGATCGCGATGTTCATTCAGACTGAAGCTACGCCTAATCCGGCAACGCTGAAATTCCTGCCAGGGCGCGTTGTGCTCGAAACCGGCACGCTTGACATGCCAACGCGCGAAGCCGCTACACAGTCACCTCTCGCCGCGCGGCTTTTCGACGTCCCCAATGTCGGAGCGGTGTTCTTCGGGTCCGATTTTATTGCGGTGACCAAGAGCAGCGGCGACTGGCAACAGATGAAGCCGGCGATCCTCGGCGCCATCATGGAGCATTACATGTCCGGCGCGCCCTTGCTGGCGGGCGATGCGAAACCGGGCGAGGCCGCAGCCGATGAATTCTTCGACGCCAAGGATGCCGAGACCGTCGCCACCATCAAGGACCTGATTGAAACGCGCGTGCGGCCGGCAGTCGCCGGAGATGGCGGCGACATTACCTTCCGCGGCTACAAGGAAGGAATCGTCTATCTCAATATGAAGGGCGCCTGCTCGGGTTGTCCGTCATCGACCGCCACCCTCAAGCACGGCATCCAAAATCTGCTGAAGCATTTCGTTCCCGACGTCGTCGAAGTCCGGCCGATGTAGCGTCGTTGCTGTCGCGGCCGGGCCCAGACGTGCGGGCTGCAGGTGGCCGCACGGTCGCGTAACCGGCTGTGCCAGGTCAGCCTGCATACTTTCCGATTCATCGATAGATCATGATGTTACGCCTCGCCGGCAGCGGGGCGGGAGGTATTTGTTCCCCTCGCAAGAGTGCTAGATTTGCGCTAGCTCACCTGCGGGAAACATCAATAGATGCGCGTTCTCGCTATCGATACTGCCCTTGAAGCCTGCTCGGTTGCCATACTCGATACCGAGCACGCCAATACGGGCGCTCAGGACTTACTGCCGATGCAGCGCGGGCATGCCGAAGCCCTGATGCCGCTCGTGGCACGCATACTCGACCGTGCCAAGCTCGATGTCGCCGACATCGACCGCATCGCGGTTACCACAGGACCTGGCAGCTTTACCGGACTGCGGGTGGGAATTGCCGCGGCGCGCGGAATTGCTCTCGCCGCCGGCAAGCCGGCGATCGGCTTGACGACGCTCGCGGCTTTTGCGGCGCCGTTCATTGCCGCCGATGACACACTGCCCGTCGTCGTGGCGATCGATGCAAAACATGATCATGTCTACTTCCAGGTTTTCGGTCCCGGCGGCCGTACACTGGTTGCACCGCGCATTGCCCCATTGCGGGAGGCGCTGCGCGTTTCGTCGACCGGCGCGCCGCGCATAACGGGTACGGCGGCCAGCAAGATGGCCGCGGCATGGCCCGCCGGCGAACGTCCGCCGATCCGCATTGAGCAGCGAGGCGCACCGGATATCGGCTGGGTGGCGCGGCTCGGAGCGGCTGCAACTGATCTCAATACGCCTCCGAAGCCATTTTACCTGCGCGCGCCCGATGCTCATCCGCAGGAACTTGGTGCAACTGGCACGTCGATGATCGGATTCATCAGCAATCTGTTCAGTCGGGGCGAGCCTGCCCTGTCCGAAGCGAGCGTGCGCGATGCTTCGGCTATGGCATCCCTGCACGCAGCGTCATTCCGGCGGGGCTGGAGTGAGCAGGAGATGGAAGGTTTGCTTCTCGATCCGCATGTCATTGCGCATCGCGCACTTTCGGCCAAAAAGCTTGGGCGGGTTCATCATGTCGCGGTGTGTCGAGGATGAGGCCGAAATCCTGTCGGTCGCCGTTGCGGGGAGCCAGCGCGGCCGCGGCCTTGCGCGGCGGCTGCTCGACCTTCATCTGCGCCGTCTGGCTGGCCTCGGTACGGTCGCGGTATTTCTGGAGGTTGATGAAAACAATACACCCGCGCTGCGCCTTTATCGAAGGGCCGGATTTCGTCAGGTGTCACGTCGCGCCAGCTATTATCCGGGAGCGGACGGAGCCGCCGCCGCGCTGGTTTTGCGCCGTGACCTGAGGTGAGCGTCCGGTGGACACATGCCCGATGCAATCAATATGATATTGCGAGAACGGGCCCGAATACTCGAATAGATGTAAGAGACCTTGATGTGAGTGCTGCAGGCAAGCAAACGATCGAGAAGAAAAACTTCGAGGCGCTTTGTGCGGCCAAGGGCATGCGCATGACGGAACAACGCCGTGTCATTGCGCGCGTCCTGGCGGATTTGGACGATCATCCCGACGTTGAAGAGCTTTACCGGCGCTGTGCCAAGGTCGACGAGCACATTTCCATATCTACGGTGTACCGGACCATGCGGCTGTTCGAGGATGCCGGCATTATCGAGCGGCACGACTTTCGCGAAGGCCGGGCTCGTTACGAAGCCAGCACCGAAGCCCACCACGATCATCTGATCAATCTGCGCACCGGCGAAGTGATCGAGTTTCAGTCCGAAGACATCGAACGCCTCCAGGCCGAGGTTGCACGCAAACTTGGTTATAAACTGGTCGACCACCGGCTCGAGCTATATGCCGTGCCGCTCGACGACGACAAGAAACGCTAGCCCATGATGGTAACGGTCTAGATGCCGATGGCGCGCGCGCTTTTTATCGCGGCGTTCTTCTTCACAGTGACGCCGCTGTTGATCTCGATCCAGTGGCTGCTCGGAAAATTCAAATTACCCGGTTGGGGCTTTATCAATTCGAACTACTATCGAGTGTTGTGTTCATTGCTGCGAATACGCGTACGGATCGACGGCGAACCGGTGCGTGACAAGGCCATACTGTTTGTTTCCAATCACGTATCGTGGGTAGACATTCTGGTTATCGGCTCGGTTACGCCCGTCGCCTTTGTCGCCAAGCGCGAAGTCGCAAGCTGGCCGCTGGTCGGAATTACTGCCAAGCTGCAGCGCACGGTGTTTGTCGACCGCACTCGCCGCCATCAAACCGGCGAGACGGTAAATGAGATCGTCAGGCGGCTGAACGACGGTGTCTCCGTGGTGTTGTTTGCGGAGGGAACATCGAGCGACGGCAACCGTGTCCTGCCCTTCCGCTCCGCGCTGCTTGGCGCGGTGGAGGAAGCCGCCGCTCAAGACGCCACCGGCGGTTTTCTTACGCAGCCGATGTCGATCTGCTACACCGGTTTGCACGGCATGCCGATGGGCCGTCAGCGCCGCCCGCTGGTGGCCTGGTATGGCGATCTCGATTTCCTGCCGCACATCAGAGCCTTCATCGCGCAGGGTGCCGTTGATGCCGTCGTTAATTATGGGAAACCGATTGCCATTGATGGTAGCGCGGATCGCAAGGCCATGACCAAACGCCTGGAAACGGTCATTCGCGGTCTGCTCGTGGCCGCTTTGCGCGGACGGCCAGCGGCCGCGCATGCTGTGGACGAGACCGCTTAATTTTGGCCTTGGCACCGGCAGGTCTTAAAATCGTTGTAAAATCAAATATATGGTTCAGCGGGACAAATCCCGCCTCGACAGGCTAGATTGGTCCGGCTTCGAACCGAAACGGCATGAGCAGACCCCGCAAAGTCCACGTCAAATCTTTCGGCTGCCAGATGAACGTCTACGATTCCCATCGTATGGCGGACACGCTGGTGCCGGCCGGGTTCAGCGAAACCACGCGCCCCGAAGACGCCGACCTCGTCATTCTCAATACCTGCCACATCCGCGAAAAGGCGGCCGATAAAGTCTATTCTGAAATCGGCCGTATCCGCGAATTGAAAGACGCCGCCGCGCGCGATGGCCGCCAAATGCTGATCGCGGTCGCCGGCTGCGTGGCACAGGCGGAAGGCAAGGAAATCATCCGTCGCGCCGGAACCGTCGATCTGGTAGTCGGCTCGCAGAATTATCACCGGCTGCCGGAGATGATTGCCCGCGCGCAACGCGGTGAGAAAGTCATCGACACCGAATTTCCCGTCGAGGACAAGTTTGATGCGCTGGCGGCGCCCCGTAAAGACGTGATCGCCCGGCGCGGCATTTCCGCATTCGTCACGGTGCAGGAAGGCTGCGACAAGTTCTGCACCTTCTGCGTTGTGCCGTATACGCGCGGCGCCGAAGTCTCGCGGCCGGTTGAAAAAATCGCCGCCGAAGTGGAGCGGCTGACCGAAGCCGGCGTTCGCGAGATCACCCTGATCGGGCAGAATGTGAACGCCTATCACGGGCTCGATCGAAATAGCACGCCGTCAGGTCTTGGGAAATTGCTGCGCCGGCTTGCCGAGGTGCCAGGAGTATTGCGTCTGCGGTACACCACGAGTTACCCGCGCGATATGGATGACGATCTGATCGCGGCGCACCGCGAACTTCCGGCTCTTATGCCTTACGTGCACTTGCCCGTACAATCCGGCTCCGACCGCATCCTGGCAGCGATGAATCGCACGACACACGCGCGGCGATTATCTCGACGTCATCAAGCGCCTGCGTGCCAGCCGCATGGATCTTGCCTTTACATCCGATTTCATCGTCGGTTTTCCCGGCGAAACGGAGGCCGACTTCCGAGACACACTGGCACTTATCGACGACGTTGGATTCGCCGGCGCGTATTCCTTCATGTATTCGCCACGTCCGGGAACGCCGGCTGCCGAAATGAATGACCAGATACCGCAGGAAGAAAAATCCGAACGCCTGCAGCGGCTGCAAGCGTCCATCGTCCATCATCAGCGTGCTTTCAATGCCGGTTTTTCCGGCCAAACGCTCGATGTGCTTTTGGAAAAACCAGGCAAGCTTGCCGGGCAATTGGTGGGCCGCTCGCCGCACCTTCTTGCCGTGCAAGTAATGGCGCCCGCCCAATTTATCGGTTCAGTCAAGCGCGTAACGATTAGCAAAATCGGAACCAACAGCCTGTTCGGAACACTTGCTGACGAATCCTTCGTTCGACCACTTGCCACAGCAGGAGCCTGAGAGACCTTTGCGCACAACGGATTCCGTGATCCCGGCCGCTGCGGCCTCGGAAGAGACCGCCACCACCCAGACCGTACTTGCTTTCGAGGACAATAAGCTTGCGTCGGTATTGTTCGGACAATACGGGCAAAACCTCGCCTTGATCGAGCGGCGTCTCGGCGTAATCGCGGAACAGCGCGGCAATCACGTCACGATTGAAGGTTCGCGGGGCGCGTGCGAGCAGGCGCGCCGCGTGCTCGAAGGGCTTTACGAGCAACTCAAGCGCGGCCGCGACTTGACCCAGGGCGACGTAGAAGGCGCGATCCGCCAGGCAATCGCGCAAGGGTCACTGTTCGACTATGACCCGGCCGCCGCACGGCCTGCCTTCGAAGAGATCAATTTGCGCAAGCGCCCGGTGCGCGCACGAACCGCCGCGCAAGATGCCTATATCCGCGCGCTCAAGCGGCACCCTCTCGTGTTTGGAACGGGCCCGGCCGGCACCGGAAAGACCTGGCTCGCGGTCGCCCGCGCACTTCAGATGTTCGAACGCAAGGAGGTCGACCGCATCATCCTCTCGCGGCCAGCAGTGGAGGCCGGCGAGCGTCTCGGATTTCTGCCCGGCGACATGCGCGAAAAGGTTGATCCCTACCTGCGTCCGATCTACGACGCACTTTATGACCTGATGGACGCGCGTATCGTCGAGCGGGCCTTGCAGGCCGGGGAAATCGAGATTGCACCACTCGCCTTCATGCGCGGACGAACACTGTCGAATGCCGCAGTGATCCTCGACGAGGCGCAGAATACGACCTCAATGCAAATGAAGATGTTTCTCACGCGGCTGGGAGAAAACAGCCGCATGATCGTGACAGGCGATCCGAGCCAGGTCGACCTGCCGCACGGCCAGACGTCGGGACTGGCGGAGGCCGTCAAGTTGCTCGACGGAATTGATGGTGTCGGGCATGTCGCGTTCACCCATGAGGACGTGATCCGTCACGAACTCGTGGCGCGCATCGTGGAGGCCTACGACCGCAACGGCCCATCGCGAGAGAGCAAGGGATGAGGCACGCGCACAGGCGGCCTGCCTCTCCGCCGCAGATCGATATTGAGATCAAATCCCCGCAGTGGGACAAACAACCCCTGGCCGAAAAAGCCATCCGTGACGCGATCTTGGCGGCGGTCGCCGCACTCTCAACAGCGGGCGGCGAAGTGAGTATTGTACTCACCGACGATTTGACGATTCGGTCGCTTAATCGCGATTGGCGCGGCATCGACAGCGCAACCAACGTGCTGTCCTTTCCCGCAACCGGGCCCAAATGCGGCGAAGACGGAGGTTTGCTCGGCGACATTGTCATTGCCTACGAGACGCTTGAACGGGAATGCGATGAAGAAAAGCGCGCATTCATCCATCATCTTTCCCACCTCACCGTGCATGGTTTTCTCCATCTCATTGGCTACGATCACCAGGACGATGCACAGGCCGAGGAAATGGAAGGACTCGAATCCAAAATCATGACGCGCCTGCACATGCCCGACCCCTACTAGCCCGTGATCTAGGCAACGCCTGAACCATGCCTGACATCGACCTATCTGGTTCGAGTGCGAGCGGTGCCCCCTACGAACCGCGCAATCTTCCCGTGCCGGTCCCGCCGGCACCGGAAGGCAGCCGGAATTGGTTCTTGCGCGCGTTGCGTTCATTGTTCGGCTGGAAGCCGAGCAGTGTACGAGCAGACCTCAAAGACATACTCGACGCGATGGGGCCCGGCGATTCCGGTTTTTCACCCGACGAGAGCCGGATGCTCAGGAACATCCTCGGATTGCGCGAGCGACGCGTCGGCGATGTCATGGTGCCGCGGGCGGATATCATCGCCGTGCAGCAGGACATCAAGCTCGGTGAATTGATGCGCGTCTTTGAAGGCGCGGGCCACTCGCGGCTGGTGGTCTACAATGA
This sequence comes from uncultured Pseudomonadota bacterium, assembly GCA_963702605.1. GTDB lineage: Bacteria > Pseudomonadota > Alphaproteobacteria > Rhizobiales > Xanthobacteraceae > Pseudolabrys. The sequence goes on from CAVPDI010000006.1 coordinate 211,814, forward strand.
CACGCTCGACGATCCGGTCGGCATGGTGCACATCCGCGATCTGATCGCCTTCATGACCGCGCGCGCTGCGGTCGACCCGGAAAAAAACGCAAAACGCAAAAAACCGTTGCCGGCCGGCCTCGACTTTAAGGCCATCAATCTCGGTGCACCGCTGTCGGCGACCAAGATTGTGCGCGAAATTCTGTTTGTGCCGCCATCGATGCGCGTGATGGACCTGCTTGCGCGCATGCAGGCAACACGAATTCACCTTTCGCTGGTGGTCGACGAATATGGCGGCACGGATGGGCTGGCCTCGATCGAGGACATCGTCGAACAAATCGTCGGCGACATCGCGGATGAGCATGATGAGGATTCAGCGCCTGCAATAGTGCAGCAGCCGGACGGCTCCTACGTCGCCGACGCGCGCGCCAAAATCGAAGACGTCGTCGCGACGGTAGGAAATGATTTCGACGTCGGCGATGCGGTTGAAGACGTCGATACGGTCGGCGGGTATCTGGTCACGCGGGCCGGCCGTCTGCCGCTGCGCGGTGAAATCGTTCCGGGCCCGGGCCTGTTCGAATTCGAAGTTCTTGATGCCGACCCGCGACGTGTCAAACGTATCCGCATTGTGCGCCTCAAGGAACGGCGTGACCGGCCGCGCGAAACACGCCGGCGCGTCGAAAGCGAGGCCGCCGGCGCGTCCCCCGCTGCGGGCGCTGAAGAGTCACCTGCAACTTCGAAAGATGCAGGTCCGGCAGGCGCGCGCCAGCCGTGACTCCTCACCCGCATCGCACACGGCATTGTGCTCGCTTTCGGCTGGAAGCGGGCGCTCATTGCGTTTGCCGCAGGCGTTGCATCGGCACTGGCAATGGCGCCGGTCAATGCCTGGCCGATCCTGTTTGTGACATTTCCAGTCCTTGTCTGGCTCGTCGACGGTTCCGCCGCCGGGCGCTGGAGCGGTACGATAACCGCGGCCGTCGCAGGCTGGTGTTTCGGTTTCGGGTATTTCGTCGCCGGTCTTTACTGGATCGGCTACGCTTTTCTCGTCGACCCCAAGACCTTTGGCTGGCTGTTGCCGATCGCAGTAACGGGCCTGCCGGCCTACCTCGCGCTTTACACAGCGCTCGGACTGGCGGCGGCACGCCTGGTGTGGGTCCGCGGACCGGAACGAATTCTGGCGCTCGCCGCCACCTTGACCGGCGCAGAATGGCTGCGCGGCCACCTGCTCAGCGGATTTCCCTGGAATACGTTTGGCTACGCACTCACCCAGCCGCTGGCGCTTGCGCAAAGCGTATCTCTCGTCGGTGTCTGGACGCTGACCTTTCTCTGCATCGCGGTTTGCGCAAGTCCCGCGGTCTTGACCGACGACAAAGCAGATACCCGGCATCCCTATCGGCCCTTGATCATGAGCCTGTGCATTCTCGTCGTACTCGCCGGGTACGGATCGGTGAGACTATGGTCGCATCCGACCGGATACGTGAACGGCGTGAAACTTCGTATCATGCAGCCAAATCTGCAGCAGGACGACAAGTTCAATTATTCCGCCAAGGCCGAGGTGATGAGTCGCTATCTCCGCCTCTCCGATCGCGCCACGAACCCGCAATCGAATGGCGTTCATGATGTGACGCATCTGATCTGGCCCGAGGCGGCATTTCCGTTCTTTCTCACGCGCGAACCTGACGCCATGGCGCAGATCGCCACGTTGCTCAAGCCGTCGACCGAATTGATTACGGGCGCGGTGCGCGCGGCATTCGACGCAAACCCGCGCAACCCGCGAGCCTATAACTCGATTTACGTGATCGACCCCGATGGATCGATCCGCGGCATCTACGACAAGGTTCATCTGGTTCCATTCGGCGAATATCTTCCGTTCCAGCGTCTCCTGGAGCGCGTCGGCCTCGTGCAATTGACGAAAGTCATCGGCGGCTTTCTTTCCGGCGATCGCCGGCACACGATGGACGTCCTCGGCGCACCCAAGATGTTGCCGTTGATCTGTTATGAGGCGATTTTTCCGGGCGCTGCGGTACCACCGGGCGAGCGGCCGGGTTGGATGGTCAACGTCACCAACGATGGCTGGTTCGGAATAAGCTCCGGACCGTACCAGCACTTTCAGCAGGCGCGCGTTCTTGCCATTGCCGAAGGGCTGCCGTTGGTCCGGGCCGCCAATACGGGGATATCGGCAGTCGTCGATCCGGTCGGGCGCATTGTCGAAGCACTGCCGCTGGGCATCGAGGGCGTGCTCGACGCCCGGCTGCCGACGCCGCTCGAGCCAACGGTTTTTGTGAGGTACGGCAATTACATTCTGATCGGCGTGCTGGCGCTCAGTCTGTTGATCGCTCTCCGGCGCCGGATTTCGCGCTTGAATTGAATTGACCGGCTATGCCTGTTCAGGTTGCCGATGAAAATCGCGCGGTCTCAGGCACTTTACACTATTATCGCCGCGCAATCGTCACGCGAAAACTCCGGAAATCTTTGTATTATTTACAATTGCATTCTCGATTACAGGGAAATCGCTGATTGCATTAGCGCCTTCACTTGTGACAACTATGCCTAAAAATGGGGGCATAGGAGTTATCTATGGCGAAGAAGGCACCTAATCCGATCGACAAGCATGTGGGATCCCGCGTGCGGATGCGCCGGATGATGCTGAGCATGAGCCAGGAAAAACTGGGCGACGCCTTGGGCCTGACATTCCAGCAAGTGCAGAAATACGAAAAGGGCACCAACCGCATCGGCGCCAGTCGACTGCAACAAATCGCGCACATTCTGCAAGTTCCGGTTTCATTTTTTTTCGAAGGTGCACCGCATTCCCCCGGCCACACCGGCGGCATGGGCGAGGCGCCGTCACCGGCCTACGTCGCCGACTTCCTCGCCACATCCGATGGACTTTCGTTGACCAAGGCCTTTATGCGCATCAAGAGCAGCAAGCTGCGCCGTCGTATCGTCGACCTTGTTGAGCAGATCGCAGGCGTCGACTGAGCGAAGGGTCCGATCCCATCGTTCAAGTGGCATCTGCCCACCGCTGCCCGCATCTTGACCTGCATCGCCGTCGCTGCAAGAACCACCCCGACACGGCACAAGGCGGCAGCGCAGCCGCGCCACGGGAGGAGTTGCAACGGTGGCTCATACCAATTTTCTATTCACCAGCGAGTCGGTATCCGAAGGTCATCCCGACAAGGTTTGTGATCAAATTTCCGACGCAGTGCTCGATGCGTTCCTGGAAAACGATATCAAGCTCGGCATCGCCGATGACAGCCAGGTAAATACCCGGCTTGGCTGCGAGACGCTCGCGACCACGAACAAGATTGTCATCGCCGGCGAAGGCCGTGGCCAGGCGCCGCTGTTTCGCAAACACGGCGACAAAGCGGTCGTAGATCGCGAACTCATCACCAAAATCGCGCGCGATGTGGTCCGGGACATCGGGTACGATCAGGACGGTTTCTCGTATTACGGCGCCGACGTCGAAGTGCTGCTGCACGGGCAGTCGCCTGACATTGCCATGGGCGTGAATGCCAAGAAGAAAAAAGGAGGCGAAGAAGAAGGCGCCGGCGACCAGGGCATGATGTTCGGCTTCGCCTGCACCGAGAGCGAGGTGTACGAGAAAAACTCTTTCATGCCGGCTCCGATATATTTCGCACACAAGATTTTGAAAGTGCTTTCGGACAAACGCCGCGCCGGCCAGCTCTTTGATCTTCAGCCCAATTCGAAGAGTCAGGTCACCATTCGCTACATCGATGGCAAGCCGATCGGCTGCACCAAGGTGGTGGTATCCACCCAGCACAATGCCCAGAGCCGCAACGGCAAGAAATATACGCCCGGTCTCATCAAAGAGATGATTTCCGATGCCGTGGAGTCGGCGTTGCCGAAAGGGTGGATGCCGAAAAAGCCGTCCGATTTCCTTGTCAATCCGACCGGTAATTTCGTGATCGGCGGACCTGATGGCGACTGCGGCCTCACCGGCCGCAAGATTATCGTCGACACCTACGGCGGTTACGCTCCGCACGGCGGCGGCGCCTTCTCGGGCAAGGATCCGACCAAAGTCGACCGCTCGGCCGCATATGCCGCGCGCTATCTTGCGAAGAACGTCGTTGCCGCCGGTGTCGCCGAGCGCTGCACCATCCAGGTCGCCTACGCGATTGGTGTGGCGGACCCGATGTCCGTGCTGGTCGATACGCACGGTACAGGCAAGGTCGAGGAGAAGAAGCTCGAGAAGGTCCTGCCTGAGCTCTTCCGCCTCACGCCAACGAACATCCGCCGCACGCTCAAGCTCAATCGGCCGATCTACAAGCGCACCGCGGCCTATGGCCACTTTGGCCGTGCGCCGGACAAGGATGGCGGATTCTCGTGGGAGAAAACCGACCTCGCCGCTGCTATAAGAAGCGCGGTGAAATAGGCGGCGACGGCCGTTCACCCTCGCAAAAGCGAGGATCAAACGACGTGGGTGCACGATTTGTCATGGCTGGCCTTGTCACGGCAAGTCAGGTTTACCCGACTTGGGGCACATAATTCGCGGAAGTCGGGCTGACCCCCACTTCCGATTCCATCCACGCCTTGCTTCACTGTCAGCGCCCAAAAGAAAGACGTGGATACCCGCGGCATAGGCGTGCGAAGGCATGCCGTTCTTCGAACGGCTATCCGCGGGCATGACAATCGATGGAAAACAGCCGCCGTCAGCGCGCGTTTTTTGGCCGCCGCAAGGGCCATCCGCTCAAGCCGCGGCAAGCGGCACTGTTCGAGGCATTGTTGCCGCGGATTGGCACTCGATCTCGGCAAACCCGCGCCTGCAGGTCTGGCAACACTGTTCGATGGCCGGATCGACGATATGCGACTTGAAATCGGTTTCGGTGGCGCCGAGCATCTGATCGCGCAGGCGCAATCAAATCCGCATACCGGATTTATTGGCACTGACGCTTTCGTCAATTCAGTCGCGAAGGCACTCACGGCAATCGACGCGAACGCGGTGGGAAACATTCGTCTCTATTTTGGAGATGCCAGCGAACTGCTGGACTGGCTTCCCGACGCGACGATTGCGCGCATCGACCTGCTTTATCCCGACCCTTGGCCGAAACGCAGGCATTGGAAACGGCGCTTCATCCAGGATCACAGTTTAAAGAGACTCGCTCGAATCCTGAAAAAGAGCGGTGAGCTGCGTTTCGCCACCGATATCGCCGACTATGCCGACTATGTCCTGGCGCGCGTGTTGCGCTCGACGGATTTCGAGTGGACCGCCGAATGCGCGGACGATTGGCGCAGGCCTTGGCCCGATTTCGCCGGCACACGCTACGAGGCCAAGGCCAAGCGCGAAGGTCGCACACCGGCCTATTTTATTTTCAGGCGCGGCTGACTATTCCCCGGTGCCCTGGCGTACCTGCCAGAAACGAACGACGCGTTGCGCCGTGGTCGCGGTCAATCGTTCGAAGTTCTCGCGCGCGGCATCAAGCGATTGGGGGGACGGCTTCACGCCTGTCCGCGCCTTGAGAATGGTCCTTACGGTCGGCCAGCCAAATCCTACGGCGCGCGCCAGTATCAAGACCGGATCGGCGCGTTCTCCGTTCATGAGCCGGTCGACGACTTCCACCGGGACTGCGCACATTGTTGCAAGCGCTGCGATCGTCTCCTCGTATTTTTCTGCCTTGGCAAATTCGGCGATGTCATCTTCGCTCAGCTTGCGCTCTTTATGGAGCGCACGAACAGCAGCAAGTGCGGCGGCATAGTTGCGCGGTGCGGCTTTCGCCGCGACCTCGTCGGTGACTTGCGCGAGGATGCGCCGGATTTCGGCCTGCGTTTCGGGCTTGGCCTTTGACAGCAGGCGTCTCTGCACGACCTCGCTCGCCTGCATCAGGAGCTGGCGGAAAAGACGCGGCGGAATGTCGGTGCGCATGCCAACCTTTTCAGCGAGCACACCGTCCTGCTCCGCGCGTTTCACGAGCGTCGTGAAAGCGCCATCCGAAAGCTGCGCGTGTTGATTGTTGGCAATCGAACGCACGACGTTCCGGTCGCCGCGGTCGACCAGAATGTCAGCCAGCGCCTCGCTGATCCCCAGCCGCGTTGACATCGCGAGCAGATGCGCCTGGCTCTTTGTCTCGGCGATCTGCAGCAAATCGTGATCCGCAAGGCGCGCCTGCTTGAGCACCGGCCCGGCAACCTCGATGTCGTCATTCTTGGCGAGGGTGCTGACGACGCCGGCCGGCGCGTTCGGAATCGGCGCGATGCGGCGCGCGAGTTCGGCCAGCGCCTTTGCCTCGATCTCCTCGATCAGGCAACCAATGACGTCGTCGAACAACGCCACGTGTTCGGCATTGAAACTGGGGACGCCGTCGAGAAACAAGGTGGTGATGCGGCGCAGCGTCTCCGCGCGCTTTTCGGCCGAGCCATGTTGAACGACGTCTTCCAACTCGGGAAGCAGCGATGCGGGAACACCCATACAAAACCTGCAAAACGCCGTGAAATCGCCCGGGGTCGGGGGTTTTACCCAAATTTAAGGGCAGATTCTGAAGGAAGGGTTAGTCGTTAACGCGCCGCCGCCCTTGCACGGATCGGCAAAATCGCTATATTTCCCAACGTTACTAAACACCCTCATAACCGAACGGGTTTTGAGAGTGGGTCCCGCGGGACCCGCTCTTTTTTGTTACCGGATGCCTATAAGCGAGACGTTGCAGACAATGGCGGCATCAGATGCCGCGCCTAGCGAACCGCGGCTCATCACCGAGCCGGGGTTGCCGGCGCGCGTCGCCGTCATTGCCGAGCCGGTCATAGAGCAGCTCGGCTTTCGTCTGGTGCGCGTCCATGTATCGGGCTCCGAGGGCTGCACGGTGCAGATCATGGCCGAGCGGCCCGACGGCACCATGTCGGTCGAGGACTGCGAAATCGATCTCGCGCGCACTTTCGCCGGTTCTCGATGTAGCCGATCCAATCGATCGTGCGTATCGGCTGGAGATTTCCTCTCCGGGCATTGACCGGCCGCTCGTGCGCAAATCCGATTTCGAGCGGTATGCCGGCCATCTCGTCAAGATCGAAACTGCGGTACCTTTTGAAGGCCGCAAGCGATTTCGCGGTGCGCTGTTGGGTATCCGAAGGTGAAACCGTACGCATCCGCCGCGACGACGCGACGGAAGGCGAAAAAGCCGAGGTACTGCTTCCCATCGAGGAAATGAGCGAAGCCAAGCTCGTCCTGACGGACGATCTCGTGACCGAGGCCTTGCGGCGCGAAAGATCCGCCAAACGCGAGGCGCGCCAGGCGCGGAAGGAAGAAAGACGTAAAGAGAGACATTCACGGCATCGGCCACAACGGTCTGCCGCCAGAGGAGGAGAATGAGCTATGGCTGTCAGCGCCAACAGGCTCGAACTGCTGCAGATCGCGGATGCGGTAGCGCGCGAGAAATCGATCGACCGCGGCATCGTCATTGCCGCGATGGAAGACGCTATCGCGAAGGCTGCGCGCTCGCGCTACGGCGCGGAGACCGACGTGCACGCCGAGATCGAGCCAAAGACCGGCGAACTCAAGCTCATGCGCCACATGCTCGTGGTCGAGGCCGTCGAAAACTCGTCGAATCAAATTACGCTTGAGGATGCACGTAAGCGTCATCCGGCGGCGCAAGTCGGCGACACAATTGCCGATCCGCTGCCACCGCTCGAATACGGCCGCATTGCAGCGCAATCGGCAAAACAGGTGATTGTCCAGAAAGTGCGCGAAGCCGAGCGTGATCGGCAATACGCCGAATACAAGGATCGCATCGGCGACATCGTCAACGGCATCGTCAAGCGCGTGGAATACGGCAACGTGGTGGTCGATCTCGGCCGCGGCGAAGCAATCGTACGACGCGACGAATTGCTGCCGCGCGAGGTTTTCCGCAACGGCGACCGCATCCGCGCCTATATCTATGACGTACGGCGCGAGCCGCGCGGCCCGCAGATTTTCCTGTCGCGCACGCATCCGCAATTCACTGCCAAGCTGTTTGCGCAGGAAGTGCCGGAAATTTATGACGGTATCGTCGAGGTCAAGGCGGTCGCCCGCGATCCCGGTTCGCGCGCCAAGATCGCGGTAATCTCACGCGATTCATCGGTAGATCCGGTCGGCGCCTGCGTCGGCATGCGTGGTTCACGCGTGCAGGCGGTCGTGAACGAATTGCAGGGCGAGAAGATCGACATCATTCCGTGGTCGCCCGATATCGCCACCTTCGTGGTGAATGCGCTGGCGCCGGCGGAAGTCGCCAAAGTCGTGCTCGACGAAGACAAGGAGCGCATCGAGGTCGTGGTGCCGGATCAACAGCTGTCGTTGGCTATCGGCCGCCGCGGGCAGAACGTGCGGCTTGCCTCGCAGCTCACCGGCTGGGACATCGACATTCTCACCGAGCAGGAGGAATCCGAGCGCCGCCAGGCCGAGTTCGAGAATCGAACGAAGATTTTCGTTGAGGCGCTCAATCTGGACGAAGTTGTCGGACAACTGCTCGCCTCGGAAGGCTTCGGCTCGATCGAGGAACTCGCGCTGGTCGACGAAAAGGAAATCGCCGGCATCGAAGGCTTCGACGAGGACACCGCGCGCGAACTGCAGGAGCGCGCCAAGGAATATCTTGCGCAGCAGGAGGCCGAACTCGATACAAAGCGCACGGAACTTGGCGTGGAAGACGCGGTCAAGGATATCCCCGGCGTGACCACCCGGATGCTGGTCGCTTTCGGCGAAAACGGCGTGAAGACGGTGGAGGATCTTGCCGGCTGTGCAACCGACGACCTGACCGGCTGGACCGAGCGCAAGGACGGCGAATCGACCCACAAGCCGGGCTATCTCGACGGCTTCAATATCTCGCGTGAGGACGCCGAGTCCATGATCATGCAGGCCCGCCTGAAGGCGGGCTGGGTGACGGAGGCGGAGCTTGCGCCGCCACCGGCTCCCGAGGCGACGGAAGAAGCAGCGCAGCCGCAAGCTTAAGGGAATCGGATAAACGCAATGCTCGCAACGGCGCAGGAGAGCGAACTCGATCGCGGGGCGGCCAGTGTCGCCCCCGATACAGTGCGCACCTGTGCGCTTACCCGCGAACTCAAGCCGGTGGCGGAGCTGCTGCGCTTCGTCGTCGGCCCGGCCGGAGAAGCGATTCCCGACGTCAAGCGCAAGCTGCCTGGCCGCGGCATTTGGGTCACCTCGACCCGGGCCGCGATCGAGGATGCCGCCCGGCGGAATGTGTTCGCTCGCGGGTTCAAGCGCGACGTCCGCGTCCCCGCCGATCTGGCGGCGCAAACCGAAAGCCTGATCGAGCGTGCCGCCCTCGACGCGCTGGCGATCGCATGGAAAGCGGGGACGGTCGTTACCGGATTTTCCAAGGTGGAGGCCGCGCTTGGCCGAGACGATCTTCTGGCTCTCATCCACGCCTCCGACGCCAGCGACGATGGCCGGCGCAAACTTGCCGGCGCTTTGCACCGCAATACTGCCGAGGAATCGCGCGAAATCGCGGTGATCGATGCCTTTACCGGCCCCCAATTGGATTTGGCATTGAGCCGCCCAAATGTGGTACATGCAGCCCTGCTTGCCGGGCCCGGAAGCGAGACTTTTCTCACGCGCGCCGCGCGTTTGAGGCGATTTCGGACCGGATTTTCGCCCGATGCAGTTAGCGCGCATGCGCCGACGGACGGCGCACAAGGACACAGTACGGAATGAGCGAAACAAAGAACCCTGGCGAAAAGAAACTCAGCGTGTCGGCAAGACACTGACGCTCAAGCCGCGCACCGAGACGGGCGTGGTGCGTCAGAGCTTCAGCCATGGCCGAAGCAAGCAAGTCGTCGTCGAGAAGGTTAAACGCCGTGTTGTCGGCGGGCCTGGCGAAGCCAAGGCCGAACCGCCGCCGCCCGTCGAGGCGAAGAAGAAGCCTGCTCCGAACAGGCCGACACCCGCACCGGCTGCCGCCGCGGGACTGTCGCAGGTCGAAGCAAAGCCGAAGGCGTCCGGCGTCGTTCTGCGTACCCTCACCGAGGAAGAGCGCACCGCGCGCGCGCATGCCCTCGCCGATTCGCGCGTGCGCGAAGCGGAAGAGCGCAAGATCGCCGAAGAAGAGGTGCGCCGCCGCGCCAGCCGGGAAGCGGTCGACCGTAGCGAGCGGGAAGCCGCCGATGCCCGCAAGCGCGAGGAAGAAGACCGTCACAAGCGTGAAGAGGAATCCAAGCGCAAAGCCGGCGAAGTCGCCAAGAAACGCTTTGGCGTCGACGAAGTAACGCGCCCCGGCCCCGGGGCTCGCCTTACGCTCGAAGCCGACGAAGACGAAGCCCGCGCGCCCGACGTGGGGCCGGACGTCCGGCCGCCGCGCCGCGCGCGGCACCGCGCGTCGGAGCCGCGAAGCAGCGCGGCCGTCTTACGGTCATCAATGCACTTGAATGCCGACGAAGTGCGCGAGCGCTCGGTTGCTTCGTTCCGCCGCCGCACCCAGCGACTCAAGGGCATAGCCTCAAACGAGCCCAAAGAAAAGCTCGTGCGCGAAGTTACGATCCCTGAGGCAATCACGATCCAGGATCTCGCCAACCGCATGTCCGAACGTGCGGTCGACGTCATCCGCCTGCTGATGAAGCAGGGGCAAATGGTAACGATCAATGACATGATCGACGCCGATACCGCTCAGCTTATCGCCGAGGAAATGGGCCACAGCGTGCGCCGCGTGGCCGAAGCCGACGTGGAAGAAGGCCTGTTCGATGTTGCCGATGATCCGGCTCAGCTTGCGCCGCGCGCGCCTGTCGTCACCGTCATGGGCCACGTCGACCACGGCAAGACGTCGCTGCTCGATGCCATACGCTCTTCCGACGTGGCGGCGGGTGAAGCCGGCGGCATTACGCAACACATCGGCGCCTATCAGGTCACGGCGCCGTCCGGCGCAAAGATCACATTCATCGATACGCCGGGCCACGCCGCATTTACCGCCATGCGTGCGCGCGGCGCCAAGGTCACCGACATCGTCGTGCTCGTGGTCGCCGCAGACGATGGCGTGATGCCGCAGACGATGGAAGCAATTCACCATGCCAAGGCGGCGAAGGTGCCGATCATTGTCGCCATCAACAAGATCGACAAGCCGGATGCCAAGCCGGATCGCGTGCGCACCGACTTGCTGCAGCACGAAATCCAGGTTGAATCGATGGGCGGCGAAGTGGTGGACGTCGAGGTGTCCGCCACCAAGAAGACGAATATCGACAAGCTGCTTGAAATGCTCGGCTTGCAGGCGGAAATCCTCGATCTCAAGGCCAATCCAAATCGCCCCGCCGAAGGCACCGTGATCGAGGCCAAGCTTGATCGCGGCCGCGGTCCCGTGGCGACAGTACTGATCCAGCGCGGCACGCTGCGCGTCGGCGATCTGGTGGTGGCCGGCGCCGAGTGGGGCCGCGTGCGAGCGCTTGTTTCGGACACCGGCGCGCCAATCGAAACGGCCGGACCGTCAACGCCTGTCGAAGTCCTGGGCTTCTCCGGCACGCCCGACGCCGGCGATCGCCTGGCCGTCGTCGACAACGAGGCGCGCGCGCGCGAAGTCACCGACTACCGGGCCCGACAGAAACGCGAGAAAACAGCTGCGCGCGCCACCGGCATGCGCGGCTCGCTCGAGCAGATGATGGCGCAGGCCAAGACCTCGGGCCGCAAAGAGTTTCCGCTGGTCATCAAGGCCGACGTGCAAGGCTCGCTGGAAGCGATCATCGGCGCGCTCGAAAAGCTCGGCACCGAAGAAGTCGCCGCACGCGTACTGCATGCCGGCGTCGGCGGTATTTCCGAATCCGACGTGAACTCTTGCAGAGGCCTCCGGCGTCCCGATTATCGCGTTCAACGTGCGCGCCAACAAGGAAGCGCGCGAGGCGGCCGAGCGCGCGGGCATCGAAATCCGCTACTACAACATCATCTACGACCTGGTCGACGACGTTAAGAAGGCCATGTCCGGTCTGCTGCCGCCGACCTTGCGCGAGACCATGCTGGGCAACGCGCAGATCCTGGAGATCTTCAAGGTATCCAAGGTCGGCAATATCGCCGGCTGCCGCGTCACCGACGGCACCGTGGAACGCGGCGCAAATGTGCGCCTCATCCGCGACAACGTCGTCGTCCACGAAGGCAAGCTGTGGCAACTCAAGCGCTTCAAGGATGACGTGCGCGAAGTCAGCGCCGGCATGGAATGCGGCATGGCCTTCGAGAACTACCAGGACATGCGGCAAGGCGACGTGATCGAATGCTACCGGGTGGAGCAGATTCAACGCTCGCTGTAAGTCCAAGTCTCACCGCGTAGGTCAGAAACACTCCGCCTTTTCCACTGTCATGCCCGGGCTTGTCCCGGGCATCCCGATGAGGAAGGCACGGCGCGTGCCTTCCTAAGCGAGATGGCCGGGACAAGCCCGGCCATGACGAATGAAATTTCTGGATCAACATGACGCGAAGCAAGAAAAATCACCGCGATACAGCACCCGGAGGCTCGCAACGCGCATTGCGCGTCGGCGAACTGGTGCGCCACGCGCTCGCCGAAATGCTGACGCGCGGAGACATCCACGATCCGGTGATTGAAAGACATCTTGATCACGATGCCGGAAGTGCGTGTGACCGCCGATCTGCGGCTCGCCACCGTTTACGTCATGCCGCTTGGCGGCCGCGATGCCGAGAACGTCGTCGCGGCATTCGAGCAGCACAAGAAATTTCTGCGCGCCGAAATGGCTCACCGCATCAACCTTAAATTCGCACCGGATATCCGATTCCGCGTCGACGAACGGTTCGCCGAGGCCGAGCGCATCGAAAAATTGCTGCATTCGCCGGAAGTAAAACGCGACTTGAAGATCATAAGGACGAAAAGTGAGCGAGCGCGAGAGTCGACGACCTTATTCGCCCGCACGCCGAGGAGCGCCCAACGGGTCCGCGCAGAGCGCGGCCCGAGGGCAGGCTCAGCGGCAACTTCAGGCGCGGCAAAAGCAAAAGAAGCGCGACAAACGTGACGTGCACGGCTGGGTCGTGCTCGACAAACCTGTCGGGATGACATCAACCCATGCCGTCAGCGTCATAAAGCGGCTGTTCAGCGCCAAGCGCGCCGGCCACGCCGGTACGCTCGATCCGCTTGCTTCCGGGGCGTTGCCGATCGCGCTCGGCGAAGCGACCAAGACGGTTCCGTTTGTCATGGACGGTCGCAAGATTCTACCGCTTCACCGTGCGCTGGGGCGAGGAGCGCGATACTGATGATGCGGAGGGCCGTGCCATCGCAACCAGCGATCACAGGCCATCCGCCGACGCCATTTGCGCGCTGCTCCCGGCTTTCACCGGACGATTCAGCAAGTTCCGCCACGCTATTCGGCGATCAAGATCGAGGGCGAGCGCGCCTATGATCTCGCCCGTGACGGCGAGGAGGTGGAGCTCGCTGCAAGGCCGGTCGAGATCGGCCGGCTGGAACTCGTTAACGTTCCCGATCCCGACCATGCGGTACTTGAGGCCGAATGCGGCAAAGGGACCTATGTGCGCTCGTTCGCGCGCGATCTTGGCCGCACTTTAGGGTGTTTCGGCCATGTCAGCGCCCTGCGGCGCGCGGCGGTAGGGCCATTCGGCGAAGAAACCATGATTTTGCTGGAACAATTGGAGGCTCTATGCCATAGAGCCGCGTCCGGCGAGGCAAGCCTCGCGGACGCTCTAATGCCCGTTGAGACCGCGCTGGACGACATCCCGGCGCTGGCTGTCAGCCGGGCAGATGCGGCAAGGCTTCAAAGAGGCCAAGCCGTTTTGTTGCGCGGACGGGACGCACCCAATTTCCGCGGCACAATCTACGTAACGGTATCGGGCGAGCTTTTGGCCCTGGCCGAACTGGATCGTGGCGAAATCGTCCCCAAGCGCGTGTTCAACCTCGCCGGCCTGATGGGCAGAGCCGTGCGTAAGAAAGGATGACCGATGTCGGTGACCGCCGGCCGCAAGGCCGAAGTAATAAAGACGTATGCCAAAAAGCCCGGAGACACCGGATCGCCGGAAGTGCAAGTGGCGATCCTGTCCGAGCGCATCAACAATCTCACCGAGCATTTCAAAGCCCACGTCAAGGACAATCACTCCCGTCGTGGGTTGCTCAAGATGGTGGGGCAGCGCCGCCAGCTCCTCGATTACCTGCGGCGCACCAATGAAGCGAGCTACAAGAATTTGATCGAGAAACTCGGCATTCGCCGATGATTTATTCCGCGCAGGGCGCATGTGCCCTGTGCGTTTCGTGCAGCGAATGCGTGTGACGCGTTCGCTCGACTCACGCCGGCAGCGATAGGCGCGGCCGGCAATTTGGCAAGAGCCGATAAGGATCGCCTCTTGCGGCAAGGCAAGGTTCGAAACGCCATGGCAGGATCGCCAGACGCTGTTGCTCCCCGCACCGCGGTGATGCGCGACAGCTTCTCGCCGTCTTGCTCATGGCTTTCGGGGCTCGCCGAAAACCATGAAAGACTGAAGCAATGTTCGATAAGCATTCCGTTGAACTCGATTGGGGTGGGCGCAAGCTAACCCTCGAGACCGGCCGCGTCGCGCGCCAGGCTGACGGCGCCGTGCTCGCCACCTACGGCGAGACCACCGTGCTCGCCGCCGTCGTGGCGGCAAAGCAGCCGAAGGAAGGAATCGATTTCCTTCCGCTCACCGTCAACTACACAGAAAAATATTATGCGGCTGGCCGCATTCCGGGCGGCTACTTCAAGCGAGAGCGCGGTCCGACCGAAAAGGACACGTTGACGTCGCGCCTGATCGACCGTCCGATCCGCCCGCTGTTCGCCGACGGCTGGCGTTGCGATACGCAGGTCACCATCACCGTGCTGTCGCACGACATGGAAAATGACCCCGACATCGTCGCGATGGTCGCGGCCTCTGCTGCGCTCACGCTGTCCGGCGCTCCGTTCATGGGGCCGATCGGCGGCGCACGCGTCGGCTTCATCAACAACGAGTATGTGCTCAATCCCGTCGCTCGACGAGATGCCGGAGAGCCAGCTCGACCTCGTCATCGCCGGCACGCAGGACGCGGTGATGATGGTGGAATTGGAAGCCAAGGAGCTGTCCGAAGAGATCATGCTCGGCGCCGTGATGTTCGGCCACCGGCACTTCCAGCCGGTGATCGAGGCCATCATCAAGCTTGCCGAAAAAGCGGCGAAGGAGCCGCGCGAGCTGACCGCCCCCGATCACAAGGCGCTGGAAAAGGAAATCCTCGGGCTCGCCGAGAAGGACCTGCGCGCGGCCTATTCGATCGTGAAGAAGCAGGACCGCCAGAACGCTGTCGCCGCCGTGAAGGAAAAGGTGATGGCGCATTTCTTCCCGGAAGGCGCCGAGCCGAAATACGACAAGCTCGCGGTTGCCGGCGTGTTCAAGGAGCTCGAAGCCAAGATCGTTCGCTGGAACATTCTCGATACCAAGAAACGCATCGACGGCCGCGACCTCAGCACCGTGCGCCCGATCGTCGCCGAAGTCGGCGTGCTGCCGCGCACTCACGGCTCGGCGCTGTTCACGCGCGGGGAAACTCAGGCGCTGGTCGTGGCAACGCTCGGCACCGCCGAGGACGAGCAGTTCATCGACGCGCTGCAGGGAACCTACAAAGAGACATTCCTGCTGCATTACAATTTCCCGCCTTATTCGGTGGGCGAGACCGGCCGCATGGGTGCGCCGGGTCGGCGCGAAATCGGCCATGGCAAGCTGGCGTGGCGCGCGATCCACCCGATGCTGCCGACGCCGGCCGAGTTCCCCTACACCATCCGCGTCGTCTCGGAGATCACCGAGTTCGAACGGCTCATCGTCGATGGCATCGGTGTGCGGCTCCTCGCTCGCGCTGATGGATGCCGGCGTGCCGCTCAAGCGGCCGACCGCCGGTATCGCCATGGGCCTCATTCTCGAGGACAAGCGCTACGCGGTTTTGTCCGACATTCTCGGTGACGAGGATCATCTCGGCGACATGGACTTCAAGGTGGCGGGCACCGAAAACGGCGTCACGTCACTGCAGATGGATATCAAGATCGCCGGCATCACCGAAGAGATCATGAAGGTTGCCCTCGCCCAGGCGAAAGACGGCCGCCTGCATATCCTCGGTGAAATGGGAAAGGCACTGACCGCCGCACGCGCGGAACTTGGCGAGCATGCCCCGCGCATCGAGATATTCAAAATCCCGACCGACAAGATCCGCGAAGTGATCGGGACCGGCGGCAAAGTGATCCGCGAGATCGTCGAGAAGACCGGCGCGAAGATCAACATCGAGGACGATGGTTCGGTGAAGGTTGCTTCGGCCGACGGCGAGTCGATCAAGGCCGCGATCAAGTGGATCAAGTCGATCGCTTCCGATCCGGAGGTCGGCGTAATCTACGAGGGCAAGGTGGTGAAGACGATGGACTTCGGCGCCTTCGTGAACTTCTTCGGCGCCAAGGACGGCCTGGTGCACATCAGCCAGCTTGCGCCGCACCGCGTCAACAAGGTCACCGACGTCGTCAAGGAAGGCGACAAAGTGAAGGTGAAGCTGCTCGGCATGGATGAGCGCGGCAAGGTTCGCCTGTCCATGAAAGCAGTTGATCAGGCCACCGGCGAGGATCTCGAAGCCAAGCAGAAAGCGGAAGGCGGCGATCGCCAGCAGGCCGCCGGCGCCGAATAGGCATCTTTTATCAATGAATCGAAAGGGCGGTCACCGCGACCGCCCTTTTTATTTTACCCTGCGCGCGGGCGCGCGCCACGCACTTGCCGTGCCGAGCGCTTTCGTGACGATATCGCCGAGCGCCGCGAAGTCCTTGCGTCGCGGCGAGGTGCGCCGCCATGCGAGGCCGATCGTGCGTGCTGGCTGCGGCTCGGCAAAGCGCAACAGCTTCACGCGTTCATCGCGCACCTCGATTTCAGCGGCAACCTCCGGCAGCAGCGTTACGCCATAGCCGTTTGCCACCATTTGCATCACCGTCGCGAGCGAAGTGGCCCCCAAGCCGGCCGGCGTATCGCGACGCGGGGTCGCGCAAAAGGCCAGCGCTTGATCGCGCAGGCAGTGTCCCTCCTCCAGCAAAATCAATCGGCCCTGGTCGACATCGGCAATATCAACACGACCGCGCAGCGGACGCTCGTCGGCAGCCGGCACCGCCAGCAGGAATGGATCGTCGAACAACTGCAATGTTTCGATGTCGGCGCCTTCCACCGGAAGTGCCAACATCACGCCATCGAGTTCGCCGCGCACCAGTTCCTCGAGCAGCATCTTGGTTTGCGTCTCGCGCACCTCCAGCCGTAGCCGCGGATACGCTGCTTGCAGCTGCGGCAACACACGCGGCAACACGTAAGGCGCCAGCGTCGGGATGATGCCGAGCTTGAGCGCTCCGCTGAGCACGGCGCGATGGCGTGCGAAATCAATGAGGTCTCGGGTCGCCGCAAGAATGCGCTCGGCGCGCTCGGCGACTTCCAGGCCCGTGTCGGTGAGCGCGATATCGTTTGGCCGCCGCTCGACCAGTTCGGCGCCGATTTCGCGTTCGAGCTCGCGCACCTGCATCGACAGCGCCGGCTGGGTGACTGCGCAGTCCTTCGCCGCCCTGCCGAAATGCTTCATCCGCGCAAGCGATGACAAATAACGCAATTGGCGCAATGTGATCATGCCGATAAGCTAGGCTTATCGGAAGACTGATTCAATACGATTAGACTTGATCGGCGTCAGTTCGTAAAAGCGCCGTACGCGTGCGCTACTTGTGCGCTCAAGCCGCGATTGGAGGACGAGATGGACGCAAAGACTGACGACAAAAATGTGGGCAAATGCCCGGTCATGCACACGAGAAGCAACCGCGACTGGTGGCCGGAAACTCTGGACATCCAGGTTCTCCATCGGAATTCCAATCTGTCCGATCCGATGGGCAAGGATTTCGACTACGCCAAGGAGTTCAAGAAGCTCGACCTAAAGGCGGTTATCAAGGACCTGCGCGCCCTGATGACGAATTCTCAGGAGTGGTGGCCGGCCGACTTCGGCCACTACGGCGGTCTGATGATCCGAATGGCGTGGCACAGCGCGGGCACATACCGCATCACCGACGGCCGTGGGGGCGCCGGCGCCGGACAACAGCGCTTTGCACCACTCAACTCCTGGCCGGACAACGCCAACCTCGACAAGGCGCGCCGCCTGCTGTGGCCGATCAAGGAGAAATACGGCCAGAAAATTTCCTGGGCCGACCTGATGATCCTTGCCGGCAACGTCGCGCTGGAGTTGATGGGCTTCAAGACCTTCGGTTTTGCCGGCGGCCGCGCTGATGTCTGGGAGCCTGAAGAGCTCTATTGGGGTCCTGAGGGCACGTGGCTCGGTGACGAGCGCTACAGCGGCGAACGCCAGCTAGCGGAGCCGCTCGGCGCCGTGCAGATGGGTCTCATTTACGTAAATCCGGAAGGCCCGAACGGCAATCCGGACCCGGTCGCCGCAGCCAAGGATATCCGCGAAACATTCTTCCGCATGGCGATGAACGACGAGGAGACCGTCGCGCTGATTGCCGGTGGTCATAGCTTTGGCAAGACCCACGGTGCAGGCGATCCGTCGCTGATCGGTCCGGAGCCGGAAAGCGCTCCCCTCGAAGCGCAAGGCCTCGGTTGGAAGAGCAAATATGGCAAGGGCATCGGCGCCGACGCCATCACCGGCGGGCCCGAAGTCACCTGGACGCAGACGCCGACCAAATGGAGCAATCTCTTCTTCAAGAACCTGTTCGAAAACGAATGGGAGCTGACGAAAAGCCCGGCCGGCGCAAAGCAGTGGAAGGCGAAGGGCGCGGAAGCGTCCATCCCCGACGCTTTCGACAAGTCGAAGAAGCATGTGCCGACCATGCTGACGACAGACCTATCGCTGCGCTTCGATCCGGCCTACGAGAAGATCTCGCGGCGCTTCTACGAGCATCCGGACCAGTTCGCGGACGCGTTCGCCCGCGCGTGGTTCAAGCTCACGCATCGCGACATGGGTCCTCGCGCGCGCTATCTCGGCCCGCTCGTTCCGAAGGAGACGCTGATCTGGCAAGACCCGATACCTTCGGTGAATCACAAGCTGATCGGGGACAAGGAAATTGCAGCGTTGAAGGCCAAGATTCTCGCCTCCGGCCTGTCGGTGTCGCAGCTGGTCTCGACCGCCTGGGCGTCGGCGTCAACGTTTCGCGGGTCCGACAAGCGCGGTGGTGCGAACGGCGCGCGCATTCGCCTCAGCCCGCAGAAGGACTGGGAGGTGAACCAGCCGGCACAGCTCAAGACGGTTCTGCAAAAGCTCGAAGCGATCCAGCAGAAGTTCGGCAAGAAGGTTTCGCTTGCCGACCTCATCGTTCTCGGCGGATGTGCCGCGGTCGAGAAAGCCGCGAAGGACGCCGGTTACAAAGTAAAAGTGCCCTTCAAGGCCGGGCGCATGGACGCCACGCAGGAGCAAACCGACGTCGAGTCCTTCGCGCCGCTCGAGCCGCGGGCCGACGGCTTCCGCAACTACATTAGCGGCAAGCGGCAGTTCATGGCGCCTGAGGAGGCATTGGTGGATCGAGCGCAATTGCTGCGGTTGACGGGGCCGGAGATGACGGTTCTCGTAGGCGGCCTGCGCGTTCTCGGCGCCAATACAGGCGGCTCCAAGCATGGCGTCTTTACCAAGAAGCCCGGCACACTCACGAACGACTTCTTCGTCAACCTGCTCGATATGCGCACGCAGTGGCAGCCCGCCGGCTCTGACGGCGAATACGAGGGCCGCGACCGCAAGACGAACGCGGTCAAGTGGACCGGCACCCGCGTCGACCTGATCTTCGGCTCGCACTCGCAGCTGCGGGCGCTGGCGGAAGTTTATGCGTGTGCGGACTCGAAGGAGAAGTTTGTGAAAGACTTCGTGGCGGCGTGGACCAAGGTGATGAACCTGGACCGCTTCGACCTTGCCTGATCGAGATCAGTCGCCGTCACCGGGCCGGCGCGCGAGCGCCGTGACCCGCTGAACCCGATGAGAAAGGCAGAGCGCGTGCCTAAGCGAGATGGCCGGGACAAGCCCGGCCACGACTAACCGGCCGTGACTAACCGGCCTGACTAACCGGCCATGACTAATGAGGGCCAACGAAATGCAGAACGGCCGGGAAATTCCCGGCCGTCTTAATATATGGAACCGGTCTTACTGCCCGTCGTTGTTGTTCCCTTCCACCGCGCCGCCGGCATTCTTAAGCGCTTGCGGATGCGGCATCGCGATCACATTGTATCCGGAATCGACGAAATGGATTTCACCGGTGACGCCATTCGATAAATCGGACAGAAGGTAAAGTCCGGCGCCGCCCAGCTCCTCCAGTGTCACGCCCCGACCGAGCGGGGAATATTTCTGCTGGAATGCGAACATATAGCGGGCATCGGTGATTCCGGCGCCGGCAAGCGTGCGGATCGGGCCCGCCGAAATGGCATTGACGCGAATCTTCTGCGCTCCGAAATCTACTGCAAGGTAACGAACCGAAGCTTCAAGGGCCGCTTTGGCAACTCCCATCACGTTGTAGTTCGGCATGGCACGAAGGCCGCCATTGTATGTCAGCGTTACCATGGCGCCGCCATTCGGCATCAGCACCGCGGCACGCTTGGCGGCCTCTGTGAATGCATAGCAGGAGATCACCATGGTGCGAATGAAGTTTTCGCGCGTGGAATTAGCGTAACGGCCCTTCAATTCATTCTTGTCGGAAAAAGCGACCGCGTGCACGAGGAAATCCATCGTGCCCCATTGTTTTTTGATTGCGTCGAAAACAGCATCGACCGATGCGATGTCCTCGACGTCGCATGGCATTACAAATGATCGACCCCGCCTCTTCAGCGAGCGGCTTTACGCGTTTGGCGAGCGCATCGCCCTGATAGGTGAAGGCTAGTTTTGCGCCGTGCTGCGCCAAGGTTTTTGCAATGCCCCAAGCGATCGAGTGGTCGTTTGCGACCCCCATGATCAGCCCGCGTTTTCCCTCCATCAGCCCTTGCATCGTCTCGCCTCTCCGTCGTCGTGCCCGCCTTTGTGAAGGGCATCGACATCTTCCGTCCAGCTTCGGTGTCTTAAAGACGCGGATGGCCGGGACATAGGCGTGCGAAAGCACGCCGTTCTGCGAACGGCTATGCCCGGCCACGACGTTCAGTACTTTTCTCGCGCAGCCAGATCATCCGTTACGCATCCAGCCGCTTGAACACTACCGATGCGTTGGTGCCGCCAAAGCCGAACGAATTCGACAGTACGCAGCCAAGCGAAATATTGTCCTTGCGCTCGCGCACGATCGGTATGTCGGCAAAAGCCGGATCGAGATTCTCGATATTTGCGCTTTCACAAATGAACCCGCTCTGCATCATCAGCAGCGAATAGATCGCCTCCTGCACGCCGGTGGCGCCGAGGGAATGGCCGGTAAGCGACTTGGTCGCCGAGATAGGCGGACATTTTGCTGCCGAACACCTCGCGGATCGCCTCGATTTCCTTCAGGTCGCCTATCGGCGTCGAAGTGGCATGCGGATTGATGTAATCGACCGGCGCCTTGACATTTTCCAGCGCCATTTTCATGCAACGAACCGCGCCCTCCCCTGACGGAGCTACCATGTCATAGCCGTCGGACGTGGCGCCGTATCCGCCGACCTCGGCGTAAATCTTGGCGCCGCGCGCTTTGGCGTGTTCGAGTTCTTCCAGAACCAGCACGCCCGCGCCGCCGGCGATAACGAATCCATCCCGATCCTTGTCATATGCCCGCGAAGCCTTTTCGGGCGTCGCGTTGAATTTCGAGGACATGGCGCCCATTGCGTCGAAAAGTACCGAAAGCGACCAGTCGAGTTCCTCGCAGCCGCCGGCGAAGATCAGATCTTGCTTGCCCCACTGGATCAGTTCAGCGGCATTGCCGATGCAGTGATTTGATGTCGCGCAGGCGGACGAGATCGAATAGTTCACGCCCTTGATCTTGAACCAGGTCGCAAGCGTTGCGGAAGCCGTCGAAGACATTGCCTTCGGCACCGCAAATGGGCCGACACGCTTAGGGCCTTTTGTGCGGGCCGTGTCGGCTGCTTCGACGAGAGCGCGGCACGACGGCCCACCCGACCCCATCACGATGCCGGTGCGCTCGTTGGATATGTCACGATCTTCAACACCGGAATCGCGGATCGCCTGTTCCATGGCCACATGATTCCAGGCGGCGCCGCCGCCAAGGAAACGCATGGCGCGACGATCGACGACTTCTTCCGGATCGAGACGCGGCGCGCCGTGGACCTGGCACCGAAACCCGAGTTCGGCATATTTATCGGCACGTACGATGCCGGATTTGGCTTCGCGCAGGCTGGCCAGCACTTCCTGCGTATTGTTACCGATGGATGAGACAATGCCCATTCCGGTGACGACGACACGTCGCATGGTGTTTTGACCCCTAAATTGCCGCCGCGGTCTGTCGCTGATTGGCCAAAGATTGGCCCGCTGAGACAACTCCGCAAGCCCCCCGGCTCAAGCGCCGCTCGGCTGTAAAGCCTCATCCTGCTTGAACAAGCCGACCTTGAGGTCACTGGCGCGGTAGATGATATTGCCGTCCGCCGAAAGCCATCCATCGGCAATACCCAGCACCAGCTTCGAGCGCATGACGCGCTTGATGTCGATGCCGTAAATCACTTTCTTCACCGTCGGCAGGACCTGTCCGGAAAATTTCAACTCGCCGAGACCAAGCGCGCGGCCCTTGCCCGGCGCACCGAGCCAGCCGAGGAAAAAGCCGACCAGCTGCCACAACGCGTCGAGACCAAGACATCCCGGCATCACAGGATCGCCTTTGAAATGGCAAAGGAAAAACCAGAGTTCCGGCTTCACCGCGAGCTCCGCACGGATCATGCCCTTGCCGTGCTCGCCGCCCGCCTCGCTGATTTCGGCGATGCGATCAAACATCAGCATCGGCGGCAGCGGCAATTGTGCATTGCCCGTGCCGAACAACTCGCCGCGGCCGCAAGCGAGCAGATCTTCGTATTCGAAGCTGTGCCGCCGCGGTTCCATAGACGTCGCGTCCTCATGCAGCTGGCTTGGCTGAATTCCCATGCCTAGTTAGGTAACATACCAGACCTAACGGGCAAAGATGGCGAGACGACGGATGAGCGTCGGATTTGGCGCGTAATACCTTGACAGGACACAATTTTGGTCAGTTGCGAGGCGGTTGCATCTGGCCGGTCAGTTCGTATATGTTGCATATGAAACAGTTTTTCGCTGGTCCTCGCGCGGGGCCGGCTGTTTAGGCATGAATAAGCATGACCGTTACTCGCAATGCGGTGGTACCGAAGCTGATCGCCGGCGAACATCCTTCACCTGATCGGTCCGCGCTCACCGGTTGCCCATGGCACGACGTGAAGGCAATGCTGCGCCAGGTCGGACTGCGGCCGACGCGCCAGCGTATGGCATTGGGTTGGATTCTCTTCGGCAAGGGCGACCGTCATCTCACCGCCGAAATGCTCTACGAGGAAGCCACACGCGCGAAAGTCCCAGTGTCACTCGCGACGATCTACAACACTCTCCACCAATTCACCCAAGTCGGGCTTCTGCGCCAGGTCGCGGTCGACGGATCAAAAGCCTATTTCGACACGAACGTCACTGCACATCATCACTTCTTTGTCGAAGGCGAGGATGAAGTCCTCGATATACCCGGCGCCGAGGTAATCATCGGCAAAACGCCGATGCCGCCCGAAGGCTTCGAAATCGCCCGCGTCGATGTTGTCGTGCGGCTGCGGCGGAAAAGCTGAATCCGCGACAATTTAGCGGCCTTTTAATCCACCTTTTCGTTCGGGTAGGCGCCCCACAACCGTTCCTGCCGGATATAGCCGTCGAAGCCTTTACCGCTGAACTGGCACCAAGAGCCGTCGCAGGACTTGAGTGATCCCAGCACCCCGGATTGCAGGCGCGCCGTCACTGCCGATTCGGCGTCAGGGCTCTCATAAAGCGCGACAAGCTCATCTTTTGATTTCGAGAGCACCATGGCCATGCGCTTGCCCGATAACAGCGAGTGGTAGACCCAGCCTTCCGCTCCCTCCCAATCGCGGATGCGGCGCCAGTTTTCGAATTCCGCAGTGATCTCGACCGGCATTCCGGCGTGAGTGTAGACCCAGCGGACATCCTGATCCTTGTTGGGACCCGAGCGGACATTGACCCGGTCCGATTTGAGGCTGACGAAGCGCGGAACCGGAAGGCCGCTGACCGAGCCCGTGGCAAGATCGCCCGCGGATCGGGCGGGCTCCGGCTGCAGCGCCGCGAGGCCGGCCGCCAGGACGAGGCAGGCCAGCGCGGTTCGGAAGCTTTGTGTTGTCTGGCTCATCTGGTAGGAAAAACGATGAATTTTGGTGTGATGCGCAGTGTCGACGAGCACGGTTAATGAGGGCTAAATCTGCAGCGCACTGGCGGCCCCGCCGCCAATTTCTCCAGTTGAGACGAGATGGCGAAGACAAAAAAGCCGCTGGTTATCGTGACTCGCAAGCTGCCCGACGCTGTCGAGCTGCGGATGCGGGAACTTTTTGATACCCGCCTCAATCCCGATGACAAACCGATGACGCAGGCCCAGCTCGCCGAAGCGGTCAAAACGGCCGACGTGCTGGTGCCGACGGTGACCGACCGTATCGACGCTTCGGTTCTCAGCAAGTCCGGTGACCAACTCAAGCTCATCGCGAATTTCGGCAACGGCGTCGACAACATTGATGTCGCCACAGCGGTTCAACGCGGGATAACCGTCACTAATACGCCTGGTGTCCTCACCGAGGACACTGCGGACATGACCATGGCGTTGATTCTCGCGGTTCCCCGGCGTCTGGTGGAAAGTTCTCATGTCCTGACCACGGATACGGACTGGACGGGCTGGTCGCCGACCTGGATGCTCGGCCACCGCATTTGGGGCAAGCGTCTAGGCATCATCGGGATGGGACGCATAGGCCAAGCAGTCGCCCGACGCGCGCGCGCATTCGGATTGCAAATTCATTATCACAATCGGCGGCGCGTGGCGCCTAAGATCGAAGAGGAACTCGATGCGACCTATTGGGAGAGCCTCGACCAGATGCTCGCCCGAATGGACATTGTGTCGGTGAATTGTCCCCACACTCCGGCAACTTATCATCTGCTTTCGGCACGCCGGCTCAAAATGCTGCGGCCGGACGCCTTTATCGTGAATACATCGCGCGGCGAGGTGATCGATGAGAACGCCCTCGCCCGATTGATCGAAGCGGGCGACATCGCCGGCGCGGGTCTCGACGTCTTTGAACATGAACCCGCGGTCAATCCCAAGCTGGTCAAACTCGCTCGCGCCGGAAAAGTCGTGCTGCTGCCGCACACAGGCTCGGCCACGATCGAAGGCCGTGTCGACATGGGCGAGAAAGTCATCATCAACATCAAGACATTCATGGACGGCCATCGGCCGCCCGATCGAGTCCTCCCTTCAATGCTGTGAAGCAACTCTTAGCCGTGGGCGGCGAGGTTCTTGATCGTCGCCTTTTTGCCTGTCAGCGGATTGTCCGGATCCCACGCATAGTTCAACGTCTCGAACCGCATCGAACGGGCGTCAACCATCAGCAGGCGACCGACCAGCCCTTCGCCGAAGCCCACGACCTCTCTGATGACCTCAAGCGCCATCAGCGAACCGAGCACACCCGGCAGGGCGCCGAGAATTCCGGCTTCGGCGCAGGCGGGCACCGAGCCCGCCGGAGGCGGTTCCGGAAACAGGCATCGGTAGGTCGGATTGGGCAATCCGTCGATACGCGTTTCGTGTGCGCGGATTGACGTGAGCGAGCCGTCAAACGTCCCCACTGCAGCGGTGACGAGCGGTTTTTTTGCGAAATAGCAGGCGTCGGAAACAAGGTAACGTGTCGCGAAGTTATCCGAACCGTCCGCGACAATATCGTAGCGCCCGATCAGATCGAGGGCGTTGGCAGCGGTTAGTCGCACGTGGTGTGTTTTAACCGCAACGTGCGGGTTGAGCTTCGTTACCGCGTCGGCCGCGCGATC
Organism: uncultured Pseudomonadota bacterium; assembly: GCA_963702605.1. Lineage (GTDB taxonomy): Bacteria > Pseudomonadota > Alphaproteobacteria > Rhizobiales > Xanthobacteraceae > Pseudolabrys. The sequence continues at coordinate 237,667 of CAVPDI010000006.1, forward strand.
GACCTTCGGCTTGCCGATATCGGCGGTCGCAAAGATCACCTGACGCTGAAGATTGGATAGCGATACCGCGTCATCGTCGACGACGCCAAGGGTTCCCACGCCAGCCGCGGCAAGATAGAGCATCACCGGTGCGCCCAGGCCGCCGGCGCCGACGACAAGCACGCGCGCAGCTTTCAGCTTCGCTTGGCCGGGTCCGCCCACTTCACGCAGCACGATATGGCGCGCGTAACGTTCGAGTTCTTTGCCATCGAGCATGGTGGTTAACCCTATATGGCCCCGCAAAGCTTTGGGCCAGCCCTACAACATATAGGCGCGGCGGCCGCAGTCCCCAGCCCGCCTTGCACCTTCGTGCCCATGGGCTAAGGTTCGAAAAAAATGAGCTCGGGGGCGTTCTCGCAATGCGTTTGGCTGGGTCTACGATGATCCTTGCGCTTGTGCTCGGCGCCGCTTCGGCGCCGGCGCAGGAATTGCCCGGACTCATCCCGGCGCCCGCGCAGCCCGCCGCAAAGCCAAAACCGGTCCATGTCGCGCCGCGAGCTAAAATTGCCAAATCTTCCGCGATCGCCGCCGCACCGAAGATTACCGCACCCGCGACCGTACCTGCGAAGTCCACGGTGGCGGTCGCTAGGGCCGGTTAAGCTCGATCCGTCAACCGAACCGGCAATTCCCGACGGCGAGCGCCTCAAAATTCAATCGGCTCTGTTCTGGTCGGGCGATTTTACCGGTTCGATCGGCGCAGAGGATCCGTTCTCGGCCGCCGTCAAAAACTACCAAAGGCGCGCGAAATCCAAAATTACCGGCGTGCTTTCCGCCACGGAGCGGGCGGCCTTGCTCGCAGCGGCTCAGGCGCACGAGAAAGAATTCGGCTGGACAGTCGTTGTCGACCCGGCGACCGGGGTACGAATTGGCCTCCCGTTGAAACTCGTGTCGCAGGTGCGCGACGCTGCCCGCGGGACACGCTGGTCATCGGCGCATGGTGAAGTGCAAGTCGAAACCTTCCGTGTCAAAAATCCCGATCTCAAGCTTAGTGCATTCTTCGATCAGCAGAAGAAGGAGCCTGCCAGCCGCAAGATCGAATACCAGCACGTTGCGCGATGAAGATTTCGTCATCGGCGGCATGCAGGGTCTAAAGAAATTCACCGTACGCGCCTATGCACGCGACGGCGAAATTCGCGGCGTCACCGTGCTTTTCGATCAGATGATGGAAACCATCGTTGCGCCGGTGATGACGGCGATGACGAGCGCATTTGCGCCGTTCCCCGAACGTGGCTTGCCGTTTGCGGCAACCGCCAAATCCGTTGAATACGGAACGGGACTGGTCGTGAGCAGACGGGGTCACATTGTGACCGACCGCAAACTTGCGGCGGGTTGTCAGGTGATCGTTGCGGCCGGTCTGGGCGATGCCGACCGCGTTGCCGAGGACCATGAAAATGGTCTTGCTCTCTTGCGCGTCTACGGTCCGCTCAAGGTCACTCCGATTGCTCTTATGCCCGACGTTTCACCCAAAGGCGACGTCACTTTGGTCGGCATTCCCGATCCAAAAGAGCAGAATGGCGCAAAAAAGCTCACCGAAATCAAGGCGCGACTGACGCAGGCGAGCGGTATCGAGCTGCGCCAGCCGATGCCGATGGCGGGTTTTTCCGGCGCCGCTGCTATTGATGGCCAAGGTCAATTTCTTGGCATCATGGAAATGCGCAATTTTGTGCTTGCCAGTACCGAACCGGCCGCGCCACCGGTTCGCCTCGTGTCCACCGAGGCGATTCGCGCTTTTCTTGCAGCGCACGGCGTGACTCCCGTGACGCAGGCCGGCGACGCCAAGGCGGCGGCGGTGGCGGCGGTGGTCAGGATTATCTGCGTCAGAAAATAATTCTTCAGCCGTTCTGCCAACGCAGCCTGCAATCCCAAATGTTCAGTGACGCCATTATTCGTTTTTCCATTTTGGCGGACGCTTCTCGACGAATGCCCTCATTCCCTCCTTTTGATCTTCAGTCGCGAACAGCGACTGGAAGATGCGCCTTTCAAAGCGCGCGCCTTCGGCCAATGATGTTTCGAACGCGGCGTTGATTGCCTCCTTGCCGGCTAGCACGGACGGCAGCGACATATTGGCGATGACTTCGGCTACTTTTGCAGCCTCTTCCATCAAATTGGCCGCCGGCACAACGCGCGCCACCAATCCGGACTTTTCCGCCTCGACAGCGTCCATCATGCGGCCGGTCAAGATCAGGTCCATTGCTTTTGCTTTTCCGATCGCGCGCGTGAGCCTTTGTGTCCCGCCGATACCGGGGATGACCCCGAGCTTGATTTCCGGCTGACCGAACTTGGCGGTGTCTGCCGCAATCACGACGTCGCACTGCATCGCAAGCTCACAGCCGCCGCCGAGCGCGAAGCCTGCAACCGCGGCAACGATCGGCTTGCGCGCGCGGGCCGCGGCATTCCAGTTTGAAACGAAATCACCGAGATAGGCTTCGATGAACGACTTGTCGGCCATCTCCTTGATATCTGCTCCAGCAGCAAATGCTTTTTCGCTGCCGGTAATGAGCAGGCAGCCTATCTTGTCGTCAGCATCGAAGGCCTCGATGGCCTGGGTCAGTTCAGTTATCAGGGCCTTGTTGAGTGCGTTGAGGGCCTCCGGGCGACTGAGGCGGATGATGCCAACCCGGCCGCGTGTTTCGACGACAATATTCTGATAGCTCATGATCCGGTCCTTGGCTTACTCGAGTTTTGCGCCGGAGCGGCGCACGACATCACCCCATTTTGCGGAATCGGTTCTGATCGTTTCCGCAAAATCCTCAGGCGTGCCGCCAGCCGGTTCGTCGCCGATCTTGGCGAACTTTTCCTTGAACGAGTCCGAAGCGAGCGCCTTGTTTATCGCGGCGTTGAGCTTTTCGACGATCGGCCGCGGCACGCCTGCCGGCGCGATCACACCGGTCCAGGTTGGCGCCAGATAGCCGCGCACGGTCTCGCCGATTGTGGGCAGATCCGGAAATGCAGGCGAGCGGCTCGCTCCGCTGACGCCGAGCGCGCGCACTTTTCCATCGCGCGCGAAAGGCGCGATCGATTGCAGGCTTTCAAACATGAGATCAACATGGCCTGCCATCAGGTCGGTTATCGCCGGCGCGCCGCCGCGATATGGCACATGGACGATCTTGGTTCCCGTCATGTACTTGAACAATTCGCCCCCGACATGGCCGGGTGAGCCGTTGCTGGACGACGCATTGGTGAGCTTGCCCGGGTTTTTCTTCGCGTAGTCGATCAGTTCCTGCACGGAATGGATCGGCAATTTCGGCGATACGGCAAGCAGCAGGTGCCCGCGCGCGATCAGCGCGATCGGCTGGAAATCCCGTTCGATGTTGTATGGCAGCTTCGCCACCATATGTCGGGTAATCGCCAGCGCGCCGATGGGCCCCATGCCGATCGTGTATCCGTCCGGGGGCGATTTCGCCACCAGGTCGAGGCCAATCGTGAGCGCGCCACCGGGCCGGTCATCGACTATGACTTGCTGGTTCAGTTGCTTTGAAATTTCGGCCGCGACAATGCGAGCGATATTATCGGTTGCACTGCCCGCGGCCTGCGGAACGATAAACCGGATTGGATGATCCGGATATTCCGCCGCCGACGCTGTCGTCAGTGTGGCGGCAAGCATGACTGCTATCGTGCCGAAACTGCGCATGGCGACTGTCCCCCGCTTCCAGGCAGCGTAGCGTGGCCTATTTCTGGCACGACGGGCAATAGAAAGTGGAGCGTCCCACCTGCACGATGCGTTTGATCCTGCCCCGGCAACCGGGGCAAGGCTCGCCTTCGCGATCGTACACTCGAAAATTGTGCTGAAAATCGCCAAGCGATCCATCGGCCCTGCGATGATCACGCAGCGAAGAGCCTCCGGCCTCGATCGCGTCTGCGAGTACAGCCTTGATGGCAACGACGAGACTTTCGGCGCGCGCGTTCGGTTTGCCCTCACGATCGGCGATGGTAGAGGCGCGCCGCTTCGGCGAAAGGCCGGCCCGGAACAACGCCTCGCAAACATAGATATTGCCAAGCCCGGCAACGACGCGCTGGTCGCTGAGCGCGGCCTTGAGCGAGGTCTTCTTGCCCGCGCAGGCTTTCGCAAGCATCGCCGCGTCGAATTCATTACCCAATGGTTCGGGACCGAGCGCGCGCAGCAGCGGTTCCTGGTCGAGCTTGGCGCGCGCAACGAGCTTCATCGAACCGAAACGGCGCGGATCATTGAAGGTCACCGTCGCGCCATTCGACATGTGGAAGACCACATGGTCGTGCGCGCCGCTCTTGCTCCGCTCATGATAATATTTTCCGGGCGTGCTGTCCTTGCCAAGGCGAAACGAACCCGACATGCCGAGATGCATCATGCAGCACCTCACCGGAGGAAAGATCAGCCAGCAAATATTTCGCGCGGCGGCCCAGTCCTTCGACCGTCTTGCCATGCAGCTTTTCGGCAAACCCCTTGGGCAGCGGCCAACGGAGATCGCCACGCCGCACTTCGACCTTGGCGAAGCGCGCGCCTTCCATGGCTGGCGCGAGGCCGCGCCGCACAGTCTCTACTTCAGGCAATTCGGGCATGATTAACCGCTCCCACGCTGACACATAGCGCCCACAGGCCGCGCGCGCTATGGTCCTGCCCGCAAAGGACTATTGGCCATGGCCCAAGGCGGCGGACAGACACATTTCGGCTACGAAAGCATCCGGCTCGAAGACAAGCAGGCGAGGGTCGACGATGTGTTCCATTCGGTCGCTCGGCGCTACGATCTTATGAATGACCTGATGTCCGGCGGGCTGCATCGCGCGTGGAAAGACGCGTTGGTGACGGCGGTGAACCCGCCCAAGGGTGACCGCAGTTATTCGGTGCTTGATCTTGCCGGCGGCACCGGTGACGTCGCCTTCCGTATCCTCGCGGCGGGGGGCGCGGGCACTCACGTCACGGTGTGCGATATCAATACCGACATGTTGGATGTCGGCCGCTCACGCGCGTCCGAGCGCGCGCTTGAGGGATCCGCGATCTTCGAACAGGGCAATGCCGAAGAGCTTCCATATCCCGATCGTAATTTCGATTGCGTCACTATCGCTTTCGGGATCCGAAATGTTCCTCGCATCGAACGCGCGTTGCAAGAGGCCTATCGTGTCCTGAGAATAGGTGGCCGATTTCTATGCCTGGAGTTTTCCTCCGTCGACCTGCCCGGCCTGGACAGGCTCTACGAACTCTACTCGTTCCAGGTGATCCCGCATATCGGGGAAATGGTGACGGGTGATCGCGATGCCTATCGCTATCTCGTCGAATCAATTCGCAAGTTTCCAAAACCCGGCGTTTTCGTACGGATGATCGAAAGCGCGGGCTTCCGGCGCGTACTTATTCGCCGATGACGGGCGGCGTCGTGGCGCTTCACTCAGGTTGGCGTTTGTGATCGCCGCCGTTTCCCATCTGCTTCGGCTTTCTCGCGCCGGCTATGTGTTTGCGCGCGAGGGCGTGTTCGCGCTGGTCGACACGCGGCCGTTGCCACTGCCAGCCAAGACACTGGTTTCCATCGCGCGGCTGCTGGAGCGCTCCGGCGCGAAAAGCGGCGAGAGCCGGCTCGCGGCCGCACTCAGCAGGCTCGGGCCGACCTACGTTAAGCTTGGTCAATTCCTTGCCACGCGTCCTGACGTGGTCGGAACCGCTATCGCGCGCAATCTCGAGAGCCTGCAGGACAAGATGGCCCCGTTTGCGCAAAGCGAAGCAGAGTCGGCGATCGTCGCCGCATTCGACAAGCCACTTTCGGCTATCTACGCCAGCTTCGGCCCCGCAGTGGCAGCCGCGTCGATCGCGCAGGTTCATCGCGCCGAAATCGAGACCAACGGCATACGCAAGCCGGTAGCGGTAAAGATCCTTCGGCCCGGCATCGAACGGCGATTCAAGGCGGATCTGGACGCGTTTTTCTTTGCGGCGCGAAAGGCCGAGGCATTTTCGGCGGAAGCCCGGCGGCTGCGGCTCATTGAAGTTGTGTCTACGCTCGCGCGTTCGGTCACCATCGAAATGGATTTTCGTCTCGAGGCGGCTGCGGCCTCCGAGATGGCGGAGAATACGCGGGACGATGCCGACCTGCGCGTGCCCGCAGTTGACTGGGACCGTACCGCGCGGGAAGTGCTGACCCTTGAATGGATGGATGGGATCCGGCTGAGCGACCACGGTGCGCTGGCGGCGAAAGGTTTCGACCTGCCGGATCTCGGCCGCAAGGTGATCCAGAGCTTCCTGCGTCATGCGCTACGCGACGGCTTTTTTCATGCCGACATGCATCCGGGCAATTTGTTCGTCGACGATGATGCCAAGCTTGTCGCGGTCGATTTCGGCATCATGGGGCGGCTCGGCCCGAAGGAACGACGGTTCCTCGCGGAAATCCTGCTTGGCTTTATTACGCGCGACTATTACCGGACCGCGCAAGTGCATTTCGATGCAGGTTACGTACCGCGCCATCACTCGGTGGAAAGTTTCGCGCAGGCTATCCGCGCGATCGGAGAGCCCATCCACAACCGCACCGCTGAAGACATTTCAATGGCGAAGCTGTTGATGCTGCTGTTCGAGGTGACCGGATTGTTCGACATGCGCACGCGGCCGGAATTGCTCTTGCTTCAAAAGACCATGGTGGTGGTCGAGGGCGTCGCGCGCTCGCTTGATCCCAAGCTGGACATGTGGAGCACCGCCGAACCGGTTGTTCGTGAGTGGATCGCGTCGCAATCTCGGCCCCGTCGGGCGCCTGGAAGACGCGGTGGAAGGGGCCGGCGAAATCGGCCGATTCCTGGGCCAGGTGCCGGGATTGCTGACGCGGGCCGGCACTTTGCTCGATCAGTTCGATGACATCACGCGCGATGGCCTGGTGCTTTCACCCGAAACGGTTGCCGCAATCGGGGCTGCGGAAGCGCGCCGCAACCGCTGGACCGCGGCTGCGCTTTGGGTCATTGCCGCGCTGCTCGCCGGCATCGCCTGGATACTGATCTGACGTGTTGGTAGCTACGGGCCGCTAGGTGAATGTTCCGTGCCCGTAGATGGCACCAAAACAGTCACCGGCCGCACGAATATGCCGCCCGCGCGTCAACTGCACCACAAGTTCTTCCAGCTTATCGATGCTTTGCGTCCAACCCGCTTCCATTCCGGCGAGCATTTGCGGGGCGATCGGCACGCAGCCAACAGCATGCGTATCCAGCGTGAGCACGGTTTTGCCACCCGGCTTCCGCGAAGGTGACCGTGGTCTCGCCTTCGAGCAGGTGCTTACCCGTCGAGATCCGTTGCGATGTTGGTGAATACCAGTCGCTCAGGGACGACGACCTCGCGAAACGTGCCTTTCATCGGATATTCATTGCCATCCGGTCCGCGCATGACGATACGCAGGCTGCCGCCCACACGCACATCAAGCTCGCAGACCGGCGCGGTGAACCCTCGCGGGCCAAACCACTGCGCCATCATCTTCTGATCGGTCCAGGCTTTCCACACGAGCGCACGCGGCGCATCGAAGGTACGCTTGAGGTTAACGCGTGCTTCGCCGTAAGGCGCTGCGCTTGTCGCGGGAGGGCATTACGGCTGACCCCCGGCATAGGCGCGCTCGATCGCCGCAATATCGAGTTTTTTCATTTTCAGGAAGGCATTCATCACTCGCTCGGATTTTGCCGGGTCCGGATCAGTCATCATTTTGGGGATCGCAGCAGGGACGACTTGCCACGAAAGGCCGTATCGATCCTTCAGCCAGCCGCAGGGGCCTTCTTGTCCGCCTTGCGTGAGTTTGTCCCAGAAATAGTCGACTTCGCCTTGGCTCTCGCAACGCACTTGCAGCGAGATCGCCTCACTGAACTTGAAATTAGGACCGCCATTCAAGGCGGTGAAAGTCTGCGCCTTCAAGTTCAAACTCGACGACCATCACCGAGCCGGCGGCTTGTGGTGAATATCGTGGCCCGCTCTTGTGTAGTGGCTAATTTTACCGATCTTCGAATTCTTGAAGATCGAGCAATAGAATTTCGCTGCGTCCTCGGCCTGCGTATCGAACCACAGGCAGGGCTGTGATTTTTTGCTTCGCGATTGCCATGAATTCCTCCACTGTACGCGGCTATTTGGCCTTCGCAAGATAGGCCTCAAGCTGGTCCATGGTGCCGCTCCAGCCCTGCGTCATGCTGGCGTGGCCGGCGTCGAAGGTCTTGCGCTCTTCTTCGGTGGCGTCGTGAGGCGCCCATTGCACCGTGAATTTTGTTTTGCCACCCGGCTGCTCTTCGAACGTGAAGGTCGAAAGCATTTGCAAGGGCCATGTTGGCGCCATCGGATGACGCGTGACGCCACCGGCTTCGTCGGAGAATGAATTGATGAACACCAGCCGCTCCGGCGGGGTGATTTCCCGATAGACGAATTTGCCCCACATTACTTTTCCGTCCGGCAGTCTGCATGCCGTAGTGATAGGTTCCGCCGACGCGCAGATCCATTTTGGACGCAAGGATCTTGACGCCCTTCGGCCCCCACCACTGTTTCATTCGCTCTGGATCGGTGAAGCATTTCCATACCAGGTCTCGCGGCGCATCGAGCACACGTGAAATCACGAAATTACTCGCCATTGTCATCCTCCGCCTGTCTGGCCGGAGCCGAATTCATTTCGGCTCGACGATGATCATCCAGTTCATGCCGAACTTGTCGGCCACCATGCCGAAGCGCGGCGAGAAGAAGGTCTTGCTCATCGGCATGGTTACCTTGCCGCCCGTTGAAAGCGCGTTGAACATGCGGTCGGCATCCGCTTCGTCCTTCGCATCGAGCGAAAGGGCAAAACCCTTGAAGTCAGGATTGCCGGTATTGCGGCCGTCGGAAGCCATCACGCGCGCCTGGCCGATCTTGAGCGAAGCATGCATCACCTTGTTCTCGTTTGCGGGCGTGCACATCGACTTGTCGGGGCAGTCCTTCCAGCGCATGAGCATATCGACCTCGGCACCCAGCGTCTTTTTGTAGAACTCGATCGCCTCTTCGGCGCGGCCGTCAAAAAACAGGTAGGGCTGAACTTGCATGACTCGATCCTCCTCAGATGTGGCCGGTTTTACGGCCTTTTCGGAATTCCGGGGACAGCGGCGGCTGCTCCCCTGCATGCCATTGACAAATACGTTGATATCAACATAATACACTCGTGTCAAACTCGGACGACAAAAATGTTTCGCTCCCGCTCGCCGCGACCCATATGGTGCGCGACAGTTGCTTGTGTTTGCACGTGCATCGCGCGGCCCGTGCGCTGGCTCGGCGTTTCGACGATGTGCTCAGGCCGCTCGGTCTTACCAACGGCCAATTCTCGCTGCTGATGTCGCTCAATCGGCCGGAGCCTCCAAGTCTCGGCAGCGTCGCGTCGCTGCTCGCAATGGACCGCACAACTCTGACCGCCAACCTTAAACCGCTCGAACGTCGCAGGCTCCTCAAGATATCTGTCGACAAGGAGGATCGCCGCAGCCGCCGTCTCGCCTTGACGGCAGCCGGACGCTCGCTGCTGGTGAAGGCCTACCCGCTGTGGAAGGCGGCACATGCCGAGACTGAGCATCAGCTCGCCGGCATAAGCGCAGATGCATTGCGTAACGCCCTGCGCGCACTCCATTGATACGTCTCGGCGGCAAGCGGCCATGGCGAAGGCCCCTAAGTCTGTTTTCGCTTCGACATGCGCGGCGAGCCGCGCCATCGTCTGAGAAAGGCCCTTGTCGGCGCCGTATTCCTTGATTACGTGCGCGCGGGCTTCCGCGGATGGGAATCGTCCGTGCCAGGTAAGTCGCGTCCGGCCACCGCCGAGATCCTCGAAGGTCAAGGATTGGGTGAACTGGACCGGCTCGACATCTTCCCCACCGCCATGTCGGTAGACGATACGCTCAGGTGCGATGATTTCTTCGTAAGTAATGCGATTTTGGTAATCGCGGCCATCCGGCCCATGCATGACGAAACGCCAGACGCCGCCCGGCCGGAAGTCGAATGCATGGGTCGTCGTCGTGAAGCCGTTCGGCCCCCACCATTCCGACAGATGAGCCGGATCGGTAAACGCCGCGAATACTATTTCGCGCGGTGCATTGAACACGCGGCTTCCGATGATCGAGCGGGGATCGGTCTCGAGGTCGATGCTATTTCCTGCGTCCATTTTTCTTCTCCTCCGCTTTCAGGATTTTGAGATAGTCGTCGAGACGATCGAGGCGCTCCTCCCACAGGCGGCGATAGATTTCGAGCCAATCGTCAACGCCTTTCAACCCAGTCGGTTCAAGCTTGCACGGACGCCATTGCGCTTCGCGGCCACGCGCGATGAGGCCTGCGTGCTCCAGTACCTTCAGATGCTTGGAAACCGCGGGCCCGCTCATCTTGAATGGTTTGGCAAGCTCGCTGACGGTCGTCTCCCCAAGCGCGAGACGCGCCAGGATGGCGCGGCGCGTCGGATCGGCGAGCGCGGAAAACGTGGCACTCAGGCGGTCGGCTGCCATGGCGGCCTCTCGGTATATAACCGTCTAGTTATTTAACTTAACGGTTAATTACAGCAAGGCATCGGGGCCGTCAAGCGGCCTCGGTCGGAGGATTTGCCGGGTCGAGTGATTGCAATGATTGCACTGTATGCAAAATGGTGCTAAATAGATGAACATTAAGGGGTTTCAGATGGCCTCCCTGACCGTCAGGCAGCTCGACGACAAGCTGAAAAGGCGCCTGCGCCTGAGGGCGGCGCGCAACGGCCGATCGGTCGAAGATGAAGTCCGCACGATATTGCGTGGTGCAGCCGAGGAGCCCGGGATCGAGCCGCGCGACCCGATCGAGCCGCGAACGTCGCTGCAAAAATCCGCGGCGCAAGGCCGCCGCATTTCTGCATCGGCAGATACCAGGCAGGTCCTGTTGATCATTGGGGGCGGAATCGCCGCCTATAAATCGTTGGACCTTATCCGCCGCCTGAAAGAGCGCGGCATGGCCGTGCGCTGCATCCTGACGAAGGCGGCCGAGCAATTCGTGACATCGTTGTCGGCGAGTGCGCTTGCGGGCGAGCGCGTATTCACTGACCTGTTCGATCCCGACAGTGAATTCGACGTCGGACATATTCGATTGGCGCGCGACGCCGATTTGATCATCGTTGCGCCAGCGACGGCTGACCTGATGGCGAAAATCGCCGGCGGTCACGCCGACGACCTCGCGACAGCGGTCTTGCTTGCAACGAGCGCAAAAATCATTCTCGCACCCGCGATGAACCCGCACATGTGGGCAAACAAGGCGACACGACGTAACCTGGCGCAGCTTGTCGCGGACGGAGCCACGCAGGTTGGACCGAACGAAGGTGAAATGGCCGAGGCAGGCGAGCGCGGACAGGGACGCATGGCAGAACCGCTGGAAATTGTGACAGCGGCGGAAAGATTGCTGAGTGCCAGAACCGGTGACTCTTTGCGGGGCATGCGCGTGCTGGTTACGTCAGGCCCGACCCACGAGCCGATCGATCCGGTGCGCTACATCGCCAACCGGTCATCGGGCAAGCAGGGTCATGCAATTGCGGCGGCTGCGGCCGCCGCCGGCGCCGACGTCACGCTTGTGAGCGGGCCGGTGAATGTGCCCGATCCGCCCGGCGTCAAAGTGATCAAGGTCGAAACCGCCCGCGAAATGTTGCGCGAGGTCGAGCGGGCGCTGCCGGCAGACGCTGCGGTTTTTGCGGCGGCTGTCGCGGATTGGCGCGTCGCCAATGCCGGCGAACAGAAGCTCAAAAAACAGGCGGGCAAGACCGCGCCGGATCTGCCTCTCGTCGAAAATCCGGATATTCTCGCGACGATCGCAAAACGAAAATCCCAGCGGCCCAAACTGGTCATCGGTTTTGCAGCCGAAACCGAAAATGTCGCCGCCAATGCAAAGGCAAAACTCATCAGCAAAGGCTGCGACTGGATTTTGGCAAACGACGTTTCGCCGCAATCGGGAGTGATGGGCGGTGACAGCAATACCATTACGCTCGTACGCGCTTCGGGCGTCGAAAACTGGCCGCCGCAAAGCAAGGATGAAGTTGCCGCTTTGCTCGTCGCGCGCATCGCTGACTCGCTCAGTGGAGAAAAACGGTGAGCGATATCGAAGTCCAGGTCGTGCGCCTCGCTCACGGCCGCGACCTGCCGCTGCCCAACTATCAGAGCGCGCAGGCCGCCGGCGTCGATCTGCTTGCCGCCGTTTCCGCCGCTGCTCCTGTTTCAATTGCTTCAGGAGCAAGAGCCCTCGTCCCGACCGGCATCGCGATCGCTCTGCCTGAAGGCTACGAGGCGCCAGGTGCGGCCACGTTCCGGCCTTGCGGCGCGTCATGGTCTGACAATTCTCAACGCACCCGGCACAATCGACGCCGACTACCGCGGCGAGGTCCAGGTGTTGCTCCTCAATCTCGGCGACGAACCTGTGGCGATCACCCGTGGGATGCGGATTGCCCAGCTGGTCATAGCCCCGGTCGTCCGCGGCCAATTCCGCGAAGCCGAATCCCTCGATAAAACCTCACGGGGAAGCGGCGGATTCGGCTCAACCGGAAGTTGAATACCGCCGAGCGGCCAAAGGGTGCGCCGTCATCCGATAAGTCAACGAAGGGCGCACGCACACCGAAATAGCACACAAGCTTGAAAACAAAGGCTTTGCACGAGGCCGTTCACGGTCTGGACTCTTTCGGCGCGATTCATCTTGGGGGTAAAGTCAGCCGATTCGCGAAGTGGCGTGGCGGACGCCGCTCGCATCCCTGGGGCATGTCTGAATGCCGGAGATAATCCGGGCGGCGAACGAGAGGCTGCGTTCTCGTCCGTGGCGAGACGGATTCCTCGCCGCCTTCGTCACCGCAACGCTTTGTGTCCTGAACAGCGCGCCGGTTCGCGCCGACGCTCCGCTTGCCTCGATCGCCCCGGATGCCATTCACCGCGCCATCACCGTGCTGCGCGAACGGGAAATAACAGTTCTTACGCTCATTCTGGCATTGCTCGGTTTTGTGCTGCTCGCAATCGTCGTCCTGATGCGTATTCGCCGGGCCGCGGATCGCACCGGCGCCGACATGCGCGACGAGATTGCAGCGTTGCAAACGGACGTCGATCGTTTCAAGGCGCTGTTGCTGTCGGAGCCGCAAGTCATATTTACGTGGCCGCCGGCCGCCGAGCAGCCGGAGATCATCGGTGACATCGGAATGCTCGTGCCCGGGAATCCGCCCGAACGTATTCTTGCGTTCGGAAGCTGGCTCGAACCGGCGGCCGCACGCCGTATGGAAGCAGTCGGTCGATGCACTACGCAACGACGGTCGCAGCTTCACGGCGACGCTGACAAGCCGCGCCGGACACCCCATCGAAGCCGAAGGCCGCGCGATCGGAGGTCGCGCGATCCTGCGGCTGCGGGATGTCGGTGGGATCGAACAGGAGCTGTTGGATCTCGCCGCCCGTCACGACGAGTTGCTGAATGAAGTCGAGACGATGAAGGGCCTCCTCAACTCGCTGCCGGCGCCGGTGTGGGCGCGCGAAAGCAACGGCAAGCTCGTCTTCGTGAACGCCGCCTACGCCCGTGCGGTGGAAGCCGCAGATGCCGCGGATGCCGTGGCGCGCGAGTTGGAATTGCTCGACCAGGCCGCGCGGATCGAAGTTGATCGCGTTCGCGCATCGGGCGTGACCTATTCCGGCCGACTGCCTGCAATCGCCGCTGGGTTGCGTCGCGTTTTTGACGTCGTCGATGCGCCGGGCGCAGCAGGAAGTTCAGGTATCGCGATAGACCGCACAGAGACCGAGACCATGCGCACCGAACTCGCGCGCATGGTCGATGCCCACCGCCGGGTATTGGACCAGCTCGCAACCGGCGTCGCTGTTTTCAACGTCGACCGCAAACTGATATTCTACAACGCAGCCTTCCGCTCGCTGTTTGAACTCGACGCCGGCTTCCTCGATCAGACGCCGACCGATGCCGCTGTGCTCGATATCCTGCGCAGCAAACGAAAGTTGCCTGAGGAGCAGGATTTCCGCCAATGGAAACAGCAGCTTTACGAAGCCTATCGCGCGATAGAGCCAAGAGAGCAGATGTGGCATTTGCCCGACGGCCGCACGCTGCGCGTCGTCACAACGCCGAATCCGGAAGGCGGCGTCACATATCTATACGATGATGTCACCGAGCGCCTGGATATGCACCGGCGCTACGACGCGCTGATCAAGGTCCAGAGCGAAACTCTCGATCATTTGGCAGAGGCGGTTGCCGTGTTTGGCAGCGATGGTCGGGTGCGGCTGCATAATCCGGCCTTCCAGCGCATGTGGAAGCTATCACGCGAGGCACTCGACGAGCATCCGCATGTCGAAGCAATAACGGCCTGGTGCCAGGCCCTGCATGACGACAATGCTGTCTGGCGGAACCTGCGCGCCGCGGTTACGGCGATCGACAATCGTGAACCTGTCGCCACACGCATCGAGCGCCGCGATGGCGCCGTCATCGAGCTCAGCACGGTCCCGCTACCCGACGGCGCGACGCTCGTTGCCTTCCGGGACATGACGGATACCGTCAATGTCGAGCGTGCCTTGCGTGAACGCAATGAGGCGCTGGAAACAGCCAATTCTATCAAAATCGATTTCGTGCACCACGTTTCGTATGAGTTGCGGTCGCCGCTGACCAACATCATCGGCTTTGCGAATTTGCTCGGCGACCCCGCCTTCGGGCCGCTCAATCAAAAGCAGGCTGAATATCTCGGCTACATCACCGCCTCGACCAATGCCTTGCTTGCGCTCATCAACAACATCCTCGACCTCGCGACCATTGATGCCGGCGCCATGACCCTGAACCTGGGCGAGGTCGACATCCGCGCCAGCATGGAAGCGGCGGCGGAAGGCGTGCAGGATCGACTGGTCAAGAACCGTATTACGCTCGACATTCGTTCTCCGGCCAATATCGGCAGCTTCATCGCGGATGAACGCCGGTTACGCCAGATCTTGTTCAATCTGCTCTCTAACGCAGTCGGATTTTCGCCCGGCTGGCGGGAATGTAACATTCATTGCGGAACGGCGGCCAAACGCCGTGGCGTTCAGCGTCACCGATCACGGGCCGGGCATCCCGCCGGAAGCAAAGGAAAAAGTATTCGAATGGTTCGAAACGGACTCGATGGGTTCGGAGCACCGTGGACCCGGTCTCGGTCTTTCACTGGTGCGATCATTCGTCGAACTTCATGGGGGCACGGTGACGATCAATTCAGTGCCGGGGCAAGACACGACAGTCACCTGCGTGTTTCCGGTGCAGCACGCGGAGAAGCAAAGCGCGGCGTGACCAGCGGTAATCAGGCTTCGCGGCCCAAAAATTCAGATTTCCATCGGCCCGATTTATGCCCACTTACAGAGTATGACTATGAGTATTGACGCGTTTTCTGCACGGGAGTTGGCCTCTTGCCAGTTCAAGCAACGAAGCAAGTCCACCTTACACGTGCCGGGTACCGCGCCCGAACCGCTGGTCTATGACCTCGTGGAATGGATAGCGCAAAGAGCCACGGTCATATGCCGACGTCATCGATGCCTGGCGCACGTCTTGCCCGCGCCTGACGGTCTGGGAAGATGCCGTCGATCGCGGCCTGGTAAAACGCGAAAAGTGTCGAGGGTCGTCGCACGCAGCGTGGTCGTGACGGCCTCCGGCCGCGAATATCTACGCGAACGGGCCGGCGGCGAACGGCGGCCATAGACCGGCGGACAATAGCCTGCTCTGGCGCCTGCCTTGGCGCTCCACTACCATTTAACGCAAGCTGAAAAAGTGGCCGGCATGCGTTCGGCCACACGGGGGAGATTCGCATGACAATTTGGCTCGCCCTGATCGCGCGGTGCCTGTCGCACGCAATTTGTGCCGCGGGCTTGATTGCAGCGGCACTCCTGCCCCTCGATGAGGCACGCGCCGCATGGCCCGAGCATACCATTACGATCATCGTTCCTTTTCCTGCGGGCGGACCGAATGATCTGCTCGGCCGGCTGCTTGCGGCCGAACTCGCACCGAAACTCGGCCAGAATGTCATCGTGGAGAATCGCGTTGGCGCGGTCGGCAATATCGGTCTTGCTGCGGGCGCACGCGCCGCACCGGACGGCTACACGCTAGTGGTCGTAACTTGCGTAGTGCTGATCAACCCCAGCGTCGCCAAGGTCGGCTACGATCCGACTCAAGGATTTCGCGCCGATCGCCTTTCTTGGCGCCGCGCCCAATGCCATCATCACCCGGCCGGCGTCGGGCATCACGAGTATTGCGGACCTGATCGCTAAGGCAAAAGCCAGTCCGGGAAAATTGACATTTGCCTCACCGGGCGTCGGCAGCGTATCGCAACTGGCCGTCGAATTACTGAAGCTTCGTGCCGGCATCGACTTGACGCATGTGCCATTCAATGGAGCCGCACCTTCGTTGCAGGCGGCACTATCAGGGACCACCGACATCGCATCCGTCAGCATCGCAGGACTGATCAGCCACATCCGCTCGGGCACGTTGAAGGCGCTGGCGCAGACCGGTGCCGAACATTGGGTCGACATGCCCGACGTCCCAACCTTGGCGGAAGCCGGGATTCCAAATGCCGTGGTCGAGACATCGCAAATGTTTCTTGCGCCCGCCGGTACGCCGCCCGGCGTCATCAAGCGGCTGAGCGAGGAGACCAGGACCATTCTGCAAAAGCCCGACATCAAGGAGAAAATGCTCAAGGCCGGATTCCTGGTGAAATATGAAGGACCGGAGGACTTGCACGCGCGTATGGTTCGCGAGGTGCCGATTTGGAAGGAAATCGTTGAACGGGCCGGCCTCGTCAAAAAATGACCTGCAGCGGCACTTGAATGCATTCTGGCGTGAAGCTGCGGCATCCGTTTATAAGGTTGCGGCCTCGCAACGGATGATTCGATGTTTCCTACCGCCTCCGGCACCTACAATTTCACGGCGGCATTGGCCAACGAAGCAGGCACGTATCAGCTGATGACTGATATTGCCGCGGCGGTCGAACCCGGCGACATGATAACGCTGTCGGGTGATCTTGGCGCCGGCAAGACGACGTTTGCGCGCGCGCTGATCCGTTATTTTGCGGGCGACGAGTCTGTTGAAGTGCCGAGCCCGACATTTACGCTGACGCAGACCTATGCGCTGCCGCGAATTCAATCTCGTCCACGCGGATCTCTATCGCCTGTCAGGGCCCTCGGAACTCACCGAGGTTGGCCTCGATGATGGGCCCGAAGGCGCTGTGACGCTGCTGGAGTGGCCCGACCGCGCCGGTGCGGCACTCCCCCCCGATCGTCTCGACATCGCATTGACTCTGGCCCCGCAACACGGACCGAATGCCCGAAATGCACGCGTCACCGGCTACGGCCGGTTCGCGGCACGCGTCGAACGTATCGTGGCGGTCCGGCAATTTCTCGACCGTTCTGGCTTCGGGCGGGCCCTTCGCAGCCGGATCCAGGGCGACGCCTCGACGCGCAGCTATGAGCGCCTGACGCGCGATGGCGCCACTTATATTCTGATGAATTCGCCAAGACGGGCCGACGGGCCGCCGGTACGCGATGGCAAGCCCTATAGTGCAATCGCCCATCTCGCTGAAAGCGTCACGCCATTCATTGCGATGGCGCGCGCATTGCGCGGGCGCGGGTTTTCGGCACCGGCTATCTTTGCGGCCGAACGTGAAGCGGGGCTTCTGATAATCGAGGATCTCGGCGACGAACTGGTTGTGGAAGGCGATCCGCCGGCGCCGATACAAACCCGCTACGAAGCGGCCACCGATCTGCTCGCCGAATTGCACAGTGAGAAGCTGCAAAGCATCGTGCCCGTGGAAGCCGGCGTTGATTACCAGATGCCGAGCTACGACATGGAAGCTTTCCTGATTGAAGCCGAGCTGATGCTCGACTGGTATCTCCCCAAGCTCGGGGTCAAGATAAACGATATCAAGCGCAACGCGTACCGGTCGCACTGGCATGAGCTGTTGCTGCCGCTGACCAGCGGTGCCCAGACGTGGGTGTTGCGTGATTTTCATTCGCCCAATCTTCTGTGGTTGCCGGAACGCGAGCGCA
>CAVPDI010000007.1:0-31931 GCA_963702605.1 uncultured Pseudomonadota bacterium
GAGGTCAACGCCGCCAGGTACTCAGGCTAAACGAGGCCGCTAATAATTGTCTCCGTCAAGCTTGAGGAAACCCAAGAAAGAAAGCGACCGCAAACTCGAATTAAAAGTGCGCCGGAAAAGAAGCGCCGCTAGGCGTCGGGGCTGCCCCATCTATTGGCTTGGTGTTGTGTTTCTTGGTGCGAGGCAAGGCCGATTCGGCGGACGTGACGCCTGCCGATCACGATGTCCGCTAAGTGCGAAAAGGCGACAACGCACCGCAAAAAGAAAGACCGCCTCGTGGCGGTCCTTCCTAATCGATTGCAGCGTATGATCAGGCGGCTTGTTTGCGTCTGCGCCGCGCGAGCCAACCTAAGCCGACATGCCGCCGCGGAGCGATATTTGCTCCGCCAGCGGCCCGTGGCGAGAACTTAAGTCCTGCTCATCACCGGATCCAAGCCATGTTCGTGAAATGCCAAGTTGCCCCGGCCCGTATGGCAAACGTTTCCGTCTGGGAAAACGGGAAGCTGTCATTTTTGTATGAGGTGAAACGATAGTCGGAATAGACGCTGAGCTCTGGCGTTGCCCAATATTCAGCTCCGCCGCCGACGGTCCACCCAGTAGTCCAACTGAATGACGGGAAGGGTCCGGTCTGTACTGGCCGAATATAGCCTTCTGAAAGACCGCCTGACGCGTAGAGCAGGACCCGATCGAAAGTAAACCCCAGCCGCCCGCGGAGCGATGCATCGCGATTAATCTGGGCTACCCCTGCCATGTAGAACCAATCGATATCGCCTTCGAGTCCGAAAACTACACGCTCAATCTGCCAGTTGTAGCCGACACCGCCGCCGGCGGTACCGCCGCTTACGCAGCAGGCGCCGATCGATCCTTGCATGGCTCCAGCGTGTCCAGTGACATAGAGGCCAGTCCAGTCAGGAACGATCGGCACATAGTGTGAATTGATTGGTCCTTTAGTCGGCATCGAGGCTGGTGCACTGGCCATCGCGGTCTCAGCAGTAGGTTCGGCGCGAACCGATCGCTTCTCGAACGTGTTCGGCTTGCCCTCGATGTGTTTGATTTCTTTCTTTAGCGTTGAGTTTTCTTTTTCAAGCTTGTTGTTTTGTTTTTCAAGCTTGTCGAGCCGCTGTAAAATGGCATCCAGCTTGCTGTCGTCGCTGGCTTTTGCCGCCCCTGATGGGAATGCACCGAACGCAAGCAAACAATACAGTCCAACTACGCTAACTCCACGCATGAAAGCCCCCTATCCAACAACCCAACTATTAAGGCTCACGCGGGCTAATTGGACCGTCAATGTAAGCGGGCAAAAATCCGTCGAGGTGTGTTTGTAATGACACACGTGGCGGATCGACCGCCCATCGTACTTTCGCTGCGCTGCTTACGCGGCAGCCGATCCGGGCACGCGCCTACTCATTGATTGTTCAGCACTTTTCTGTCGTAAGTCAAAGCTCAATCACCGAACAGCGTGCTATGGATGCCTTCACCTGATCCATAAAATTTGCGTAAGCGAAGGCGTTCTCCGAACCGGTACTAAGTCACTTAGTTGCGATGTCCGCTTTGGTCAAAAGCAAACGTCGGTCAGTGGCCACGAAGAGCATCGAAAAGGCAGACCTGTGTAAATCTCGGCTTCAAAGATTGAAAATCCGCCGCGCATTGAGGCTTCGGATCGCGTCGCACTGCTTTTGCGGAAGCTTCGCCGTATTGGCGAATGCACCCTTGGTGTCATGTACCTGATGCGGCCAATCGGTCCCGAACATCACTTGCTCGGCTCCGACCACCGATACGAGATATTGCAGCGCGCCGGGGTCGTAGGTGATGCAGTCATAATAGATGTGACGCAAATAATCGGTCGGCTTGCGCTTCATCTTGCGGCGCGACGGGATTTCGACCGCATCGCCCATCTCGAATCGCCCGACGAGATAAGGCAGCGCGGCCCCGCCATGAGAGGCGATCAGCTTCATGTTCGGATACTGATCGAAGAAGCCGTAGAAAATCATCCGCGTGAAGGCGAGTGTCGTGTCGAACATGAATCCGACGGCCCAACTGAGGTCGAACTTGGTCATGTCCATGACGTCAACGCCAGGTGGATCGGTCGGATGCACCAGCACGGGCAAGGCGCGGCGATCAATCTCAGCCCAGATTGGCGCGAAAAACGGATCGGTGAGGCTTTTTCCGGAAACGTTCGCCAGCACCATCACGCCGACAGCGCCGTTGTCACATGTGCGCCGCAGCTCTTCGACCGCGCGTTGTGGATATTCCCAAGGCAGAGACGTGAACCAGCGAATCCGGTCCGGGTATTTTGTCTGCGCTTCGGCCATCGTGTCGTTGGACTCGCGCGCGGCGCGGCAGGACACATCCTCGTTGCCCCAATAGACGTTCGGACACGTCAGCGAGACGATTGAAATGTCGATGCCGGCGGAGTCCATGTGCTTGATGCGAAGGTCGTAGTCGAAATGTCCTTTTTGCGGAATAACGACCGGCGTTTCGCCGCGAAAAACCTCCTCCTGCCCGTCCGGCCGGATCTTCGTATTGTAGGGCGCACCCTCGCGCTTCAGAAGCTCCAGCCATTTGTGCGTGAACATGTGGGTGTGGACGTCGATCACCGGCATTTCAGCTTCCTCCGCAGACAGCCCCCGATGGGGCAGCGGACTATTAGTCAATTTTCCGCTCGTCACAACCGCCGTTGCGCCGGTTTGGCACTCCATGGCAGCATGGCCCGCGCGTCCGTGAGACGGCGCCGGACCTTGCGCGTTGCGCGGGGTTCAAAATTCAAGATACCGGGGGAGGAATTGCATCATGTCGAAATCATCACTGCGTGCGGGCGCCTTGGCAGTCTGCGCGATGGCCGCACTTTTCACGTTGGTTGCCGCGGCGTCCGCCGGCACCCTCGAAGACGTGAAGGCGCGTGGCGTCTTGCGCTGCGGCGTCGCGCCGAACTCTCCGGGTTTCGCATCAAAAGACGCGCAGGGTAATTATCGCGGTTTCGACGTCGACTTCTGCCACGCCATCGCGGCCGCGGTACTGGGCGACGCCAAGAAAATCGAGCTCTTGCCGCTGGGCTTGCGCGATGGCTTCACGACATTGGCTTCGGGTGGCGTCGACGTGCTCACGCATCGCTTTACGTGGACCTTCAACCGCGACAACGGAACCGGCATCCAGACTGTCATCGTCATGTTCTATGATGGGCAGGGCTTCATCGTTCACAAGTCGGCCAATCTGAAGAGCGTGAAGGATCTCAACGGCGCGACCATCTGTGTCGCGCAGGGCACCACGACCGAACTCAATATCGCCGATTATTTCCGCTCGCATAAACTCTCTTACAAGCTTGCGACCTTCGCGGACCTCGACGAGGCGCGCAACGCCTACGAGGCCGGTCGCTGCGATTCATGGTCGAACGATCGCGGCAGCCTCGCGGCGCGCTCGCAAGGATTCAAAAATCGCGCCGATCACATGATGCTGCCGGAGACGATTTCAAAGGAGCCGATCGGCCCGATGGTGAGGGTCGGCGACGACGCCTGGTTTCATGTCGTTCGCTGGTCAGCCGCTGTCATCATCGCCGCCGAGGAGTTGGGCGTGACGTCAGCAAACGTTGACGAGATGCGTCAACCGAGCAGCAGTCCGGAAATCAAGCGTCTGCTCGGCGTCGGCGACGATCTCGGGCAGAAGCTCGGCCTGTCGGCCGACTGGGCCTACAACATCATCAAACAGGTCGGTAACTATGGCGAGATCTTTGAGCGCAACATTGGCGAAAAGACCCCGCTCCAGCTGCCGCGAGGCTTGAATGCGTTGTGGACCGAGGGCGGCCTTCTTCAGGCGCCGCCGTTCCGCTAGAGCGCAAGGCGCTGTCCAGCCTGGTATCGACCGTTCGCCCGCCGCCACGGCCCGGCCGTTGGCACCGCGCTTATGCGATCGTCATGCGTGGCGGCGGTTTCGGCTTGGTGCTCCAGCTTATCGTCCTGTTGTGCGTTGTCGTCCTCATCGTCGGAATAGCGCACAACGTCGCGACGAATTTGGCCCGCCTCGGCATCAAGACGGGCTTCTGGTTTCTATCGCGCCCGGCGGGCTTCGACATCTCGCAGACGCTGATCCCTTACAGCGACAACTCGACCTACTTCACCGTCTTCGTCGTCGCGCTTCTCAACACGCTGCTCGTCAGCCTGCTATCGATTGCGGTGGGGACACTTCTTGGCTTTGTGCTGGCGCTGTCACGAAGCTCGTCGAACGGATTGGTTGCCGCGGCGGCATCGCTCTACGTCGAGACCTTTCGCAATATTCCGCTGCTCATCCAGCTTACTGTTTTGGTACTTCGCCGTCGTGCAGGCGTTACCGGCGCCGGGGGCGAGTTTTCACATCGCCGACCTGATTTTTCTCAATAACCGCGGCTTGTTTATCCCGTCGATTCAGTTCGGTCGTTCGCTTGTGCTGATGTTTGGCGCCTTTGCCGCCGGTGTCGTCCTTTTCGTTTTCATGCTGGCGAAAGCAAAACGCTGGTGGGCTGTTCTGCCTTTAATCGTCTTGCCGCTTGCGGTTGGCGTTTTCTACCGGGTGGATTTCGCATGGAGCATCCCGCAACTTCAGGGCTTCAATTTCCACGGCGGCATCGCGATCCTGCCCGAGTTGCTGGCGCTGACGATCGGACTTTCGATCTATTCCGCCGCCTTTATCGCGGAAATCATTCGTGGCGGTATCCAAGCCGTTTCGCGCGGCCAAACCGACGCCGCAATGTCGCTCGGCCTTACGCGGTGGCAGACCTCGCGCCTGATCGTCATTCCACTCGCTTTGCGGGTCATCGTGCCGCCTCTCGGCGCCTATTACGTCGTCGTTCTCAAGAATTCATCGTTGGGCACTGCGATTGCGTACCCGGATCTCATTCTGGTCTTTGCCGGCACGGTGCTTAACCAGACAGCCCAGCCAATCGAAGTGATGACGATGACGCTGATGACCTATTTGGCATTGGGCTATGTGTTTTCCTTTATAACGAGCGCCGTCAACAGGCAGGTGCGGCAATGAACGGCGTCACTCTTCAAATGACGCCGGGCTGGCGGCGCCGGGTGCTCGACTTTCTGCGCAGTTGCGTGTCCTCGCCGCTCAATAGCGGTGCTGACGGCCGCGGTCGTCGCGCTCGCGCTATGGACTCTTCCAGCCTTGGTTCATTGGCTTCTGCTCGATGCGGTCTGGAGCGGGACATCGGCGAAGGATTGCGTCGGCCACGATGGCGCCTGCTGGATTTTCTTACGCGCCCACGCCGGCCAGTTACTCTACGGCTCTTATCCGGCGGGCGAGCGCTGGCGCCTTGCTGCCGCGGCTGTCATCGGCATTGCGACAGCAGTTGCGGCGGGATCGAGCACGCGCCGCCTCAGCGTCCTGTCAATCGGCTTGATGCTGATCGCCGGCTCGATAGCGATTGGCATTCTGATGGTCGGGGGCATCGCGGGCCTGCCTTTTGTTGCGACGAGCCTGTGGGGCGGGATTATGCTGACCGTGGTCATCGCGGCCTGGACCATCGTGACGGCGCTTCCACTCGGCCTGCTGCTCGCGCTCGCACGGCAATCCGAGTTGCCGATAATTTCAGCGATCGCCGGCGCATTTATCGACACCGCTGCGGGGCCTGCCGCTTGTTGGGCTTCTCTTTCTGGTGATCGTGATGTTTCCGCTCTTTGTCCCGCCTGGCTTCCAAACCGACAAACTGGCGCGGGCGCTGCTTGCTTTCACGTTGTTCAACGCCGCCAATTTCGCGGAAGTATTTCGCGGCGGACTGCAAGCCATTCATCGCAGCCAGATCGAGGGCGGTTACAGCCTCGGACTGCCGAAATGGCGCGTGACGGCTCTGATTGTGGTGCCGCAAGTGATTTCGGTTTCGATACCCGGCGTGATCAATATTTGTATAGCGATCGTGAAGGAAACGACCATCGTCCTTATTCTGGGCCTGTTTGACCTCGTCGGCGTATTGCAGGCGGGTATCGCCGACCCGGATTGGCTGATGTCGCAAAACGTGCGGACCACGGCCTATGTTTTCGCAGCTCTCGTGTTCTGGCCAATCTGCTTTTTGCTCTCCCGCTACGGTCGGGCGATCGAGCGCCGTCAGCCGATGACCTCAGGCGTAAGCGGCGCGGGCCTCATAAACTGATCGTCGATTTGGCGTTAGCGAGCCACGCTCAAAGGAAACGTGTCGGCCACAGGAGCGTGCGCCACATATGCGCTGACGGGCTGTTGTCGAAACCAAGTCCCTCTTTCGGCTGCTTGAAATTGCGGCCGATGATATCGACGAAGTCGTCAAGATTGACTTTGGCGTTCGGGTCAAACGAATAGATGTCGTTCACGCAAATCAGCCGCGACGTCATGTACCATTTGTGCTGTCGCGCTCGCTTGTATTCCTCGTAAATGTAGGGCTCCGGCTTATAGTCCGGCCCGAACAGCTTCTTGTAGATATCCGGATAACCGTAGCCCACCGACTCATCGGGAAAGAAGCGCAGCGCCTGGTGTGACTTCACGGCCCAGGACACTTCCTCATCCACGTAGGGTTCGATCATCTGCGCGCCCCAATAGCCATGGTCGCAACGCAGGAAGCTGACAACGGCGATGTCGTGCAGCAGGCACGCGAGAATGACTTTCTCCGGCTGGCCGCCTTTCAAGGCGTGGGTCGCGCTTTGCAGGAGATGCGCGGTCGACGCGAAACGGTGACGAAAATAATCGACCAGCGTCGGCTTCTCCGGCATTTTGGGCAAGCGCGGATCCTCGCCCATCAGGAAATACTTGCCCGGGTGCTTGGGCAATATCCCCGCGCTCGTATCCATTTCAACTTGCCCGTCCATGAGGTAGGCGAGCGTCGATTTCGTAATGATGCGCTCCATCTCGTGCATTTTTTCTTCTTCGAGCTCATCGGCGCGCTCAGAGATCGTCTTCGGATTATGATGTTCATTCATAGGATTACCTTTCGTCGAGTTCCAGTACCCGCGACATGCTCGTCGTCGCGCTTTGAGTGGCGAAATGGCGAAGGCCTACCAATTCGATTCCCCTAATCACCGGCCAATATCTGTAACACTTGACGGCCCGCGCTCTGAAGTGATTCCGGAACGTCCTTGAGCAATTCGTGTTCCATATCCGCGAGGTGCTCCATCAACTCGCGCTCTGCGCAGACGTCCACGATCTGTTAGATTATATTTCCCTCTTGTGTTGGCAATCGAGCCTTCCGCCAAGAGCGACGATACTGAGTCGTCGGTAGCCTGCGCACCAAGGAAAGTCTCCTGCGCCAACT
The DNA here is from genome assembly GCA_963702605.1 of uncultured Pseudomonadota bacterium. Classification (GTDB taxonomy): domain Bacteria; phylum Pseudomonadota; class Alphaproteobacteria; order Rhizobiales; family Xanthobacteraceae; genus Pseudolabrys. Next base: position 7,250 of record CAVPDI010000007.1, read on the forward strand.
CCTCAAGCGTAATGTCGGGATGCCGCTCGATACCGATGAGCACGCGATGCTGGTCGCGTGTCATGCCCTCGCGGAAGCGGGCAAATGCTGCCGACAGACGATGATTGGCGCGGAACAAATACGACAGCAGCAACGAGCCACCGACCGCCGCTTGAGGCACGTCGCCGCTTTTCGCCTGAATAACATCATCGGGATGATCGGCAGGGATGCGGTAGCGTCCTTGCGAAAACAACAGCACTCGCCGTTCGAACAACATTGAGCGCGTCACGCGACCTACGACGATGACGTGATCGCCTGCTTCGTGCTAGCGCCTCGCGCGTGCATTCAAAAACGGCAGCGGTCCCCGCCAGTAGCGGCGCACCATTCTTTCCCCTCTCCCACTCGACGCCTGCGAACTGTTCATGCATCGCGCTGACCGAAATGTCGCGACAGTGCGACCTGGTTCTCCGCCAGCACGTTGATCGCAAAATGCGGCGCCGAATTGAAAAGAGGAAAATCGCGATGATTTCTTGTCGAGCGACCACAGGATCAGGGGCGGGTCGAGCGAGACCGACGAAAACGAATTGACGGTCATGCCGACCAGCGTTTCGCCCGCTCGCCCGGTGATAACCGTTACGCCGGTCGAAAATTGGCCGAGACACCTTCTGAATTCTCGGCTGTCTTGGGCCGGGTCGTCATCGTAAAGCGGCACATTCATATTTAGGCCTGCCGGAACTCGACCTGAGAGTTCTTGTCTAACCATGGGCCATATTGCAAACCCTCGGACGGAAGAATGCCGAGGCTTAGATGTTGATTTTCTCTTCGTTCGCTCATTATCGCTCGGCCTAGATATATTGGTCTTTATCAGTGACGATGTACCACGGACACGCGATCTTCTCGGCCAGCGTCACGATGTAAAATAGTACGATGCCGAGAATCGCGAGCAGCACGATCGCACCGAACACGAGCGCAGTATTCATTGTGCTGGAGAACGTCAGGATCAGATAGCCGAGCCCGCGGTCGGCGCCCACGAACTCGCCGACTACCGCACCGATCAGCGCCAGCGCCATGGCGACCTTCATGCCACTGAACACGTAAGGCATGGCGTAAGGCAACCGCACGCGCCAAAACACCATCAGCGGCGGTGAATTGAGCGAACGGCTGAGCTCGAGCAATTCCGCCGGAACGGCATGCATTCCCGCGGATGTATTGATGATGATCGGAAAGAATGCTGTGACCGCCGCGATCAAGATTTTCGAGCTGGTCCCATAGCCGATCCACAGCAGCATAATCGGCGCCAGTGCCACCTTCGGCACCGACTGGAGAACGACGAGAAACGGATAAATGAGCTTGCGCGAAAAGTCCGAGAACACGATCAGGATCGACAGAGGAATGCCGACGCCGACCGCGACACCGAAGCCGGCCAGGACCTCCCACGTCGTCGTAAAGATGTGCAGCGGCAGGATGTCTTTGGACGACCACAGTGCCGTCAAGATCTGAGCGGGCGACGGCAGCAGCCACACCGGCACCTTGGCGAGCCGGCACACCACCTCCCAGAGCGCGATCAGCCCGACAAAGACCACTGCGGCCGCAATATTACCCCGTAGCCAGAGCTTCATGGCTTATTCTCTGCGGCGGCTTGAGAGAGGTCGCCGCGATCAGGTCACGGATCGTTTCAGCGTAATGGCCATATTCTTTTGACGAGATCATGTTGACGGTGCGCGGACGTGGCAATTCGATCGGCAGCGACGCGGCGACGCGGCCGGGCCGTGCTGTCATCACCAGCACCCGATCTGCGAGCAGGATGCCTTCCTGGATGCTGTGGGTGACGAACAGAACCGTTTTCTTGCGTTCGTTCCAGATCCGCAGCAATTCGATGCCGAGTTCTTCGCGCGTCATGGCATCGAGCGCGGCGAACGGCTCGTCCATCAGGAGGATCGTGGGATCATAAACCAGCGCACGGCAGATCGAGACGCGCTGCTGCATGCCGCCCGACAACTCGCCAGGCATCGCCTGTTCGAAGCCGGATAATCCCACCAGCCTGAGCAGATCGAGCGCCGCCGTTTTGTACTTCGAAACTGGCAATCCCATCATCTGGATGGGAAACAGGACGTTGTCGAGAACATTGCGCCAGGGCAGCAGGATCGGTTGCTGAAACACCATGCCGATCTTGGACGTCGGCCGCATCAGCTTCTTGCCGTCGAACCATACTTCGCCCGATGTCGGGCGTAGAACGCTGGCGGTGATTTTCAGCAGCGTGCTCTTGCCGCAGCCGCTCGGCCCGAGAATCGTTACGAACTCGTCCCTGCCGATTTGCGCGTTGACGTCTTGCATCGCGAGGACGGGCTGACCCGCCCTCGTGTTGTACCGCATCGAAAGCCGTTCAAACCTCAGAATCGGCTGCATGCCGCGTCAGGAACCGGGCGGCAGGAATGTCAAGCGTGTAGATCGTATCCAAAGGGATTGCGCTCTTCAGATTCAGCCCTTCGATGACGATCTGCTGCGTGCGCTTCATATGATCGGCGTCAATGTAGCCGAGGCCGTGCTTGGCGACTTCGTCGGTCATCGCCAGTTCTTTGGTGTCGATCAATTCCTCCTTGCCGACCTGATGATCGATCTCCGGATTTGTCTTGCGCAGGATGTCGATCGCCTCGTCCGGATGTTCGAACGAATAAGCGCTACCCTTAAGCGTCGCAGCCATGAAGCGCTTGATCAGATCCGGATTTTTCTGAATTAGGCTATTCTGCACGATGATGCCATCGCCGTAGAGGTCGAGGCCGAAATCGGCGAAACGGAACGCGTTGATGGTGGCGCCGCTTCCGGCCGCGCCCTTGCGATAGCGGCCGAGATAGGAGCTCTGGTCGAGCACCGCATCCACCTGCTTCGACAGCAGCAGCGCCAGGAACGTCGACGGACTGACGACGACTTCATTGATCTGCGAGCGCTCGATCTTGTTCGCCTTCAGGAATGCCGGATACATATTCACCGACGCGCCGGCGGCCGAGCGACCGAGTTTCTTGCCGATGAGATCGGTCGGTTTCGAGATGCCCGCCTCTTTGTTGTAGAGGATCGCGATCGACGATTTGGCAAACATCATGCCGACCATCTTCACCGGCGAATTGTCATTGGTCTGCGCGCTGATGACGGTGGCGGTGTCCGCGAGGCCGAACTCTGATTCGCCAACCGCGATGCGCTTGACCGTGTCGCCCGAGCCGTTGCCGCGCGAAATCGCGACGTTCAGTCCGGCGGCTTTGTAAAAGCCTTTTTCCTGCGCGACGAAGTACGGCGCGTTCTTGCCGCTGACGAGCCAGTTGAGCGCAAGCTTGACGTTATCCTCTGCGCGCGCCTGAGCAAATGTGAAAAGAAGAACGGCCAGCACGGCCGCGAAAAACCTGATGAATCCGGTCATGTTTTCCTCCCAATTTCTTGCCAGATGCGCGCGGCGCACCGCAGGACCGCTGAAAATGTAATTGTGTCTAAGATTGGGATGACCGGAAAAGTTTGTCAAAGGCTTTCTCGCTGTGGAATTCGAGCCTGCTCGCCGAAGTTACTAGGCGAGCAATTATTTGGCGGGATTAAGCGCGCCACGCAGATCGACCGCCTTTATGCCCGCTCGCCCGATAATGAGCGGGTTGATCTCCAGATCGACCAGCCTTTCGCCGAGATCGAAAGCGAGCCAACTTAGGTCCGCGACGATTTTGGCGATCGCACCGACATCGATACGATCGCGGCCTCGGTACCCATCGAACAGCGGTGCAAGCCGCAGGCTGCGCAGGAGCTCTTCGGCGCGGGTCGGCGACACGGGCGCGGGCGCCGATATCGTATCGCGAGTGAGTTCGACGGTGATGCCGCCGGCGCCAACTAATACAAAAGGGCCAAACTGCGGATCGCGTCGGATCGAGCAGATGAGTTCGAGGCCAGGCGAAATTTGTTCTTGCACCAGGCATCCCGCGAATTTGGCCGCCCCCGCATGTGTCGCGGCAGCTTTCTCGATCGCTGCCCAAGCCTGCCGCAATTCGGTCTCGGTGTTCAGACCCGTCCTGACCAGGCCGAGATCGGATTTGTGAGTGACGCCTTCGACGTTACCCTTTAGGACGACAGGAAAACCGAAGTCACGCGCCGCCGCGACCGCTTCGTCCACAGTTTCGCAGTTTCGTTCGTGAGCAAAAGGAACCCCGTAACGCTCCGCGAACTGGGTGAGCGAATAGGCATTTTCCGGAAGTGCCGCCGGCACGGATTTCGGGCGCAACGTCGGCGTGACGGCAGTCTTGGCTAACTCGCGATAATCAAGAAACCCTCTCAGCGCCGCCAGCATGTCCTCGACTGAATCGAAATATGGGCAGTCGACGTCGCGCAAAGCTGCCCGTGGCCGATCTGCCGCAGCACCCGGCAGGCCGACGACAATGACCGGTTTTCCGCTCGCCATCCCAGCTTGACCAAGCAACCGGGTTCGCTGCTCGAAAAAAGGCATGGAGGCGAGATAGACGACGACGATCGAAACATCCGGGTCGTTTGCCAGTACCGTCATAGCCTTGTCAGAGATTTCCACCGATTCCGGCAAGAGACGGCCGCCGAGATCGACGGGGTTGTCCGCCTGCGGCGGAAGCAGCATCTCGCCGAGTTTTGCGCGAGTGTCTTCGGAGAGACGCGCCAGACGCATGCCCGTCTGGGAAAGACGATCCACCATGATGCCGGCGCCTCCTCCCGAGCCCGAAAGGATGCCGATGCCTCCTGACTCGGCCTTCGGCCAGCGAACAAGGAGATCGGCAATGCGGACCATGGTCACGGGATCTTCGGCGATGACCACTCCGTGTTCGCGACAAACGGCGGCAAGCGCTTCGAAGCTACCTGCAAGGCTAGCCGTATGGGATTGCGCGGCGCGCACGCCGGCCGGCGTCCGTCCGGTCTTGACGAGAACGAGTGGTTTGCCCGCCTTGCGGCAGGCGGCGGCAGCTCGCGCAAACCGCGCTGGATCGCGGAAGCCTTCGACGTAAAGGCAGATGGCCGCCGTGCCCGGGTCGTCGATCAGATATTCCAGCACGTCGCAGATTTCGATATCCGACTGGTTGCCCAGCGACACGCAGATCCCGAGGCCTATCCCCATACTTTCCGCGCGATCGAAGAGCGACACCATCAGCGCGCCGCTCTGGCTGACCAGACCGATCCTGCCGGTAAGGAAGCGATCGGTGTCGAGCACCACGGACGAGCACAGGGCGAGCTTCCAATTGGTGTTGATCAGACCCATGCAGTTCGGGCCCATGATCCGCATCCCGGCAGCCCGCGCACGCCCGACGATCTCGTCCTGCAAAATTGCACCGGCCTCCCCCGCCTCTGCGAAGCCGGTCGTGATAATGATGCAGCAACCCACCCCAGCCTCGATGCATTCTTCGATGCTGTCGCGCAATCTGTCCGTCGGAACCGCCAATATGGCGACCTGGACCGGCTCGTGAACATCAGTGATGCGAGGATAGGCTTTACGGCCCAATATTTCCGAGCGATTTGGATTGATCGGAAAAATTTTTCCGGAGAACCCGTGCCGCACCAGGAAATTCATGATACGGCCGCCAAACTTATCCTTGCTCTCCGATGCTCCGAATACCGCCACGGTCCTCGGGTGGAGGATGTCGTGCATGGAGATGCGGGCGGCCGGCTTGTCCATAACCGTCATCCTTTCTTTCTTACAAAAAAGCGGCTGTTCCGAGGAGTTCGCGCCCAATGATCAGACGCTGGATGCCGGACGTCCCATCGATGACGGTCAACATGCGGCAATCGCGCCAGCACCGTTCCACGCCCGCTTCACGAGAAAGCCCGAAGGCTCCCATGCTGTCCATCGCAAGATGGCAAATCTCGACCGCCGTCTCCGTCGCGAAAAGCTTAGCCCTGGCGACCGACAGCGGGGCACGCTGGCCTGAATCAAGTTGGCCGAGAGCTTCGAGGCAAATGGCACGGGCAGCGGCTAGCTTTGCCGCGGCATCTGCGAGCGAGGTCTGGATTGCCTGGAAGCGCGCCAGCGGTCGACCGAATGCCGTCCGTTCCTTGACGTAGGCAACGGCAATCGTCAACGCGCGATCAGCGATGCCCGCCGCCTGAATGCCGATGAAGGCGCGCGAAGCCTCAATGCCACGATTGAACTGGTCGGCACCGTGACCCGCATCACCCAGGAGATTCTCACTTGGCACATGCACGTTGTCGAATTCGATTTCGGCGAAGGAAACCGCGTCGAGACCCAACGATGGCAGCTCGCGTGCGGTCCAAGGCGAGCGCGAACGCTCAACCAGAAGGCGGCTGATGGACGGTTTGCCGTCGGCTTGTTCGCCGGCGCGCACCATAAGCGTCATAAAGTCGGCATCGCCGCCGAGCTTGATCCATTTCTTTTTGCCGGTGACACGATAGCCGTCATCGGTGAGCGTCGCGACACAACGCAGGTTCCGCAGATCAGAGCCGGCCTGAGGCTCCGTGATAGCGGCCGTCGACACCAAATCGCCGGAGAAAAGCTTCGGCAAGAAAGTAAGCTTCTGCTGCTGCGAGCCGAGATAGTAGATCGTTCGTGGCGGGACCACTTCGCCCAACAAGATCGGCCCGCGGGCTAACTCTTCCAGCAAGAGGCCATATTGCACATAGGTCAGCCCGGCGCCGCCGAATTCGCGGGGGATAGTACTGCCGAGATAGCCAAACGGACGCAGCGCCCTGTACATCTCGCGCCACTGGTCGGGGGTCACCTTTTTCCCGGGAGGCAGCGAACTGACTATGGGGTCGATAACCGATCCGACAACTTCGCGCACGCCCTCGACCAGCTCGCGGTCGTCCATTGCCGCAGCCACGTCGATTACTCTCCCCGGAACATCGGCTTGCGTCGTTCCATCAGCGCCGCGATCCCCTCGCGCATGTCGAAGGTGCCTTCCATTCGCTCTGCCCAACGCGTCTCGACAGCCACCGCTGCCTCTGGCGATTTGTAATATTGGGCGTAGACACCTTCCTTGATGGCCGCGAAGACGAGTGGAGAGCCTCCGGCGACACGTCTTGCCAGCTCATCACATCTACGGTCGAATTCCTCCGCCGCAAAGACCTTGCTCACGAGTCCCATCGCCTTGGCCTCGTCAGCCTTCACGTCCTCGCCGAGAATCAGGAGATCGAGCGTGTGGTTTCGCCCGATGAAATGGGCCAGGCGCGTCAGACTGATTCCCCAGCTCGGGATCACGCCGATATAGGCGTCCCCAGTCCTGAAGATTGCGTCCTCGCTCGCCAAGCGAACATCGCAGGCCTGCGCAACTGCGAAACCACCTCCGATGCACCAGCCGCGAATGGCGGCGATCACCGGCTTCGGCGACTTCTCGATAGCCTGAATCAGCGATCGGCCGAACTCCCGTCCTTCTTCGCCGCCTTCGGAGGCCTTGGCGGGGTCGAGCTTGGCGCCCGCGGAGAATGCGCGGGTGCCTGAGCCTTTCAGAACAATACAGCGCGTCGCGGCATCGCCGGCTGCTTCACCGAAAGCCGCAATCAACGACTTAATGATGGGCCGGGACAGAAGGTTCAAAGGCGGCGCTTCGATCGTAAAAGCGGTCACACCATCGGATTGTTCGACGCGAATCCCCTCGAAATCTAAGCGCAACGTTCTCTCTCCTGTCAGGGCTGGAAGTGATTGGACAACCGCATCGCAGCATAGTCGATGCTCCAACGCCAATTGCGGACGTCTTCACCGGATTCCGGACGAATTCCGCTAGGTGACCAACCGCTGCAGTTGGCTATTTTCAGCTTGATCGTACTTCAGTACGATCAATAGCATTGAAATCATCACGGGCGATGGATTGCGCGACCGCTCACGTCCCTCCCCACGGCCTGCGTTCGAGAACTTGCCGCGCCGACAACCATATGCTCTCACGAATTCGACCCGTGCCGACGCAAACGGATACCGATCCAACCCTGAATAATGGTGAGTGACCATGATACGAAAACTGTTTGCCACAATAATAATCACAGCAGCCGGATTTGCCCTTCCGGTCACGGCCATGGCGCAAAACTGCGAACCTGCGCTCAAACGCCCGCCGCTTGCGCGCAAGGGCCATCTGATCGCGGCAATCAATCCCACCGTGGCCCCCATCCAGTACATCGACGATGACGGCAACATCATCGGACTCGATCCCGAGCTCGGCAATGAGATCGCCAAACGGCTTTGTCTAACGATGGAGTATCACTCGACCCAATTCGCGACCATGATCCCCATCCTCAAGGAGGGGCGGATCGACATGATCAATTCCTTCATGTTCTACACCCCCGAGCGGGCGAGTCAGGTCTTGATGGTTCCCTATGGGGCTTCGACGCTCGCCATCGTGGTTCCGAAATCGAACACTGACGAAATCAAAGGACCGGAATATTTCTCGGGCAAGCGCTTCGCGACTGAACTTGGGACTGTCGACTACCAGCTTGCCAAGAAAGCCAGCGAAGATCTGGAGAAGGCGGGCAAACCGAAAATCGACGTCCGCACGTTCGGGACTTACGCGGACGTCTTGCAGGCGCTCTCCGCCGGCCAGGTTGACGGAGCTTTCATCGGTACAGAAGAGGCCTTCTGGTACCGCAATAAAGGAGCGAGCTTCTTCCGCATGGCGGTGAGCGCGCAGTCACCACACGCAGAGGCGCTGGCCTTCAAGGATCCGACCATCGCCGCGGCGGTCGTTAAAGTGCTAAATGACATGAAGGCAGACGGCAGCCTGGATGCGCTGTTTAATAAATACGCGCATTGCATATTGCCTCCGCCATACAAGGTCACTACGGGACCGATCCCGGAACCTGTTTGTAAGGAAATAAAATAGTCCTGGTGCGGGCTCGATCTCGACCTGCGGGCGCTCTTCGAGCGCCCGTAATTTTTTTGCATTGACTACCGGCTAGCGAGTGCCCTCTACGCGCCGGCGATCAAGCAATTGATCAGTGCGCCGCACCGACCATGCGGAGAAATCGCCGCGTCCTCTCGTGCTTTGGCGAATCCACCAGCTCGGCTGGGCGTCCTTCTTCGACGATCATGCCATCTTCCATGTACAAGATTCTGTCGGCCGCCTTGCGGGCGAACTGAATCTCATGGGTCACGATCACCATCGTCATGCCTTTAGCCGCGAGGTCGAGCATGACGTTGAGAACTTCACCGACCGTCTCGGGATCGAGCGCCGAGGTGGGCTCGTCGAACAGCATGGCAGCGGGCTCCATGGCAAGTGCGCGTGCAATGGCGACTCGCTGCTGTTGGCCGCCGGACAGCTCGGCTGGATACGAGACCTCCTTGTCGGAGAGGCCGACGAGCGCAAGCAGCCTGCGCGCATCCGCGGCCGCGACATCGGACTTGCGGCCGAGCACGTTTAAGGGCCCGCAACGAACATTATCCAGCGCGGTCATATGACCGAAAAGGTTGAACTGCTGGAACACCATTCCAATCTGCCGCCGTTGACTGGAGAGCGTCGAGTCGGACAGCGTCTCTACCTTGCCGTCGCGTATTGCAAAGCCGAACGGCGCGCCGTTGATCCAAATCTCTCCTGCATCCGGGGTGTCGAGATGGTTGAGCGTCCTGAGAAACGTGCTCTTTCCGCTACCGCTCGGACCGATGATGACAACGACTTCGCCGCGATGAACCTTGAGATCGATGCCTTTCAGCACCCGAAGGGAGCTAAACGACTTCTCAATGCCCCGCGCCTCGATAACGACCGGCCGCGCTGCTTTTTGTTCTGATGCAGACTGCTGCGACAACTGCGACATCGAGCCCTGCGTGGATTCAGGAGGCGTCATGGGAAAGGGTCGCGCTGTCGATCGCGAGCGCGGTGGCCCGTGGACGGTTGCCGGCGTTCGGCGAACCTACCGAGCGTGAGGCCCGCGCCTCTAGCCATTGCTGAATGAATCCCCAAAGGGTCGTCAGAATTAGATAGTAGAGTGCCGCTACGCAGAAGAGCTCGAGTACTTTGAACTTCACCTGCACCAACAGCTCTGTCCGCCGTAGCAGTTCCTCCAAAGAGATGACCGAGGCCAGGGAGGAGGTCTTCATCATGCCGTTGAAAGAATTCCCGAGCGGCGGAAGAATAATTCGCGCGGCCTGAGGAAAGACAATGATCCGCATCATCTTCGACCAGGTCATACCGATCGCCCGTGCTGCTTCGAACTGCCCTTTTGGAACAGATGCGACGCCCGCACGCATGATCTCGGCAAGGTAAGCGCCTTCGTTCACCCCCAGACCAAGGAGAGCCGATGCGGTGACGCCGAGGGTGATGCCGATCTGCGGCAGGCCTGTATAAATGATGATGAGTTGCACGAGCACGGGCGTACCGCGGAACAGCCAAACGTAGATCGAGGCAGGCTTTCGCAGCCAAGGTCTTTTCGACATGCGCATGAGAGCGGCCACGATCCCAAGCACGATGCCCAACGCCATTGCACCGATCGATATTGCGAGGGAAATCCCCGCACCCATCAGGAGGTAAGGGCTGTAGATATAGTGGAGAAACGTACTCCAATCCCACATGAGGCTAAGCTTCCTATGGCGCGCGGACTCGGGTCCTAGCGCAAGTCGCGGGCATCAAGTCGGATGGAGCATAGTTTCAGGCATGACGCAGGCCAACCCAAAGACGCGACTTTCTGTTGGATTAAGCCAATCGCCGTGAGATAGATAAGCACTCGTAACTCGTGCGCACGCAAGCGACGAGAGAGCTCATAATTGTCGATGGCGACATCAGAGTACGACAACATGCAGAACTCGAACCATCAACGGCGCCATCTAAAGCTCGGGGCTTTCTTCCATCCAACCGGACATCACGTCGCCGCCTGGCTCGACAAGGGCTCCCAGATCGATGCCGGCACCAATTTCGAGCATTACGTCAGGCTAGCGCAGACGGCAGAGCGGGCCAAGTTCGATCTCATTTTTCTTGCCGATGCCATAGCGACGCGCGACGGCAATATAGAAGGCCTCTCTCGGTGGCCGCAATATATGGCCTATTTCGAGCCGCTCACGCTTCTTGCCGCGCTCGCCGCGGTAACGAAGAACATTGGCCTCGTGTGCACAGCAACCACGAGTTACAACGAGCCATATCATATCGCCCGAAAATTCGCCTCCCTTGACCATATCAGTCACGGCCGTGTCGGGTGGAACGTGGTGACTTCCTCCAACTCCTCGGAGGCTTTCAACTTCGGGCGTGACGCCCACTATGGCCACAGCGAACGCTACGAGCGCGCCGGCGAGTTCGTGGATATCGTGAAGAGCCTTTGGGATAGCTACGATGACGATGCCTTTGTGCGTGACCGTAGCACTGGCCGTTATTTCGAACCTTCCAAGCTTCACTTCCTTCGCCATCGAGGCAAGCACTTCTCGGTGCGCGGCCCGCTCAACGTCGCGCGCCCTCCTCAAGGCTACCCAGTGCTGTTTCAAGCGAGCGCTTCCGATACCGGCAAGGAGCTTGCGGCGAAAATTGCTGAAGTCGTCTTCACGCCACTACACGATCTGGATAAAGGCCAGGCATTTTACAAAGAACTCAAGGAGCATGCGGCGCAATATGGCCGCTCATGGGACGACGTCATCATTATGCCCGGCCTCAATCCGATTGTTGGCCGCACTCGCAAGGAAGCCGTTGAGAAACAGCAATACTTCCAGTCGCTGATCCATCCCGATGTCGGCAAGGAGCTGTTGTCGAATGCTCTGGGCGGCGTGGACCTTAGCGATTTTGAGATCGATGAGCCGCTACCTGACCACATCATCTCTCCCGAAGATCGAAAGACCAATCCCCGCTTCTCCTATCTGTTCAAGGAAAAGCTCACGATACGTCAGATGTATGAGAAATATGGCGGCGCGCGAGGGCAGCGCACAGTCGTGGGCACGGCCAACGAAATCGCCGACCAGATGGAACAATGGTTCACCGGCCGCGCAGTCGATGGCTACCTGATCCAGCCTCCGCAGCTTCCTGCAGGCCTCGACGAGTTCGTCAACCAAGTCGTCCCCGTGCTTCAGGAGCGCGGGCTGTTCAGAACGGAGTACGAAGGCACCACCCTTCGCGAGAACCTCGGCTTCAAACGACCATCAAGTTCATATGCGTGAGGCAGCACTTCGGGTAACAACCCCAAGCTGAACAAGGCGTTTGCTCGATGAGCTGCGCTCGATTGAAGGAAACTTCAATCGAATTACTCCGCAGCAGTCTGCGTCAAATCGTTCATCTGACATGAACAAATCAGATTGCGATCACCAGCCACATTGTCAATCCGATTGACCGGCGACCAGTATTTGTCGTGCCGTAGAGACTCGAGCGGAAAACATGCTTGAGCGCGTGTGTACGGCCGTTGCCAGTTATCGTCAGCTAAATCAAACACTGTATGCGGAGCGCCGCGGATCATGTTGTCTGCGCGATCCAATTGACCTCTTTCAATCGCCGCGATTTCTTTACGGATAGCAATCATCGCATCACAGAACCGGTCTAGTTCGACTTTCGATTCTGATTCGGTGGGTTCGACCATGAGTGTCCCGGCAACGGGAAAGCTCATTGTCGGAGCATGGAATCCGTAATCAATCAGGCGCTTGGCAACGTCTTCTGCCTCAATACCTGCCGATTCCTTAAATGGCCGCAAATCGAAAATGCATTCATGCGCAACCCGCGCATGGCGACCTTGAAAGAGAATCGGAAAGAAGTCCTTTAGTCGTGCGGCGATGTAGTTGGCGTTAAGAATAGCCGTGCGCGTCGCGTCCGCCAGGCCGTCAGCCCCCATCATGAGGATGTAGGTCCAGGAAATCGGCAGTATTGAAGCAGAGCCGAACGGTGCCGCGGATACCGGCCCTACACGCGTCGGCAAATCCGGTCGCTCAGGATGGCCCGGAAGAAATGGCGCCAAATGAGATTTGACGCCTATCGGTCCAACACCCGGTCCACCACCGCCATGCGGAATGCAAAAGGTCTTGTGTAAATTGAGATGGCTAACATCTGCGCCATAGTCCGCGGGCCTGCAAAGCCCCACTTGCGCATTGAGGTTGGCGCCATCGAGATACACCTGCCCGCCGTACTCGTGAATAATATTACAAACTTCTCGAATTCGTTCTTCAAAAACGCCGTGCGTCGACGGATAGGTGACCATCATCGCGGCAAGCTTCGCAGCATTTGCTGCTGCCTTTGCTCGAAGGTCGACGATGTCTATGTCTCCACCTGCAGTACAATTAACCGGTATCACGTCCATGCCGGCGAGGTGTGCAGACGCAGGATTAGTGCCATGAGCCGATGTCGGAATGAGGCAGACGTTTCGCCCGTTATCCCCGCGGCTCCGATAGTACCCGCGTATTGCGAGAAGCCCGGCAAATTCGCCCTGCGCGCCCGAATTGGGCTGCAAGGAGATCGCATCGTAACCAGTAATCTCGCGCAGCTTCGCGCTAAGCGCCTCGAACATTTCGGCATAGCCAGCCGCTTGGTCCGCTGGGGCAAACGGATGCAAGTTGGCGAATTCCGGCCAGGTAATCGGAATCATTTCGGCGGTCGCATTGAGTTTCATCGTACAAGAACCAAGCGGAATCATGGACCGATCGAGCGCCAAGTCGCGATCAGCAAGCCGGCGCATATAGCGAAGCAAATCCGTTTCCGACCGATATCGATGAAATACCGGATGCGTCATGAAAGAGCTTGTTCGCGCAAGCGCTCCTGCAATCGGGCTTTGCGCCCGGGCGAAAGCATCATCGAAACTAGGCACTTGGGGCGCTCCGCGAGCGGCCGTCCCAAAAATGCGCCAAAGCTCCTCGATCACCTCCCGAGTTGTCGTCTCATCGCAGCTGATGCCAATCGTATCGGCCTTGCCGTCGCTTGATTTGACTTTGCGGAGATTGATTCGAGAGGCCTTCGCTCTGTCTAAGATCCTTGCCTGCTCTCCGCTTACTTCAACCGTTATCGTGTCAAAGAACGTTTGCGTGTTCACCCGCCAGCCCCGAGCATTCAACCCAAATGCGAGGGCACTGGTTAACTGATGGATGCGCGTGGCAATCTTTCTGAGGCCTTCTGGCCCATGATAGACCCCGTACATAGACGCGATCACGGCGAGCAACACCTGAGCCGTGCAGATATTTGAAGTCGCCTTCTCGCGTCGAATGTGCTGTTCCCTCGTCTGCAGCGATAGCCGGTATGCCGGCTGGCCTCGACGGTCGATTGAAATGCCAACCAGGCGTCCGGGTAGCGATCTTTTGTGTGCGTCGCGCGTTGCAATATAGGCCGCGTGCGGGCCGCCATATCCAACAGAGACCCCAAAGCGTTGGGTAGACCCGATGGCGATATCCGCGCCTAGTTCACCAGGAGACTTAATCAATGTGAGGGCCAAAGGATCGGCCGCCACTGCCGCAAGGGATTGAGCGGCGTGCAATTTCTCTATGATCGCTGCAAAATTCCGCACCTCGCCCGACGATCCCGGATACTGGAGCAACGCACCGAAAACTTGACCTTCGGTCATGTCCTTTTCAGGGTCACCGATGATAATTCGCCACCCGAGCGGCTCAGCCCTAGTTTCGACGACGGCGATCGTCTGGGGGTGACAATCGGCATCGACAAAAAACGCATTCTTGTTACTGCGCGAAATACGATGGCACATTGCCATCGCTTCCGCGGCTGCCGTGCCCTCGTCGAGCAGCGACGCATTGGCGATCTCAAGGCCGGTCAGGTCGGCGATCATCGTCTGGAAATTCAGCAGTGCTTCCAGACGGCCCTGGCTGATCTCTGCCTGATACGGCGTATACGCCGTATACCAAGCCGGATTTTCGAGGATATTGCGCTGAATAACCGGCGGCAAAATTGTCCCGTAATAGCCTTGACCGATCATCGAAATGAATAGCTTATTTTTTGCAGCGACCTGGCGCAGCCGATCGAGTGCTTCGCGCTCCGACAGTGCCGGGCCTATCGCTAAAGGCACGCGGAGACGGATGTCATCTGGAATCGTCTGGCTTATTAGCTGTTCCAATGTGTCCGCTCCAACGACCTTCAACATGGCAGCGATGTCTGCGGCAGAAGGTCCAATGTGGCGGCGCGAAAAATCCGCTTCGCTAATCAGCATATTCATGTCCTCTCAACTCATCTATTCGATCAAAGAGCGGTATGCCTGCTCATCCATGTAGCGTCTCGACCTGGGTAGAATCGGAAACCCTCAATTTTACAAACCAGCCTTGGCCCATAGGATCGTCGTTGATCAATTTTGGGTTTTCGACGATGGCATTGTTGACCTCGATGACTTCACCAGAGATCGGCGCATAGACGTCTGACGCGGCCTTGACCGACTCAACGACGGCGGCAGCTGTCCCCTGCGTTAGTGTCGCGCCGACAGAGCGGAAGTTCGACGAAGACGATATCGCCAAGTTGTTCCTGGGCGTGCGAAGTGATTCCGAAGGTGACCACGTCGCCTTCGATGCGTAGCCATTCATGATCTTTAGTGAACTTGAGCATTCTGATCTCCCGAAGGAACGCCAGATCGTTTGTATCGATGCTGGAAAGAAGGGAAATTCGCAAACCGTTACTGGAATGCGTTTGCCGCGGACCTCAGCTTGCAGTGGAGTTCCCGGCTCAGCCAATGCCGTTGTCACGTAGCCCATCGCAATGGGAGCATCGGCGCTCGGGCCAAAACCACCGGAGGTAACAACACCAGCCGGCACAGAGGATGCAGCGTCAGGAAAAAGGCTTGTTCCGGACCTGAACTGGTGCGCGTCCATCGGGCCGCAATGCGACCCGGCGGCGTGAAACGCCGTGCACGAGTTGATGGAGAATCGTCTCTGCGCCCGGAAACCCGCCGCTGCGAATCCCTTGAAGACGGCGGCTTTTTGGAATGCACCATTCCAGGGCCGCTTCGACGGGGGTGGTGTTTTCATCGAGATCGGATCCATAAAGGCAGAGACCCGCCTCCAGGCGCAAACTGTCTCGAGCGCCGAGACCGACCGGCTTGACGCTTGGATGATCTAAGATCCGGCGCGCCAATCGTTCGGCGTCGGCGTTACCAACGCTAATCTCGAAGCCGTCCTCGCCGGTATATCCCGAACGCGACACCGTGCAGATCACATCGGCCAAAGAGACCGTCGCAACGTCCATGAACTTCATGGCCGCTACGTCGGCGTTAAGTCGCGCCAACACTTCCTCTGCCGACGGTCCCTGGAGAGCAAGTAGCGCCTGCTCAATCCGAGAGTCGACGTTGCATATCTCAGTTAGCTGTTCGCGCAAATACGCTTCGTCTGCGTGCTTTCGTGCAGCATTCACCACCAGCGAAAAATGGTCCCCGCAATTGGCGACCATGAGGTCATCAAGAATGCCGCCGGACGTATTCGTGAAAACGCTGTAGCGCTGCCGCCCCGCTGCGAGACCGACAAATATCGGCAGGAAGCAACCGCTCGAGCGCTTGCGCCGCATCCCGCAAGTGCCTAGAACGCGGCCGCACCGCGATCTGCCCCATATGAGAAACATCAAAAAGTCCAGCGGACGCACGAGTGTGCAAATGCTCCTTGAGAATTCCGTCTCGGTATTGGAGCGGCATCTCATAGCCCGCAAACGGCACGATACGGGCGCCAAGCTCAACATGAAGTTGGTAAAGCGGCGTGCGCTGCAAAGCAGCGTCAACGACAGTAGTCATCGCGCCACCGCTGATCGTGCCGCCGCGCGAGCGTCACGACGTAGCGTAAAGTCGGTAATAGAACGAACCGTGTGCGTGATTGCATAGGAGCACCCCTTGATCGGCGTTGAGCCGGCCGTTGGTGCCCCCTCTGTCGGTTTGCCTGAGAACGTTATCCCGTCGGCGGGCGCGCTAGGCGCCACTTTCCAGAGTTATCAAGTCATCGCGATTCTTGTGCCTGAGAGTTTCCGGGGCGGTTGCTCCTTCGGCGTCGGCCAAAACCGATCTCTCCCGCAATGACTCAGTCGATCGCGAAACCTCCGCAATTAGTTGCCGACCATTATGAAGATTATTCCTGACAAAGCAATCGACTAATCCAGCGATCAGAGCGCAACATCGCAAGGCGACAACGACATGCCGATCGTTACGCCCTCAGGCGCGGGATGATCTCGCGGGCGATCATCTCGACCTGATCATCCCGGTACTTGTACGGAACGAAGATGATCTTCTGAACGCCGACGGCGTGATGCTCCTTAAGCTGGGCGACGCAATCGTCCACCGAGCCCATGATCGCGCTTTCCCGCGAGCAATCGCTATTGGCCGGGAAGTCCCACTCTTTGTTCAGCCAGTCGAGCATATCGGCTTGCACCGCTTCCCTCGACGCCCCGACCATGATCGGAAGCTGTGAAGCATTAAGCAGCTTGTCCGGATCCTTGCCGGCTTCCTTCGCCGCCGCGCGAACCTTGTTCCACGACTTCGTGAAGTTATGCGGTTCGTAGAAATAGGTGAGCCAGCCGTCACCGACCGCCCCCGCGCGCTGGAGCACGCGGTCGGCATAGCCGCCAATGAGCAAAGGCATTCGCGGCTTCTGGACCGGCTTGGGATACATAACCGCCGCGGAGATGTTGTGGGCCATGTACTTGCCGTCGACCTTATCCTCGGTCCACAGCCGGTTGAGGATCTCCAGATTCTCGTCCATCAACTTGCCGCGCTTATCGAACGGAATGCCGAGGGCGTCGAACTCGCGCTTGTACCAGCCCGATGCCATGCCCATGATCAAGCGGCCGTTCGAAAACTGATCCATGGTTGCAAGCTGCTTGGCCAGCGCGACCGGATTGCGCAGCGGCAACACGAGGATTCCCGTGCCAAGCTTGAGGCGCTTGGTGCGCGCGGCGATCGTGGTCAACGTTGTCAGGGAATCCATGATCGGAAAATTCGGATCGACGCCGAGCAGGATGTGGTCCCACACCCACAACAAGTCATAGCCAAGCGCCTCGACTCTCTCGCCATATTCAATCAGCGCCTTGGGATCTGGCATCTCCGGATAGGACGTGAAATTGCGGGCGGCGATACCGAAGGTCTTCGACAAGATGGTCATGTAGATCTTCCCCTGAAATACCTTAGGCCGTGAATTGCCGGTCCGGATCGAGCGTGCGCAACATCGACAGCTCATGCTCCGAAGGCGGCTCGGTCACGCTCAACGATTGGTCGAAAAGCAGATCAAAGCCCGTGTTGTCCTGTACCTGCTCTTTGGTGATGCCGGGGTTGAGGGCCAGCACCTTCATGCGCCGTTCGGCATCATCGAAGGAAAAAACCGCGAGTTCGGTGATGACACGGAACATGCCGCCATGAGTCAGACCGCTTTCCGCACGCGAATTGCGGCCGCGGATAAAACCCGGGCTCGTGATGAAATCGACCTTTTCGACGAAGCGCCGCTTCTCGTGCTTCATCGCAACGATCATTTCGGTGAGGCTCGAAATATCATTGCCGCCCCCGGTCCCTGGGAGTCGGACCTTCGGCTTCTGCCAATCGCCAATGAAAGATGAATTGAGGTTGCCGTACTGGTCTATCTGCGCACCGCCCATAAAGCCGACATCGACATAGCCGCGCTGCAGCAGCAGGAGCACATCGGCGCTGCCGAGCACCATATTGGCGCGCTTGGTACAGCGTTGATCATTGGTCGAGGGTGGCAGACGGCCGGGCTCGACAAATGCGCCGATCACGCCTCCTTCGAACAGAACTGTCAGGCCGGGGCAGCGTAGGCGCTGCGCCAGTGTCGCCGCCAGCAGCGGGATACCGATGCCGGCGAACACAACCTGGCCGTCCTTCAACTGACGTGCGCTGAGGATCGTCAGGATTTCGGCCGCAGTATATTGGGAGGCTTTAGATATCAAAAATGCTCACTCCCTTCCGGCTGGCGCTCATGATCTCTTCGGTGCCGATCAGCGACAGAAATTCGTTCCACGATTTCGGCGCATACACGTATTTATCGAGATACTGGCGCATGCCGTCGATTGGGTCGCCGTTGACCTGCTCGACATAAGCATCGAGGTGATTCATCGCCGGTTCATAAATCCCGTAGCATTCGTGCGGCATCGACCCGTATGGCACCTCGACCACAGCGTCGACGCAGAAGAACGGAATTTTTGTCTGATCGGGCGCGCGGCGGATCTGGTCGTTCGAGACGATCCGTTCGGTGGTGAGGATGACGCGATCGGCGGCAAGGGCGAGATCGATATCCATGAACTGCAGCCGTCCATCTGCGCGTTGCCGTAGGCATCGCAGCGCTGCACGTGAATAAGCGCGACATCTGGATTGAGCGCGGGAATCAGCAGCAGCTTTTCGCCAGTGAAGGGGCAATCGATCTCCTTCACCTCCGGACGGATGCGCGCGACGTCCGAGCCGAGCATCGAGCGCATCGGCAGAAACGGCACGCCCATGCCACCGGCGCGAAAACGCATGCCCATGGCCATATGGCTCCACTCGTCGTAACGCGCCAATTCCTTCTCAACGTAATGGCGCATCACTTTGGAGAGGCCCCACAGAATGCCCTGGGCGAACCAGCTCGACATGATGTGGTTGGCAACGCCCGAGCCGATGAGCAGATCGCCGTCGGTCGAAATGATGCAGCGCGAGCAGGACAGATTCTTTTTACGCGCGCGAATGAGCTGCCAGATCATCGCCATCGGCGTGCGCGACAGGGTCGAACCGCCGATGCCGACCATCGCGCCGTCGTTGACGAACGAAGCGGCCTCTTCGAGACTGACCACTTTCTCGCGAAGAGAACGGTCGCGGCGGTGCAGATTGTTGCGAAGCGTGTGGTAGGGCTGGACAATATCCGCCGTCACGCTAGAACCCCATCGTTTCACATGCAGACGCGAGAAGCCGCGTGCAGTCATCGCGATCGCCCGCGCAAGTCTCGAATCTTAATCATCCTATCATTAGTAAAATAGCATGTCCAGTGCGTGGATCGCTCCAGGACGAGCTCTTTCGGCGACGCCGTGAAAGATTGGTCGCGACGACTTTGGTCCGCGCGACGATAAAGCGTCGTGCGCTGGAACGGCGTACGACCACAGGATGCAATAATCTCTTCCATGCGCTGCGGTGTCATTTCCTGTCCGTGCGACGCGCCGGCCGAGCGCGAAATACTCTCGTCCATGAGCGTGCCGCCAAGATCGTTGACGCCGGCCGACAGGCAATGACGAACGCCGTCGGCGCCAAGCTTCACCCATGATGCCTGGATGTTCGGGATCAACGGGTTAAGCACGAGCCGCGATACCGCGTGGACCAAAAGAACCTCGCGGAAAGTCGGCCCGGGACGTGATCGACCCTTGAGATAGATCGGCGTTTCCATCGGCACGAAAGGCAGCGGCACCATCTCGGTGAAGCCCGCCGGTGACCGCCTGCAAATCACGAATGCGCAACAGGTGTCGCGCCCAGTGCCGGTAGCCGTCAATGTGGCCGAACATGATCGTGGCCGTGGAACGCAGTCCGGCTTCGTGCGCCGCGCGCATGACCTGGAGCCATCGATCGGTCCGGATCTTGTCGGGGCAAAGCGTGACCCGAATCTCATCGTCGAGGATTTCAGCAGCCGTGCCTGGCAGCGGTGCCAAGCCCCGCGGCCTTAAGCATCGCCAGAAATTCCGGCAGCGGGACGCCGAGCGTCTCCGCGCCCTGATGAAACTTCCAGCGGGGAGAAGGCGTGTATGTGTATCTGGGGCACCACTGCTTTCACGGCGGCGCAGATGTCGAGATATTTCTGCCCCGTATAGGACGGGTGGATGCCGCCTTGCAGGCAAACTTCCGTCGCGCCGCGATCCCACGCCTCAACGACGCGGCGTTGAAGCTCTGCCATATCGAGATCGTAGGGCCGGCCGCGCAGGTTCTCGCTCAACTTGCCTTTCGAGAACGCGCAAAACTGGCATTTGAAGTAGCAGATATTCGTGTAGTTGATGTTGCGAGTGACGACGTAGCTGACCATGTGGCCATTGACGTCGGCACGCAGCTCGTCGGCAGCGCGGCAAACGGCGGCGACGTCCTCGCCGCGTGCCTCGAACAGAGAGACAATCGAACCTTCATCAAGTCTCTCGCCCCGCTGGGCCGATGCCAGAATTCCCGACAGTCCCGATGGCTTGATCGATGGCGCAGCAGCCAGCCAGCTAATCTCCTTCGCGGGAAGCGGCTGCACCGATCCGGGCGCCAGTCATCGGTCCGCGGCAGACCCTGCCCGTCAATCGCGTCGAGCACTGCTTTGCGCAAACCGGATGCCACCCAGCGCGACGTATCCCGGGCGTAGGACGGATAGATCGCCAGCCGTTCGGTCAAGCGCTTGCCGGCCGCCTGGGTGGCGCCACGCAGCAGCCTTAGATGCGGCCATGGCGCTTCAGGATTGACATGGTCAGGCGTCACCGGGGAAACGCCGCCCCAGTCATTGATGCCCGCATCCACCAATCGCCCGAGCGCGCCGGGATTGAGATTTGGCGGCGCCTGGATGTTCATCTGCGGCTCGAACAGGAGCCGCGCCACCGCGATCGTCCAAAGATGCTCGTCAATGTCGAGCGCCGGCACGTTCGCCATCCGCGTCCCGGGCTTGGGCCGGAAATTCTGGATAATGATTTCCTGGATATGGCCGTAGGCATCGTTGAGATCGCGCAGCGCAAGGAGCGAGTCGATCCGCTCTTCGCGCGTTTCACCAATGCCAATCAGGATGCCGGTGGTAAAGGGCACGGACTGCTCGCCGGCGAGGCGCATCGTCTCCAGCCGCGCCGACGGCACTTTGTCGGGCGAGCCATGATGCGCCTGCCCCTTCTCGCCAAGACGCTCCGATGCCGTCTCGAGCATGATGCCCTGCGAGACCGAGACGTTGCGAAGCGCCGCGATATCGGCGCCCGTCATCAATCCGGGATTGATATGCGGCAACAGCCCAGTTTCGCGGAACACGGCTTCGGCGGCCTGCGCCAAATAGGACAGCGTGGTCGGGTGGCCGAGCCGTCCGAGCTCCTCGCGGCGCCGTGCGATAGCGCAGCTCGGGCTTGTCGCCCAAGGTAAACAACGCCTCCTTGCAACCCGCCACTTGTCCCTTACGGGCAATGACGAGCATCTCGTCGATTGACAAATACGGCTTTTCGCCCGTCCGGGGCGCGTGAGCGAAGGTGCAGTAATGGCAGACATCGCGGCAGAGTTGGGTGAGCGGGATAAATACCTTCCGCGAATAGGTCACGCAGCCGCCATGCGCCTCGTCGCGGCGCCGCGCGGCGGCGCGAAGCAGCGCGCCCAGGTCTTCAATCTTTGCCAGCGTGATCGCCTCGTCCCGGCTGAGCCGGCGATCAAGCGGCAGATGTTCGAACATAAACATGGCACTCACGTCATTGCGGAATAGGCTGCGGAGGCTCGACCAGCGCCGAGCCGCGCCGTGATGTTGAAACGCTGAAGCAGCGCACCGGTGCGCGTCGCAGCAGAGCCAGCGGGCACCATCAGATCACTTGGCCGATCGATATCGTGCCTCAGGCCACCAGCGCGACAAATGCCGCAACTGAGTTTCGCCGCATGTGCGAGATCACGATGCTGCGCAAAACTTCGCTCTCCGAACGACGGCTCGATCATGCCGGCGCGTCGCATCGCCAGCAGGTTGGTTCCGGCGTCGGTTTCGGCCGGGGCTAACACAATTGGATCATGCCGCAGCAAGGCGAGCGCGGCCGCGATGTCATCCGATGTTGCGAATGGCACGTCCGCCGCGATGATCGCGACCGGGCTATCAACCGGCCGAAGGGAGTCCAATCCTTGCAGGACCGCTGTGTTGACGCCGGCCTCCGATTGATCGGCAACAATACGTGCTCCAAAAGCACGGCCGATCTCGGCGGCGGCGGACTCCGCCGTCACCAGCACGATGTCCGTCAGTTGGGGCAACGGCCTCAAGGCGGCGAGTACGTCGCTCAGCATCGCTTCAGCCAGCCGCGCACGCTCGTCCGGCGACAGCACGCACGCGAGTCGCTGCTTGGCGGCGGCGAAGCGCTTCACCGGGACGATGGCCGTGATGCCGTTGACCGAAAAGGTCATGCGCGTCTGTCTCTTCTCTGCACCGACTGGGCAATCTGCCCGGCGAAGGCAACGCATTCCTCGGCGAGGCGATCCTTGTCATCGAGGGTTGTCATCAGGGTGGCCGTGACATGAAACGGAACGGGCAACGTCACTGCCGCTTCCCTATCCGCATGATCAATGATCAGGCCGTCAATCAGCCCTTTATAGTGCTGCGCGATCGTGGATGGGCCCGCGTCGAGGCCAAGCTCTGCCATGATCTTCGTCGTTGGCCCCTTCACGGCCTGTCCGCCAATCAGCGGCGATACCGCCACTACTGGAGCTTCAGCATTGCGGATCGCATCCCGCAGTTGTGGCAGAGCCAGGATCGGATCGACGCTCAAGAACGGATTTGACGGACAGATCACCACTGCGGCGAGATTGCGGTCGCGCAAGGCGGCAAGCGCTGCAGGCGACGGACGCGCTTGCGGCGCGTTCTCGAACACGACGCGCCGCACAACCGGCTCACACCGGCGTTGAACAAAATAACGCTGGAACGGCAGCGGCCCTTCATCGGTGTGCACCACCGTCGCCACTGGACTCATCCGACATCGGCACTATGGCTGAGACGATGCCGAACCGCTTCGCCGTCGCCGCGGTGAATTCAGTCAAGGAGACGCCGGCTCGCAGTCGCTGCGTACGCTCGACATGCATGGCGAGGTCGCGGTCGCCGAGCTGGAACCAGGTTTCGCCGCCCATCTGGCGCAGGCTCTCCATGAAATGCCACGTCTCGTCCGCGCGTCCCCAGCCGCGCTCGCGATCATTGAGCCCACCTAGCGTGTAAAGAACGGTGTCGATGTCGGGCGAGATGCGCAATCCCAGGTGCTCGAAATCGTCGCCGGTGTTGACGATCACGGTTACCCTTGCGCCAAAACGCCGCTCGAGGCCGAGCGCGAGTTTGGCGCCGCCAATGCCGCCACACAGCGCCACGATTTTCGGGCCGGCACTCATCGAAACAGATCCTTGGCGCGGTCGCGGAGCAGAGCGGATGCAGGGCGTGCGGGCGCTGTGAAATCAAGGCCGCGAACCAGCACAGCCGGCTGACCTTCCGACGCTTGGCCCATCACCAGCGAGGCGCCGGCCGCGATTTCGTCCGCCACGGCGATCTCGGTCATCTCGAGTTTGCGTCCGAAAATGTCGGGCGATCCAACCATATCGAGCAGCGCCGGGACACCCGCCGCGCCCACAGCAACGCCAGTGACGCCGTTGCGCCAGGGGCGGCCGAAACTGTCATTGATGATGACCCCGCAAGTGACGCCGAAGGCGTCGTCGAGGGCAGCCTTGAGGTCCGCTGCAGCGGTATCAGGATCGTTCGGCAGGAGCAGAACCCGCTCCTTGCCGTCGGGGTGCTCGATATTGGACTTATCGATGCCGGCATTTGCCACGACGAAGCCCCGGCGATGCGTGACGATCAACACATTCGGCACGGCGCGCACTACGTCTACCGATTCCGACAATACTACTTCTACAAACCGCGGGTCCTTGCCTGTCAGTTTGGCGTAATGCTTCGCGCGGTCCGAAGGGATAATGCGGGCGAGCTCGACATAGCGCCCTTCGGCCTTGGACACGATCTTCTGGGCGATCACGATGACGTCGCCCGATATCAGGGGAAGACCGGCTCCTTTCAGCGCGTCAACTAGGATCGACGCCAGGGGATCACGCGGCTCGATCAGCGGAATGCCGGGGACCGCGACGAAGGTGACATTCTTCGTCATGGCGGCGGATCACCCGGCCGGCGGCAGGCCGGTAATGCGGATGCCGGCGCCCGGCACCTTGTAGCGGCGGTTGA
>CAVPDI010000008.1:0-237774 GCA_963702605.1 uncultured Pseudomonadota bacterium
CTGATCGAATTGCCGTCATGTCGGAGGGGCGCATTCGACAAGTCGGTACGCCGTCGCAAATCTACACGGTACCCTGTGAGCGTTTTGTGGCTTCATTCGTCGGCGACGCGAATGTGCTGCGCGGCCGCCTCGAACGCATCGACGGCTCGGACGCAATCGTGACTTTGGGCCGCATACAGGTGAGGGTGCCGGCCGCGCCACTGGCGGGCATGTCACCATCGGAGCCGGTCGATTTGTTCTTGCGCCCGGAGCAACTGCAGGTTTCCGATTCGACCGGGGCCGGGGCGACACTCGGCACGATGGCTGCGCATGTTTTTCAGGGCGGGCACGTCGACTTGTACGTAGACTGCTCCGATTGCATGTCGGGGCGGTTGTTGGTCCGTCTACCCGGACACGAAGCCGCGATGCATTGGCCCATCGGCACGCGGATCGATATATCCATTAATTCGAAGAATGTGGTCGCTTTTCCGGTCGCATGACCCATCCAGCCGGCCGCGCACATACGCGACCGGCCAGGGCACGGTTATTATGTGGCCTTTGGCAGGTATTTCTTTGAACGTTCTTCGGTGGCTTTCCATTCGGCGTCGCTGAGCTTCACGTTTCCAACGAACTTGTTCGTGTACATCGTGTCGGTCTTTGGCAATGATTTGACGCCCATGTAGGTCGCGACCGTCTCGGCAGTCTGCTGCACCAGGGTAGGATCCATGTAGCCGAGCCCATTATTTTTGAATGCCGGCACCATGCCGAGTGCCGTGCTGACCGCCTGACCGAACTCGATCACTTTCTGATTCGTGATGCTCCCGCCCTTGAACTCCTTGACGATATCGAGATGCGTTTGCGCGGACTTTTCAGGATTGAGGTATACGTATTTCAATCCCTCCATCAGTCCTTCCATGAAATCCTTGCAGAGTTCAGGCTTCTTCTCGATGGTCGAGCGTTTGCAGGCAACGACGTTGCTCAGCATCTTGATTCCATAGTCCGCATACAGGATGCCGTTGATCTCCATCCCCTGTGCCCACAGGCTCGGCGCGATGCTGCCGAAGAAATTGCCTTCCGCTTTAACCTGTTTTTCGGCCAAAGCCTTGATGAGCGCGGCTGCGTCCATCGTGACCTTGTTGACCTTGCTGTCGTCGATGCCGGTGGCTTTGACGAAAGCGGGCCATAGCTGAAAGTCGCCGCTGCCGACGTCGAAAGCGACCGTCTGACCCTCGAGGTCCTTTGGCTTCACAATATTGAATTCCTTCAGCGAAAATATACCGACCGGGGAGATCGGCCATATGCCGGCAACCGCAACCAGATCGAGGCCGCGTCCCGCGCAATTCATCATTACCGCAAGGTCGAGAATGCCGAAGTCATACTGGCCTTGGTCGACCGGTACGCAGACCTTGCCTGATCCGAAGCCGCGGTCGATTGTGACGTCGAGGCCCCGCTTCTCCCAGAACCCCATTGCTTTCGCAATGAAGGCATAGCTGAACGTGCCGAGTGGAAGCCACGGCAAGGTGAGCTTCACCTGAGTGGCCGCACGCGCGATCGAAGGAGCGTAAATCCCCATTGCCCCACTTGCTCCGGCGGCTCCCGCCAGCGCCACGAATGAACGTCGATTTAGACGAGACATTTGTATTCCTCCTCTCCGGTTGTTTTTATTTCCCATTCCTTGCCACTTGGCGCCGTCATGTTCGCGTCGCCAGATTCGCGAACAGGTCGAGCTTGCACGGAAGTTGCGTCACAAGATTGCGCGCAAGCATAACGTGGATACCGCGATTTCCGTTGACGAACTGAGTGACGCGCATGTCGGCGGCGACACTGCAGAAGCGATAGGCGTCATGGAATGCCATCCCATAAAAGCGTTCGAGTAAGTCAATCATGCTTCTCATCGCGATGCTCGCAGCATCGTCCAGGTCTTCATGGAATGCCATGGTCATGAGGTGCTCAGGCGTCACCGCGACCGGTAATTCGAGCGTGAAGTCAGCACGCCGCGACAACCGGAAGTGCCCGTCGAGGCTGGTTTCAATCGCGGTCTGGTTGATCTCACCGTCTCCTTGCGCGGCGTGCCCATCACCGGTGCTGAAAAGCGCGCCGTCGACCCATATCGGAAGGAAGAGGCGCGTACCTGCCACTAATTCCTTATTATCGATGTTGCCGCCGTGTTTGTTGGGCGGGCGGCTGTCGAGACGCCCCCACGCCTTCGGGGGCGCAACGCACATTTGCCCAAAGAATGGCCGGGCAGGCACCCGCAGCCCCGGCGCAATTTCGGCGAGGCCGGTATCGAGATTGATCGGGATAATCGTCGTCTTCTGCATGGGTGTTTCGTAGCCGAACATGCCTTTCAGCGGGCTGATGACGTTGAAGCCATAGGGCTGCGTCATGCGGATATCGATGATATCGACTTGCAGGACATCGCCAGGCCTTGCGTCTCTCACGGCAATCGGTCCCGTGAGGATGTGCGGTCCGGTGCCACGCTGCGCGCGAGCATGGATGTCTTTAATTTGTGCGGGCAGCCATTCTGCGGGCACATCATGATTAGGGTCTGCTGAAACCGCGCTGATGAGGATTTCCTCGCCGCTTTCGATCGTCAAGATCGGCGCTAGCGTGGCGTCATGAAAGCCAAAATGAACGGTATCGAAGCGGGCGGCTACTTTTTTCATTGCTCTTTCCCCTTGCCTCGACGGCCCATTAGCCGCCGGCGATCCCGCCGATGTCGCTCGACGATTGCCAATAGACGGAGTGTTGCTCCGCCAGCGCGATCAAGCCGTAAAGCATGAGGCCGCTGATGCTGAGGACCGTGATCGCGGCCATCATCAGCGGCGTATCGAGCAGTCCGCCGGCGAGCTTGATCAGATAACCGATGCCTTCTTGCGAGGCGACGAATTCCGAGACGATAACGCCGATGATCGCGAGCGTGATGGATATCTTCATGCCGCTGAAAATGTAGGGGAGAGCGTTGGGCATCCGAATTTTCCAGAATATTTGCCAGCGGCTTCCCATAAAAGTGCGAGCCATTCGGTGAATATCTTCGTCGATTGACTGGAAGCCGAGTGCCGAATTGATCGTCATGGGGAAGAACGCAATGAGGAACGCAAGCAGGAGGCTCGACATCGTTCCGGTTCCGAACCAGACGATGAACAATGGGGCAATGGAAATTTTGGGAACCACCTGCGAGACGACAATAATCGGATAAAAAGTTCTCCGTAAAACCGACGAATAGGTAATCACCACCGCCACCAGAATTCCGCCTATGACCGACAGTGCGAAACCAAGGACGGTGAGGTAAAGCGACGGCCAAAGATGGGCCAGAAGCAGTTCGCGGCGGGAGATAACCGCTTCGATAATTTCCGAGGGCGGTGGCAGGATGATACTGCGGATTCCGAGACCGCGGACTGCGGCCTCCCAGAGCCCGAGCAGCACCAGGCTGATTCCGATCGGCCAGCCGAATTCGCCGGCAGATTTTCGTAATCTACTGAGCATGGCTCGCCTCGATGGATTTCCGCAGATGGCGGACGTGCTGGTTGAAAGGTTCGCTTTCCATCATCGCAATCTCGCGCGGGCGCGGCAGGTCAATTTTGAGATCCTCGATGATCATCGCCGGACGGCGGCCCATCACCAGGACACGATCCGACAGGAAGGCGGCTTCGCGGATGCTGTGCGTAACGAAAATCACCGTCTTACGGTTGGCCTGCCATATACGCAGCAATTCAACGCCCATCTCGTCACGCGTAATGGCATCCAAGGCGCTGAATGGCTCATCCATGAGCAGGATGCTCGGATCGTAAATCAGCGCGCGGCAGATCGAGGCTCGCTGGCGCATGCCGCCCGAAAGTTGGCGCGGAAGATGACTGGCGAAGTCATCGATTTTCGCCATTGCGAGCAGGGCCATCGCGCGATGTTCGTATTGCGCGCGCGGAAGCTTGAGGAGCTCGATGGGGAATAACACGTTGTCGAGTACCGTGCGCCAGGGCAGCAATACCGGCTGCTGAAACACGACACCGATCTCGGGGCGCGGGCCGGTAACCGGCGAACCATTAATTGAAATCGTACCATCACTCGGTGCAATGAGGCCGGCGACCATCATAAGCAACGTACTTTTGCCGCATCCGCTCGGGCCAAGCACGCTCACGAATTCATTCGCGGAAACGTCAAGCGATACGTTTCGAATTGCCTCGAGTTCGCGAAAGCTCTTGCGCACGCCGCTGACACGCAGAACCGGCGCAGCAGTGCTTTGATCGGGACCGGCGCTCATCGGCACACTGGACAATGTCGCGGCTCGCATGACGGAAGCCTACGCGCACACGCCGGAGGCGGCCGGCGATTGTTGCTATAATCAGGACATTAGTATCTTATACTGAAGGCCGTTCAAAGGAAAAACTCTGCGAGGCGAGATGTCTGCGAAGTTGCAAATCACGATGGCGGGCGGCCGGTACGATCGCACGCGGGCATTGATAGACGGCTCGGTCCAACCCGAAGGACTTGATCTCGAATATATCGAGATGCCGATCGAAGAGGTTTTCTGGAGGATGCTCCGCTATGCGGAGTTCGACGTCGCCGAATGCTCGCTTGCCTACTATCTCATTTCAAAATCGCGCGGCGGACCTGATTTCGTCGCTGTCCCATTATTTCCATCACGCTGTTTTCGCCATGGCTTCATCTTCATCAACCGCAAGTCGGGCATAAAGCGGCCGCAGGATTTGCGCGGTAAAACCATGGGCGTGCCGGAGTATTCGATGACGGCGGCGCTGTGGCTTCGTGCAATGTTTGAGCACGATTACGGCGTGCCGCCGAACGCGATCTGCTGGCGGACCGGCGGAATCGAGGAGGCGAACCGGGCCGACCGGATGAACGTCCGCGTCGATGCCGACGTGGAAATCGAGCAGATTCCAGACGGCAAATGCCTGAATGGAATGCTGGAAAGCGGGGAAATCGACGCGCTTATTGGCCCGCGGATTCCATCCAGTTATCGCAACAAGCACCCCGATGTAACGCGGCTTTTTCCAGACTATAAAACCGACGAGCACGCCTACTATAAAAAAGTCGGCTTTGTGCCGATCATGCACACGGTGGTCATGAAGCGTGCCTTGTATGAACGGGCGCCTTGGGTCGCGCAAAGTCTGTTCAAGGCGTTCCGAGAGAGCACCAAGCGTTGCTACGATATGATGCTGGATATTAACGCGATTCCCTACAGCCTGCCCTGGTTTCTGCCGGCGCTCGAGGAGACAATCGCGGTATTCGGGCAGGATTTCTGGCCGGAAGGTTTCGAAGCGAATTGGCGTAATGTCGAAACGCTTATGCGTTATGCGAAGGAGCAGGGATTGATCGACCGTCTGTTCAAGCCCGAGGAAATTTTTGCGCCAAATACTTTGACGGAATTCAAGATCTAGTCCGCGCGGTTCAATTCTTGCGGGTTCCGAAGAGTGCGGCGACCACGTATTTTAGTCGCGCCCAGATGACTTGCCCTACCAATGACCCCATCTGAAGTGGCGCCTCGGCGGATAAATCGCCAGTCGCCGTGCCGGTCAAGCGCGCTTCGAGATTGCGCGCGAAGGTTTCCGTGAGACGCGCGACCAGGTCTTCGACAATGGCGCCGCGGCCAAATTGGGCCAGGGGGCCGACAAGCAACGCTCGTATCGACAGGTTAACCCGTGTCCCGCCGTCGGGCGTCTCCGTCCAGAATATATTCGACCTCGCCGGCAGCACGTGAGCCACCGGATTGGTCTCGGCCGGCGCCGAGGATGACTCCGCGCTGTAGCCGGTCGTCGCGCTCGATCCGTGCCCGGCCTGCGAAATTTGCGGTGATGGGTCCCAATTTAACCGACATCTGCCCTTCCACCTGGTCGCCGGCCTGCGGGTGTGTGAGACGAGCGCCAGGCATACACGGCACTACGCGCTTTACGTCGCCAAAAAAGACCCAGACTTCGGCCGGAGGACGGGACACCGTGAATGATTGTCGGATTTCGACATTGGGTTGTCGGCCGCGTAAACCAAAGGAGGTTTCAGTTGCCGTTTCTTGCTCATGGGCCGGCAATGCAGCCGAAACTTCCGAAGCGTGACTATCTGAGAGTTGGACGTCGCCGCGCGCCCACTGGACCGATCGGCCCCGGTGTATAGGTCGCATTCGGGATTTCGCCGCGCCGTCGCTCTTCGAGCACCCTTTTGACGGCGCGCACGATGCCGACATAGCCGGTGCAACGGCAGAGGTTACCGCTCAGTTCGGTGCGAATGCGTGCTTGGTCAGCGTCGGGCAGTCTCAGCACAATATCGCGCGCGGTCACCAGCATGCCAGGCGTGCAATATCCGCATTGCAGAGCGTGTTCTTCCGAAAATGCGCGGCGGAGCGACACCATAACCGGGTCGTCATCCAGACCCTCCACGGTTCGGATGGTCGCGCCGCTGCACATGACGGTAAAGGTGATGCAGGAACGGGCTGGCTGGCCATCGATCAGCACCGTGCAGGCACCGCAAGCGCCTTGCTCGCAGCGCAGGTGCGTCCCAGTAAGATTCTGGTGTTCGCGCAGGAAGTCCGCCAGATGGAGACGCGGCGCGACATCCGCGGAAATCTTGCGCTCGTTCACCGTGATCTGGATGGTAGTCATGCGGCCGCCTGATCATAGGCGCGCTTGAGCGCGGCAAACTTCTGCCGGCGGTCGATGCGGTCGGTTATGCCGTTCTTGTCCAGCTCGCGTGTTGCAGCCGTTTCATCCAGTTTTCCGCTCGCCGCGACGAAGTTCGCGCATATCGGCGAGGACAACAGGCCGACCTTTCGCGGCACCTATGACCGCCCGGAAATGTCCCCGATCGGGATCGATCAAAACCGCGCCGATCGCCAGGGCAAATTCGCCCGCCTTGCGGCAAACCTTGTAGTAACCACAACGGCCGCGCGCCGACAGGCGCGGTACGCGTATAGCTTCCAGCATCTCGGCCGCCCCAAGCGCATTTTCGTAGGCGCCAACGACAAAAGCTTCGGCGGGAATGCGGCGCTTTCCACCGGGGCCCGCGATAATGCACTCCGCGCCGAGGACGCAGAGCAGGGACACCCAGTCGGCTGCCGGATCGGCGTGGCAAATGCTGCCGCCAATCGTTCCACGATTGCGCACCGCGCGGTAGGCAATATGGGCTGCGACAGAGGCGAGTGCATCCAGACCGCGGCCTGGCAGGCGACGGTCTTCGATATTTGCCGTCGTGACGCAGGCTCCGATCGTCACCGCGTCGCTTTCATCCTCGATCCGGATCAACTCGGGAATCCCGGTAATGTCGACAAGAATGCGCGGTTGCGCCAGCCGAAGATTGAGCATCGGGCCGAGCGACTGCGCGCCGGCGACAAGACGTGCCTCGCCGCGCGCTTCCGCGAGCAGCCGCGTGGCGTCGCCTATGCTTGCCGCGCGCACGAAGTCGAAGATTGCAGGTTTCATGCGCGTTCAACCATGATCAGAGTGCGAGGTGACACCTTCGATCGCGGCAAGAATACGTTCGGGCGTGAGGGGCAGGTCGTGTACTTCCACCGCAAGCGCGCGCAAGGCGTCATTCACTGCCGAAACAATTGCAGCTGGAGGCCCGACAGCACCGCCTTCGCCGAGGCCCTTGATGCCGAATTCGGTGTAGGGCGACGGGGTTTGCATGTGCAGCACGCGGATGGCGGGCACTTCGGTTGCGCCTGGTAGCATGTAGTCAAGCATGGTGGATGCCAGCGGCTGGCCTTGGGCATCAAACGGGGTGGCTTCGTAGAGGCAGGTGCCGATGCCCTGCGCGGTGCCGCCATAAATCTGCCCGTCAACGATCATCGGATTGACAAGCGTGCCGCCATCTTCGACCACCACGTAATCGAGAATCTCAATGACGCCTGTCGCCGGATCGACCGCAACGACCGCTGCGTGCGCGGCATAGGTGAAAGTACCGCTGTCGCGGGCCGCGCGATAACCCGCGGTAACGTCGAGGCCGCCGGTGTCGATTTCAGCGGGCAGGGTCTGCGGCTGCAGATACCATGCACGAGCGACCTCCCGTAACGTAACGCTGCTTTCCCCAGCCACGACCTTTCCGCCCGTCACCATCACATTCGACGCGTCGGTCTGCATGAGCCAGGCGCCAATATGGGCGGCACGCTTCGCCAGCAGCCGCGATGCGGTAGCGACCGCGCCGCCGCCATGTACCATCGAGCGCGAACCCCAGGTCGAGGTCGAGTAGGGTGTGTGGAGCGTGTCGCCCTGGATGACTTTTATCTTGTCAAAATCGACGCCAAGAATTTCATACGCAACCTGCGCGTATGTCGTTTCATGTCCTTGTCCATGCGAGTGGGTGCCGACATGGATCTCGACTTCGCCGTCTGCCGTGAGCTTGACGTTTGCCTGTTCGTAGCCGGGCACGATCGGCCGGCCCCATGACGCGAGCACTGAAGTCCCATGCGCGCCTTGCTCGACAAAAAAGGACAGGCCCACGCCGATCATCCGGCCGTCTGGCTCGGCCCGCTTTTGTCGCTCCCTGATATTCTTCAGCTGGATTGCATCGACCGCGCGCCGCAAACATTCAGGATGGTCGCCGCTGTCAAAATGCTTGCCGACCACATTATTGAATGGCATCTGCTCGGGCTGGACCATATTGCGCAGGCGGACTTCGTAAGGCTCCAATCGAGCCTCGCGTGCGATGGCGTCCATGACCACCTCAATTGCAAGGCACACACCGGTCCGTGCCACGCCGCGATACGGAATTATCGGACATTTGTTGGTGGCAACCGCAGCTGAACGGCAGTGGTAGGCAGAGAATACGTAAGGGCCCGGCAACAGATTGGCAATTTGCGCGGCCTCGACGGAAGACGAAATCGGGTATGAGGAATAAGCACCCGCGTCGACCAACCCGGTGCATTCGATTCCCAGCAATTTACCATCAGCGTCCGCGTAGCCCGTGATATGGTAATGATGTTCGCGGCAATTCGCATTCGCGGTCAGATGCTCGCGGCAATCTTCGAGCCATCGCACCGGGTGATCCAGTTGCAGGGCCAGCCAGCCGAGGGCAACTTCTTCACGGCAAAGCAGTCCTTTGTACCCAAATCCGCCGCCGACATCGGGTGAGATGATGCGGATCTTGCCATGCTCGATCCCGAGGCATTCGGCCAATCCGGTCTGTACCGAGTTTGGGAATTGCGTCGAAGTTATCAACGTAAGGTATCGCAACCGAGCGTCGCGATATGCCAGAACTCCGCGCCCCTCCATCGGGAACATGCAATGGCGCGCGGTACGAATATTGCGGCTTACTTTGATCGCCGCTGTTTTAGTGACGGCGTCGATCGCGGCTCCTTCATTGAACTCGACGAATATATTGTCGCCCCATTCTTCGTGAACGAGTGGGGAGCCTTGCGCGCTCGCCGGCAAGCATGTCGGTCACAGGCGGCATTTCTTCAAAGTCGAGCGCGACCGTGCCCGCGATATCCTCCGCTTCGGCGCGGGTAGGCGCGACGCACATCGCGACCATCTCACCGACAAAACGCAGCCTGTCGACGGCCAAGATGGGTTCGACAGAATATTTGAAGCCCTTGAGCGGCGGAGCTGAAACAATCGGCTTGACCCCGCTCAAGTCCTTCGCGGTGAATACTGCGTCACGAAATTGTTCGGGGACGCTGATGCCACGCAGTCGGGCATGGGCGACCGGACTTCTGACAAAGGCCACTTCGCGCATGCCGGCGAGGCGAAAATCGCCAACATACTGCCCGCGCCCGCGCAAGAACCGGTCGTCCTCCTTGCGAAGAACTGAGGCGCCAATTCCAAACGTTGCCATCAGGTCTGCTTTCGCCGCCAAGAAGAGACTTCAAACCGGCCGCATATTGTGCTTGTTTTTAGATTGATAGCAACACGGAAAGGTTGTAACAGCCTGGGCTGTCGATGTTTTTGCGGAGCATCGCAGCGTCGACGACGAGACCGGGCGCGCGTACGGGGCGTGCTCGTGCTAGAAGGTCGTATCGCGTGCAGTTGGTGACACATCCCGGAACGGAAGAATAAGATCAGTCGTAATTCGCGGATCAACGATCGAAGGGGCCATGTCCGAAATATCGAAAGTTTATGATCGCAGCCGCGTTCCGCTGTACATCCAGGTTGCCTCGGTCATGCGGCGACGGATCGAGACGAAGCAATGGCTGCCTGGCCAAAAAATCTCTACGCTGGTCGAATTGGAGCGTGAGTTCGAGGTAGCGCGCGTCACAATTCGACAAGCCATCGATATTCTGCGTGAAGAAGGCCTATTACATTCACAGCAAGGTCGCGGAACGTTTGTCGCCGACACTCCGGTCTCGCGCCATTGGTTCAAGCTCGCAACGACCTGGGAAGTTCTCGTCGACACGATCAAGGACAATGTACTCAAGCGCATCAAAGTTGATGTTCCGCCGCCGGCGCCCACGCTGCGCGAGGAGGAAGGTGAGCTTGCATCAAAGTACATTTTTATGCGCAGCGTTCAGTACAAGGACGGTCAACCTTACGGGATAGTCAACGTCCACCTCGCGGACAGCGTCTACCGGCGTGCCCCTGATGAATTCCGTCAACATCCGGCTTTGTCGGTACTTGCCGGAATGAAGAGCATTGAAGTTCAGGACGCACATCAAACGGTCGTCATCGGCAGCGCGGATCCTGTTACGGCCGGGCTGCTGCACATCGAATTGGGAGCGCCGATCGCGGAATGCCGATGCATCGTGATCGACGACAAGGGCGTTGCGATCTACGTCGCTGACATCACGTACCGCAGCGACGCGATTAAGCTGCACATCGACTTGTTCGCAGGTGCCCGTGCTTCGGCGCGGCAGGCGGCGCGCGGGCGTGCCGGGAAGGTCAGGGCGGGCGGCGGAGCGACGGTGCTTCGCAGTTGCAATTGATGTCGTACTAAGATTAGCATCATAGAACTAGAGCGCGCCGGATTGCCTGGACGCAACGCGTTCATGGTCGCTGTCTACGGGCATTGCCATACCGATTGATGAGGCCGGAGTAAGTCGTTGTGACAGGGCAGGGCGTCGGCGCGCGAATCCTTCGCAAGGAAGATGACCGTCTGATGCGCGGTCGGGGGCAATTCGTCGCTGATCTTCGCTTTGCCGGTCTGAAAGATGTCGCCTTCGTGCGCAGCCCTCTGGCGCACGGCCGCATTCGCGGCATTGACGTACCGGAAGCATTCAGGAGTTCGGTGTTCACTGCGTCCGATCTTCATGGCGTCAATCCGATCCGCGCGGTATCGGCGCTGCGCGGCTTCAAAGTCTCAGACCAGCCTTCGCTTGCGACCGAAAAAGTCCGCTACGTCGGCGAACTCGTTGCAATGTGCGTCGCATCCAATCGCGCACACGCCGAAGACATCGCGAGCGCAGTCCAGCTCGACATCGAGGAATTGCCGGCGGTGCACGATATGCTGGCGGCGCGCGAGCCTGCGTCGGCGCTTTTGCACGAGCATTGGGGCGACAACGTATTTCTGGAAACCTTCGTCGATGTAAACATCGAAAAGGCGCTCGATGCACCCATCAAGGTCACCCGAGAAATCCGAACGGCGCGTCAGTGCATGGCGCCGATCGAAGGACGTGGCGTGGTTGCAATCTGGGATGGCCGGCTGGAGCAGCTTACGGTTTATTCCGCATGCCAGATGCCTCATATCGTGCGTACCGGTCTCGCTGAATGTCTGGGCCTGAACGAGGGGCAGGTACGCGTCATCGCGCCGGATGTCGGGGGTGGCTTCGGGTACAAGGGAATCCTTCTGGCCGAAGAGATTTGCCTCGGCTGGCTAGCCATGCGTTGCGGCCACCCCGTGCGCTGGATCGAGGATCGTCGCGAACACTTGACTGCCGGCGCCAACTGCCGCGAGCATTTCTATCGTATCACCGGCTACGCCGACCGCGACGGCCGTCTGCTTGGAATCGATTGTGAAGCGACCGTCGATTCCGGTGCTTATTCGGCTTATCCGTTCTCGGCATGTCTCGAGGCGGCGCAAGTTGCGAGCATTTTGCCGGGGCCATACGACTTCCCAGCGTACCGGTGCCGCACGTTCTCGGTAGCCACCAACAAATGTCCAATACTTCCGTATCGTGGTGTTGCGCGCACGGGAGTTTGCTTTGCTCTTGAGCTCGTGCTCGACGCCATAGCACGGGAGGCGGGTGTCGAGCCGCACGAAGTGCGCGCCAAAATATTGGTGAAGCCCGAAAAAATGCCATTCACCAACATCACCAAGAAGTGGTTCGACAGCGGCGACTATCCGGAGTCGCTCCGGCGCGCCGTGGCTGCAATCGACGTCGATGCGGTGCGTGCGCGGCAAAAACGCGGTGAACCGGACGGTCGCCTGATCGGTGTCGGCATGGCGACCTATTGTGAGCAGGCCGCGCATGGCACGTCTGTCTATCACGGCTGGGGCATTCCGATGGTCCCCGGATTCGAACAAGCGACCGCGCGTCTCACACCGGATGGCGGGCTTGAACTTCGTGTCGGTATCCAGTCGCATGGCCAGGGGCTGGAAACGACGCTCGCCCAGGTGGCGCACGAAATCCTCGGCATCGACATTGGCAAGATCAAGGTCGTTCATGGCGACACCGCCATGACTCCGTATTCGACCGGCACCTGGGGCTCTCGCTGCATGGTGATGGCCGGCGGCGCGGTTTCGGTTGCCTGCAAGGAAATCGCCAAGCGCGCCGCAAAGATCGGCGCGCAGCTGCTGCAGACCGAAGTTGGCAATGTGGTTGTGCGCGGCGGTGAAGTTGCCGGTCCGCAAGCATCAATCTCGCTCGGTGAGATTGCACGAACCTGGTACCTGAAACCGCAAAATTTGCCGAGCGACGTCGATATGGGCGGATTGGAGGCCACCGTCGGTTACCGCCCGTCACCGGACAGCGGCACTTTCAGCTACGCCACTCACGCTGCGCTCGTCGCGGTCGATCCGGAAATCGGCAATGTTGAAATTCTCGACTACGTTGTCGTTGAAGACGGCGGCAAGCTGGTCAACCCGATGATTGTGGATGGCCAGATACTTGGCGGATTGGCACAGGGTGTGGGAACCGCACTCTATGAGGAGATGCCGTTCAATTCGGCCGGCCAGCCACTGGCCTCGACTTTCGCTGACTACCTGTTGCCGGGTCCGACCGAAGTGCCGGCCGCGCGCATCGACCACATGGAAACGCTTTCGCCTCATACCGAATTCGGGGTGAAAGGGATCGGCGAGGGGGGAGCCATCGCGCCACCCGCGGCTATCGCAAACGCGGTCAATGATGCGCTCCGGCCGTTGCGCGCAGAGTTGCTGGTTTCACCGATGACCCCTCGGCAAGTACTCGCCGCCATTGCCCGATCGGCACGGGGTACTGCGTGAAGGCCGTCAACTTCGATTACGCGCAGACCGGCCGATCTTTCGGGCGCCATTGCTTTGGCCGAACGTGACGGCGCAATGGTGAAATTCATTGCTGGCGGTCAGTCGCTGGGGCCGATGCTCAATCTGCGCCTTGTGCAGCCGGACCTGCTGGTCGATATCACCGCGATTGCCGAACTCAAGCGTATTGAAGAAAAGCCGGATGAGCTTTTCATCGGCGCATGTGTCACCCACGCCGACATCGAAGACGGACGGGTGCCGGACGTGACCGGCGGCGCAA
This sequence comes from uncultured Pseudomonadota bacterium, assembly GCA_963702605.1. Classification (GTDB taxonomy): domain Bacteria; phylum Pseudomonadota; class Alphaproteobacteria; order Rhizobiales; family Xanthobacteraceae; genus Pseudolabrys. The sequence goes on from CAVPDI010000008.1 coordinate 13,571, forward strand.
TGCGCGCGGTTGCTTCGAGTATCGCTTACCGCGCCGTGCGTAATCGCGGAACGATCGGTGGCAGCCTCGTTCATGCGGATCCGTCGGCGGATTGGATTTCGGCGCTTCGGTCATTGGCGCACAGGCAGTTGTTCGCGGACGGCGGCAAGAACGCAGGGTGCCCGTCGAGACGCTGATGACCGGAGTTTTTGAGTGCAGCCTGTCGGCGGGAGAGCTTCTCTCGGGCATTGAGGTGCCGCGTCTGTCGCCCGACGCCCGGTGGGGCTATTTCAAGCATTGCCGGAAAACCGGGGAGCTTGCTCACGCCATAGGCGCCTATCTGCACGATCCCGCGCGCGCGATCTGCCGCGCGGTGATCGGCGCGACCGGAACGAAACCGATCGTTTTCAGCAATGCGACGGCTCTGTTCGATGGAAAGCCAGAGGGCGCGATCAGCCGCGACGTCGTGGAGCGCGCCATGACAGAAAGCGGGATGACCGATCCGATCGAGCAGCAAATCCATTTTGCCTGCCTGCGGCGAGCGGTCGAGCAGGCGCGGCGCGCATGAGCATGGTTTTCCTCACGATCAACGGGCGCGCCGCCAGTGCGGAAGTTGAGCCGCGCACGCACCTCGCCGACTTCATCCGCGAGACCCAGACTTTGACCGGTACGCATCTCGGCTGCGAGCATGGCGTTTGCGGCGCTTGCACGGTGCTGGTTGACGGGATGCCGGTCCGTTCGTGCATCACCTATGCGGTGGCTTGCGGCGGCGCGAACGTGACGACGATTGAGGGTCTCGACGATGACGAGATCGGCAAGGAATTGCGAACCGCCTTTTCGCGCGAACACGCCTTGCAATGCGGATATTGCACGCCGGGGATGCTGGTGTCGGCGCGCGACGTGGTCTTGCGGGCCCAGGCACCGACCGAGCACGATATCCGGGTCGCGATGAGCGGCAATCTCTGCCGGTGCACCGGTTATCTCGGCATTGTTCGTGCAATCCAGCACGTCATTGCCGACCGGCGCGCCCGCGGCGTCGTCGCAGCGCCGGGCGCAGGGCGTGTGGCGCTTGGCCCGGCCGGATCGGGACACGGCGAAGCAACTGCTGCCGTCGTTGGCACCCGGCGCGCTGATGCACCCGCAGCGAGCGCGACGCCGCTCAATGGACGCGGAGGATTTGGCCGATTGGAAGCCGCAGGCAAGTTTCGAGCAGAGCTTCAAAGTCAACCATGCAATCGATGCTGTCTGGAGTTTTTTCTCCGATACTGCAGCGGTCGCATCGTGCCTTCCCGGGGTTTCGCTGATCGGTGACACTAAGGCACGCAACGTCAGCGGAAAAATGCGCATCAAGGTCGGCCCGATCGCCGCCGAATTCCACGGCGTGGCGGAGATCGATCGCGACACTGCAACTCACTCCGGGAAAATCCAAGGCAGCGGTCGCGACCAGCGCAGCAGCTCCGCAACACGTGGCGTGATACGCTATCGGCTGGTGCCGCGACCCGACGGTTCTACAAAAGTCGACCTCGACGTCGGCTACAGGCTGACGGGACCGCTTGCCCAGTTTAGCCGCTCGGATCTCGTCCACGATATTGCAAGCCGCATCATCGAAGCTTTCGCGCAGAATGTCGAAGCCCGGCTGAGCGGTAAGATAATCAATGCCGGCGCGGGCTCGGCTGAACTCAATGCAGGTGGGCTGTTCTTTTCGGTGCTCGCCAGCCGGATCAAAGCGGGCTTGCGTCGACTCTTGGGACGCCGGCCGGCTTAGCAATGTCAATCAAGAATTTGCGCAGGGAGAGAAATTCAGATGACCGAGGCCAGAAAGACGATCCTGGATACTGTCGACGCCAACAAGGAAAAAGCAATCAAGTTTCTTCAGGACATTGTCGCGATCCCGAGCGTTACCGGCGACGAAGGCAAGATCCAGGCCTTCCTCAACAGCTATCTGAAGAAGGTCGGTCTCGACGTCGATATGTGGGAATCGAGCTGGGAGGAGCTGAAGAAACACCCCGGCTACATCCCCGTCGAACAGGGCTATGAGGGCCGGCCTAATATTGTCGCGACGTGGAAGGGCACGGGTGGCGGCCGTTCGCTTCTGTTGAACGGGCACACTGATGTCATCCCAGTGGGCAACGGCGAGGGCTGGAGCGATAATCCCTGGTCGGCGAAGGTGAAGGAGGGCCGAATCTATGGCCGCGGTTCCTGTGACATGAAGAGTGGCGTTGCCAGCCACATTCTCGCAGTCGAACTTCTCAAGGCCGCCGGAATTAAACTCAAGGGCGACGTCCTCATTAATATAGTGATCGACGAGGAAGTCAGTGGTCATGGCACGCTCGACACCGTCATCCGCGGCTACAAGGCCGATGCCGGCATTTCCGGCGAGACCAGCGGCCTCGCGGTGCAGCCGGCTTGCATCGGCCGGATCTGGTTCGAGATCGAAATTCAGGGCAAAGCCGCAGGAATTCAGCGCCGCTATCAAGGCGTCAGCGGCATCGAACTCGGGTACAAAATCACCAAGGCGGTCGAAGCGCTCGAGGCAAAGCGTGTCGCGACGGTCAAGCATCCGCTTTACCCAAAGGCAATCGACGCTCTGCCGTGCATGATCGGTGCGTTTCATTCCGGCAACTTTCCCAGTTCGTTTCCAGCCACCTGTCTCTTGAAGGGCAGCATGGCGACGGTTCCCGGCGAGGATCATGAAGGTGTGAAGCGCAGCCTGGTTGAGCATATCGCGAAGGCCGCAGCAGAAGATCCGTGGATGAAAGACCATCCACCGAAGGTGCGGTTCGTCGGGTACGACGCGCAGGCGTCGGAAATCCCGGTCAAGCATCCGATCGTCGAAACGGTGGGCAAAAATTATACCGAAGTAACCGGCCGTCAGCCGGAAATCAGCGGCCGGCAGGGCGCAGCCGATACCCGATTCTTGAACCTTTACGGAAAAACGCCGACCGTGATATTTGGGCCCGGGTCGACCGCCGTGATGCATGCGGACGATGAATATGTATCGATCGAGGACTATCTCGCTGCCATTAAGGTCATGGCGCTTAGCATCTACGACTGGTGTGGTGCCTGAAGCGGAACCCGGCATTACCGACGCGTTGCAGGTTGTCGTCATTAAGACTGCCTAAATAAGGTTACTGCGGTTCAGGGTGTCGTGAGTACCCTGGAATGATGCGATTTGCGCCTGTTGGCGCTGGCGGCCGTCATTGGGGGGCGGATGATTTGATTTGCGCAACGCGCTTGCCTTAGGATCAACCGCAAGCATACAACTGCGCCGAATAGCTGTTTTGCTGACAATCTGCGCGCCGGGATCTACAATGTACCGAGGGCTGGCATGAGCGGAGACCAGAAGAAGCGGATGGTTGTCGGCATCACCGGCGCATCCGGGGCCATCTATGGAATCCGGCTGCTCGAAATGCTGAAGGGTGCCGGCATCGAGACGCATTTAATTGTATCGCGTGCGGCCCAGCTTACGTTGGCTTACGAAACCGAACTCAAGCTTGCGGACGTGGAAAGACTCGCCACCGTCGTGCATCCCAACAATGATATCGGCGCCGCCTGCTCGAGCGGATCGTTCCCTACGATGGGGATGATCATCGCACCATGCTCGATAAAGACGATGGCCGAGATAGCGACGGGCAACACGGCGAATTTGATTTCGCGGGCGGCCGATGTGGCGCTCAAGGAGCGGCGGCGGGTTGTTCTGATGTTGCGAGAGACGCCATTTCATCTCGGCCATATCAGGACCATGGCTGCCGTTACCGAAGCTGGCGCGATAGTCTATCCGCCGGTGCCGGCCTTCTACGCGCAGCCGAAGTCGCTTGCGGATATGATCGATCACACTCTGGGGCGGGTGCTCGATCTTTTCGACATCGAGGTCGGCGCCGTTCGCCGATGGTCGGGCGGAAAAGGACGCGCAAAGCCTTCGTCGCAGGCTGCCCGGGATATGGACCTGACCCACTCATCGTGAAGTCAAACGGGCTGCATGGATTCTGCAGAGCTGGAACTCGACAATGCGTTCTGGCGTTTTTCGCTTGCGGTTTACGCGGCGGACGGCGTTGCAGACGAGTGCCTCGCGCTCCAGCAGGAGTTCAATATCGATATCAATCTGCTGTTGTTTTCCGCGTGGCTCGGGGCCGACCGAGGAATTGATCTCACGCAAGAAGATATCCGAACTGCAGATGCAACCGTCGAGAGATGGCGAAACCGCGTCGTTCGTCCGCTGCGCGAAGTCCGGCAGGTTCTCAAGCAGGCGCAAACCAATCATGAGGGTTTCCGACGGAAAGTGAAGGCTATCGAACTTGAGGCCGAGCAGATCGAGCAGGCCATTCTCTACATCCATGCGCGCGAGCGCTGGCCTCAAGACCGGCAAGGGCAAACAAGGAAGATCACGGCTAACATTCGCGCCTACATGCTCTACGCCACCGACGGGACTGCACGTCCGGATGATAAAATGCAATTGAGAAAACTGACCGATGCAGCGAGCGGACTTGCTCGTTAGGCGCGCTCCGCATTCGGATGTTGCCCTGTCGCGGGGACCGTCTTATCATTGTTCTAACATTAGGCTCATTTGGGGATAGGCGCCTATGGCTGTCCGCGCTGACAATGTCGATACGCAAAGCTTGCGCGGATTTCTCAAGATGGTCGAGCGGGACTATCCGGACCAGATCTTGCGCGTCAGCGGATCGGTCGATCCTCGTTTCGAGATGACTTCGGTCGTATTTGAGCTGGAGCGCGCCGGCAAAAATCCGGTGGTCATCTTCGAAAAGCCGACCGGATTTAATATCCCCGTCGTTACCAATGTGGCCGCAAATCGTCGGCTGCTTGCGGCTTGTCTCGGCGTTGAACCGGGCGAGCTGCCGACCGCATTCCGTGAGCGTTGCCAAAAGTATCTTCCATGCGAGGTCGTTTCGGAGGCGGCATGGAACGACGTCGTGATCGAAGGCGAGGATGTCGATCTCTATAAACTTCCGATTCCGTTGCAGTTTTCAGTGGACGGGGCGCCATACATCACGGCTGGACAGATTTCCGCGCGCGATCCGGTAACCGGAGTCGACACGACCGGATTCCATCGCCTGATGCTCAAGGGCAAAAATCGGCTCGGCGTGTCGCTGCATTCCCGCCGGCGGATGTACGAGTTTCATCGCCGCGCCGAAGAACGTGGCCAATCGCTGCCCGCCGTGATCACCATCGGCACGCATCCTCTCCACTACATGGGTTCGATGGTCTACGCGTATCCGCCGAATGTGCGGAAGTTCGAGATCATTGGAGGCCTGTTCGGCGAGCCATACCGGCTCGCGCGCAGCGGCATCGAGGATCTTGAAGTACCGGCAGGCGCGGAAATCGTGATCGAGGGTGAAATCCTTGCCGGCGTGCACGAACCGGAAGGCCCGTTCGGCGAATTCACCGGTTATGCGTCTTACCGAAGCACGCAGAATGTCTTCGTTGCAAAGCGCATCCGGATGCGGGCCGATGCAATCTATCAGTGCGTTACATCAGGCATGTCGAAGGACCACATCCTGGTCTCGTGCGTCACGCGCGAGGGCGAAATCCTGAATGCATTGCGGCGCAATCTTCCCAATGTAAAGAATGTGCACGTGCCGCACACGACCTGCGGCGCGTTTGTAGCATTCATCTCGATGAAGAAGACCGCGGAAGGTGAGCCGCAAATGGCTGTTATGGCGACCCTCGGCACGGAGCTTTATACGAAATACGTCATCGTCGTGGACGATGACGTCGATATTTTCGATCTCAATGATGTAATGTGGGCCGTTGCGACGCGCGTTCGCGCCGAGAAGGACATATTCTTTATTCCAGGGGCCAAGGCCGCGATCCTCGATCCTACTTCCGACCCTCAGAATTTCACCGTCACCAAGATGGGTATCGACGCTACGCGCCCTTCGGGCCGTGATTTCGCCGAACGGCTGGTCATCTCCGATGAGCAGCGTGCGAAGGCCCGGAAAATACTCGAAGGCGCCGGGATAAAGCTTAATGGGGCATAGAAGACGTACATAAAGAAAAACCACTAACCAGGCCGGGAAAACAGAGGAGGTACACGTGAAGACCATTGCTCGCTTCGTTACCTTAGTCGTTACGGCGGCGATATGCGCTGCTGCGGCCGGGTCGGCCCGCGCCGAAACGAAAATTCGTTTCTCGCTCGACTGGATTCCGGGATCGGTCCATTCGCCATTTTTTATCGCGTTGTACAAGGGCTACTACAAGGCGGAAGGACTCGACGTTGTCATCGATCGTGGCAAAGGCTCCGTTGGCCTGGTTCAGCAGATGGCAAGTGGCGTCTACGATATGGGTTATCCTGACATCAGCGTCGTCGAGGACTTCGATTCGAAAAATCCCGACAAGGGATTCCCGGTTCTGATGATGGGCTACGAGCAGGCGCCCGCCGGCATTGCCTACCTGAAATCAGGCCCGATCAAGTCGCCGAAAGATCTCGAGGGCAAGTCTCTCGGGGCGGCGGCGCACGACGGCGGCTTCAAGCTGTTTCCGACATTTACGCAACACACGGGCATCGACGCGACGAAGGTGAATATCAAATTTATTGATCCGAAATTGCGCGAAACACTGCTTGCAAAGCATGAAGTGGACGCCATCATCGGGCAAATCTTCAACACGATGCTGGAGCTCAAAGCGAAAGGCGTGAATCCCGATCAGGTCGGATCGTTCATGTATCGGGACTATGGCCTTGATCTCTACGGCAACGGCGTGGCGGCTTCGCCAGCGTTCCTGAAGGAGCACCCGGACGCGGTGAAAGGCTTCATCCGCGCGACCATCAAAGGCGTGCAGGACATGGTCAAAGATCCCGAAATGGCCGTGCAGATGACGTTGAAGTACGAGCCACTGCTCAACGCGAATATCGAGCGCGATCGGCTGAAACTTGCGATGGAGTGCTGCATCGTAACGCCGAACGTTCTCAAGCTGGGCTTCGGCGATGTCGACAAGGGTCGCCTTGCTCGTGGCATCAAGATCGTTGCGGACGGCTATCAGCTTCCTAACGTTCCCAAGCCCGACGAAATCTTCAACTCGTCCTACCTGCCGCCTGCGAAGGACAGAATGGTGAAGTAGCGCCATCCTGCTTCGACGGCGAGGGACGAAAATGACGTTTATTGAAATCGCCGATATCGATTTAATCTATGGCAATCACTCCGGTGCCGGCGACGGCACCGGGACGCTTGCATTGTCCAAGGCCAATCTGTCGGTCGACCGCAATGAGTTCATTGCCCTCGTCGGTCCGAGCGGCTGCGGGAAATCGACGCTTCTCAAACTCGTATCCGGCCTCGTCAAAAGCTCGCAGGGTTCCGTTTATGTCGACGGAGCGGAGGTGACAAAGCCCTTAAAGAACGTCGGCATGGCCTTCCAAAATGCGACACTTGCTGCCTTGGCGCAACATCAGGGACAATGTTCTGCTTCCCCTTGAGATCGTCGAGCCCTATCGAAGCGAGCCAAACAACGAACAAAAGCGTGCCCGCGCCGACGAGTTGCTGGCGACGGTGGGGCTGGCAGAGTTCGGAGATCGCATGCCGTGGCAGCTCTCGGGCGGCATGCAACAGCGAGCCCAGCTCTGCCGCGCGTTGATCCACAGCCCCTCGATCCTCTTGCTTGACGAACCGTTCGGGGCGCTCGACGCCTTTACCCGCGAAGATTTGTGGGGGGTATTGCAGAACCTGTGGATGCACAAGAAATGCACTGTCGTCTTGGTAACCCATGAACTGCGGGAGGCGGTGTTTCTCTGCGACACGGTTCACATCATGAGTGCGCGACCTGGCCGCGTTATCGCTTCGCGCGCGATACCTCTTCCGCGCCCAAGAACGCTCGACATGACATTCCAGGCCGACTTCGTCGATCTCGTTCACGAATGCCGCCATCACATCAGTTTGGGTAAGACGTCGTGAGCAAAACAAGAATCGAGCGGCTCGCGCCCTGGATCACGGCACTCATCTTCCTGACGCTGTGGTGGCTGGTCGTTAAGATATTTCACATCGAAAATTTCGTTTTGCCGTCGCCTATCGAGGCCTTTGCCGCGCTCTACGAATTTCGTTACCCGCTCATGACGCACGGGCTGTCCACGCTGGGAACGACGCTCGCGGGTTTTGCATTTTCGGTGTTCTTCGGCCTCATTCTGGGGATCGTCGTTGGTTCGTTCCGGCTTGTGTATGCCGCGCTATATCCGCTGCTGATCGCGTTCAACAGCGTGCCAAAGGCGGCGCTGGTTCCTGTGTTGGTCATCTGGTTCGGGATCGGCACAATCCCGGCCATCATCACCGCGTTTCTGCTGTCGTTTTTCCCGGTGGTCGTCAATGTCGCCACGGGTTTTGCTACAATTGAGCCGGAACTGCTTGATGTTCTGCGCGTGCTCGGTGCAACCCGGCGCGATATGATTGTTAAAATCGGTATTCCACGTTCGCTCCCATATTTTTTTGCATCGCTGAAAATCTCGATCACTCTGTCCTTCGTCGGTACGGTGATTGCGGAGATCATCGCGGGCAACCAGGGCATTGGCAATGTGATGCTGATTGCCAGCTCGAACTTCAATGTTCCACTCATCTTCGCGGCACTTTTCGTTGTCGGCGCGATGGGTATCGGCATGTATGCAATTTTTGCGCTGCTTGAAGCACACTTCACGTCGTGGTCGGTCCGCGGCAATGGCTTGGAGCACGCCATCGGCGGTTGAAGCGGGCATGGAGTAGCAATGCGAACTTTAATTCGTGGGGGCTGGATCGTCGGCCATGAAGCTGGGCGTCATCGTTTGATCCGTGACGGGGTCGTCGTTTATGAGGGCAACAGGATCCTGCATGTCGGCAAGACATTCGATGGCCGGAGCGACACGACGATAGACGCCACGGGAAAGCTTGTCGCGCCGGGTTTTATCGACACGCATGTTCATTCCGGGCATCGCGCGTCGCACCGGCTTATTACCGACACCGGAAGGCCAATGTATTATGGCCAGCCGTTCCTTGAAATCAGCGTCCCGAGAGAGGGAAAGGTCGTTAAGGGTGATCCGCGTTATCTGAAGCACGGAGACGCCGGATCGCAGGCGGCTTTCGAACTTAATGCCAGGTTCACGGTGGCCGAGCTGCTGCGCAATGGCGTCACCACGTTCATCGAATTCGGCAGCCAGGAACGTGTCCAGGATGCCCTGCTCGACGAGGTCACGAGACTCGGAACACGTGCCTATCTGGCTCCCGGTTATGATTGCGGCCGGTGGATCGGCGACGAAAAGGGTCGGCTCAGGCGAGTCCGCAATGATGAACTCGGCCTGAGCGGCCTTGCGACGGCGCTGAAATGGATCGACCGGCACGACGGTGCGGCGGAGGGACGCGTGCGCGGAATTCTGGTGCCCCGAGAAGTCGAGACGGCCAGCCTCGAACTTCTGCGGCGAACACGGGAAGAGGCGGATGCGCGCAAGCTGCCGATGGCCACGCATGCAGCCTATAGCGTACTCGAGTTTCAGGACATCGTGCGCGAATACATGATGACGCCGATCGAATTGCTCGATGACTTGGGCATGTTGCGGCCGACCTTGAATATCGGACACGGCAATTTCATCGCCGATAATCCGAATTTAAATTATTCGTCGGGCCACGATCTCGAATTGATGGGCAGGGCGGGCGCAACGATTTCGCATTGCCCAATAAATATTGTGCGGCGCGCGCGTGTCCTCGACAATTGGAAGAAATATCGCGATGCCGGCGTCAATATTTCCATCGGCTCGGACACGTATCCGCGTGACATGATCATGAACATGCGTACGGCCTCCTACCTCGGCAAAATCATGACGCACACCTATTTTGCCGCTGCCGCCGGCGAAGTGTTCGAAGCCGCGACCTTGGGCGGCGCCAAGTCGGTCGGGCGCGACGATCTCGGACGACTTTCGCCGGACGCGCTCGCCGACATCGTCATCATCGACCTCACGGGACGAAATTCATTGCGCTACGGACCGGTTTGGGACCCGGTCAAAAGTGTCATTGAATGCGGGGTTGGTGACGACGTCGATACCGTCATTGTCGACGGAAAGGTGCGCATGGAAAACGGCGTCATCCGCGGCGTCGATTTCCGCCGCCTGCGCGAGGACGCCCAGGCGGCCGGCGAAACCATCTGGCAGACCTTGCCGGAATGGGATCCGCTCGGCCGCACGGCCGAAGAGGCCTGCCCTTATTGTTATCCGATGCTTTGACCGGCGGCGTTGCGGAAATCAGCGCGCTGCCTTGCGCGGGAACGATCAGGTATGCCTTGAGCGTTTGCACGATTTCGCCGCGTTGATTGGATGTGCGCACAAGGACTGTAACCCGGCCGCGATCTGGCCGCGACCGGGATGGCGTGATTTCCAGCACTTCATTCTCGACATGGAGGATGTCGCCAGCTCTTGTCGGCGCCGGCCAGGTCAATTCGCCACCGCCTCCGATAATGCCGCCGGCAATGGGAAGGCCGCCATCCACATTCAGGCGCATGGTGATCGCGGCCGTATGCCAGCCGCTCGCCGCCAATCCCTTGAATAGGCTGTCCTCGCCAGCATTTTCGTCCATGTGGAACGGCTGCGGATCGAATTCGGCCGCAAATGCCTTTATCTGCGCCGCGTCGAGCGGTGTGTTCCACTCTCGAAGCGCTGCCCCACATGCAAATCGTCAAGATAGAACGTCGTTTTGGGCTTTGGCATGATTCAACTCAATCGATCGGCAGTGCGGAGGTCAAGATTGCGGAATGGCCGGGACAGCTAGAGCCTGCAACTCTTGCCGTTTCTGGCCGGCGCTAGGGAGCATATTGATCGGAGCCGGAAAATATCACCGCGGCGGATTCTCCCGCTGCGCCCGCCGTCATCAGCCCCGCAAGACCCGCGGTGCCGGTCGCAGATGCACGTATCGTGGTGTGGGTCTTTCCCAGATTGCGGGCGCGCACAATGGTCGCTTCATCGGCGACGATTACCTCGCCGCCCGTTTCGCGCACACCTTTCACGGCTTCCCACCAATCGTACGTCTCGTCATCGAGGATTCCGCTTGCGGCGCTGGAAGGCGTTTGGCCCCATGGCCACATGAAGCGCGACCGATGCCGCACCGCATCGTCGAGGCTTGCGTCCGCCAGGAGCTTCCACGCGCGCGCGACAGGCGCGCAGCCTGCGGTCTGAACGAGCATCAGCTTCGGCATTTTCGGCAATAACCCGATCCGCTTTGCAATCGCAAACCCTTGCGCAATCGCGCTGGCAAGCGCGCCGCCGCCGACCTGGATGTAGACCGCGTCGGGAACATCGGCGGCGAACTCCTCGCTCATTTCAAGTGCCAGCGTATGAGCACCTTCGATGGCCAGGCCGTTGTCCGGGCCCTGCACGCTGAAGGGGATTGCGCCATCGTGCGCGGCCTTGCGAAAGGCTCGCACGCAGGGATCGCCTATCTCGCCCGGCAAGCGCTCGCAAACATGAAGGGTGGCGCCCAATTGCTTGAGCTTTCGGGCAACCGATGAATTTGCATCGGCTGGAATAAACGCATCGAGGGGCCACTCCGCGGCGCATGCCACGGCGGCGGCGGCGAGCGCGGCGTTGCCGCAGGAGGCGATGGCAAGACGGCGCTTGCGCAGCATCTGAGCGGCTGGATGGGCCGCGACTTCCAGGACGCGCAGATACAGCATCACGCCGAAGAGGTGTCGGCCCTTATGAGAGCCGGCAACATTATCCGTTTCGTCCTTGACCCAGAGCTGCGGTTTTGACGCGAGCGCCGCGGCGAGATCAGGTTGGCGTGACATGGGTGTGCGCCGGAAAACCGTTCCGTCTGCGGCGAGCAAACGCTCTTCGAGCGATCCGACGACGTCGGTCCAGGCGTCATCCGGCAAACCCAGCCAACGGCCCAGCCGATAGGAGGAAAGTAGCGTCCGATACCGGATGAATGGATCGGGCTCATTTCCTGTATCAATACCGTCAATTGCGTGTGCAGGAACGAGCACATGGTCGATATCGTCGTTTGCCCGGCCTGCATTGGGGCACGAAAATGGAAATGCGCGCGCGATATCGACACTGGCACCGCAGCCGTGACAGGTAAAATGTGGTGCGGATTTACTCATGCGGTCGGCGCGGATATTCCGTCGCGGTGACTGCCGGCCCGGTAAAAAGTGGATGCTCGACGGGCGCTGGCCCCATCTGTCGGTCCCGTCTGCGCCATCATGCCGTCAGATAGCGCTCGAATTGCGATGCGACCATCTGCGCCCGCGTCGGCGTTCCCTTCAACAGGCCGCTTGCCTGCGAAAAGTGAACGAGGCCTGCGAGCGATTGGTCGGATATGTCCGGCCGGTAGTAGGGCAGGTCGCGTTCAACCACATCGGCGATCCGATCGGCTTCCGGTTGAGGGAATAATTTCTCCCCGACCTTTGCTGCGAGGCTGACATCCTTGACGAGCGCGCGCTGCGCCGCGACCACCGCACGGACACCTGCGGCCACCATGTCCGGATCGCGGGCAATGACCTGGTCGCTCGTGACCAGCGCGGGGAAGGTGTAGTGAAAAGCCGCCTTGGGCCCCAGTCCGCGCCGGACATCCAGCACGACCTTGCCGACGCCGCTGCGAATGGCGTTTTGCGCTCCCATCGCATTCGCCCAGAAACCGTCGATCTGTCCGTCCTCGAGTGCTTTGGCCGCCGCGACTCCAAACGAGACGCCGCGCTCATGCGCGCGTTTTACGTCGACGATCTTCACTCGGTCGCGCTCAAGGTCGACGCCGTTCTCCGCCAGCAGATGCTTGAAGGTCAGTTCCACCAACGGCGCGGCCCCGATGGTCCGGCCTTTGACCGCGTTGACGTCGCCGGGCTTGACGTCGAGATCGGCGCGCATCACCAGCAGCCAATACATGCCCTGCGACAACGCGGCGAGAAGCTTGGCGCCTTGCCATTCGGGAAATGCCAGCAAAACGACATGCGCCGGCCCCGCGACGAAGTCGACTTCTCCCTCCCGCAGGGCTTCGTAGGCCTTGTAGTTCGGAAAGATCAGGCGGTGTTCGCGTCCAGTCCTTCCTTGGCGAAATTGCCGAGAGCGATGGCGGCGATGGCCGGAAAATAAGAGTTCGAGACGAGATCCGGCACCGCAACACGCGTTAACTGCAAAGATGACCTCTCGTTTTACCGCTTGCCCGTGAGTGCTTGCGCCGTTGTTTCATTTCGCGACGAAGCCCGGCTCGTAGGTGTCGGTGGCCTTTACCTGTGACTTGAGCTTGAAGGCGCCATTGACGACGTCGATCGTGGCCTGAATTCCCGCCGGATCGATTTCCGCGAGCGGCTTGCCCTTGACCTGCGCCAGTTCGGCGACGGACTCGGTTTCACCCTTGGCGACTTCGGCGCTCACCTCCGGATGATATTTGTGCATGATCGCGCCGGCCTCGGCCGGATTGGCAATCGCGGCCTTGAGCCCTTTAATCGTGGCTGCAACAAAACGGCGGACTTGATCGGGGTTGGCCTTGATCGTTTGCTCGGTGGCGATGAGGCCGTTCCCGTAGTAGCTCAGCCCTGGATCCGAATAGGCAAAGCGGATCAGTTTTTTCGGGGCAGCCTGCGCGCGCAGCAACGGTTCACCCACGGTAAACTGGCCGACGCATGGCACTTTGCCGCTGGCGAGCAGGCCCGGCAGCGCCGAGCTTGCCGCAACCACCCAGTTCACTTTCGCCGCATCGATGCCGGCTGCTTTTGCGAATGCCGGAAACATGTCGGGGATCGAACCACCCGCCGGATTGGCGATCGATTTGCCTTCGAGGTCTTTTGGCGTTTTCAGCCCCGACTCCTCGGTGCAGAAAATCGCCTGAGGCGGACGGGCATAGACCACCGCCACCAGCTTGACCGGAATGTTGTCATTGGCGCGCGAGAGCACCAATGATCCGGCATCCGCAAAGCCGAAATTGGCATTGCCCGCAGCCACCTGGCGGATCGCATCGACCGATCCCTTTCCGCCGACGATCTTCACGTCAAGTCCGGCGTCCTTGTAGTAGCCCTTGTCGAGTGCGACGAAAAAGTAGGCGTGGCGCCCGTTATATCCGAAGTCCGTGATCAACGTGACGGCGTCAGCGGCTGCGGCGGTTTGCGCGGATGCGCCAAGGAGCAGAGTGGCCGTCACCACGGCTGAGCGAAAGGAAATTCCCGCATTCATCTGATTGTCCTCCCGCCACCGCTGCGCGGACGGTTGGCGTCGCGCGGGTGGCTTGACCCGAGGGCTGAAATCGTATGATTTAGTATACAAAATTGCAAACCCATTCCGGTCGATTTGCCGCCGTGGCCGCCAGCCCGGACGAATGCGCGGCCGGCAGCGAGTCAGCAGGACATCAAATGCCGGCCATACCGCTTCGAAATGCCGTCACCTGGGACCGGGCGGATCCGCGCGCGGCGCGCCACGCCATCCGCTCGGGTGGCTATACAGGTTATACGGCCGCGATCGCGGCGGGCTATGTGCAGGCCAACATCTGCATCCTGCCGCGCGACTGGAGCGCCGATTTTCTGCTCTATTGCCAGCGCAATCCGAGGCCTTGCCCGCTGATTGCGCGCTCGGATGTCGGCGACCCGCGGTTGCCGACGCTTGCGGCAGACCTCGACATTCGCACCGACGTGCCGCGCTATCACATTTTCCGCGACGGCCAGTTCGTGGAAGAGGTGACGGATATCACCCGTTATTGGCGCGACGATCTGGTGACATTCGCGCTCGGCTGCTCGTTTTCCTTCGAAGAAGCCATGCTGGAAGCGGGTCTCCGCCTGAAATTTCTCGAAAAGAACAGCGTCGCCGGCGTCTATGTGACGAATGTCGACACCATCGAGGCCGGGCCGTTTCGCGGGCCGCTCCTGGTGACGATGCGCGCGTTCAAGCCCGCCGATGCAATTCGCGCGATACAAATCACCTCCCGCTTTCCGAACGTCCATGGTGCGCCGGTCCATATCGGCGATCCGGCGGCGATTGGTGTCGACCTTTCGAAGCGCTACCAGGACGTCGGCGACGGAGACGTGGCCGAGGGAGAGATGCCGGTGTTTTGGGCATGCGGTCTCACGCCGCAACTTGCCGTCAAGAACGCAAAGCCGCCATTGTGCATCACGCACGCGCCGTCCTCGATGCTGATTACCGATCTGCGCAACGCGAGCCTCGCGGTGCTCTGACCGTGCGGGATTTCGAACGACCGGGCCGTTCCGAAGCATTGGGCACACGCGGAATGGCGTCGACGTCGCATCCTTCCGCGACGCTGGTTGCGATCGAGGTGCTGCGCAAGGGCGGCAATGCCGTTGATGCGGCTGTGGCGGCAATGGCGCTCCTGGGAGTGATCGAACCGACCCAGACCGGTATCGGCGGAGATTGTTTTGCCCTGCTGATGCGGCGCGGCGAGGGAGAAGTGATCGCCCTCAACGGTTCCGGCTGGGCGCCGCAAGCGGCAACCGTTGCTTTCTATGAAAACAAAGGGATCACCGCGATCGAGACAGAAAGCGCGCACGCGGTTTCTGTTCCCGGCGCGGTCGCATCCTGGGCCCGCCTCGTGACCGATCACGGGACGATGGATTTTGGCGACTTGCTCGCGCCGGCAATCGAGGCGGCTGAGATAGGCTATCCCGTCACCGAACGCGTCGCGCGCGATTGGGCCAAACAGGTTGGGAAACTCACGCGCAATCCCGCAGCCGCGCAGGCGTTCCTGTTCGACGGCGCGGCGCCGCTGCCCGGCACGATCCATCGCCAGCCTGCGCTTGCCAAGGCGCTGCGCAGCATTGCCGCCGAAGGTCCGGCGGCCTTCTACGAGGGCTGGATTGCGCGCGACATGGTGGAAACGCTACGCGCGCTGGGCGGGCTCCATACGCCTTGATGATTTCGCTAGCTTCGCGCCGGAATACGTCACGCCCGTGAGCGTCGGTTATCGCGGCTATCGTTTGTGGGAATGTCCGCCCAATGGGCAAGGCGTCGCGCCGCTGCTGATGGCGAAAGCCCTGGAAGGGTTCGATCCTGCGGCGTGGCGACAGGATTCCATCGAGCGCTGTCACGTCATGGCCGAACTTGCTCGACAAGTTTATGCCGACCGTGATTGCTTTGTCGGCGATCCGCGCATGGGTGCTCCGTCGGCGGATGCGCTGATTGCAGACGAGCGGGTGGCGAAAATGCGCTCCCGCATCGATCCTCGGCGCCGCATCGAACATCTCGCTCCGGTGCCGTTGCCCGAACACCGCGATACGGCGTTTCTTGCGGTTGTCGACAAGGACCGCAACACGATTGCGCTGATCAATTCGATTTTCGACGATTTCGGCTGCGGCATCGTCAGTCCGGGTTCTGGAGTGATCTTTCACAATCGCGCCGGCGGATTTGTGCTCAGTCCCGGCCACCCGAATGCGATCGCGCCACGCAAGCGGCCCCTGAATACGATTATTCCCGCGCTGCTGACACGCAATGGCAAGGCAATCATGCCGTTCGGCGTCACCGGGGGGCATTTCCAGCCCTTCGGGCAAATCCAGATCATGACGAACATCCTCGACTACGGGATGGGCATTCAGGAATCGATCGACCAGCCGCGTATCTATGCGCGCGGCGACCAGTTCAACGTTGAGGGTGCGGTGCCTGCGGATGTGATCGATGGCCTGCGCAAATTGGGGCACGACGTTACGCGCGCGGAGAATCCGCTGGGCACCGCTCAGGCGGTCTGGATCGATTGGGAGCGCGGATCTGCTGCGGGGCGGCGCCGATGGCCGGCGCGATGGCATCGCATTGGGGATTGGATAGATGAGCGAACTCGATACCGTGACGAATGCCGTGTGCAGCGACATCGACGCTGCGCGTGCGGAACTCGTCGAGCTGTGCGGGCGTCTGGTTGCCGCTCGCAGCGTCAATCCGCCCGGCCGCACCGCGGAGGTGGCGGCGATTGTGCGTGCCTATCTTTCAGGCCAGGGACTGCCGGCCGAAGTCATCAAGGCCGATGACGAAGCACCGAATGTGGTCGGCCAGGTTGTTGGAAATGCGTCCGGCCGCCATGTCGTGTTCAACGCGCACATGGATACGATGGAAGCGGGCGATGAATCCGCCTGGTCGGTCCCCGTCTTTACGCTCAGCAAGGCCCAGGGCCGGCTTTACGGGCTGGGCATGGGCAACATGAAAGGTGCGCTGGCGGCGATGTGCGTTGCGACCGCGGCGCTGCACCGCCGGCGTGATGCATGGCGCGGTCGCCTGTCGATGACCGCGGTGTCGGACGAGGTGATGTTCGGGGAACGTGGTGCCGTATTTCTATTGAAAAATCGGCCGGATCTTGCCGGCGATTTCATGATCAGCGGTGAGGGTCCCGGGTTCATGGATTTTGCCGTCGCCGAAAAGGGCCTGATGTGGGTCGACATCGAAGCAAGGGGCCCGGCCGGGCATTCCTCGCGCGCGCTTGCCGGCAGCACGGCCGTAATGAAGCTCGCGGCCATGCTCGCCCGCCTCGACGCGATCAACGAGCTTTACGCCACGCCGCCAAAAGAGCTGTCGGGGATCACGGGCGGCGACGGCAATCTTGGCCTGCGGGTCTCGCTCAATGCGGGAAACTTGACCGGCGGAACGGTGCGCAGCCAGATCGCGACACGCGCGCGTTCGCAACTCGACATTCGGCTGCCGCCGGGGATTTCGGCAAAGGACATAGAGGAGCGGATCCGGCGCGCCTGCGCCGGCGATCCCGACATAAGCGTCACTGTTACCAAGGCCTGGGATGCGAACTGGGCGGCGTTGCAAAATCCGGTCGTGGTCGAGCTTGCTGCCGCTGCGCAGGCGGTGCGCGGGAAAAAGCCGAATTATGTCGTCCGTCTGCCGGGCAGCGATGCGCGACGCTGGCGCGATCTAGGCGTCCCGGCCGTGTGCTATGGCCCGCAGCCCATGCTTTCGGCCGGCATCGATGATTATGCAAACGAGCAGGATGTCGTGGATTGCGCCAAGGTCTACGCGCGGACAGCGCTCAGGCTCATGAGCACCGGTGCCTAGAGCGTCGCCTGCACCAGCAGCGACAGTGCGCGCGCCGCCTCCCGTGTGGTGTTGAACACCGGCACATTGGCGCCTTCCAGGCCGGCGACCCATCGTGCGCGGGCGGCGCCACCGTAAATGGCGACGGCGACCGGCTTGTTGTAGGTCTTGCGCAGCCGCTTCATCAATTCACCGAAGCCCTCGAAGTCGGCATTGGCCGGCGCGAGCAGGGTACACAGCACGAGATCGACATTCGGATCGGAAAATATCGCCGTCAGGCCGGTCTCGTGCGCTTCCTTTGCGCCTTTCACATCGATGCCGATCCAGAAATCGAACGGATTGGCGGGCTCAAGCCAGTCCGGCAGGATCGTCCGCATGGCGGCGATCGTGGCCGGCTCGAATGCGGCCAGCTCGAGGCCGCTGCGCACCACGAGATCGGTTGAGATGACGCCAAGCGCGCCACTCGTGGTCGCGATTCCTACGCGCTTTCCCTTCGGTTTTGGCAGCATGACGATCGCGCGCAACGCATTGAGGAAATCGGATTCATCTTCGGCGCGGGCGATGCCGCACGCACGCAAACCTTCATCGAGAGCTCTGTCGTCTGCGGCGACCGAGCCGGTATGGGAGGCGGAGGCACGCGCGCCTTCCCGGGTCTGGCCTGGCTTGAGCAGGACGATCGGCTTCTTCGTGCGGACCGCGGCGCGCCGTCTCCAGGAAATGGCGCGGATCGCGCACGCTTTCGATATAAAGGCCAACGACTTTGGTCGCGCCGTCGTTCTCGATGTATTCAAGAAAGTCGACCTCATCGACTCCGATCTTGTTGCCGACATCGATGCTTTTGGATACCGGGAGCCGTTGCGTATCGGCGCTCATGACGTGAAGCATCACGGCGCCCGTGAATATTCCCGTCTGTGTGAAGAATGACACGCCGCCTTTTTCCCAGCGTGGAAAATTCACAAAGCTTCCCATCATGCCGCAGTCGACATTGACCATGCCGATCGTGTTTGGGCCGGCCAGAAGAAGCCCCGCGGGCTGTGCGATCGCGCGCAAGGTATCCTCATCGCTGCGGCCCTTTTCGCTCGCTTCCGAGAATCCTGCCGTGATGATGCAGGCGGCACGCGCCTTCGCAGCCACGCACTGCCTGATCGCGTCCGCGACATGCACCTGCGGCAGGACGATATAAACAAGGTCGACCGTTTCCGGCACATCGCCGAGGGCAGGGTAGGCACGGTGGCCCATTATTTCAGTGGCACTTTTGTTGATGGGGTAGAGCGGGCCTTTGAATCCGCCGCCGGCGAGATTGGCAAACAGCACGCCCCCGGATTTGGTCGGATTCGATGAGGCGCCGATGACCGCGATCGAGCGGGGCGCCACGAGCGCCGAAATATCCGGCATTGCCAACTCCTAGAGTGACCCGAAATCCACGCGAAATCTCCGCCTGCTGGCCGTTGCTGCGGCCACATTCACGATGTTCGGCCATGACGGCATGATCGGCCTTGGCGAGGGAACGCTCCGTCAGGGCTGAACGCGCAAGATGACCTTGCCGAATTGCTTGGCGGATTCGAGATAACGGTGAGCCTCGGCTGCTTCGCTCAAAGGAAACACGCGATCGATGACGGTCTTGAGTTTGCCCTCGGCCAGCAGCGGCATCATGACTTCGAGATCATGTTTGGTTGCGCTGTTTGACCCGACAATCTGCAGCTCTTTGTGGAAGATATAGTTGACCGCGATGGTGCATTCGTAGGACTTGGTGCCGCCGACAGTAATCAGGCGGCCGCCGCGCGTGAGGCAACGGATGGACTTGTCAAGGAAATCGCCGCCGACATGCTCGACAACAACGTCAACGCCCCGTTTGTTGGTGCGTTTCATTATTTCATCTGCGAAATCGACTTCGTTGTAGTTGATTGTTTCGTCGGCCTTGAGCTCCTTGGCCTTCTGCAACTTCCAGTCCGCGCTGGACGTCGTGTAGACATAGGCTCCCGCGAGCTTGCAGATCTGAATCGCGGCCATGCTTACACCTGAGCTGGCCGAGTTGATCAGGACGGTTTCGCCCGCCTGCAAGCGCCCGCGGTCGATCAGCATGTGCCAGGCAGTGCCGAAGGCATTTGGAAAAGCGGCAGCGGACTCGTAGCTCACCTTTTCCGGCAGGGCGATGAGGTGATCGGCAGGCAGCCTGACATATTCGGCATAGGCGCCGTGCTCATGCGCACCGAGATAACGATAGTCGCGTGCGCAGCGGTTGTGATTGCCCGCCATGCACTGCTCGCACCGGCCGCAAGGCAGGATCCACCAGCTGGTTACGCGCGTGCCGAGCGCGAAATCGCAGGGCGTCTCGGGCCCCAGCGCGACCAGTTCGCCGCCGAAATCGCCGCCGAGGATATGCGGAAATCTGCCTTTATTCGGCTTGTAGCGTCCGGCCCGCGCCATCAGGTCATAGCCGTTGAGGCCTACCGCGTGCACCTTGACCAATGCTTCGCCGCGGCGCGGCTTCGGAACAGGAACGTCGGTGTAAGTGAGGACCTCGGGCCCGCCGTATTTCTCGAAAATGGACGCTTTCATCTTTTCAGGGAGCATTTTTCCTCCAGTCCAGATCAGCAGGCTCATTCACAATTCGGACGACTGGCGGCGAGCATGCCTCGGATTTGCATCGGGCGGCGGCGCAGGCAGGATTGCGCTTGTTGGCCTTCTGATAATTTGTATACTAAATTAGTTGGAATTCAACTGGCTCCGTACCCTCAAGACATCTGCGGCATTGAATCGGCTGTCGTGCAATCGCAGGGGAAAATGCGACAGTGACAAATCACTCGTCTGTCGGCTCCGATCCAGGCGCTCGCGTTGTCGCCGGACTTGCGGCACAATAAGCGCGCGGAACCGCAATGCCGAAAATCAAGATTGAAAATCTGTTCAAGATCTACAACTCGCGCAGCGGCCGCGTTTCCGCGCTCGAAGACATCAATCTTGAAATCGACCAGAATGAATTCATCACTCTGGCGGGGCCCTCGGGATGCGGCAAGTCGACCTTGCTCAAGGTCATCGGTGCGCTGGTCCGCCCGTCACGCGGAAATCTGTTCTTTGACAATGAGGTGTTGCTGAAGCCGACGCGCGATGTCGGCATCGTCTTCCAGGAGCCGGTCCTGCTGCCCTGGCGCACGGCAATCGAAAACGTCCTGTTGCCGGCCGAAATCCTCGGCCTGGATGCGAGCGCCAGCCGCGCGCGGGCCATGGATCTGCTGAAGTCTTGTCGGCTTGAAGGGATTTGAGATCGAGCTATCCGCGCGAACTTTCCGGGGGAATGCAGCAGCGGGTCGCGATCAGCCGTGCGCTCATTCACAACCCATCGGTCCTGCTTATGGACGAGCCATTCGCCGCGCTCGACGCCATGACGCGCGAAGAGCTCGGATTCGAACTGCTGCGCATATGGGATACCTACAAGAAGACCGTTATTTTCGTGACCCACAATATCGGTGAGGCAATCTTGCTTGCCGATCGCGTGATCGCCATGTCGCCGCGGCCGGGCCGGATTGCAAAAATCCTGAAGATTGATCTCCCGCGTCCGCGCACACTCGATATGGAATTCACGCGGGAGTTCAAGGCCTATTCGGACGAGATCAGATCCGTGATTTATCACCACGGAGCGGCGGCGCGATGACTGTCGAACCCACCAAATCGGGCGAAGAGATTGAGGAGCTGGAGCAGCGAAAATCGGCGATTGCTGCCATCGTGGGTCCGACCGTCACGTTACTGGCACTGGTGGCGCTGTGGGAAGTGTTGGCGCGCTGGAGTGGTATCCCGAGCTGGCTGCTGCCGGCGCCGAGCGCCATCGGCGAGGCGATGGTCGACTGGCGCGGCGAGCTGACCGTTCACTTCATGGTGACCCTGTACGAAGTGCTGGTCGGCTTTGCGCTTTCAATTGCGGTGAGCATCCCGCTTGCGGTTGCGGTGGTCTATTCGCCGTTCCTGCAGAACACGATTTATCCGATCCTGCTCGCACTGCAGTCCATGCCGAAGGTCGCGATCGCGCCGTTACTTGTGCTTTGGATCGGCTTCGGCGTCCTGCCGAAGGTTCTGGTGGTTTTCCTTGTCTGTTTTTTCCCGATCGTTGTTGCTACCGCTTCCGGCCTGTCGGCGGTGCCGCCGCCGCTATTGGATCTTATCCGCTCGCTTTCGGCGACGCAGTACCAGACCTTCATCAAGATCAGATTTCCGACCGCGATCCCGCATATTTTTGTCGGCTTCAAGATCGCGATCACTTTTGCCGTCATCGGCGGCGTGATCGGAGAATTTGTCGGGTCGGACCAGGGCCTGGGATATTTGATTCTGATCTCGACATCGCAGTCGCGCACGCCGCTTGCGTTCGGTGCGCTGTTGCTGCTTACGATCATGAGTATCGTACTCTACTATGCAGTTGAGCTGATCGAACGGCTTGTCATTCCGTGGGCGCCGAGAAACTAGAGTTGGAAAAACCAGGAAATGCCGGACATCAAGGACAAAATCCAGAACGTGCATCGGGCCGTCGGTTTGTTCAAAACCGAGCCGCCGGTGCAGAGTGCGCGGGAGTTGCTGGGCGATTTCGCCTATCGCGCATTGCGCGATGCCATCCGCGCGGGGCGGATTGCGCCCGGGCCGCATATCCGCGAGTTGGATGTGGCGCGGTGGCTGAAAATCAGCCGTACGCCGGTTCGCGAAGCATTCCACCGCATCATCTCGGAGGGCCTGCTGACCATCGGCCCATGGAACGGCGTGATGGTCGCCGAATTGACCGCAAAGCAGCTGGTCGACCTGTATGCGGTGCGCGAAACACTTGAAGGCACGGCGGCCGCGCTGGCTGCCAAAAATGCAACGCCGGCGGAAGTGCGCGCAATGTTCGGTATCGCCGCAACCGAGTCCAAGGAAAGGCGCGATCCATCGCGGCTCGTCGTTATCAACGCCAAATTGCATCAGGTGATCTACCGCGCCGCGCATAATCAATACCTGTTGCAGTCGCTCACGACGATTGTCGATACGCTCGGCTTGCTGCGCCATTCAACGTTTGTCTTGCCGGGCAGCATCGAGCTCGCCCGGCGCGAGCACATGCAGATCATCCGCGCTATTCGCGATGGCGAGGCGAGGCGCGCGGAAATGCTGGCGCGCCGCCATGTTCGCCGCGCCTTGTCGATGCGACTCCAGTTGCAGAAACGCAAAACCTGACATTCAGCCTCGTTCCCGCCCGTCATTCGGTCTGCCAAGGAGAAAGCAATGCCCAAGCCGGAGCTCGAGTTTTTTCCAGTCGACACGATCCCCTGGGTACCGGTCGCCGGCGCGCCTCCAGGCCATTACCAGAAAATTCTGACCGAGGACCCGGACAAGATGTTCGTCACCCGGATGCTGAAAGTCGATCCGGGATGCCGCAGCACCGAAACCTTCGTCCATGATTTCTGGGAGGAGGTTTACATCCTGGAAGGCAGCCAATGGGACGGGGACCAGTTTTTCAAAAAAGGCATGTACGCATGCCGGCCGCCCGGCATGAAGCATGGCCCGTATCGGACGGATGAGGGCGTCACAACGCTTGAAGTCCGGTACATGCGTTGACCGGGCGGTCGCGGGATTTCAGACAGGAGCTGCTCGATGGGGGCGTCAGCGCGAAATATCATTGCCAATGTGCCGCGTCTTGAGAGCTACATGGACGCGAATGGCCTCGATGCGATTGCGGTGCGGACCGGAGCGAACTTCACTTATCTCGCCGGTGTCGCGTTGCCCGGAACGCTGGCGCGTCACCTTGATCTTGCCAGCACGGTTCGCGGTTTCATGCTGGTTTGGCCGCGAAAGGGCGAGCCGATCATAGTGCTTGATGCCTTTGCCGAAAAAGTTGTCCTGCGCGACTCCTGGGTGCGCAAGGCTGTCGTTTACAAGGCTTACGTTGAATCGTTGTACACGCGGGTCGCCGAGGTCATAGCGGATCTTGGGCTTGGCAGCGCGCGCGTCGGCTTCGAGCAGGACGGGCTAAGCGCCGCGCATTGGCAGGAAATCCAGCGTGCGTTGCCGAAACTCCAGATGATCAACTGCTCCCGCATGATGGACGAAGTGCGGTGGATCAAGACGGCTGGCGAGATTGCTCTGCAGAAGACCGCAGCCGATATGCTCGACGATGTCCTGGCCGAGGTTTTCCCGACCATCCGCGCGGGTGAGACCGAGCGTGCGGTGCATGCGCGCATCGTCGAATCCTGCCTGCGGCACGGCTTCGGCTGGGTTCACGGCATTCTCAACGCAAGCACGAACCCGGTGATGTATGGCGGTGAAAGCGATGTAAAATTCCAGACAGGCGATTTCGTCCGCAATGATTATGTCGCTTATTACAAGGGTTACGCCGGCCACCAGTCGCGGCTGGCGATCCTGGGAAAGCCCGACAACGAGCAGCAGAAGGGCTACGCGATGACACTGGATATCCATCGCCGCACCATCGAACGCTGCACGGCCGGTCGCACAGCCGGCGACGTCTTTCAATTTGTCGTCGATGAATTCAAAAAACGCGGCATCGAGTATCCGGCGTCGCTGGTCGGACACAGCATGGGCGCCTGGTTCCACCAGCAGGAGCCGGTCTTGCGCAACGGAAGCGAGACCGTGCTGGAAGACGGGATGATCCTGGCCATTGAGCCGCAACGGCTGCACTGGCATATCCAGGACCTGATCGTGATTGAAGGCGGCAAGCCGCGCCTCCTGTCCGACAAATTCCCGATCGATCAGCCCTTCGTCATCAATTAATCGACTCCGTTGAATAGAAAACGGCGGCTGCGAAGCGTGGCAGCCGCCGTCAGGAATTCCGGAAGCGATGTTACTTCGGGACCATTCCGAGCGCGAAGATGTCGTTAGCTTTGACTGTGTTCTTGAGCGCGTAGGCGCCGGCAACGACATCGATCGTGCGCTGGAGGCGGGCGGCATCAATCGAACCGAGCGCCGCACCGGGAACGGCCGCGAGCTGGCCGACCTTCACGGTCTCGTCGCGGGCGACGCCTTCATCGACCTCGCGATGATACTTGTGCATGATTTCGCCGGCTTCCTTCGGATTGGCCATCGCGTCCTTGAGCCCATGAAGCGTCGCGGCGACAAACCGTTTCACCAGGTCGGGATTGGACTGGAGAGTGCTGTCCATGGTGACGATGCCCGAGCCGTAATAGTCGAGGCCGACATCGGCGTAGGCGAGCGCAACGATATCCTTCGGCGCCGCCGCCTTCTTGAGCAGCGGTTCGCCCACTGTGTACTGGCCGATGCCGTCAACACGGCCGAGCGAGAGCATGCCGGGCAGGGCGTCGCTGCCGGCGACGACCCAGGTGACTTTCGATGCGTCGATGCCTGCGGCCTTGGCGTAGGCACCGAACATCTTCGGCATGGCGCTGAAGGCGGTATCGGCGAGCTTGCGCCCTTCGAGGTCCTTCGGCTTTGAAATTCCGGAATTTTTCAGCACATAGATTGCATGCGGCGGCTTGGCGTAGATCACGGAGACGAGCTTGATCGGAATGCCGTCATTCGCCTTGGCAAATATGACTGCCGACGTATCGGCAAAGCCAAATTGCGCGGTGCCGGAGGCGACCTGCTTGACGGCATCCGTCGAGCCCTGTCCGCGGACGATTTTTACGTCCATCCCCGCGGCCTTGTAGTAGCCCTTGTCGAGAGCGACGTAGTAGTAGGCGTGCCGGCCGTTGAAGCCGAAGTCGGTGACAAACGTGACTGCTTCGTCGGCAAATGCATTCTGGTTCGACAGCAGCCCCAGTGCGACTGCCAATATCGACAGACAAGCTGCGTTTTTTAACCTGGCCATTTCGTTCGCTCCTCCCGCTGAAGTTGCACGCCGATCGCATGCGCGCGATGGACATCGGCGTAAGGGGTTCGCTGTTTTGAAAAACGGTGACGTTTCACCCCGCCGCCAACAATTGAATTTAGTATACAAAGAAGGACTTTGGTATACAAAGAAATTGCTGCGACCGTGCATCGCTCCCCCAGCCTTCATCGCCATTGGAGGCGTCCAGGATTCGTGGTTGAGGGGCTGCCGTCTTGCGCTTGCGATCCTACGATCGCAAATCGGTCACGGAGATTACCTCGCGCCCAGGGCACGCTTGCGCCAAAGGCTAAATGGTGCAGCAGCAAAAATCGAAAAAACTCCGAAAGCGCGACAATTGTTGGTCCCAAATATCGCTTGATATCGGTTCTCAGGGCTAAACATGGCATGTCATTGGGTTGATTGCCTGAGCGCTGCTTTTCGTAATGTCTCATTCTGCTAAAGTTGGATTTGACATTCGGGGCATATAGCAATGCAAAAGGTCCCGTTCACGACAAGCCAGTCAGATAGTGCCGATCGCGAAATCATTCTCGAGTTGAATCGAAACTACGTTCGGTCCGCACTGGAGTCGGACGTGCGCTGGTATTCGGAGAATCTTTCCGAGGATTTTTACATCACCGCGCCAGATGGGGCCCTGTTGAACCGCGATGAGTTTCTGAAGCGCATCGCCAATCCATATTCGGGAACGGAAGCCGAGGCTGTGGACGTGACCTTACGAATTCTGGGTGACTTTGCGATTATTCACTCAGGCTACAGGGATAAGAAGCTGACCGGTGATACCGGTTATGGTCGTTACACGGATATTTACGAACGGCGAAATGGCCGTTGGCTTTGCGTCGCCGCGCATTTCATGCGCTTTCCGACGCCTCCCAAGACGTAACATTTGCTGATTGTGGAGCGGTCGGGATGGCTTCCAATCGGGCACGGCGTGTCCGCCGCTATTGGTACTTAGCGGACGTGCCGACTCATTTGGACTATGTCTCCCTTTGGCTCGAAGGCGATTTTGCGATAGCGATGACCTAGCTTCGCGTAGTCCGCCGGATGGCTCTCACTTTCCCGCTGCTTCCGTCACCGCAGAAGAACGCGTCGCCGCCGTTTGAACTCGAGGCCCGAAACCGCCGCGCGCGCCGCCTTGATCCGCAGGCGCCGCAAGTTTCGGCATCACTTGGACCTATCGGTTTGAAAAATGCCAGTGATCATCTTCCACGTTTCATTCTTCAATTTCACCATCGGCGGATTGTCCAGTACCGCGGGAACCTCGACTTTCGCGTTGCAGCCTGCAGTTAGACGGGAAATCTTGATTTCTCCATCGGTATAATACCGGTCGCCTTCTCCATTCCGGCCGACGACGGTAGGGCCGACGCCCGAGACCTCATATAACGCCTCAATGACCTTCGCTGTTTTTAGGTCATCGGTTAGTCCGTCTCGCTCTGCGTCGATATTAGGCGCTATATGGTGCGTGACTTCTCCGGTGTAGCGGCTCAGCCCCACGTCGCGGTCGAACGTTACGGATCCGAGCCACACGGGTCGACCTTCTTGTCCTTCCTTCAGCACCTCCCAGAAGCGGACATGGTGCCGTCGATCCGCGCTTCCTCCGACGGGCTTTTCGAACGCAAGATCTTCGCGGTGCCCGTCGTAATAAAGAGAGCTCACGGGCGCATCGCGGTAGGGCCTGCGCAGAATCACGCTGCCGATGATCTTTACACTTGATTCGAATGTAATTGGATCCGCCGGATACCAAACGGCCGCATGCAAGGCGCACAGAACGTCATCTCTGTTTCCGACCACACCCACGTTGATCGGATCACCGGGAATGTCCTGAGCTGTACGTGTCACCATTGCAAGTCCTGCGAGCCCCTTTTGGTGCTCGTAATGGGTCCAGGTTAGCGGAAGCACGACATAGGCGATGATTGCATAGGCGAGGAGGCTCGCCACCAGGACAACGAGCGCAACTCTCGACCTTGAGCGGCGGAACGCTGTCGAATTTGACATCGCGGCCAAGCGTTTCTGATGTTTCAGAAATCCGGACTTAAAATAGTGTCCATGCTGGGACCAATATTTGCCGGTATGTAGGGAGCCCCGACATTGGAGTCGATTGTTTGCATGGCATTTGATGGCCCGCCGCCGCTGGGTCCGATGGTTGCTCCGTTCTGATATGCTGCATATGCCTCAGGCGTTCCCACGTAGGCACAATTGCAGCCAGCGGCATCGGCATACACATAATAGAGCTTGCCGTTTTTTGTCCTCTTCACGAGCTTGTCCGGCGGCAGCGATCGGAGGATTGCGCTTTTTTCGGGCGTCGTCGCATATTTGACGATAAAGCCAGATGCGGTGAACAGGTTATCTGGTAAAACGGTAATCTGCTGAGCGTGCGTGAATGAAAGTCCAAAAATGAGCAGTGCGCATCCGATAAAAGCGCGGCCGGTCGGCATTGCCAGCTCCCTCACATGATTAAACTGTAGCTGTAGCTCCCCACAGCTAGTCGTAAGGTATTTGAGTTTGTGAACCACCAAGCCCTGGTGGCGGACCGGGGCTTTCCAGTTGGAGCGGCAATAGCCCCGGATCGTTTTCTGACGACGGCGGACCGGGCGCCGGCCGTGGCGTGTTGCTAGCCGGATTGCGGATACATTCGCCACCGATGCCACTTAGCGTCTCAAGGCATTGTTGTCGGGTGGAATAGCTGCATTGCGCGTTACCGTCATTATTCATGATGGCGCACCATGGAAGTTGTGCCAAAGCCGGACTAGTGATGGCGATCAGTCCCGCCAAAAATATCGACAGCGTGGCCGCACTCTGCATGATGAAACGATGCGCTTCGATACCCGTACTCATCGGCGTCGTGCCTTAAACCCCAGCCCTACGATTTACGAGAATAGTTTGACGATGGTTTGTTATTTCATCAGCCGGACACCGCGCTGACTCCGTAATCAGTTTTTCGGAAGTGTTTTCAAATCCTTCGCCATTTGAAGGCAGGTTAGTAGTTCGACGTAGCTCTGGGAGCCGGCAATGTCCTTCACCATCTGCATGCATCGCGTTCTGCTTTCTGGTGCGAACTGTGTCCACTGATTGACAAGCGTTATCCGGGCGTTTTGCTCGTCGCTCAGACAGCCTGCAGAATTTCCTCCGCCCGGATAGGCCTGAACATCGGCCTTGCAAGTTTTTCGAACATCAAAGGTCGGCACTTCGTCGGCACGCGCAACGTTTGTCTGAAGGCCCAAAGGTATCGCAACGATCAAAAACAGTACTACAAATCTGGTCATGGTGATTCTCCGGCTCTTCCAAGATTCAAATCACGGAGCGGGTAACTTGGGATTTTACTCCTCCAAAGGCCGAGCAATATAGTCCTTAAGGGCAAACGGTGCGATCGGTGTCTAAAGACCAATGCCCCCTCTGCATCGAATTAATACCGCCTTCCACGAAAGCTCATTACTTCGCGATTATGATACCGCGTTCAGCTCGCCACTTTTTGAAAACGACGTCGATTGCTTCGATGATCTTCACCTGCGGATTTGCCTTACAGTACACGATCACTTCGTGTTCTGATTCCTTCGATCGGCCAATGTTGAGGTAGTGCTTCTTCGCAAGTCCGTTGTACCAGCCGCTATACCAGGTGGTGAGCAAATCAGCCTGGTCTTGCCATGTTCCCGCGAGTTGCGCGCAGGTCAATGTCTGGACATCGAGGTATCCTTCGGCGTCCGCATAAGTACTCAGATCAACCTGAGCGTTGGCACCTGTGTTTACGGAAGCCAACGCGAGTCCTGCCGCAGCCAGGATCAAAGTTTTTCGCATACGGTCTCTCCCGAATTCTGTTGAAGGTCTGGCAAGATGTTTTGTGCACGTCGAAATGGGTAGGTTGGCCCTCCTACATTCCGCCAAACCGGTAATTCAGGCCGGCACGTATTTCGCTGTGATGTGAGATGTCGAGTGAAGCTGCTGTGATATAGAGATATTCGAGCTTCGCGCTGACATTTTGCGTAATGCCATACTCAACGCCCGCGCCAAGCACGGCGCCAACCTGCTTGCTCGTGCCCGAGCAGTTGATGATTCCAAAATGTACCGCAGGTAACCCCAGGCCGCAGGGTGAAGCTGGATTTAGCGCCCAATAATGCGAGGCCGCCGGTCGCATAGAAAAGCCAGTTTTCCTGCGCGTATCCGATCCGCGCCCTGGCCGTTGCTTCCCAGTCGACATTTGTGCTCGCACTTATGGCAGCAGGCGTAAGTGGCATGCCGCCGGCACTTGGAACGAAGGTGCGCGGACCCTTTCATGTTGGCCCAGTCGAGGTCGGCCTCAAAGCCCAGGACAACATGGCCCGACTGAATTTGGGCGCCCGCCGTTCCACCGAATACGCCGCCGGAAAAAGCGATGGACTGACTATCGAAGCGGTTCGTGATCAGATTGAGAGGGTCCTGATGACCCCAGCCGCCGCCGCCGTTCAAACCAAAATAAATCCCGGTCCAGTTGTAGACTGGCGTGGGCGCCAGCATCGGGGCCGGCGGCAGGCCTGCGCGGCAAGTCCGCGGCTGACGCGATTTGCGCGAGCCCGAGCCGCCAATGCTGCGGCAACGAAGAGTGTCGATCTGGTCTGGAGCATCGTGTCCCCCGTTTCGAATTGTAGGTCGGTCCGAAATTTTGCGGCGAGATGAAAGCGCTTCGATCAATGTGCTCAGCGCTCAGGGCATTGGCCGCAGCTTGAGCGCAGAGACTCCGACAGCAACATCGACGGCAACCGACCCCTCTACCGAGATCGGCTGAAGGGCAATCGTGCGTCCGGATCCGCCGACCAGGACGTTGGTGCCAACGCCAAGACCAAGGGCCGCATCCGCACTTGCGCCTACATAGTCACCGGCGAGCGCGCCGAAGGGTATGCCGACAGTTGGAGAGAGGACGGCCCAGGCGAGCGACACCGCCCGCCGAGATCCCGATATCGATGCCCACCGTATTGAGTGCGCCTGCATAGGGCTGCGGTGGGACCTGCGCATTCTGCGTGAACTGGCATTCCATCGACTGGTGGCCGGCAATGACGAAGCCAATGCTCGGATTGAGCCGGCAACGCAGCATGCCCGCTTGTGTCCAGTTGGGTGATTGAGCTTCGGCAGATGCGGCCGTTATTGCGATCAGAGCGAGTGCCAGTCAGGGCTGAACATGTTCGTGACATCGAATGAAATCCCCCCGTTAGATTAAACGCGTCATGCGAGGCGCCTCAGTAGCAAGGCGGATAAGGGTAGTAACCGCAGGCAGGGTGCGGGTAGTACGGCGCGGGATATCCGTAAGCGGCTGCGCGGTAGGCGGCCGCCGCACCGTAAGCGGCTGCCGCGCCATAGGCTCCCGCAGCGCCGTACCATGCAGCGCGACGTGCTGTACGACGGGCAACACCGGCATAAGAAAGCGGTGTGAACGGCAGGCCGATGATGTCGATGAATACGGCAGCCGGGCCATCTGCGCCGTTCAGGTTTCCTTCGAGGACCTGCACGTCGAAAGTCAGCTTGTCACCGTCGAGCTTGGGCGACTTCAATACGACGACCGCATCGCGGTTCGTCGACGCATCCTTACTAAGTGCCGAAACCGTCGCATTTGGTGGATCCTTGCCGAAACTATCGCCGCTCGCCCATTCTTCCAGAAGGTGAGCGGTAAGCGCGTGCCCGGACGCCCGCACCGGCCGATCGGCGAACACGATAGCGTTAGGCGAAACGCCGGTGAGCGTGAGCTTGTTACCTTGCAGGGTTGCGCCGCGTGAATTTAAGACAATCAACGACGGTTCCATCTCCGGTTTGGCCGAGGTGGATGCGCCAATAACCTTTAATGCGGGCGTTGACCCGGGTTGGGTATTTGGCGCCGTCTGTGCAATCGCAGTGACCGACGTAAATAGAACCGCAAAGAAGATCGTAGAAACAGGCGTGGCTCGAGGCATCACAAACACTCCGTTTGGTCACGAGTGGGCCACGCGTCCTCGGGCTGCCGAGCGGCCTTTTTGGGCTGGTCGGCACGTCTTTCTAGTTCGGCATGCTTGGCCAATTACTCGCTCTGGTGTCCGGCCGCCTGCATTGCCTTGAGGATGCCGTCGAGGTTGTAGGTTTCCGGCGCCTGCATCGGCGGGAATTGCTTGTATGACATCAGCTCCTTTTCCCAGGCAGCTGGCCGAGTGGCAGGATATTCCAATCGTAGAGATAGGCCGTGCTTGGCGAGCCGATCGAGCCGGCATAACCCGAGCAGCGACTTTGCGTCGGCGCCGACGGTCTGCTCGAACGGATCACGCTTGATGTTGGCGATCTGGGTCCAGTGATAAGTGGTGGCCCCGTACAATCCGCCGGTGCCGGTGTCGGGCACCATCGTGTAGTAGAACTTCCAGTTCTTGTAGCGCACGGCCGACGGTTGCGAGCCCGTGTAGTAGAAGAAGACGTCGCGCGCCGATTTCTCCGACGTGCCTTCGAGATAAGCGCGCTGATCAACGCCGTCGAGCGTGGTCTTGACGATGCCGGGATAGGTGCCGGCCTCGATCTGCTTCTTCAAGGCGTCGCCCTTCGGACCGCCGGCGATGTCGACCAATGTCGGCAGCCAATCGAGGGCCGAGAACATCTCGTTCTTGATCGTGCCCGGCTTGATGTGGCCCGGCCAGCGCACGACCAACGGGGCCCGCATGCCGCCTTCCCAGGTGGTCAGCTTGCCGCCTTTGAACGGCGTCGATGCCGCCGTCGGGGAATGTGATGTTTTCGGCGCCGTTGTCTGTGGTGAAGACAACGATCGTGTTATCGAGCTGGCCCATGTCCTCGAGCTTCTTGAGCACGTAGCCGATGTTGTCGTCCAGCTGCTTCATGCCGACTTCGTTGAGACCCCAGTCCTTGCCGCCGGGCTCACCGATCATCGCTTCGTATTTCGGCGGCAGCACGGTCGTGATGTGCATGCGCGCCGGGTTGTACCAGACGAAGAATGGCTTGTTGGTCTTCTTCGGATCATTGCGGTCAAGGAAGTCGACGACCTTGGCGGATATTTCCTCGTCGACTGTCCGCGAACGCTCCAGCGTCAGAGGGCCTTCGTCCTTGCACGTCTGATTCTTCCGTACCGTCGGAGGATGTGCAGGAGATGACCGGCCGCGGCGGCATCATGCACAGTCGCGGTTCTCGGATCGACCGCGCCCGGCGGATCGGAGAGCCCGCGAACAGGCGAGTTCTTGCATGGCGGCACGACAGCTCTGTGCTGTTGGGGACTTGTTGATGTCCGGGAAGCTTACGCCCTGCATCGCATCGAGGTGATACAAGTAGCCCCAAAACTCCTGGACGCCGTGGGCGGTCGGGAGCGAAGCCGCTTTGTCGCCCAGGTGGTTCTTGCCGAATTCGCCCGTGTTGTACCCCAAGTCGAGCAGAACCTTTGCCAGCGATGGTGTGCCCGGCAGCAAGGAGCTTGTCGCGCCAGGCAGCTGGGGCATGACCATGCCCGCGCGTATTGGGTGCATGCCGGTAAAGAATGCGGTGCGTCCGGCCGTGCAGCTCTGCTCGGCGTAATAGGTCATAAAGAGCGCGCCCTCATTGCCGATGCGGTCGATGTTGGGCGTTTCCCCGACCATCAGACCCCGATGGTAGATGCTCGGCTGCATGATGCCGATGTCATCGCCCATGATGAAAAGAATGTTGGGCTTCTGAGGGAGCTGCGCGGACGCCGGCATACATGCGGCAATCAGCGTGACAACGAATGTGAGAATGCCGATCCAAACTTTCATCATGGCAGACCTCTCCAAACTGTCGTGGTTCGCTTTGACTTCAGGTCATGCGGCAGAATTTTTCGCGAGCGGGCGCCCCCTGCGGCACCAAACTGCCGAATAAAATTGACGTCCGAAACTTCCCTTTGAGGCAGCCCCGGTCCGTCACATGTTCGTGATTAGTTCATGGTACTCGGTGTCACCGATGCTGTTTCGAAGTCCCAAGACGCCGGTGATCCATGCAATAGCGCCGCAACAGGCTTCAAAGTTATTCGCAGAACACTCGCTGTAGGAGTAGGATGAATGGCATTTCTTTGATGCAACTTGGGGCAAATTTTCAGTGAATGCTCTCGCGTCAAGGCGGATGTGTTCGGAAGTTTTTGAGCGTGTAGACTTATTGAAAGTGAATTGGATGCGCGTGGGGTTGACGTCCATCGCCTTTCTATCGCGGCCACGATTGAGCGTTTCGGCTGCTGAGACGCCAATTACGACGGATCTATTTTCTGGAAAGCCTTTCGCCCACACAACCAGCCGCTGTGCGCACCATCGAGGCATTCAAACGGCGTCTTAGCGAAAAGACGACCGAGAAGTTCGAGATATTTATCGATTACATGGAGCTGGTGCGGTTTCCAAGTCAGGCGCATATCAATCAAACGGCAGAATATCTTTCCGGAAAATATGCGGAAGCCCCGCCTGATATACTGATAGCACTGGGCCGCGCTGCAATTCCATTCTTGGCCAAGAACCACAACGTCCTCGCGCCCAACGTCCCAACGATCATTGCCAATGTGCCCGCAAGGGAGGTCACAGTAAGGGGACGGCTCGACAACTTCTTTTTTGTAGCTACGGAATACAGCTTTTCGAGGACGTTGGAGCTGGCCCTGCGGCTTCAGCCGAAGGCTCGTAATGTTGCCGTGATCGGTGGAGCGAGTGACTATGACCGACAATGGTTGGACGATGCGCGCCGCGAGCTGCAACCATACAGCGACCGCTACGCAATCAAATACATTACCGGCCTGCCATACGATGAGATGTTAAATCAAGTCTCGAAGCTGTCGAAAGACACGATCGCAATCATGTCGTTTGTTTTCGTCGACGGTTCCGGACAACATCGTGTCCCGCCCGAAGTGGCGGCAAGTGTTGCAGCGATTTCGCCCGCGCCAGTTTATTCGCCAATCAGCAGCTATTTGGGCGTGGGAATCGTAGGCGGATATATGGACAGTTGGGAAGAGCAGGGTGTGGCGGCGGCAGATCGTCGCATTGGAAATTTTGTCGGGCAGGGATCTTGCTACGGTTCCTCGTCAAACGGTTCCAATTCAGATGTATCGGGTCGACGAACGACAGCTCAAGCGATGGAAATTGAGCAAGTCGCAGCTGCCATCGGACACAGACATCCAATTTCACCAGTTCGATTTGTGGGAGCAATACCACTTGGCAGATAATTGCTATTATTGCGATCATTGTGTCGCGCAGGCTGCGGTGATCACAGGACTATTTCTGGAGCGTCGTCGACGTCAGAACGCCGAGTTGCAGTTGCGCGACCGGCTGCTGCAAGTCATTCATTTGAATCGTACAGCCGTCGCCGGGGCATTGTCGGCCTCCATCGCTCACGAATTAAATCAACCGCTGGGAGCCATCCAGAGCTACGCCGAGGCCGCGATGCTCTATCTCGGCGCCGACCCCCCTAACGTCGCAAGGGCCGAACAGATACTTTCCAATATCCTTCGGGACAATGATCGCGCCGCGCAGATCATCAGCCATCTGCGTGCGCTGTTGAAGAAAAAAACTGAGGACGAGCTGGAGCAAATCGATCTTGGCGAGGTCGTTAACGACTCCCTGCAGATCGTCGGGCCTGAGGCATTGAAGAAAGGAATTGAGCTCGTCGCCGATCAGGAAGCCGGCCATTTTGTCGTTCGCGGTGATCGAGTTCATCTGCAGCAGGTCATCTTGAATTTGGCGATGAACGCAATCGATGCCATGCAGAGCTGCAAACTAGGTCAGGGTAAACTGTCGATCAGGGTCGCGCCGAATGGAAATTCCGCGGTCGAAGTATGGGTCGAGGATTCCGGAACGGGCATTCCTCCCGACAAGCTGGGCAACGATCTTTGACGCGTTTTATACGACCAAAAAACAAGGTACCGGACTCGGGCTTTCCATCGCACGCACGATCATCGAGACTTACGGCGGCAGGATATGGGCTGAAAACCGGCTTGGGGGTGGTGCGATGTTTTGCTTTACGGTACCGTTGTTGAAGGTGGTAACCACATGACGATGCCGTCGCCGGTCATCCATGTTGTCGACGACGATGCGTCGTTCCGTACGGCCATCGGCGATTTGCTGAGCGCCTGTGGCTATCGCGTGTCTCTCTATGAAACAGCGAAACAACTTCTTGCAACGCCGCTGAACGGTGGGCCCGCCTGTATCCTGCTCGATGTGCAAATGGCCGGCATGACCGGCCCGCAATTGCAGGCCCAACTGGCGGACCTGGGATGTCAGTTACCCATCGTCTTTCTCAGCGCGCATGGCGATATCCCGACAACCGTCAGCACGATCAAGGCCGGCGCAGAGGATTTCCTGACGAAGCCGGCAACCAAAGAACAGTTGCTGGAGGCAATCCAACGCGCCTTCGCTCGCTACGAGAAGATACTGGCTCGGGAAAATCAGAGTTCCGTTCTTCAGTCGCTTTTTGCCAAGCTGACGCCTCGCGAACAGGAAGTGTTTGCCCTGCTGGTGCGCGGAAAGCCTCATAAGCAGATTGCCTATGAGCTGGGAATATCGGACCGAACGGTCAAATTGCATCGGCACCAGTTGATGCAGAAACTCCAGGTCCGCTCGCTCGCAGAGGCCGCAGTCATTGCCGAACGTCTCGGAATGTTGCCAGCATCGCGGGGCAGTCGTGGACGCTGGGGCCGCACACGCCGAACGCGGCGCGACTGATACGCCTCAGATAACATTGAGCCTGCAAAATTTTAGGCCCATTTTATGCGTCTCCCAAAGGGGCAGGTACGCTCAGCCGCTATTTCTGTCACAATGGAATACAACATGGAGATGGCTTTCCGACCCGGGTTGTCTGGACCAGATGGTCATAAGGTATCTATGCAAGGGCGCCGCAAGGTCGTGGCCATCGTCGATGACGACCCGAGCATGCTCAGGGCCACCAAAGATCTGTTGGACGCGCAGGGTTTTCTGACCGCGGTCTTTCCGTCTGCCGAAGAATTCCTGGCAAGCAAGCTTGGACCTGAAGCCGACTATCTCCTTCTGGACATTCATCTTGCCGGCATGTCCGGCATTGAATTGCAGCGGCAGCTTAAGGCTTCTCACTCCACCGTTCCGGTGATCTTCATGACTGCTCTGGATGACGAATGCCATTCGCCGGCAGGCCCTTGAAACCGGTTGTGTCGACTGCCTGCGCAAGCCATTCCCGGCACGCCAGCTGTTTGATGCGATTGAAAAGGCCGGGGCACGGTAAAGTGCGGTCGCACGCCTGTTCGCCCGGTGGCAAACCGCCGCTACGCATGGTCGATTTGAATTAAATCACCGCGCAACCCGGTAAAACTTCTCCCTCGCCACCGCATTTCGCG
Source organism: uncultured Pseudomonadota bacterium (assembly GCA_963702605.1). Classification (GTDB taxonomy): domain Bacteria; phylum Pseudomonadota; class Alphaproteobacteria; order Rhizobiales; family Xanthobacteraceae; genus Pseudolabrys. Next base: position 50,540 of record CAVPDI010000008.1, read on the forward strand.
ACCTTCCTCTTTGGGCAGTTTAACTTGCCCGACTCCGGTGTGAGGATGATTTTGGGCGTGAAGTCATTGATGTCGCGCCGCAACACGAATTTGCCGTTCAACTTCGTCAGTGGAGAAATGCGACATGATCGGTCAATCGAAAATCATGGTTCGGCTTGATGGCAGTTCTCGCCGCAGCAACAATTGCGACCGGACCCGCAGCCGCGCAACAGCAACAGAAGCCCAATATCCTCGTCATCATGGGCGACGACATCGGCATGTGGAATATCGGCGCCTACCATCGCGGTCTGATGGCCGGCCGCACGCCGAACCTCGACAAGATCGCCAAGGAAGGCATGTTGTTCACCGACTACTATGCCGAGGCAAGTTGCACCGCCGGTCGCGCGAACTTCATCACCGGAGAACTGCCGATCCGCACCGGCATGACCACGGTCGGCCAGGCCGGCGCGTCAGTCGGCATACCGGCCGAGGCGGTGACCATTGCAACGATCCTGAAATCGATGGGCTACGCCACCGGCCAGTTCGGCAAGAACCATCTCGGCGACAAGAACGAGTTTCTGCCGACGGTGCACGGCTTCGATGAATTCTTCGGCTATTTATATCATCTCGATGCGATGGAAGATCCGGCGCATCCCAACTATCCGCAGAACCTGTTGAACGTCGTCGGCCCGCGCAACATGGTTCATAGCTGGGCTACCGACAAGGATGATCCGACGGACATGCCGCGCTGGGGCAAGATCGGCAAACAGAGGATCGAAGATGCGGGCACGCTCTATCCCAAGCGGATGGAAACCGTGGACGACGAAATCCGCGATTTCGCCCTCAAGTTCATGGACAAGGCCAAGGCCGACAACAAGCCCTTCTTCGTCTGGCTCAATCCGACGCGCATGCACATCGTCACGCACCTCTCTCCGAAATACGAAGCGTTGCGCAATGCGGAGAATGGCTGGTCGGAAGAGGAGGCCGGCATGGCGCAACTCGACGACGATGTCGGCTTAGTAATGAAAAAGCTCAAGGATCTGGGCGTCGACAACAATACCATTGTCGTCTTCACTACCGACAACGGCACCGAAGTCTTTACCTGGCCGGATGGCGGTCAGACGCCGTTTGCGCAGTCCAAGGGGACCGTGCTCGAAGGCGGCTTCCGTGTGCCCGCACTGATTCGCTGGCCAGGCCATGTTCCGGCAGATTCCGTGCAGAACGGCATCTTCTCTGGCCTGGACTGGTTGCCGACGTTCGTGGCAGCAGCCGGCAATCCGAACATCACCGAAGAATTGCTGAAGGGCAAAACAATCGGCGATCGGACTTACAAGAATCATCTCGACGGCTACAACCAGATGAATGCGATCACAGGCAAAGGGCCGTCCGCGCGTCACGAGATCTTTTACCTTGGTGAAAGTACCGTCGGTGCAGTGCGCATCGATGATTACAAGTTCCGTTTCATCGATCAGCCCGCCGGCTGGTTGGGTGAAAAAACGCACCCGGACGTGCCATACATCACGAATCTGCGTCTTGATCCGTTCGAGCGCACAGGCTGGCCGAATGCCGGGACGAAAGAAGGTGGTCAGCAGTACTTCGATTGGTTCAAGTATCAGTTCTGGCGCTTTGTGTTCGTCCAGCAACTGATGGCCAAGGAAATTCAGACCTTCCTCGAGTTCCCACCGATGCAGCGGGGTGCGAGTTTCAATCTCGACGCGCTCAAAGCGGAGATGGGAAAACGGATGGAGGAAGCCTCGAGGGCGAGCAAAGGCCCGAGCCAGTAACTGAATTGACCTTCGCAACGGGCGGCTCGTGCGGGCCACCCGTTATTACGACTTACGTTTTGTCGTTGAAGCCCCGAATTGGCTCAAAGGCACAATCCATGTCAAAAACCTCGCTACGTTCCGGTGTCAGCCGCCGCACACTGCTATCGGCTCTGGCTGTGCTTACAGTGCTGCCTGAGACGCTCTTGCCTGCGGCAGCGCAAACAGCAACCGGCGACCCGCTTCCATCCTGGAACGATGGCGTCGCCAAGCAATCGATCGTTAATTTCGTTACCGCTGTAACGCGAGAGGGTTCACCGGATTTCGTTCCGGCGCCGCAGCGCATCGCGACGTTCGACAACGACGGCACGCTGTGGTGCGAGCACCCCATGTACGTCCAGCTCGCCTTCGCGCTTGATCGTGTGAAGGCAATGGCGCCGCTGCACCCGGACTGGAAAAATAAGCAGCCGTTCAAGGCGGTGCTCGACGGCGACATGAAAGCGTTGGCGCAGTCTGGCGAGCATGGCGTCGCAGAGCTGATCACGGTCACCCATGCCGGCATGACCACCGATGAATTTTCCACGATCGTCACCGACTGGCTCGCCAGTGCGCGCGACCCGCGTTTCAAGCGGCCCTATACCGAGCTCGTCTACCAGCCGATGCTGGAAGTGCTCGCTTACTTGCGTGCCAATGGCTTCAAGACCTACATCGTCTCAGGCGGCGGCGTCGAATTCATGCGGCCGTGGACGGAGCAGGTGTATGGCGTTCCGCCCGAGCAGGTCGTGGGCTCGTCGATCAAGACGAGATTTGAAACGCGCCAGGGCAGGCCCGAATTATTTCGCCTGCCGGAAATCAATTTCATCGATGACAAAGCGGGCAAACCGGTCGGCATCAATCAATTTATCGGCCGGCGCCCGATCGCCGCATTCGGCAATTCCGATGGCGATCTCGAAATGCTCCAATGGACCACGATGAGCGGCGGGATGCGCCTTGGATTGATCGTCCATCATACCGATGCCGAACGCGAATACGCTTATGACCGGGACACATCCTTCGGCCGCCTCGACAAGGCCCTGGATGCCGCAGCCGTGAACAAATGGACGCTCGTGGATATGAAGAACGACTGGAAGGTCATTTTCCCGCCAGGGAAATGAGGCTACCGTCGCGGCATAGATTTAAGCCGAACAAGAACAAAGGCGCTCCGTCGGAAAGTCGTACGTTCGGCAACGACAAGCAGGCGCCAGCGGAAGATGGTCCATCATATTGCCACTTGCGTTGATGGACGTCCGCTTTCTCTTAGCATCGAACGATAGTCATTGTTTGTTGTTTGCCGTTGTCCGAACCGACCGTGACGTCCTGCGTACGACAGCCTGGTGCGTGCACTACCAGTGCAGGAGCAGGTGCTTCAGCCGCGCCCGCAAAACCAGGCGGATATCGGTGTGCCCAATCCCAAGGAACATCAAGGCTGTAGGTAAAATTTGTGTCGCCGCCTGATATCGGTTGGGCCACACCTACTGTTACAGCCGGCGGCGACGCCACGAGAGGGTTAGTGAAAATATTTGGCGGATATCGGTGTGCCCAATCCCAAGGCACATCAAATTTGTAAGTGAAATGTATATCGTTCGATGTTGAGTGCTCGGCCGCAAAATTAGATCGCTCATTCAAATAGTTCGAAACCCGACTTTTAGTGTACCCCACCCCCGATCCCGCAAATGCCTGGTTCGAGGCAAGCACAATTGCGATGCTGAAGGAAAACGCTGCGCATAGTTTATACAGCATGTCCGTCCACCTTCCCCAGACTACAAACCAGCCACCCAACTGCACAATAGTCGGGGCTTTTCTTGTCCGCCAACGCGCGACGCAATTAATAGTTAAAGCGTAATCTTAACATTGACCCGCGCCGGCCAATTTCCTCATACGACGCTTGTTAAGTTGTACCAACCACTGCTGAAGAGCGCAGGCTCCTTCAGTGAGCGCAACCGCGATAATGAGCTGCTTAGTAAGATCAAAATGAGAGTTTTGAGGCTCAAGCTCTCCCTCATGGGGTTCGCGAACGAGACGGAACAATCTATTGGGCGGCCTTGCCGGCCAACAGACCGCAGGCCCAAGCGGAGATGCGATCTCACCTCATCCATCGTCCCGCGAGGGACATCATGGCATCCGTACGGCGGAGCTCAGGTTCTCTCCGTGCTTCGGGTAAAGGGACGGCGTCAAGCCGCGTCAACTGAGCGTCCCTTCATTACATATATTGGGCCTTTTGCGCCGATTGCCTTTGATGCGCGGCTTGCTCGCGGTCTCAGGCTGGGGTAGCTGGACCCAGGGCAGGCAAACGATAAGGTCCTAAGGAGTATTGAAACCCGTCCTGCCGGCGTCCCGCTGGCGGGGCAGCAGGACGGAGACCGCGAAATCTGCCAAAGGTTCTGGCACTTGCGGGTGTAGCTCAATGGTAGAGCAACAGCCTTCCAAGCTGATGACGACGGTTCGATTCCGTTCACCCGCTCCAATAAAATCAGCACTTTCTTGATGGTCGTCTTCCCAGCTCCCCGGCTGGGAAGACTATGGGAAGATCCAGAACGGGTTTATTTTCCGTTTCGGGCCTCCGACGAGCCGGAAAGGGCCATTCTGAGAACGGGTTTGCGTTGCCAGATTGGCGGCGCCTGCCGGCAATAGCGGGCAGCGCGCCGCAGGGTGTGCGCGAGAAACTAACTCTGCGTGCGATTGTCCCACCGCTCCGCAAAACGACCAGCGCTGAGCCTTCGGCGGGGTTACGCCTTTGGTATCCTGTGCGAGTACTCGATGATTCGCATTCAAGGTGATTTCAGATGAAAGACATTCTCGAAAATAATTGGTTGCCGCGCACATTGGCGGGCGCCGCGCTCATCGGCGGGCTGATTGCACTCCCGCCGGCGGCCGATCTCGTCAGAGAAGCGCACGAGATTTGTGCTGGCCTCCGCATGGAGGTGTGCCAGCCGGCCGATATCAAGCTCCCTGATGGACCCGAGCGGGACCATGTGCCTGTGCGGTCAAATATTGGCGCGACGACGTTGTCATCCTCGAACGTCACGTCGCGGTAACGTCTCGGCTCACTCGCTCTCCACCTATGCATGGCCGCACGGGGGGTTAGGATCTACGATCCTGGGAACCGCAAGAGCCCAGAGGTTTGTCCTCTGGAGCGACCGGATCGGGGGCGGCCTATGAACGACATCTCGGCAATCAGGCTCCGGGTCGACCACTGGTTTCAGACGATCGCACACGAGAGGGATGGTGGGTTTGTGGTTCCTTCAGGCCACACACTCAGTTTCGGCGCGCATGCGGACGAGGGCGAAGAGCTGAAGTTGAGCAGCGGTGAAAAAATTCGCACACTGCAGTTTTCGTTGTCGATCGCCCGGGGGGAGCGGGAGCATCCGTTCCAGCGTGGTATCGGAGTGCTAGCCTATTACCAATCACGGGCGGCGGATGTCGATACCCCTTTTTTCGCCGGCGCCATCGGTGGATGGTTTTGGTTGCCAGAAGATTCGTATGACGAAGTGTGGACCCAGGTGCGAGAGCACAATTATGCCGGCTGTCGCATCAATCTGGAAATCGCGCCGCTCGAATGGCCCAACATGATGCAGGTGGTCTGGAACATCGAAAGCAACAAGGCGATCTCGATCCTTGGTGCCGGAGTGATGTTCGAGCATTGACCCGGTGCCGGTGCCCCCGCTCGCAAACGATGAGGTGAACTGTGTGCCCAGGTCGGGGCAAACGATGCAGCGGCACGGCTTACTATGTCTGCTTTACCCCGGTGGTCTCAACGGATCGACGCAACACTTTGTCTTAGAGGGAAAGATGGAGTGTAACGATGGGTCAAAGATATCGTCGAGGTTTTACTGCGGCCGAGAAGACCGAATTATGGGAGCGCTGGCAGCAGGGGGAGTCGCTCAAGGCGATTGGGCGTGCTTTTGGCAAGCCGTCATCATCGCGATTTATTGCCAGGTGGCGCCGTACGGCGGGATTCGTCCGGCTTTTCGGCGTCGCTCGCAGTTGGCATTGACGCTCTCTGAGGTGAGCCGAGAACTTAGCCGCAATGGCGGCTATGATGGCTACCGAGCGGCGCCAGCTGATGAGAAGGCCTGGGTCCGATCTCGTCGCCCAAAAGCCTGCAAGTTGGCGACTAATCCTTGGCTGCGGCAGGCAGTGGCGAGCAAGCTCCGATTAAATTGGGCGCCGCAGCAGATCGCCGGCTGGCTTAAAAGAACGCATCCTGACGATGAGAGTTATCGCGTGTCACACGAGACGATCTATCGCAGCCTGTTTGTTCAAGCCCGCGGGGCGCTTAAGAAGGAGCTGCTTTGCCATCTTCGATCGAAGCGCACGATCCGTCGATCTAGACAAGCGGGTCTCAATGGCGATGGACGGGGGCAAATCAAGGATCTGGTCTCGATCCGTCAGCGACCGGCTGCAGTTGAAGATCGGGCGGTGCCGGGCCATTGGGAGGGTGACCTGCTGTCCGGTTCGAAGAACAGCTATATCGCAACCCTGGTCGAACGTCATACCCGCTACGTGATGTTGGCGAAGGTACCCAATAAGGACACCCAGGCGGTGGTATCGGCGCTCATCAAGCAGGCCAGGAAGCTACCAAGTGAGCTGTATAAGTCGCTGACCTGGGATCGTGGCAAGGAGCTTACGGATCATCGCCGATTTACATTGGCAACCAATATCGACGTTTACTTCTGCGATCCGCAAAGCCCATGGCAGCGTGGGTCGAACGAGAATACCAATGGTCTGCTGCGCCAGTACTTTCCGAAGGGCACCGACCTCTCGGTGCACTCGCAAGCCCATCTAAACAAAGTGGCCCGTCAGCTCAACGAACGGCCGCGGGAGACCTTGCAATTCGAAACACCGGCAGAGAGATTTAACGCCTGTGTTGCGTCGACCGGTTGAGCCGGCAGCCATTAGCGGACATGCCGACGACGCGACAAGCAGCCAGGAGCTAGAGACCAAGAGTAACCTCAGCCCAGCTGAGGATAGTCTTGCTGTTGAGGAACTCGATCACACTGGGCTCGATCGTGGCGGGCTGATCATTCGTGACCACCGCCGTGGCGACGACGGCGTCGCAGTGGTCATTGAACGCAACGGAAAGCGCGGATCGCCCTGACTGAAATGGGTGCGCGATTGCGTAGAACCGGCTACGACCTTTCATCCACGCGACAGCAATTGGATGGCCCGGGGCTAAAACCGAAGGTTTGTCGCCCATCAGATTGAAGTCACTGAGGCGCGCGAGCTCGTCGTCGTCCGATACGCCGGTCGTGCAATTGCAGAAGCCGATCTTGGCTCGGATATAAAGGTTGATCTCGGCTCCGCAGTCGGCCCCCGTGCACCGGAACGCTTTGCCCTTCCCCACTCGTCGATTGGGAAGGGCCATTGCACTTCGGCCCAAACGGGATGGCTTGGCATTGTCGTGGCCCCGCCGCGGTCCGACAGCGGCAAGCCGAAAAACGCCAGCGCACCGACCAGTCCGCCTAGCCCGAAGGCTACAACAGCGGCAATGACGGTCGTTCTTTTCATCGCGTCACCGCCCGCGCTCGGTTGGACCTTTTGTCCTAGTTGCTTGCAATGAACGCCTTCGCCTCGGCCAGCACTGGGCGGTCGTTATCACCAGCGCTGGCGAGCGCAACCAGTTTTTCGTAGTTGGCCTTCGCTTTCGCGCTGTCGCCGAGCGCTTGCGCGGCCTTGGCTGCCCCGACGTAGCCGTTGAAACGGTTTGGCTCCTTCGCCATGGTCGCCTCGAATGCCACTAGCGCCTCCTTGGGCATGCCACGATCGAGCAGCATATAGCCATAAAGTTCGCGCGCGGGCGCGAGCGGGCCCGGCGTGACCGGTGACTTCTCGGTCTTATCTTCCGCGTCCGCGGCTGCGCTCATGGCCTTGAGCGCGTCATCATATTTGCCTTCGGCATAGAGCTGCCAGGCGGTCGCGATCTGATACTGGATGTCGACGATGTGCGGCCAATAGCCGACCTTGGCCGCCGTCAACTTGTCGCGCATTTCGGCAAGCTTTGCGATATCAGCCTTGGCAGCGACCGGATTGCCGGAGCGCGCCGCGCCGAGCGCGCGCGCGAAATAGGTAATCGCCATGACATGGGGAAATTGTTCGGACGGACCTGAAGCTCCGCCGCGCCTTTCCAATCGCCGCGTTCCACCATATCGCGTGCCGGTGAAGCGGCTAACGCGAAATGCGCACCGAATGCATCGGGGCCGAAAGTGCTGACGATCATATTGTCGATGACAGCATGCGCATTCTTGTCTTGGTCGAGTTGCAGATAGGCGTAAACCAAATAGTCCTGCCCGTGCATCTGATCACCGGGCGACTTTTCAGCCTTGGCCGCCTGCACGGAGGCAATATTCGCCGCTACCGAGTCTTTCCAGAGTCCGACCCGGGTGAAGATGTGGGAAGGCATATGCTGCGCATGCGGCGCTGCCGGCGCGATTTTGGAGTAGCGCCGGGCGGCGTCGATCCCTTTTTCCGCGAGCGCAGGAGAATCATAGAGGTGAATAAGATAATGAGCGACACCGGGGTGCCGAGGCTGCCGCTTGTTGATCGCCTCTAGGATGGCCGCTCCCTTGAGTTGATTGGCATAAGTCTTGTCGGTCGGCGAGGCCGCGACGTTCAGAGTAATCGCGTAGAAGATCTGGGCCTCATCGTCGTCAGGATATTTTGCGGCTAGCGCCTCCATCGCCTTGAGGTAGGACTGAACGCGCGCAGGATGCGGGATCGTATCGTAGTCGACATACATAACCGCCAGCGCGTCGATGAAGTCGCGCTCGCGCTGCGTCTTGGCGCCCGTGGCTTTCGCCGCCTGAATAGCGGCAAGGCCGAGCGGGAGATTGGGCGCAGGCGGCGGGTTGTGCGGATTGTCAAGTAGCCCGAGCGCCATACCCCAATAGGCAATCCCGCACGTCGGATCGGCCTTGAGCGTCTCCTCGTATATTTCTCTGGAAGCCTTGTACCAGAACGAGTGCTGGTACCGCATGGCGCGGTCAAACCGCCGCTGTGCGGTCTCATTGCAGGAAGTCGCGAAATGGACCGTGCCAAATTTTTGATCGGTATCTTGTTGCGCGATGCCTGGCGACGCATAACAGCCAAAAAATGTCACGCCCATGACGGTTGCCGCAATTAACGACCCGCGCATGATTCCCTCCTGCATCGACGAATGCGAAACCGCGCTATTTTTCTTGGTTTGCGACCTTAGTCCCTTACCCGGACAGCGACAACCGGCTTTCACGTCCGCTTCTCTAATCGGCCGTTTGGGGTCAAGCGCTTTCAGGCTATCCACCACTCCAGTGTCGATGTCGCTCACGGGCTCGTGCTTCTCTTCGGACTCGGCGCAAAGGCCCTTCCAGTATGGGATTCGAGAACGAGGCGGAGCAATCTTTGGGTCGGCCTTACCGTCAAGTGACGGCGGGTCCAAGCGGACATGCGAACTCGCCTCATCCATCGTCCCGCGAGGGACATCATTCCACCGCGTGGTGGAGTTCGAGTGTTCTCCTATCTCATGTGGTGCGGTGCGTCTCTCATGCCACTGCGGCCTCCCGGGTCCACTGGAACTCGGTGCCATCAACCCATATGCGGTGCATGATCACGGCCAGCCGGCGCGCCAAGGCCACGATCGCCTTCTTCATCCCGCGGCGCCTGGCGATCTGCATCGCCCAGGCCTTGAGCCATGACCATTTGTTGGTTCGGATCAGCATGATATGGGCCGCTTCATAGAGCATGACCCGCATCATCTCATCTCCGCAGCGTGATATTCTGCCGCTGCGTTCGCTCTCGCCTGATTGATACTTGGCGCACGTCAGCCCAAACACGGCCCCGACTGACTTGGACTTCCTGAAGCGAGCGGGCACGTCGACAGTGGCGCGATAGGTCAGCGCCACCACAGGACCAACACCCGGGATCGTCATCAGGCGCCGGCACACCTCATCGTCCCGCACGATGGCCAGCAAGCGGCGGTGCAGCACGGCGGTCTGTTCGCGCAGCACGCGCCGGACGACGAGCAGCGGTTCGACGAATACGGCCAGATCGGGGTGGCTCTCGACAAGTTCCCTGATGCGCGCCTCGAACTTAACCGTCCCGACCATCCCGACCTTGAGACCGAAGTTACGCAACGTGCCGCGCAGATCGTTGTCGATGGCGATGGCCTTCGACTGCAGCAGCTTGCGATGGGTCAGCAGCATCCGCAGTTTCTGACTGCGTAATGTCTTCACATGCACCGGACGATAAAGCCCCGCCCGCATCATCCGCGCTATGCCGCGTGCATCGTTGCGGTCGGTCTTGTTGATCTGTGCTTTCAGCACTGCCCGCATGTGCCGCGTCTCGACACAGATCACCGGCAAGCCTGTATCGGCCAGGGCACTGAACAGCCATTGCGACAGCGGCCCGGCTTCCAGTCCGATCCGTTTGAAGTGGTAAGCAGGGCTACTCAATATCTGCTGAAGAGCTTCAGGTTCGCTCGCTACCTTCACTTCCCGCACGATCCTGCCTGTGTCATCCACAATGCAGACGCTGGTCTGCTTGACCGATACGTCCATTCCAGCAAAATGGTCCATGCTGCGCTTCTCCTTCTGATGCTTGAGGCCGTTAGACGCGGACCTCGTTTCACCATCAGCCTGAAGCGCAGCACCCAAAAATCTTCAGCTATCCACAAGATCGCCGGCCGATTACCCCATCTTTGGGTTGCCGGCTCAACCGGTCGACGCAACTTGCCGGGCGCATCACACTGGCGTCGGCAGCAACCCTCAACTAACATTCAAGCCGAGCTACCTAATAAAGGCTGGTTAGGGCAACCTACCCATCCAGGAAGGAAAGCTCGAGACAGTTATGAAAACGGATCTCCCAGGTATTCTTATCGTCGATGACAATGAGGACAACCGGTATACACTGCGATTACATCTGGAAACCGATGGTCATGAGCGGGTCGTCGATGCATCCGGCGGCAAAGAGGCGATTGCTCTATTGGAAAAGGAAAAATTTAATCTCGTCCTGCTCGATTTGATGATGCCGGATTTAAATGGAGACGAGGTTCTCAAGATCATCAAAGCCAATCCGGACACGAGAGACATTCCGGTCGTCATGATCAGCGCCGACACCGACACTGAGAAAGTATCGAAATGCATCGAACTCGGCGCCGACGATTACCTGGCTAAGCCGTTCAATCCGATCGATATTGCGCGCCCGGATTGCGTCGGTTTTGCGCAGGGGGTCGTTGCGGTCGCTAGAAACTGAATATTTGGGCAAGATCGAGCAGGCGAAGAAGCATTCCGAAAATCTATTGAGAAACATGCTCCCTCCCGACATCGCCGCGCGCCTGCGAAGTGGAGAAAGCAATATTGCGGATCATTTCGAGGACGCGACCGTCATTTTTGCGGACATCGTCGGCTTCGGGAAAATTACGGCGCGCATGAAGGCCTATGAGATCGTCGGTTGCTTGAATCAATTGTTCAGTGAATTCGACCGGCTTGCCGAAGACCTCGGAGTCGAAAAGATAAAAACGATCGGCGACAATTACATGGCGATTGCAGGCGTCCCAACGCCGCGCTCCGGCCATGCACGCAATGCGGCAAAGCTCGCTCTCGACATGGTCGCCGCTACAGAGCGATTGCAATCGCGATTGCCCGTTCCGTTATCGATCAGGGTGGGCTTGCATTCCGGTTCTGTCATGGCGGGTGTCATCGGCACGCGAAAATTTGCGTATGACGTATGGGGCGATACTGTCAATATTGCGGCGCGCGTCGAGGCGGCCAGCCAACCGAACCGAGTGTTGGTATCCGCAGTGACGGCCAAGATGCTGGGTCCCGAATTTGACCTTGACGGTCCGCACAATATCGAAACAAAAGAGGCCCGCGTGATCGAGACTTTTTTCATAAATCGGCGTCAATAGGTGCGCCGGCAAGAAGCGGAAAACTTTCGAATGATGTAGGCTGAGGTAAAATCAGTGGTGCAGGCGAACCGCAGTGACAAGATCCGCTTGCGCTGGCTCTCGACCATACACGCCCGACTTTATTCTGCGTTCGGTTTTGCTGCCGCGCTTACGCTCGTCGGTTCATTCATTGCTTTCTATGAATTTATCGTCATCGGGGCGACTACAAATGAAATAGTTTCTCGCAGCTTGCCGGCGACGGTCGTATCCCTTCGGCTTGTCGAGGAGGCCAATAGCCTCGTTTCCGCGGCGCCGCGCTTGATGGCTGCTAAGGACGATAAAGGCCGTTTGGAGACAGCAAATAGAATTATCGACAGGCAAAAAACCTAGCGGAGGGCGTCAGCGCGTCTGCGGACGCTGGGCGTGGATAATACCAGTGCTATTGATGCCGAGCGCAGCGCATTGATTCGGCGACTTGATACTCTCAATGAAGTCGTCAAAGACCGGATTACGATATCGGTCGAACGGGCCACTCTGGCATCGGCAATTCAGCCCGCCTACGACGGCATTCCACAACGGTCTCACTTCGGCAATTGCCGATGCGCAATTCCGACGCTCTTGACGACGAGCAAGCAGGCAGGGATGGAAGTCGCGCTCAACCAGAAACTTAAATCGCTGCGACGGCTCTTGGAAATGGAATCCCAGTCAAATCTTCTCGCCGGGCTTCTAACGGAAGCGGCTTTAATAAGCGATTCGACCCGGCTTGCGTCGTTGCGCGATCTTATCAAAGCGGCAAAGGAGAAAATTGAGACAAACCTGAACACCATCAGCGATGCTGCGCAACAGAAGAAAGCTCACCGCGCTTTATAAGGATCTCGGCTCGATCGAAACAAGCGATGGCATTATTGCTGTGCGCACTTACGAACTTAACCGGCTACACGACGCCGATGTTGCATTTGAGAACGCGCAATTCGAGACCGTCAAACTAAAAAAAGCCGTCGATGATATGGTCGAGCAGCAAGGCCGCAATGCGCAGAACATTTTCACATTCAGCCGACCAGCAAATTCACTCGGCCAAGATCATTTTGATCGTGCTGTCGATCGTGGCCGTGATCAGCGCATTGATGGTGGCATGGCTTTATGTTGGGCGCGGCGTCGTCCGCCGGTTGGGCCTAGCTTAGCGAGGCCATGCGGCGTGTCGCCAGCGGAAATTTGCGATGTCCATATCCAGGACACCCGCGGCGACGAGATCGCCGAAATGGCGCACGCCATTGAAGTATTTCCGCCAAAATGCGATTGGCCCTCGATCAACTCTTGCCGAACGAGAAGAGGCTGCCGTCCGCCTCGAAAAGATCGTCGAGCAACGCACCGCTGAACTGCAGCGGCGCGGCGCGGAACTGCGCGTTACTTTCGATAATATGGTGCAAGGCGTGCTGATGTTCGACAGCGAAATGAAAATCGCCGCTTGGAACCGGCAAGTGCTTAGACCTGTTGAAGATTACCCGAGAGCTTACTTGCCAGTGGGCCGCAATTATGCCGACTTCATTCGCTATCTCGCCCAACGGGGCGAATATGGCGCTGTCGATGCCGAAGCCGAAGTGCGGCGTTTCACGGCCACAATGGTAGCCCAGCGTCGCACGTTCGAACGAACTCGTCCTGACGGGACGGTGCTTGAAATTCGGCATAATCCGATACCGGAAGGAGGGATCGTCGTCATCTACTCGGATATCACCGAACGCAAACACTACGAAGAAACACTCACCGCCGCGCGTGATCAGGCTGAAGCGATGAGCCGAACCAAGTCGAGCTTTCTCGCTAACATGAGCCACGAGTTCCGTACGCCGTTAAATGCCATCATCGGGCTAAGCGATATGATGGTCAGCAACGCTGAGCGGTTTGGGACCGAAAAGGCGGTGGAACCGCTCCGGCGCGTGCATCGTGCGGGAAAGCATCTGCTCGATATCATCAATCAGGTCCTCGATCTATCGAAGATCGAGGCGGGAAAGCTCGACATCAATCCTGATATGTGAATGTCCCGCGTTGGTCGACGAGGTCGTCGGTACTGCGCGTTCGTTGGCGGAGCAGAACAAGAACCGGCTTAATGTCGAATGCCCGCCTGATATCGGCCCAATCGTCGTGGACGCCTGCGCCTGAAGCAGATCCTGCTCAATCTGTTAAGCAATGCCTGCAAGTTCACGAAAGGTGGCGATGTATCTTTGCGCGTGACAACCGCGCTGATCGATGGGCGCAAGTGGATGAATTTCGCGGTTACCGATTCCGGCATCGGCATGACGCCAGAACAGATGAGCAAACTGTTCGAGGAATTTGTGCAAGCCGATCAAACAACGGCGCGCCAATACGGCGGAACAGGTCTCGGTCTAGCGATCACACGCAAGCTCTGCACCATGATGGGCGGCGACGTCACGGTCACGAGCGAAAGCGGAAAAGGATCGACGTTCACCGTCCGCTTGCCGGCGGGTCCGGAGACCGCGGCAGTTGTATCCGAGCAGTCGGTGCGCGCGTCGGGGCAAGCAGTTCCGGTCGGCGATTGTGTGCTTGTCATCGATGATGATCCGACCGCGCGCGAGCTGATCGCAAATTATTTGCGTGAAGCGGGGTTCTCGGTCGTCACTGCCGCCGGCGGACGCGAAGGATTGAAACGCGCCGAAGAGCTTCACCCGATCGCCATCACACTCGACGTGCTGATGCCGGATATCGACGGCTGGACGGTGTTGGCGGCGTTGCGAGGAAATCCGAAGCTTTCCAATATTCCTGTGGTCATGGCGACGATCACCGACCCGGACCGCAAGGGCATAGCCCTCGGCGCGGCCGGGTATTTGACAAAGCCGATCGATCGCGATCGACTGATCGCGCTGCTGCGGCCATTTCAGACGCGCGTGCCCGGCGTACGCGCGTGCTCTTGGTCGAAGACGATGCGATGCAGCGCGAACGTATTCGCTTCCTGGCTGGAGCCCGAGCATTGGCTGGCCAGCGAAGCCGAAAACGGCTTGATGGCGCTCGATCGGCTGGCGAAAGAACCGCCCGATATCATCCTGCTCGATCTCATGATGCCGGAAATGGACGGATTTCAATTCATTGCGGCATTGCAGGCGCAAGCCGGTGTGGCGGGACATTCCGGTAATTGTTATAACGTCGCTCGATCTTACTGCGGCGGACCGCGCGCGGCTCAATTCCGGCGTCGAGAGGATTTTGTTGAAGGACTTTTTCGATCCCGCCCAGCTCGTTGAGATCGTGCGCCGCCTGGTCATTAAGACGCGCAGCTCACACGCTCTACGGAGGCGGCTTCGTGACGAGGATTCTTTATATCGAGGACAACGACGACAACGTTTATTTGCTGAAAATGCGCCTTGAAATGCTTGACGGGTTCGAAGTCCTAGTCGCGGAGGACGGAGAAGTCGGATGCCAGAAGGCCCTGAGCCGAAATGCCCGACCTCATCTTGATGGATCTGGATTTGCCCGTGGTGGACGGCTGGCAGGCGGCGGGCCGGCTCAAAGCTGATCAGAAGACAAGGAACATTCCGATTATCGCGTTGACCGCACATGCTATGGCGGGATCGCGCGAGAAGGCTCTGGCGGCAGGGTGCGACGAGTTCGATACCAAGCCCATCGAATTTGACCGGCTGATGCAAAAGATCAATTTGTTGCTTGGCAAAAAATAAAATAACTGTCGGAAAATTGCCGCAGCTTACCTTCGCGACGCGCGAGATGACCCATCATCTTCAAAGCGAAGGCGGCGTTGCCTACGAATGTAAGCCGGTGCAGTTCGCGAAAGCCGTGCAAGACCGTTGGCTTGCCCTGTTTGGCAACGGTGTGCAGATGACGAACGTTGCCAATACGACCGAACCGCGCTGCATTATTCGGCAAAGCCGCGTCGAGAATTAAGCTTCCCCACGCGCTACCCCACAGGGGTTGTAAATCAGTCGGAAAAGCCTCGTGCAGAGAACTGCACGAGGCGTCCGCTGACATGTGCGGCGCAATAACCCATGTCTGCTTTGTGCCAACAGCGGACATCGCCGCACTTACTCGATCACCTCGTCGGCGGTAGTGAGGAGTGACGAAGGGACGGTGAGGTTAAGTGCCTTCGCGGTTTTAAGATTAATTGCCAGATCGAATCTAGTGGGCTGCTGCACGGGCAGGTCGGCGGGCTTCGCGCCTTCCAGGATTTTTTTCACGTAAGTGGCGGCTCGTCGGAACATATCCTCGATGTTCGCCCCATAGGCCATCAAGCCACCATCGACGGCGAACTCCCTCGGCCCGTACATGGCCGGCAGCTGTCTCTTTGCGGCGAGCTCTACAATTCGTTTACGTAGAAGGAAGGTGAAAGGGTCGTCGATGACCAGCAGCGCGTCGCAGGGGCCCGTCGTTGCAGTCTGGAATGCACTCTCAAGACCCTCGGCACCTCGTGATTCCACGACTTGAACCGAGACTCCCAGCGCCCGTGCCGCGGCGTCTACTGACTTCAGTTGGACCAGAGCAGCTGCATTTGGGGAAATCCAGAGGACGGCTATTCGGGACATCCCCGGAACGACTTCCTTGAGAAGCTGCAACCGTTTCCCGGTGAGGTCTTGGGAAAAGTAGCTCAGCCCGGTGGCGTTGCCGCCCGGCCTCGCGAGGGTGGCCACAATTCCGGCGCCGACGGGATCGGTGTGGATCGGAAATACGATAGGGATCGCCCGGGTCGCTTGCTTGAGAACCAGGACTGTGGGCGTAGCCCCCGCCACAATGACGTCTACCTTGAGCGCGACGAGCTCGGCGGCCAACGCAGGGAAGCGATCGGGTCTGCCTTCCGCAGATCGGAGCTCAAGGGCGATGTTCTGGCCTTCCACATAACCGATGTCATGCAGCCCTCGCCGGAAGGCCTCAATGAGACGGGAAGCTTCAGGGCTGAGCGAGGGTGCTAGATAACCTATCCGTCGGACAATATCTGATGGACCGTTCTTCTGTTGCGCGCGCGTTGCTATGGGCCACGCCGCCACGGTGGTGCCGATAAGGGTGATGAACTCGCGTCGCCTCATTATGTCCCCCAAGGACACGGGAGTGTACCTGCTCAACCTGTTCACCTGAAGGGGGCCTATGTCCGCTTCGGGTCATGAGCGGACATGTGCAGCGCACAAGCTCATGTCTGCTGTGGTCCAGGAGCGACATTGCTAAATTGGCTGGATTTCAAACTTGCCTGATTTTCGGTGCGATCACCTCTTCTGGCGACGTGCTCTCCAAAAATTCACGGTAGCTGCGACTAAAGCCAAGCCGCCGTTCTTTCCACCATACTTGCGTGCCTGGGCGGTGAAAAAACCAGAGAAGGTTTTCATTAGCAGTTTCCGCCAGTAGCATGGTTCCGCTCCCGGGGTTGGCCATGACTACCAACGAGCAATGGCAACTGACCTTGAAGGCGGCCGAACTGTACGAGCGCTACCCCGCTCGGTACATCCTCGGACCTTGGGCACCTCTGCTTGTAGACGCCGCTCATCTGACGACGGGTGATCGCGTCTTGGACGTGGCCTGCGGGACCGGCGTCGTAACGCGTGCAGCGGCAATTCGTGTTGGTTCCACTGGACGAGTCGTTGGTGCTGATCTCAATTCCGGAATGATCGCAGTTGCGCGGTCGCTTCCGGCACCGGTCGGCGCGCCGATCGAATGGCTCGAGCGCAGCGTGCTCGATCTGCGACTGAGCAATGCAAGCTTTGATGCCGTCCTCTGTCAGCAGGGGCTTCAATTCTTCCCCGACAAAGCCGCCGCGCTAAGCGAGATGTACCGCGTGCTCGACCGTGGCGGCCGTCTGGCGCTCAGCGTCTGGAACAGTGTGGGCGTTTATAATAGTGCCGTCGCTGAAGCACTCGCGCGCTTCGTGAGCAACGAAGTTGCCACCCGATTTAATGCTTCGCGGCAAGTTCCTTCCGCAGAGGAATTGCGGCGTCTGGCGGTGGATGCCGGCTTTTCAGGCGTCGAAGTGGAAGTTAGCCGGATCGATGAGCATTTGCCGCGTCTGGATGAATTCGTACTGGACCATTTAACCGCAACGCCTGTCGCCGCACTTGTCGCGGCCGTGGATGCCGATCCCGGAGGAAAATCGGAACAGGCGTCATGGATCAGCTGCAACGCTACGCCGACGGTGAGGGCGTTACATATCCAGAAGAAACCCATGTGTTGACGGCTCAGGTAAAGTATCAACCGAGGCAGGGCGAGTGCCTGCTATTGGCCCTGAGCGGGCACCAGAAGGCCACCCATCAAGGCCCGTTTTTGGGGTTGAAGCACCTCGACCGCCTCGGGGTCGGCCGGTATCCCGGGCCGGGGCCCTCCTTTTCGCCGCGATGGCTGGATTATCGCTGTCGCGGGGGCATCTGGCCGAGTTGAGCCGGATACCCGGGTTTTCTGCCCTTGCATTAACGCCATGTATAATGCATGACATCACGGCGGCGGACCCTTATATGGTCCGCCGCATCCGCTTTACGGAGGAGTGTAGCTCAATGGCTAGAGCACCGGTCTCCAAAACCGGGGGTTGGGGGTTCGAGTCCCTCCACTCCTGCCAGGCGGACCGGACACTGGATTGAGAGCGAGCACATGAGCGATCAAGCGCCGGCAGAGGTGCGACGCAAGCGGGTCAGTCTTTTCCGCTTCCTGCAAGAGGTGCGCGAGGAAACGCGAAAGGTCACATGGCCATCGCGCCGCGAAACCGCGATCACCACGGCGATGGTGTTTGTCATGGTTGCGATCGCGTCCATTTTTTTCCTGCTTGCGGATCAATTGATCCGCATTGCCGTTACATTCGTGCTCGGCATCGGAACCTGAAGGTTCATAGACGATGAATGATACTGCGACTGAGACGACGACGTCGACCAAGCCGAAGCGCTGGTACATCGTCCACGCCTATTCGAATTTCGAAAACAAGGTCGCCAATTCAATCCGGGAACAGGCCAAGCAACGCGGGCTCGCCGAACATATCGGTGAGGTTCTGGTCCCCAAGGAAAAAGTCACCGAGGCCCGCCGCGGGCGCAAGGTGGAAACCGAGCGCAAGTTCTTTCCCGGCTATGTGCTGGTGAAGATGGATCTGACCGACGAGGTCTACCATCTCATCAAGAACACACCGAAGGTCACCGGCTTTCTCGGCAGCGACAAGAAGCCGATGCCGATCTCAGATGCGGAAGCTGATCGCATCCTGCATCAGGTGCAGGAGGGCATTGAACGGCCGAAGCCGGCGGTATCTTTCGAGGTCGGCGAACAGGTACGCGTTTCCGACGGGCCGTTCGCTTCGTTTAACGGCACAGTTGAAGAAGTCGACGAGGGCCGTTCCCGCGTGAAAGTTGCGGTGTCGATCTTCGGCCGTGCGACGCCGGTGGAATTGGAATTCGGTCAAGTGGAGAAGCTATAAGCGGAAGCGTCATCGCCGGGCTTGTCCCGGCGATCTCGATAAATTGGCACAGTCGTGCCGACCTAAGCGGGATGCCCTGCACAAGGCCGGGCATGACAAGAGGTGAAAAAGTCGTGGGAGGTGAGGCGGCTGCCAACCGTCAAGATCCGCACCACTAACGGAGTGAGCAATGGCAAAGAAAGTCACTGGATTCCTCAAATTGCAGGTGCCGGCAGGCGCCGCCAATCCGTCGCCCCCGATCGGGCCGGCGCTTGGCCAGCGTGGCCTCAACATCATGGAGTTCTGCAAGGCGTTTAACGCCCAGACCCAGAAGATGGAAAAAGGCATTCCGATCCCGGTCATCATCACGACCTATCAGGACCGGTCCTTCACATTCGAAATGAAGACGCCGCCTGTTTCCTATTTCCTGAAAAAGGCGGCGAAGCTCGACAGCGGCTCGAAGACTCCTGGCCGCGAGCCGGTCGGGCAGGTCAGCAAGAAACAAGTGCGCGAGATTGCCGAGCAGAAAATGAAAGATCTGAACTGCGACACCGTCGAGGCGGCCATGAAGATGATCGAAGGCTCAGCCCGCTCGATGGGCCTCTCGGTGACGGAGTAACCGCCATGACAATCGGAAAACGCACGAAGGCAATTCGCGAAGGTGTCGATCGCGAAAAATCCTATCCAATTTCGGAGGCGGTCAAGCTTGTGAAAGAGCGCGCCAAGGCGAAGTTCGACGAGACCATCGAAATCGCGATGAATCTCGGCGTCGATCCGACGCACGCGGACCAGATGGTGCGAGGCGTCGTCACGTTGCCGAACGGCTCCGGCCGTACCTTGCGCGTCGGCGTATTCGCGCGCGGCGCCAAGGCTGAAGAAGCAAAAGCCGCCGGTGCCGATGTGGTCGGGGCGGAGGATCTGGTCGAGAAGGTTAACAAGGGCGAGATCGACTTCGACCGCTGCATCGCCACGCCGGACATGATGCCGCTGGTCGGGCGGCTCGGTAAGGTCCTCGGCCCGCGCGGGATCATGCCGAACCCCAAGGTGGGGACAGTAACCATGGACATTACGAACGCAGTGAAGGGCGCCAAGGGCGGGTCGGTCGAGTTCCGCGTGGAAAAGGCGGGATTGTTCAGGCAGGTGTCGGCAAGGCGTCGTTCACCGAGGACAAGCTGGTCGAGAACATCAAGGCCTTTGCCGATGCGGTCCAGAAGGCCAAACCGGCGGGTGCCAAAGGCCACTATATCAACCGGGTCGCGATTTCCTCGACCATGGGGCCGGGTGTCAAAGTCGAAATCCCTAGCCTGTTTGGACCGGGGGCCGGGCACTAGCCGCGGGGTGTTGCGGAGCGTGTTTCGGGCGAATTCTGGTGAGATTCCTGCAGAATCCCCTTGGCAAAACGGGTGTCAAGGTCTAGATGGAGCGCATCGGGCGTGCCGGCCCAACTTGTCGGCGCGCCTTTGCGCGTCTCTGCAAAATCACGGTGATCGGAACTGAATCCTTTTGGAAAACCCGGCTGGGAGCTCTGAAAGGAAGAGGCCCGACACCATTGCGAACGTGAAGACGCGCAAGGCTGTCCCTGAAACGGATAGCCGACCTGTCCGAGACTGCCGGCGCCGACGTTCGAAAGGACCGAGGCTTAATCCCGGCCCGCTCTGCGAAAGCAGATCGGGATTCCAAGCGGGGCCAGCACAGACGGGGAAGAGACCCAGGTTTGCGCGGCATCAAAGCTGCGCCAAGTTGGTTCGAACCTCGGATACCCGATTGCGGCTTCGGCTGCTCTCGGGGGGCAGGCTAACTCGAGCGTCGTCCTGCCCGGTTTCGTTGCGCGTGCACGAAAACGTGGGACGGCTGGTAGCAACCCGGCGGTTCCCGCGGATCACGCGGACGAACCGTCAAACGGAAAGAGCTTGCAGTGGATCGAGCGGCTAAAGCGGAGTCCATCACCGAACTGAGCGGGGTCTTCAAGACCGCGAACGTCGTGGTGGTGGCTCACTATTCCGGCCTTACCGTTGCCCAGATGCAGACGCTGCGAAAGCAGATGAAGCAGGCTGGCGCGCAGGTGAAGGTCGCGAAGAACCGTCTCGCCAAGATCGCACTCAAGGACACCGACGCCGCCTCCATCGCGCCCCTGCTGAAGGGGCCGACTGTGCTCGCCTTCTCTGGCGATCCGGTTGCGGCGCCGAAAGTGGCTATCGATTTTGCCAAGGCCAACGAACAGTTCGTTATCCTTGGCGGCTCGATGGGCAAGACGGCTCTGGATCTCAGTGGCGTCAAGGCGCTCGCCGCCCTGCCGTCGCTGGACGAATTGCGCGCCAAGATCGTCGGCCTTGTTCAGGCTCCGGCGACGAAGATCGCACAACTCGCCAACGCACCTGCGGCCAAGGTCGCACGTGTAATCCAGGCCTATGCCTCCAAGAGCGCGGCGGCCTGACGACTCAACACTCATTCTCTGGTTCGAACCTATAGGAACTGAACAATGGCTGACTTGCAAAAGATCGTCGACGAATTGTCGGGGCTGACCGTGCTGGAAGCGGCGGATCTCGCCAAGATGCTGGAAGAAAAGTGGGGCGTTTCGGCTGCGGCCGCGGTCGCGGTGGCGGCTGGCCCTGCGGGCGGCGGTGCAGCCGCGGCTGAAGAGAAGACCGAGTTTACCGTTATCCTCGCGGCTGCCGGCGACAAGAAGATCGAAGTGATCAAAGAGGTGCGTGCACTCACAGGTCTCGGGCTGAAAGAAGCGAAGGATCTGGTCGAGGGCGCGCCGAAGCCCGTCAAGGAAGGCGCCAACAAGGAGGAGGCCGACAAGATCAAGGCCACTCTCGAAAAAGTCGGCGCGAAGGTTGAGCTTAAGTAAGCGACGCTTACTTAAGCGAAATCCCCGGGGACAGCCCCGGGGGGTTTCGGACAGGAGAGGATGAACGGCTCAGGCCGGCGTCCGACGCGGTCGTGATCCGGATGCGGGTCGCGGCGAAAAGTGAAGTGTAGAGCGGTTCGGGCCGGGCCCGAATCGCATAGAACCGGACGGCCCCGACGCCTGTCCCGATGGTCGCGATGGATTGCGGCTGTTAGGAGAGGCGCCCGCGTCGTCCGCCGAAATCGAATTGAGAGAGAAAAGATGGCGCAGACGTTTACCGGTCGCAAGCGCGTAAGGAAGTTTTTCGGGACAATTCAGGAAGTGGCGGAGATGCCGAACCTCATCGAGGTTCAGAAGGCATCGTACGATCAGTTCCTGCTCGTTAAGGAACCCCTGGGCGGACGGCCTGACGAGGGGCTTCAGGCGGTTTTCAAATCCGTCTTCCCGATTTCCGATTTTTCCAATTCGTCGCAACTTGAATTCGTCAAATACGAGTTCGAGCCGCCGAAATATGACGTCGACGAATGCCGTCAGCGCGGCATGACCTACGCTGCGCCGCTGAAAGTGACGCTGCGTCTCATCGTGTTCGATATCGACGAAGAGACGGGCGCGCGTTCGGTCAAGGACATCAAGGAGCAGGATGTCTACATGGGCGACATTCCGCTCATGACGAACAACGGTACCTTCATCGTCAACGGCACAGAACGGGTCATCGTATCGCAGATGCACCGCTCGCCCGGCGTATTCTTCGATCACGACAAGGGCAAAACCCATTCCTCGGGCAAATTGCTGTTCGCGGCGCGCATCATTCCGTATCGCGGCTCTTGGCTCGATATTGAATTTGACGCCAAGGACATCGTCTACGCGCGCATCGATCGCCGCCGCAAAATCCCGGTGACATCGCTGCTGTATGCGCTCGGTCTCGACGGCGAACAAATCCTGGCGACGTTCTACAAACACGTGAATTACAAGCGCGCCAAGGAAGGCTGGCGCGTGCCGTTCGATGCAAACCGCCTGAAGGGCTACAAGGCCGTCAACGATCTTGTCGATGCCGACACCGGCCGTGTTGTGGTCGAGGCCGGCAAGAAGCTGACCGTACGCCAGGCACGCCAGCTCGCCGAGAAGGGACTTAAAGCGCTCCGCATGACCGATGACGAGTTGATCGGTCATTATGTTGCGGAAGATCTCGCCAACGGCCGCACCGGCGAGATCTACATGGAAGCCGGCGAGGAAATCACCGAGAAGAATCTGAAAATTCTCATCGAGGCCGGCTACAAGGAATTGCCGCTGCTCGACATCGACCATGTCAATGTCGGTGCCTATATTCGCAATACGCTTTCCGTCGACAAGAACATGACGCGCGAGGATGCGCTGTTCGACATCTACCGCGTCATGCGACCGGGCGAACCGCCGACGGTGGAAACCGCGGAGGCAATGTTCCGTTCATTGTTCTTCGATTCCGAGCGTTACGATCTCTCGGCCGTCGGTCGCGTAAAGATGAACATGCGTCTCGACCTTGACGCGCCCGACACCATGCGGGTGCTGCGCAAGGACGACATCATCGCCGTTATCCGCACGCTCGTTGATCTGCGTGACGGCAAGGGCGAGATCGACGACATTGACCATCTCGGCAATCGCCGGGTGCGCTCGGTCGGCGAGCTGATGGAAAACCAGTACCGTATCGGTCTCCTGCGCATGGAGCGCGCAATAAAGGAGCGCATGTCGTCAGTCGATATCGACACGGTCATGCCGCAGGACCTGATCAATGCGAAGCCGGCGGCTGCGGCCGTGCGCGAGTTCTTCGGTTCATCGCAGCTCTCGCAGTTCATGGACCAGACCAATCCGCTGTCGGAGATCACCCACAAGCGGCGCCTGTCGGCGCTTGGCCCGGGCGGTTTGACCCGCGAGCGCGCGGGCTTCGAGGTGCGCGACGTTCATCCGACGCATTACGGCCGCATCTGCCCGATCGAAACGCCGGAAGGGCCAAATATCGGCCTGATCAATTCGCTGGCGACCTATGCGCGCGTCAACAAATACGGCTTTGTTGAAACGCCATACCGCAAGGTGAAGGACGGGCGCGTCACCGACGAGGTGATCTATCTCTCGGCGATGGAGGAGGCGCGCCACGCGGTGGCGCAGGCCAATGCCACGATCGATAATCGCGGCCGGTTCACCGAAGATCTGATCGTGTGCCGCCAGGCCGGCGACGTGCATCTCGTGCCGCGGGACAAGGTCGACTTCATGGATGTGTCGCCGAAGCAGCTCGTTTCGGTTGCCGCAGCGCTCATTCCATTCCTGGAGAATGACGACGCCAACCGCGCGCTGATGGGCTCGAACATGCAGCGCCAGGCGGTGCCGCTGGTGCGCGCCGAGGCGCCATTTGTCGGTACCGGCATGGAAGGCGTGGTCGCACGCGATTCAGGTGCATCGATCGCCGCACGGCGGACCGGGGTCGTCGATCAGGTCGACGCCACCCGTATCGTCGTCCGCGCGACCGGAGAGACCGATCCGACCAAGCCGGGCGTCGATATTTACCGGCTGATGAAATACCAGCGCTCGAACCAGAACACCTGCATCAACCAGCGTCCGCTGGTGAAGGTCGGCGATCAGGTCGACAAGGGCGATATCATCGCCGACGGCCCCTCGACGGATCTCGGGGAGCTCGCGCTCGGCCGGAACGTGCTGGTCGCGTTCATGCCCTGGAACGGCTACAACTTCGAGGACTCGATCCTGCTCTCCGAGCGGATCGTGAAAGACGACGTGTTCACGTCCATCCACATCGAGGAATTCGAGGTGATGGCGCGCGACACCAAGCTCGGTCCCGAGGAAATCACCCGCGATATCCCGAACGTCTCGGAAGAGGCGCTCAAGAATCTCGACGAGGCGGGCATCGTCTATATCGGCGCCGAGGTCCACGCCGGCGATATTCTGGTCGGCAAGATAACGCCGAAGGGCGAAAGCCCGATGACGCCGGAAGAAAAACTTCTGCGCGCCATCTTCGGTGAAAAGGCCTCAGACGTTCGCGACACCTCGCTGCGGGTGCCGCCAGGCGTGCAAGGCACGGTCGTCGAAGTCCGCGTGTTCAACCGGCACGGCGTCGAAAAGGACGAGCGCGCGCTCGCAATCGAGCGTGAAGAGATCGAGCGGCTCGCCAAGGACCGCGACGACGAGCAGGCCATTCTCGACCGAAACGTCTATGGCCGTCTTGCCGAACTGTTGGAAGGCCGTACCGGTATCGCCGGCCCCAAGGGGTTCAAGAAGGACTCCAAGATCACCAGGGCGGTTCTCGACGAGTATCCGCGCTCGCAATGGTGGCTGTTTGCCTCGCCGAACGACAAGCTGATGGCGGAGATCGAAGCCATCCGCAAACAGTACGACAAGTCCAAGAAGCTGCTCGAGCAACGCTTCCTCGACAAGGTCGAAAAGCTGCAGCGTGGCGACGAGCTTCCGCCGGGCGTGATGAAGATGGTCAAGGTCTTCGTTGCGGTGAAGCGCAAGATCCAGCCCGGCGACAAGATGGCCGGTCGCCATGGCAACAAGGGCGTGGTCTCGAAGATTGTGCCGGTCGAGGACATGCCGTTCCTCGAGGACGGCACGCAGGTCGACATCGTGCTCAATCCGCTCGGCGTGCCGAGCCGCATGAACGTCGGCCAGATTCTCGAGACCCATCTCGGCTGGGCTTGCGCCGGCCTGGGCCTCAAGATCGGGCAGGCGGTCGACGCCTACAATCTCAAGCACGACGCGCGGCCCCTGAAGGACATGCTCAAGAAGGTCTATGGCGACGACGAGACCATTAAGTCGCTGAGCGAGGATGGCCTGATCGAGCTGGGCGGCAACCTTCGGCACGGCGTGCCGATCGCAACGCCGGTGTTCGACGGCGCCAAGGAGGCCGACATCGAGAAGATGCTCGACCTCGCGGGCCTCGATCATTCCGGCCAGGTCAATGTCTTCGACGGGCGTACCGGCGAGGTGTTCGATCGCAAGGTGACCGTGGGCTACATCTACATGCTCAAGCTGCACCATCTGGTGGACGACAAGATCCACGCGCGTTCGATCGGTCCGTACTCACTGGTCACCCAGCAACCGCTCGGCGGCAAGGCTCAGTTCGGTGGCCAGCGCTTCGGCGAAATGGAAGTGTGGGCCCTCGAAGCCTACGGCGCGGCTTACACCTTGCAGGAAATGCTGACCGTGAAGTCTGACGACGTCGCCGGCCGTACCAAAGTGTACGAGGCGATCGTCCGTGGCGACGACACATTCGAGGCCGGCATTCCCGAAAGCTTCAACGTGCTGGTCAAGGAAATGCGATCGCTTGGTCTCAATGTCGATCTGCACAATTCGAAGCAGCAACGGCAAGGGCCGGAGACGGCAGAGGCAGCCGAATAATGATTTGCGGAGCGGCGAGGGCGCCGCTCCGCGATTGAACTTTCAACGACAGGTGGGGAGCGAGCGGCTCCCCGGTCGAGGAGAAGACGATGAATCAAGAGATAATGAATCTTTTCAGCCCGCAGGTTCCGGCGCAGGTCTTTGACCAGATCCGGATTTCGATCGCGAGTTCCGGAAAAGATTCTGTCCTGGTCTTACGGCGAAATCAAAAAGCCCGAAACGATCAACTACCGGACGTTCAAACCGGAGCGCGACGGCCTGTTCTGCGCGCGCATCTTCGGGCCGATAAAGGATTACGAATGCCTGTGCGGCAAGTACAAGCGCATGAAGTACAAGGGCATCATCTGCGAGAAGTGCTCGGTCGAGGTGACGCTTTCGCGCGTGCGCCGGGAGCGCATGGGCCATATCGAACTGGCCGCGCCGGTCGCGCACATCTGGTTCCTTAAGTCGCTGCCGAGCCGCATCGGTTTGCTGCTCGACATGACGCTGAAGGATCTCGAGCGGATTCTTTACTTTGAATATTACGTCGTGCTTGAGCCGGGCCTGACCCCGCTCAAGGACCGGCAACTGCTGTCTGAAGACGAGTACCTCAAGGCACAGGAGGAGTACGGCACCGACAGCTTCACTGCGACAATCGGGGCGGAAGCGATCCGCGAGATGCTCAAGGGCATCGACCTCGAGAAGATGCAGGGAGAATTGCGCGCCGAACTCGCCGAGTCCGACAGCGATATCAAGAAGAAGAAGCTCGCCAAGCGCCTCAAGCTGATCGAGGCCTTCATTGCTTCAGGCAACAAGCCGGAATGGATGATCCTGACCGTGGTGCCGGTGATCCCGCCTGACCTGCGGCCGCTGGTGCCGCTCGACGGCGGGCGCTTTGCCACGTCCGATCTCAACGATCTGTATCGCCGCGTCATCAACCGCAACAATCGGCTCAAACGGCTAATCGAGCTGCGTGCACCGGACATCATTATCCGCAACGAAAAACGCATGCTGCAGGAAGCGGTCGATGCGCTGTTCGACAACGGCCGCCGCGGCCGTGTGATCACGGGCGCCAACAAGCGACCGCTGAAGTCGCTTGCCGACATGCTCAAGGGCAAGCAGGGCCGCTTCAGGCAGAACCTGCTGGGCAAGCGCGTCGACTATTCCGGCCGCTCGGTGATCGTGGTCGGTCCCGAGCTCAAGCTGCATCAGTGCGGGCTGCCGAAGAAAATGGCGCTCGAGCTGTTCAAGCCGTTCATCTATTCACGGCTTGACGCCAAGGGCCTCTCGACCACCGTCAAGCAGGCCAAGAAGCTTGTTGAGAAGGAAAAGCCGGAGGTTTGGGACATCCTCGATGAGGTGATCCGCGAACATCCGGTGCTGCTCAACCGCGCGCCGACGTTGCATCGCCTCGGCATCCAGGCCTTCGAGCCGGTGCTGATCGAGGGCAAGGCGATCCAGCTGCATCCGCTTGTTTGCGCGGCATTCAACGCCGACTTCGACGGCGACCAGATGGCCGTGCACGTTCCGCTGTCGCTTGAAGCGCAGCTGGAAGCGCGCGTGCTGATGATGTCGACCAACAACATCCTGCATCCGGCGAACGGGCAACCGATCATCGTGCCGTCTCAGGACATCGTGCTCGGCCTCTACTATCTCTCGTTGCTGAGTGAAGGCATGCCCGGCGAAGGCAAGACCTTCGGCGACATGGCTGCAATCGACCATGCGCTGCATGAGAAAGTCATCAGCCTCCACACCAAGATCAAGTATCGCTGGGAAGGCGTTGACGAGAAAGGCAAACTTTTCAAGAAGTGGTACGACACCACGCCCGGCCGCGTCGTGCTCGGCAACGTTCTGCCGAAGAGCGTGAAATTCCGTTCGACATCGTCAACCGCTTGATGACCAAGCGCGAGATCTCGTCGATGATCGACACGGTCTATCGGCACTGCGGTCAGAAGGAGACGGTTATCTTCTGCGACCGCATCATGTCGCTTGGCTTCTATCACGCGTTCAAGGCCGGCATTTCGTTCGGCAAGGACGACATGGTGGTGCCGGAGTCGAAGTGGAAGATCGTCGAGACCACGCGCGAACTCGCGAAAGAGTTCGAGCAGCAATACAACGACGGCCTCATTACCCAGGGCGAGAAATACAACAAGGTCGTCGATGCCTGGTCGAAGTCCACCGACGCCATCGCCGAAGCGATGATGAAGGAAATCTCGTCCACCAAGAAGGACGACAAGGGCCGCGACATGCAGGTCAACTCGATCTACATGATGGCGCATTCCGGCGCGCGCGGCTCGCCGGCCCAGATGCGTCAGCTTGCCGGCATGCGCGGCCTTATGGCCAAGCCGTCGGGTGAGATCATCGAGAGCCCGATCATCTCGAACTTCAAGGAAGGCTTGTCGGTGCTCGAGTACTTCAACTCGACGCACGGCGCCCGCAAGGGCCTTGCCGACACCGCCTTGAAAACCGCGAATTCGGGCTATCTCACGCGTCGTCTGGTCGACGTGGCGCAGGACTGCATCATCACTACCGAAGACTGCGGGACCAAGGGCGGCATCAAGGTGCGCGCCATTATCGACGCGGGCACCGTCGTGGCATCGCTCGCCAGCCGCATTCTCGGCCGCACGACGGCGGAGGATGTGAAAGATCCCTCCAGCAGCAAAACCCTGATCAAGCGCGGCACGCTGCTGACGGAACCGGAGGTCGAAGTCATCACCAATGGCGGGGTCCAGGAGTTGAAAATCCGCTCCGTGCTGACATGCGAAGCGGCAAACGGCGTCTGCGGTGCCTGTTACGGGCGCGATCTTGCCCGCGGTACGTCGGTCAACATGGGTGAGGCGGTCGGCGTCATTGCGGCTCAATCGATTGGTGAGCCGGGTACCCAGCTCACCATGCGCACGTTCCACATCGGCGGCGCGGCGCAGATTTCCGAGCAGTCGTTCATCGAGTCGAACTTTGATGGAAAGATCAAGTTCAAGGGCAAGAACATCGCGAAGAACTCGGACAATGAGGTGGTTGCGATGGTGCGCAACATGGTCGTCGCGGTCGTTGACCCCGATGGCACCGAACGCGCACATCACCGCATCCCCTACGGCGCGCGGTTGCGCGTCGAGGATGGCGACAAGATCAAGCGCGGCCAGCGCATTGCCGAGTGGGATCCGTATACACGGCCGATCCTCACCGAGGTCGAGGGCGATATTGCCTTTGAAGATCTCGTTGACGGCCTGTCGATGTCGGAAGCAACTCGACGAGTCGACCGGCATCGCCAAGCGCGTTGTCATCGACTGGCGCACCGGTTCGTCGCGAAATCAGCAGGATCTGCGTCCGGCAATCGTGATCAAGTCGGGCAGCAAGATTCTCAAACTCGCGCGCGGTGGCGAAGCGCGTTATCAGCTTGCGGTCGATGCCATCATCTCGGTCGACCCGGGCGGGCACGTAAAGGCGGGCGACGTCATCGCGCGTATCCCGACCGAAAGTGCCAAGACGCGCGACATCACCGGCGGTCTGCCGCGGGTGGCAGAACTGTTCGAGGCGCGCCGCCCGAAGGAGGCGGCGATCATCGCAGAAATCGGCGGCACAGTACGTTTCGGCAAGGACTACAAGAACAAGCGCCGCATCACCATCGAGCCGACCGGCAAGGGTGATGAGCCCAAGGAGTACCTGATCCCGAAGGGCAAGCACATTCACCTTCAGGACGGCGACGTCATCGAGAAGGGCGATTATATCGTCGAGGGCAATCCCGCCCCGCACGACATCCTCGCCATCAAGGGCGTCGAGGAACTGGCGGCCTATCTGGTGAACGAAATCCAGGAGGTCTACCGCCTGCAGGGCGTCAACATCAACGACAAGCACATCGAGGTGATCGTTCGCCAGATGCTGCAGAAGGTCGAGATCGACGACGTTGGCGATACTGAACTGCTGCAGGGCGAGCAGATCGACAGGTCCGAAATGGATGAGATCAACGTCCGCATGGAGGCCGATGGCAAGAAGGGCGCGACCGGCCATCCGGTCCTGCTCGGTATCACCAAGGCGAGCCTGCAGACCCGTTCGTTCATCTCAGCTGCGTCGTTCCAGGAGACCACGCGCGTGCTCACCGAGGCCGCTGTCAACGGCAAGGCCGATACGCTCGATGGCCTAAAGGAAAACGTCATTGTCGGCCGCCTGATTCCGGCCGGCACCGGTGCGATGATGAACAGCCTTCGCGAGGTCGCAACCAAGCGCGATGCGCTCATCCTCGAGGAGCGCGAAAAGGATGCGGCCAAGGCCGCCGCAAAAGCCGAGGCAGCAGAGGCCCCGGCGCTTCCGGCTGCCGAGTAGCGCGCGCCGTTCCACGAATAGAAAGGGCCGCCTCAGGGCGGCCCTTTTCTTTGCGTCCGAATAAGGGAAGATGGCGTACCCGCAGGCTGGAAGCTAACCCAATGAATTTGCTCGTTCTCGCCGGTGACGGCATCGGCCCTGAAATCACCGCGGCCACGCTGTCAGTGCTGCGCCGTGCCGCTGACCGGTTCGATCTTGATCTTCGTATTGAAGAGGCGCCGGTCGGCCATGCCGGCTTTAAAGCTCACGGCAGCACTATTCATCCCGACATCGTGGAGAAGGCGCGGCGGGCTGACGGTATCGTGCTTGGGCCGACGTCGACATTCGAATTCAAGGATCCTGCGCGAGGCGAAATCAATCCGTCGATGATGTTGCGAAAAAGCCTCGATTTGTTTGCCAATATCAGGCCCGCAAGAACATATGCCGGGTTTCCACTGCGCTGCGGCGAATTCGATCTCGTGGTTGCGCGTGAAAATACCGAAGGATTCTATGCCGACCGCAATATGGAGGCGGGGAGCGGCGAAATTCTCGTAACCAAGGATCTTGCAATATCATTGCGGCGGATTACGCGGGAATGCAGCGAACGAATTGCGCGTACTGCCTTCGAACTGGCGATGAGCCGACGCAAGCGCGTCACCATCGTCCACAAGGCCAACGTCCTGAAGGTTACCGACGGACTTTTTATCGAAGCGTGCCGCAAGATGGCGACTGAATTTCCCGAGGTCGCGGTCGATGACGTCATCGTCGACGCCATGATGGCCCATGTCGTGCGCAATCCGCAGCGTTTCGATGTGATCGTCACCACCAATATGTACGGAGATATTCTCTCCGATCTGACAGCGGAGTTGTCAGGAAGCCTGGGTCTTGCGGCTTCGCTCAATGCCGGCGCCGATCACGGCATGGCCCAGGCAGCGCACGGATCGGCACCCGACATCGCCGGCAATAACGTCGCCAATCCGCTCTCGCTGATACTGTCGGTTGCAATGTTGCTTGCATGGTACGGACGCCGCACGCAGACAAAATCCTTTGAATTGGCGGCGAGCGCCATCGAGAAAGCTGTAGAAGCCGCAATCGGCGCAAAAGAATCGACGATCGATATCGGCGGCCGTCTGGGTACGCGCGAGACCGGCGAGGCGGTTGGCGCGCGTCTGGGCGGATAGAAGGATCCGATGCGCTGCGATAGCCATGTGCACATCGTGGGTCCAGCCGATCGTTACCAGCAAGCTGGTGATCGGACCTATCAGGCCGATGTCGCGACCCTCAAGCAGCTCGAAATAGTGTCAGCGTCTCGGGCGATCAGGCGTTTCGTGATCGTGCAGCCGAGCTTCTATGGAAGCGATAATAGTGTCCTCCTCGAAGGACTTACTGCCTTGGCAGGCCGCGGCCGCGGCGTAGCGGTCGTTAACGCGGATGCGACATCGGCACGCGTTCTTTCCGCTTACGCGGGGCAGGGCGTTCGTGGACTTCGCATCAATCTCTACAGTCCAATCGGGGATCGCTCGCCGCTTGCACAGCGTTTCGAAGCTATCGCCGGCCTCGCGCGGGAACTCGATTGGCATATTGAGGTCATTGCGCCCATCAGGATGCTCGCGGAGAATTTCGCGCTTCTCGCAACGTCGCGCGTGCCAGTCGTGATTGACCATTATGGTCTTTACGCCGGCTTTCGGCCCGATCAGCCGGGAGGGCGAGCGCTGCTCAGCCTCATTGCGATGCCGCATGTCTGGATGAAATTGTCCGCTCCCTATCGCGTGAGTGCGGACCCGCTGGCGACCAAGCCGGATCCAATCTGGCTTCCGGCCATCCTGAAAGCGGCTTCCGAGCGCTGCGTGTGGGGCAGCGATTGGCCGCATACCCCGCCGCATGACCAGCACGCGGGTGGCGCCATCGTCTCGCCTTATCGTAATCTTCGCTACGAGACACTGGTCGATGATTTCATTGCCGCGACCGGCTCGGCGGAACTGGCGGAACGTATCCTGTCGGACAATCCGGCGCGGCTTTACGGGTTTGAATGACGACATCGCCCGAGCGGTGTTGAAAGGGAGGATCGAGCCATGCGCGTTTACCGAACGCTCGCGATCGCGCTGATCGCTGCTGTCGTCACTACGGTCTGCGCAGTACCGGGGTGGAGCCAGAATTATCCCAATCGCACCATCCAGGTCATCGTCGCTTACGCCGCGGGCGGTACCGGCGACATAGTCGCGCGCTCAATATCGGACAGGCTGGGCGCCGCGCTCGGTCAAACCGTGATCGTGGAAAATCGCGCCGGCGCCAGCGGCTCGATTGGCGCGCATTCGGTCGCGACGGCCGCGCCTGACGGTTACACGCTCCTTGTCGGGCAAACTGGAGAAATTGCAGTCAACCAGCATTGGCTCAAGGGCTTCAGCTATGATCCGGACAAGGATCTCGTGCCGATTGCGCTCGCTGCCGTTGTCCCGCTGGCGCTCGTGGTCCCCAGCAAAGCGCCATACTCGACCCTCCAGGAATTTCTGGCCGCGCTCAAAGCCAAGCCCAAGCTTAGTTTTGCGTCGGCGGGCATCGGCACGCCCGGGCATTTCGCAGGCGAACTCCTGAAGCTGAAGTTCGACGACAATCTCACGCACGTGCCCTACAAGGGCGCGGGGCCCGCCCTCAATGATCTTATCGGCAGCCACGTGGAGTTCTACTTTTCGGGATTTCCCGGCCGCGGCGCCGCACGTCAAAGTCGGCAATCTGAAGATTTTGGCATTGTCGTCAGGCAGGCGCTCGCCGGCTGCCCCGGATGTGCCGACCGTTGCCGAAGTAACCGGCATTAAGGACTACGACTTCACCCTGTGGGCTGGCTTTTTCGCGCCGCGCGGGACGCCGCAGAACGTCATCGACCGGCTCAACAAGGAGATTAACGCGGTCCTTGCCCAGCCAGACGTTAAAGCGCGGCTAGAGGCCGCTGGCGCCGTCGTTACCCCGATGTCGGTTGCGCAGTTCAAGGAGTTTGTAAGCGGCGAAAGTGCGAAATACCTGCGCGTTATCAAGGAGACGGGGGTGACTGCGCAATAGGCTCCGGGCGCAGTGCGGGCAGCGGGGAGATCGTCGCGTTTCGGGGCTCGAGGCTGCGAATCCTCGACTTTTCGGTCATTTCTGCTTGACTTGGCGGGGTCGCGCCGATACATACCCGACACTTTTCGGCAGGCGGTGAGCTTCGCTTGTTCGGAACGGCCGCCCCGGTTAACTCTCTGAGAGTGTTGTGTTTTCTCGAAGCAGACCGGCGCCTCGCCTCGACGAATGAAGCTCAGACGCTGCCACTGACAGCACCTGTCAGACTTTGAGAGCGATCGGCCGCGGGGTTTAACCGCAACGCGGCTGTCCGAACGGAGGAGCGCCCTGCCGCGATTGGCGGATGGCGCGATTTCGTTTTGCGCGTGGAAATGCGCAGAAATGCCGGGGCGTAAAGCCCAAAACGAAGCGGACAGGTGTCGCGTCCGCGGAAAATTTGGAGGGGCGAGGCGGGCAAGTGTGCTCGCGCGCTTTTCCCAGGAACGAAAGCAGCGAAGGCCAAGATGCCGACGATCAACCAGTTGATTGCCAAGCCACGCCACCCGCTCAAGGCGCGCAACAAAGTGCCTGCGTTGCAGGCGTCGCCGCAGAAGCGCGGCGTCTGCACGCGCGTTTATACGACCACGCCGAAAAAGCCGAATTCGGCCTTGCGCAAAGTGGCGAAGGTGCGCCTGACCAACGGTTTCGAGGTCATCGGGTACATTCCGGGTGAGGGCCATAACCTGCAGGAACATTCCGTCGTGATGATCCGCGGCGGCCGCGTGAAGGACCTCCCGGGCGTGCGTTACCACATCCTGCGTGGCGTGCTCGATACGCAGGGCGTCAAGAACCGCAAGCAGCGCCGCTCGAAATACGGCGCGAAACGTCCGAAGTAACCGGAGCAAAGCGACGGTTATCCCGGGCGAGCGAAGCGAGACCCGGGATCGCCAGAGCAAGGAACAGATAGAGCGAACCAATGTCTCGTCGTCACGCTGCAGAAAAACGCGACATCATTCCGGACCCGAAGTTCGGCAATATCGTCGTCAGCAAGTTCATGAACGCCATCATGTACGACGGCAAGAAGTCGGTGGCGGAAGGGATTGTTTACGGCGCGCTCGAGACGATCGAGAGCAAGACCAAGCAAAATCCGCTCTCGGTATTCCAGCAGGCGCTCGACAACGTGATGCCATCGATTGAAGTGCGCTCGCGGCGCGTTGGTGGCGCGACCTACCAGGTGCCGGTGGAAGTGCGCACGTCGCGCCGCCAGGCGCTCGGTATCCGCTGGATTATCGCGGCTGCGCGCGATCGCAACGAAAGGACGATGACCGAACGGCTCTCCGCTGAGCTGCTCGATGCATCCAATAACAGGGGAAACGCAGTCAAGAAGCGCGAGGACACCCACAAGATGGCGGAAGCCAACCGGGCCTTCTCGCATTACCGCTGGTGACAGCAGAAAAAGATTCAAGGACTGATCCCTTATGCCCCGTAACCACCCAATCGAGGACTACCGCAACTTCGGCATCATGGCGCACATTGACGCCGGCAAGACGACGACGACCGAGCGGATCCTCTATTACACCGGCAAGAGCCACAAGATCGGCGAGGTGCACGAAGGCGCCGCGACGATGGATTGGATGGAGCAGGAGCAGGAACGCGGCATCACGATTACCTCGGCCGCGACCACGGCGTTCTGGAACGACAAGCGGCTCAATATCATCGACACACCCGGCCATGTGGACTTCACCATCGAGGTAGAACGCTCGTTGCGCGTGCTCGACGGCGCCGTCGTCGTGCTCAACTCTAACCAGGGCGTTGAGCCGCAGACCGAGACGGTCTGGCGCCAGGGCGACAAGTACAAGGTTCCGCGCATTGTCTTTGCCAACAAGATGGACAAGATCGGTGCCGATTTCTTCAAATGCATCGATGACATCAAGACCCGCCTCGGCGCCAAGCCGGTGGCAATCCAGCTCCCGATCGGCTCCGAGCAGGCATACAAGGGTCTGATCGACCTGGTGCGTATGAAGGGCGTGGTGTGGGACGATAAATCCCTCGGCGCCAAGTACCAGGATATCGATATTCCAGCCGACATGCTCGATCAGGCCAAGGAATACCGCGAGAAGATGATCGAAGCCGCGGTCGAACTCGACGACGACGCAATGACCGCCTACCTCGAGGGCAAGGAGCCGGACGAGGCGACCCTCAAGCGGTTGATCCGCAAGGCCGTGATCACAGCCGCTTTCTTTCCGGTGCTGTGCGGCTCCGCGTTCAAGAACAAGGGTGTGCAGCCGCTGCTCGACGCAGTGGTCGATTATCTGCCGAGCCCGCTCGATGTGCCGCCGATCAAAGGCATCAATCCCGACAACAATGAAGAAGTCGTACGTGAGCCCAAGGACGATGCGCCGCTGGCGCTGCTCGCCTTCAAGATCATGGACGATCCCTTCGTCGGCACCATCACATTCTGCCGCATCTATTCGGGGACGCTCTCCAGCGGTACCGGCGTGATCAACTCGACGAAAGAGCGCAAGGAACGGATCGGCCGCATGCTGCTGATGCATGCGAATAACCGCGAGGACATCAAGGAAGCCTATGCCGGCGACATCGTCGCCCTCGCGGGCCTCAAGGAAGTGCGCACCGGCGATACGCTGTGCGACCCGCAAAAGCCGGTGATCCTCGAGAAGATGGAATTTCCCGACCCGGTCATTGAAATTGCAATCGAGCCGAAATCGAAGGCCGACCAGGAAAAGCTCGGCGTTGCTCTGGCGAAGCTTGCCGCCGAGGATCCGTCCTTCCGCGTTTCCACCGACCAGGAGAGCGGCCAGACAATCCTCAAGGGCATGGGCGAACTGCATCTCGATATCAAGGTCGACATCCTTAAGCGCACCTACAAGGTTGACGCCAATATCGGCGCGCCGCAGGTGGCGTATCGTGAGAAGATCAGCCTGCGTGTTGAACACGACTATACGCACAAGAAGCAGACAGGCGGTTCGGGCCAATTTGCTGCGATCAAGATTATCGCCGAGCCAACGGCGCCGGGAACGCCGTTCGAATTCGAAAACGATATCGTCGGCGGCGCCGTGCCTAAAGAGTACATTCCGGGCGTCGAGAAGGGCCTGGAATCCGTGCTTGGGTCCGGCGTCCTCGCCGGGTTTCCCGTGGTGGACCTCAAGGTCACGCTGATCGACGGCAAATATCACGATGTCAATTCATCGGCGCTGGCCTTCGAGATTTGCGCGCGGCAATGCTTGAAGGAAGCACTCCTGCGCGGCCGACCGGTTCTGCTTGAGCCGATCATGAAGGTCGAGGTGGTCACGCCGGAGGATTACACCGGCTCCGTCATCGGCGATCTCAACTCGCGGCGCGGGCAAATCCAGGGACAGGACATGCGCGGCAATGCCAACGTGATCAACGCAATGGTGCCGCTGGCTAACATGTTCGGCTACGTCAACAACCTGCGGTCCATGTCTCAGGGCCGCGCGACATTCACTATGCAATTCGATCACTACGCAGAAACGCCGGCGAACGTATCGGCCGAAGTCCAGAAAAAATTTGCGTGATCGGAAACGGATAACAGAAGGATCTGAACGGAGAGCTCCATGGCCAAAGAGAAATTCCAGCGAAATAAGCCGCATTGCAATATCGGGACGATCGGTCACGTCGACCACGGCAAGACGACCCTGACGGCGGCGATCACCAAGGTCCTGGCCGAGAAGGGCGGTGCTACGTTCACGGCCTATGATCAGATCGACAAGGCCCCGGAAGAGAAGGCACGCGGCATCACCATCTCGACCGCCCACGTCGAATATGAAACCGACAAGCGCCACTATGCGCACGTCGACTGCCCCGGCCACGCCGACTACGTGAAGAACATGATCACCGGTGCGGCGCAGATGGACGGCGCCATCCTGGTGGTTTCGGCGGCCGACGGCCCGATGCCTCAGACACGCGAGCACATTCTGCTGGCCCGTCAGGTCGGCGTGCCGGCGTTGGTCGTTTATATGAACAAGGTCGACATGGTCGACGATCCGGAGTTGCTCGAGCTCGTCGAGCTCGAAGTCCGCGAGCTTCTGTCGAAGTACAATTTTCCGGGCGACAAGATTCCCGTCGTGAAGGGCTCGGCGCTCAAGGCGCTCGAGGGCAGCGATGAGAAGCTCGGAAAAGAGTCGATCATGGCGCTCATGAAGGCGGTGGACGAGTACATTCCGCAGCCCGAGCGTCCGAAGGATCAGCCGTTCCTGATGCCGGTCGAAGACGTGTTCTCGATTTCCGGCCGCGGCACGGTGTGCACCGGCCGCGTCGAGCGCGGCATCATCAAGGTCGGTGAGGAAGTCGAAATCGTCGGCATTAAGCCGACCACCAAGACCGTGGTCACCGGCGTCGAAATGTTCCGCAAGCTGCTCGACCAGGGCGAAGCTGGCGACAATATCGGCTGCCTGCTGCGCGGCACGAAGCGCGAGGAAGTCGAGCGCGGCCAGGTTCTCTGCAAGCCCGGCTCGGTCAAGCCGCACACGAAGTTCAAGGCGGAAGCCTACATCCTCACCAAGGAAGAGGGCGGCCGTCATACTCCGTTCTTCACGAACTATCGCCCGCAGTTCTATTTCCGCACCACCGACGTGACCGGTGTGGTGCATCTGCCGCAAGGTACGGAAATGGTTATGCCGGGCGACAACGTGGCGATGGAAGTGCACCTGATCGTGCCGATCGCCATGGAAGAGAAATTGCGCTTCGCCATTCGCGAGGGCGGCCGCACCGTCGGCGCCGGCGTGGTGGCGAGCATTATCGAGTAAGGGGTCGGTTTTTCTGTCATGGCCGGGCTTGTCCCGGCCATCCCGATCAGGCTGGCACTATGCCTTCCTAAGCGAGACCGCCGGACAAGCCCGGCGGTGACGAGAAAATGAGAAAGACAACGAAATGAACGGCCAGAATATCCGGATCCGGCTCAAGGCGTTCGATCATCGCATTCTCGATGCGTCGACGCGCGAGATCGTGAACACGGCCAAGCGCACCGGCGCGCAGGTTCGTGGCCCAATTCCGCTGCCGACTAGAATCGAGAAATTCACGGTGAACCGCTCGCCGCATGTCGACAAGAAGAGCCGTGAACAATTCGAGATGCGCACGCACAAGCGCCTCTTGGACATCGTCGATCCGACGCCGCAGACCGTGGACGCGCTGATGAAGCTCGACCTCGCTGCCGGTGTCGACGTCGAGATCAAGCTGTAAGGGCCGGGGTGGGTTTAGCAATGCGTTCTGGTGTCGTCGCACAGAAGGTCGGAATGACCCGGGTGTTCACCGAGGCCGGCGAGCACATACCGGTGACGGTGTTGCGCCTTGCGCAATGCCAGGTGGTCGCCCATCGGACCAAGGATAAGAACGGCTATGTCGCGTTGCAGCTGGGCTCGGGCCCACGCCGCGCGAATAACATGATCAAGGCCGATCGTGGTTATTTCGGAAAGCAGAAGGTTGAGCCCAAGCGCAAGCTCGCCGAATTCCGGGTGACCGAAGACGGGCTCATCCCGGTCGGTGCCGAGATCACAGCCGACCACTTCATTCCGGGCCAATTCGTCGATGTCTGCGGCATCACTATCGGCAAGGGATTTGCTGGTGGCATGAAGCGCTGGAATTTTGCCGGCTTGCGCGCCTCGCACGGCGTTTCGATTTCACATCGCTCGATCGGCGGCACTGGTGGCCGCCAGGACCCCGGCAAGACGTTCAAGAACAAGAAGATGCCGGGCCATCTTGGCGTCGAGCGCGTCACCACGCTCAATCTCAAGGTTGTGCAAACCGATGTCGAGCGCGGCCTCATCCTGGTCGAGGGTGCGGTGCCTGGTTCCAAGAGTGGCTGGGTCACCGTGCGCGATGCGGTCAAAAAGAAATTGCCCAAGGAGGCGCCAAAACCCGGAAAGTTCCGTGTGACGGAAGTTGCCGAGACCAAGGGCGCGCCGAAATCCGAGCAAAAGCCGGCCGAGGCACCGGGGCCGGAAGCCGCTGCCCCCGTGAAGGAGGGCGCGTGACATGGAGATGAAGATCACAACTCTTGAAGGCAAGGAAGCCGGCTCGATCAAGCTGCCGGATACGATTTTTGGTTTGGAGCCGCGGACCGACATTATCCAGCGCTGCGTGAACTGGCAGCTTGCGAAGCGTCAGCGCGGCACTCACAAAACGAAGGACCGGAGCGAGATTTGGCGGACCGGCAAGAAAATGTACGCGCAGAAAGGTACCGGTGGTGCGCGCCATGGCTCCGCGCGCGTTCCGCAGTTCCGCGGTGGCGGGCGTGCATTCGGTCCGGTGGTGCGCAGTCACGCAACCGACCTGCCGAAGAAGGTGCGCGCGCTTGCCCTTAAGCACGCGCTGTCGTCGAAGGCCAAGGATGGCGGCATCATTGTGCTCGACAAGGCAACCTTGAAGGACACGAAGACGAAGGCTTTGGCAAAGCAGTTTGGCAAGCTTGGGCTCGAAAACGCGCTGATCATTGACGGCTCGGAGATCGAAGCCAATTTCCGCGCAGCGGCGCGCAATATCCCGAATATCGATGTGCTGCCGGTGCAGGGTATCAATGTCTACGACATCCTGCGGCGCAAGACGCTTGTGCTGACGAAAGCCGCACTCGATGCGTTGGAGGCGCGATTTAAATGAGCACCAGCGATCCGCGCCACTACGACATCATCATCGCCCCGGTGATTACCGAGAAGGCGACTATGGCGTCCGAGTACAACAAGGTCACGTTCAAGGTGGCCAAGCACGCAACGAAACCGCAGATCAAGGAAGCGGTGGAGAAGCTGTTCGATGTCAAGGTCAAGAGCGTCAATACGCTTACGCGGCCCGGCAAATGGAAAGTATTCCGCAACAGGATCGGGCAGCAGTCCGACGTCAAGCGCGCGATCGTGACACTTGAAGAGGGTCACAAGATCGACGTGACCACGGGATTGTAAGGGGAGCGTTGCGATGGCGTTGAAAACCTACAATCCAGTGACACCGGGCCAGCGCCAGCTGGTGATCGTCGATCGCTCGACGCTGCACAAGGGACCTCCGGTGAAGTCGCTCACCGAGGGCCAGAACGCGACCGGCGGCCGGAATAATAACGGCCGCATCACGTCGCGGTTCCGCGGCGGCGGCCACAAGCAGGCTTATCGCCGGATTGACTTCCAACGCAGGAAATTTGATGTGCCTGCAACCGTCGAGCGCCTGGAATATGACCCGAACCGCACTGCTTTCATCGCGCTGATCAAGTACCAGGACGGCGAGCTCGCCTATATCCTGGCTCCGCAGCGGCTGGCGGCCGGTGACAGCGTTATCGCGTCGGAGCACGCGGACGTGAAGCCCGGCAACGCGATGCCGATAGCCAATATTCCGGTTGGCACAATTGTGCACAATGTCGAGCTGAAGATAGGCAAAGGCGGCCAGCTGGCGCGGTCGGCGGGCAGCTATGTCCAGATTGTCGGGCGCGACCAGGATTACGTCATCCTGCGTTTGAGCACGACCGAGCAGCGCCTCGTCCATGGCCGCTGCATGGCGACCGTCGGCGCCGTTTCCAATCCGGACAACATGAACACGACCATCGGCAAGGCCGGACGCCAGCGCTGGAAGGGCCGCATGCCGCACAACCGCGGCATCACGATGAATCCGGTTGATCACCCGCATGGTGGCCGCACCAAGGGCGGCAAGCACTGGGTCACGCCGTG
Source organism: uncultured Pseudomonadota bacterium (assembly GCA_963702605.1). GTDB lineage: Bacteria > Pseudomonadota > Alphaproteobacteria > Rhizobiales > Xanthobacteraceae > Pseudolabrys. Next base: position 91,761 of record CAVPDI010000008.1, read on the forward strand.
GGGCTTTCCGACCAAGGGTAAGAAGACACGTAAGAATAAACGCACCGAGCGCTTCATCATTGCGAGTCGTCACGACCGCAAGAAGAAGCAGCAGTAAGGATACGGGCTATGACGCGTTCAGTTTGGAAAGGTCCTTTTGTCGATGGCTATTTGCTTCGCAAGGCGGAAGCCTCGCGTGCTTCGGGCCGTCACGAGATGATCAAGATCTGGAGCCGGCGCTCGACGATTCTGCCGCAGTTCGTCGGGCTTAATTTCGGCGTCTACAACGGCCAGAAGCACATTCCAGTGCTGGTGACCGAAGAAATGGTGGGTCACAAGTTCGGAGAGTTCGCACCGAGCCGGATGTTCTACGGCCATTCGTCCGATCGTAAGGCCAAGCGCACGAGCGCGCCGGCAGCACCAGCAGCCGCTGCCGCACCGGCGGCGCCGGCGGCAAGCTAAGGGATAAAGAGTAACGTCATGGGCAAGCGCCAACGCGAGCGAGACCTCGGCGACAACGAGGCCAAGGCTGTGAGCAAGATGCTGCGGATTTCGCCGCAGAAGCTCAACCTTGTCGCGCAGCTTATTCGAGGGAAGAAGGTGGCAAGCGCGCTCGCCGACCTCGAATTTTCGCACAAACGCATCGCCAAGGATGTGCGCAAATGTCTGGAGTCTGCGATCGCGAATGCCGAGAACAATCATGATCTTGATGTCGACGAACTTGTCGTCGCTGAGGCTCATGTCGGCAAGGCACTTGTTATCAAGCGTTTCACCCCGCGCGGCCGTGGCCGTGTCGGACGTATTCTCAAGCCGTTTTCTCACCTGACCATCGTCGTGCGTCAGGTTGAGGCGCGAGCGGAAGCCTGAGGAGTAGGCGATGGGTCAAAAAGTCAATCCGATCGGGCTGCGCGTCGGGATCAACCGCACCTGGGACTCGCGATGGTACGCGGGCAAGGCTGAATACGGCTCGCTTCTCCATGAAGACATTAAGATTCGCAAGGAACTGATGAAGCAACTCAAGCAAGCGGCGGTGTCGCATATCGTCATCGAGCGCCCGCACAAAAAGTGCCGCGTTACCATCCACTCGGCGCGTCCAGGTGTGGTGATCGGCAAGAAGGGCGCCGATATCGAGAAATTGCGTAAATCGGTCGCAAAACTCACTGACAGCGATGTCGTCATCAACATCGTCGAAATTCGTAAACCGGAACTCGACGCACAGCTGGTTGCCGAATCGATTGCTCAGCAACTGGAGCGCCGTGTCGCATTCCGCCGCGCCATGAAACGCGCCGTGCAGTCGGCGATGCGGCTGGGCGCCGAGGGCATCCGCATCAATTGCTCGGGCCGTCTTGGTGGTGCCGAAATCGCCCGCATGGAATGGTACCGTGAAGGGCGCGTGCCGCTCCACACCTTGCGCGCAGACGTCGACTATGGCGTTGCAACCGCCTTCACGACATATGGCACTTGCGGCGTAAAAGTCTGGATCTTCAAGGGCGAGATCCTCGAGCACGATCCGATGGCGCAAGACAAGAAGCTCGCCGAGGGCGACGCCGGGCGGCCGCGCCGCGAAACCGCCGCTTGAGAGGACGAAAAGAGTTTTAAGTCATGCTGCAACCGACCCGCACCAAGTTTCGTAAGGCATTCAAGGGCCGCATCCACGGCGTCGCTACCAGTGGCGCCACGCTTGCCTTCGGCCAGTATGGCCTCAAGGCGCTGGAGCCCGAGCGCGTCACCGCGCGCCAGATCGAGGCGGCGCGGCGTGCGCTAACGCGCTTCATGAAACGCTCAGGGCGAGTCTGGATCCGTGTATTTCCCGATGTGCCGGTTTCGAAGAAGCCGATAGAAATTCGCATGGGCAAAGGCAAAGGCACGCCTGAACTTTGGGTCGTGCGCGTAAAGCCGGGCCGCATCCTGTTTGAGGTCGACGGCATCCCGATTGCCGTTGCCAAGGAAGCGCTGGCGCTCGCCGCGGCCAAGCTGCCTGTCAAGACTCGTTTCATCGAACGCATCGCCGAGTGACGCCATGAAAACCGCCGACGTAAGAGCGATGACGCTCGATCAGCTGGATGATGAAGTGCTCAAGCTCAAGAAAGAGCAGTTCAATTTGCGCTTTCAGCGGGCCACGGGGCAGCTGGAGAACACCTCGCGCGTGCGCGTTATCCGGCGCGACATCGCGCGGATGAAGACGATTGCTGCGCAGAAGCGGGTGGGGACGCCGGAGCCCGCGGCTAAAGCTGCGCCTGCGCCAAAAGTCGAGAAAAAGTCCAAAGCTGCCAAACCGAAGGCCGCCGCGAAACCTAAGTCGCGCGCCAAGACAAAGTCGAAGGAATAAGAGGTTCGAGATGCCGAAGCGTACGCTCCATGGCGTCGTCGTCAGTGACAAGCAGGACAAGACAATTGTCGTGCGCGTCGAGCGGCGCTTTACGCACCCGACAATGAAGAAAACCATTCGCCGTTCGAAGAAGTACCACGCGCACGACGAAGCCAATACCTACGCCGTCGGTGACCTGGTGTGGATTGAGGAACGTCGTCCGATCTCCAAGCTCAAGCGCTGGGCTGTGGTTCGTGGCGAGAAGAAACAGAAAGTGCAGTAGTCATTATGCCGGTCAGGACAAAGAGAGCCGCATCATGATCCAGATGCAGACCAACCTGGACGTAGCCGATAATTCCGGCGCGCGTCGCGTCATGTGCATCAAGGTGCTGGGCGGCTCAAAGCGCAAATACGCCACCATCGGAGACGTGATCGTTGTCTCTGTGAAGGAGGCAATTCCACGTGGCCGCGTGAAGAAAGGCGACGTGATGAAGGCCGTTGTTGTTCGCATTTCAAAGGACATCAAGCGTCCCGACGGTTCTGTGATTCGCTTTGACCGCAATGCGGCGGTTCTCATCACGCCGCAGATGGAGCCGGTGGGCACCCGTATCTTTGGGCCCGTGCCGCGCGAACTGCGCGCGAAGAACCATATGAAGATCATTTCCCTTGCCCCGGAGGTGCTGTGATGGCCGCCAAAATCCGCAAGGGCGACAAGGTGATTGTGCTGACCGGCCGGGATAAGGGCCGCAGCGGCGAAGTGATTGAAGTTCGTCCCGATCAGGGCCGTGCGCTGGTGCGCGGGATCAATATGGTCAAGCGCCATCAACGTCAGACCGCACAGCAGGAAGGCGGGATCATCTCGAAAGAGGGAAGCATCCACCTGTCCAATCTGGCGGTTGCCGATCCCAAGGACGGCAAGCCGACCCGCGTCGGCTTCAAATTCGTTGGCCAAGGTGAGGCGCGCAAAAAGGTGCGCGTTGCCAAGCGTTCCGGAGTTGAGATCGATGGCTGAAACACAGCAATCCGCGCAAGCCAAGGCCGAGGCCAAGGCGGAAAAGAAGGCGCAGGCTCAGGCGAAAGCCGCCGCGCCGAAGGAAGCCAAGAAGCCGCGTGAACGCTCCGACTATGTCGCGCGGCTGAAGACGTCAATTCGAGCAGGTGGTGCGTGAACAGCTGTCAAAGCAGTTCAGCTACACAAACCCGATGCAGGTGCCGCGGATCACAAAGGTCGTGCTGAATATGGGCATTGGCGAGGGCGTGGCTGACCGCAAGAAGGTGGACAACGCCGCCAACGACCTGTCGCTGATTGCCGGCCAGAAAGCGATAATTACCAAGTCGCGGAAATCGATTGCGACCTACAAGTTACGCGACGGCCAGGCTATTGGCTGCAAGGTCACGCTTCGCAAGGCGCGGATGTACGATTTCATCGACCGGCTTGTAAATATTGCTTTGCCCCGCGTGCGCGACTTCCGCGGATTAAACCCGAAGAGTTTCGATGGCCGCGGAAACTACAGCCTCGGCATCAAGGAACACATCGTGTTTCCTGAGATCGATTTCGACAAGGTCGCGGATTCCTGGGGCATGGATATCACCGTCTGCACTACGGCGCGCAGCGACGATGAAGCACGCGCGCTGCTCACCGCATTTAACTTCCCGTTCCGGCAGTGAGGGCTGTCCTCATACGCGGAATCGCAAGGAGCTAAGGTATGGCTAAGAAGAGTTCGATCGAGAAGAACAATAGGAGACGCAGGATGGCGAAGAAGTTCGCCAGCCGGCGTGCAAAGTTGAAGACGATCGCGCACGACAAGAAGTTGCCGATGGAAGAGCGTTTCGCGGCTTCGCTCAAGCTCGCAGAATTGCCGCGTAATTCTTCCAAGACGCGCATTCGCAATCGCTGCGAGCTCAGCGGCCGTCCGCGCGCTTACTACCGTAAGCATCGTCTAAGCCGCATCGCGTTACGTGAGCTTGGCTCCAAAGGCCTTATTCCCGGCCTTGTGAAGTCGAGCTGGTGAGGAGGACGCGATGGGAGTGAATGATCCGATCGGCGACATGATTGCCCGCATCCGCAACGCGCAGATGCGCAGCAAGTCAAAGGTATCCATGCCCGGCTCCAAACAGCGCGAGCGCGTGCTTGAAGTCCTCAAGACCGAAGGCTTTATCCGTGGCTATGCCAGCGTCGCGCATGCCAGTGGGCGGTCCGAGCTCGAAATCGAGTTGAAATATTTCGACGGTGAGCCCGTCATCCGGGAAATCGAACGCATCTCGAAGCCTGGCCGCCGCGTCTACGTGGCCGTTCGTAATCTGCCACGCATCAACAACGGCCTTGGCGTCGCGATTCTTTCGACGCCCAAGGGCGTGATGGCCGACCACGACGCACGTGAAGCGAACGTGGGCGGCGAAATCATCTGCACGGTGTTCTGATGTCACGCATCGGCAAAAAAGCGGTTGCTGTCCCTTCGGGCGTCACAGCCAATGTTGAGGGTCAGACCGTCAAGGTTAAGGGCCCTAAAGGGGCCTTGCAGGTCGTAGTCCACGACGATGTCGCTGTGGCGATGGATAAGGGTACGATCAAACTTGAACCGCGTAGCGAAACGAAACGCGCGCGCTCAATGTGGGGCACATCACGCACCCTGGTTGCGAACGTGATGTCAGGCGTGACCAAAGGTTTCGAAGAAAGGTTGGAGATCACCGGCGTCGGCTACCGTGCGGCCGTGCAGGGCAAGAACCTGCAATTGCAGCTGGGTTTCTCACACGACGTCAATTTTCCGATTCCCGAAGGAATTGCGATCGTGACGCCCAAGCCAACCGAAATTGTAGTGACCGGAATCGACAAGCAGAAAGTCGGTCATGTTGCTGCGGAGATCCGCGGCTATCGTCCGCCCGAGCCTTACAAGGGCAAAGGCGTAAAATATGCAAATGAATATATCTTCCGCAAGGAAGGGAAGAAGAAGTAGAGGACGCGCCATGTCGAGACTCAGTGACAGGACCGCGCGGCGGACGGCGACGGTACGACGCAAGATCAGGCTTACGTCGCGCGGACGTTCGCGGTTGTCGGTATTCCGCTCGTCCAAGCACATCTACGCTCAGGTTATCGATGATGTGAAGGGAACGACCCTGGTTGCGGCGTCCTCGATCGAGAAGACAATGCGCGAGAGTGCCAAGACCGGAGCCAATATTGCGGCCGCGAAAGCTGTTGGAAAACTAATCGCCGAACGTGCCAAGGAAAAAGGCATCAAGGACGTCGTGTTTGATCGCGGCGGTTATCTCTATCACGGACGAATCAAGGCGTTGGCCGACGCCGCACGTGAGGGCGGCCTTAACTTCTAATGTAGCGCGTCGTCCTGAAAAGCAGGGAGCCGATGCGCAAGGAAAACGGACTTAAACATGGCACATGAACCTCGACGAGAACGCGGCGGACGCGATCGCGAAGAGCGCGACAGCGAGTTCACCGACAAGTTGGTGCACATCAATCGTGTCGCGAAAGTCGTCAAGGGCGGCCGGCGCTTCGGTTTTGCGGCGTTAGTCGTGGTCGGCGACCAGAAAGGTCGGGTTGGGTTCGGACACGGCAAGGCGCGCGAGGTGCCCGAAGCCATCCGGAAGGCGACCGATGCGGCCAAACGCGGCCTGACGCGTGTTCCGCTGCGTGAGGGCCGGACATTGCATCACGATGTGCTTGGCCGGCACGGGGCCGGCAAGGTATTCCTGCGCGCCGCACCTCCAGGCACGGGCATTATCGCCGGCGGCCCCATGCGCGCCGTTTTCGAAACTCTCGGTATGCAGGACGTTGTGGCGAAATCGCTCGGCTCGTCGAACCCCTACAACGTGGTGCGCGCAACATTTGATGCACTTAAGCATCAGGATTCGCCGCGCTCGGTCGCCGCTCGACGCAATATCAAAGTATCAACTTTGCAATCGCGCCGGCGCGAAGGCGATGCAGAAGCAGCAGCGGACTAGGATTCCAGCACATGGCTCAGGCACAGAAAACAATTAAGGTCGAACAGGTCGGCAGCCCGCAGCGGCGGCACCATGATCAGCGAGCGACGTTGATCGGTCTCGGCCTCAACAAAATCGGACGGGTGCGCGATATCGCCGATACGCCTGCGACGCGTGGGATGATCCGAAAGGTTCAGCACCTCGTGCGCGTGGTTAGCCGGCACGAAGTAAGAAGTAAAAGGACGATACGATGAAACTCAACCAGATTGCCGACAGGCCAGGGGCGCGGAAAAAACGCATGCGCATCGGTCGTGGCATCGGCTCAGGTATGGGCAAGACCGGCGGCCGTGGCGGCAAGGGTCAGACCGCCCGCACGGGCGTGCGCATCAAGGGCTTCGAGGGTGGCCAGATGCCGCTCCATCGTCGTCTTCCAAAGCGCGGATTCCGGAATACATCATTCGCCCTCCGGCTCAACGAGATCAATATCGGCAAAGTGCAAGCTGCAATCGACGCTGGCCTGATCGATGCAAAGGCCCCGGTGGACGCCGCGGCGATGGTCAAGGCGGGGCTTATGCGGCGTGCGAAGGGTGGCGTGAAACTTCTTGGGGAAGGCGAACTCAAGAGCAAGGTCGAGTTTTCGGTCTGGCGCGCCTCGAAATCCGCTGTCGCCGCAGTCGAGAAGGCTGGCGGAACCGTTAAAGTTCTTGCTCCGGCAAAGGAGCAGGACGCAGTGCCGAAGGGCAAGAACAAGCGCAAGGCTCTGGAAGCGGACAAGAGCGGCGGTAAGCCGAAAGGCGCTCCGCAAAAAGCGAAGTCAGAAGGCGAGGCGGCGAAGCCAGAGTAAGGAAGGCGCGCCGTTTTATCCGGCCGGTGGCCGGCTTCAAGTTCCGAATTGAGCACTTATCTTCTCTGAGGATGGCGCGCGCGGTTGGGGTGGCAATTCGGTCAGGGCGCGGTGGCAGGAGCAACTGATGGTTTCGGCAGCGGAACAACTGGCGGCCAATCTCAATTTTTCGGCGCTCGCCAAAGCCGAGGAACTCAAGAAGCGTATCTGGTTCACCGTCGGCGCGCTGCTCGTCTACCGCTTGGGCACTTACATCCCGCTCCCCGGCATCGATCCAAACGCCTGGGAACAGATCTTCAATACCCAGTCCGGCGGTATCCTTGGCATGTTCAACATGTTTTCCGGTGGCGGCATCCATCGGATGGCGATTTTCGCGCTGAACATCATGCCGTATATCTCGGCCTCAATCATCATGCAGTTGATGACGACGGTCTCGCCGACGCTCGAAGCCCTCAAAAAAGAGGGCGAGGCTGGCCGCAAGATTATGAATCAATACACGCGCTACGGCACTGTGTTTCTCGCCGCGATCCAGGCCTACGGCATTGCCGTTGGTCTCGAGGGCACCGGCAGTGTCGTTTCGAGCCCTGGCTTCTTTTTCCTGATGTCTACTACCATCACGCTCACCGGCGGCACCATGTTCCTTATGTGGCTTGGCGAGCAGATCACTTCGCGCGGCATCGGCAACGGCATCTCACTGATCATTCTTTCCGGTATCGTGGCGCAATTGCCCGCGGCGATAGCCGGCACGCTCGAACTTGGCCGTCAGGGCGCGCTGTCGACCGGACTGATCCTCATTGTCATCGTGATGGCCGTAGCGGTGATTGCCTTCATCGTTTTCATGGAACGGGCACAGCGGCGCCTCCTCATTCAGTATCCCAAGCGTCAGGTCGGTAACCGGATGTTCGAGGGGCAGTCCTCCCACTTGCCGCTCAAGCTCAATACGTCGGGCGTCATCCCGCCGATCTTCGCGTCCTCGCTGTTGCTGCTGCCGACCACGGTCGCCAATTTCAATGCCGGACAAGGGGCGGGTTGGCTCACCACGATCACGACGCTCCTCGGTCACGGCCGGCCATTGTTCCTTATCCTCTACATCGCGCTGATCGTGTTTTTCGCGTTCTTCTACACAGCCGTCGTGTTCAACCCGACTGAAACCGCGGACAACTTGAAAAAGCATGGCGGCTTTATACCGGGCATCCGCCCGGGTGAGCGTACAGCTGAGCATATTGACTATGTGCTCTCGCGTATCACTGTGGTCGGTGCACTTTACCTCGCCATTGTGTGCCTCATCCCGGAAATCCTCATTTCCTACGCCGCGGTGCCGTTTTATTTCGGTGGCACTTCCTTGCTGATCGTCGTCAGCGTGACAATGGATACCGTGGCCCAGATTCAGGGCTATCTACTGGCGCACCAATATGAAGGATTGATCAAGCGATCGAAGTTGCGAGGGCGCACGCGATGAGATTGATTCTGCTCGGCCCCCCGGGGGCGGGGAAGGGCACGCAAGCGCAGCGCCTGATCGCCAAGCACCGAGTTGTGCAGCTTTCTACCGGCGATGTGCTGCGCGCGGCAGTTGCCGCAGGCACGGCGATCGGCTTGCGGGCCAAGAGCGACATGGATCGGGGCGAACTTGTGCCGGATGACGTCGTGGTTGCGATTGTTGCGGATCGCATCGACCAACCGGACGCCAAGCGAGGGTTTGTGCTCGACGGGTTCCCACGAACTGTTCCCCAGGCCGAGGCACTCGACCGGCTGTTGAAGGAGCGTGGGCTCAAGCTCGATGCCGTCATCGAGCTCAAGGTGGATGAGGGTAAGCTCCTTCAGCGCATCGAAAAGAGGGCCGCGGAGATGAACGCGCGCGGCGAGAACGTGCGCGCCGACGACAATCCTGAGGTGCTCAAGGGCCGTCTTGCCGCGTACCGCGTCCAGACAGCGCCGCTCGCCGGCTATTACGCGTCAAGAGGCATGCTCAAGAGCGTGGACGGGATGGCTCCGATCGAGGAGGTGACGGCGGCGATAGGGCGGCATCTGGCGCCGGAAAAAGTGCCCAAGCCGCGCCGGCGGGGCAAGGCAGCCGGACGAAAGGCCAAGTCCTCCAAACGCACCAAGCGCGTCACCAGGAAGGGTGGTTCCCGCCGCAAACGGGCGTCCGGAGTGGCGCGGACCAAAAGTAAGTCGAGACAGCGCAAAATCCGTACCCGGCGGAGGTTGACGAGAGCGCGATGAATCCCTTAATAAGCTGCACATTCAGGAGTTTGACGCGATGCCGGGCCCCAGCAAGGCGGGGACGGGCGTCGTGTTACGCTTTGCGCTATCCCCTTCCGGGGACTACTGAATTGGGCGCATATCGCGCTGCCGGTCGTTACAGGAGAAGCTAAGTGGCTCGTATCGCGGGTGTCAATCTGCCGACCAACAAGCGCGTCGTGATCGCGCTTCAGTACATCCATGGCATCGGGCCGAAGATTGCCCATGATATCGTGGGCAAGGTTAATTTGCCGCCGGAGCGCCGCGTATCGCAGCTCACCGATGCCGAGGTGCTCCAGATCCGAGAACTTATAGATCGCGACTACATGGTCGAGGGCGACCTGCGCCGCGAGGTTCAACTGAACATCAAGCGGCTGATGGATCTCGGCTGCTATCGGGGTCTTCGTCATCGCAAAGGTCTGCCTGTTCGCGGTCAGCGCACGCATACGAACGCGCGGACACGCAAGGGGCCCGCTAAGACGATCGCAGGCAAGAAGAAGACCCCGGGACCGACTTGATAACAGAATTAAGCCCTCGCGCCGGTTGCGGCGCAGGGGCGCGAAAGGATTGAGGAATGGGTAAGGAAGCTACTCGCGTCCGCCGGCGCGAACGCAAAAACATCGCGTCGGGCGTCGCGCATGTCGCGGCTTCGTTCAACAATACCATGATCACCATCACTGACGCGCAGGGCAATACGATCGCCTGGTCGTCGGCGGGGACTATGGGCTTCAAGGGCTCACGCAAGTCGACGCCCTATGCCGCCCAGGTGGCGGCCGAAGACGCGGCCAAGAAGGCGCAGGAACACGGCATGCGGACTCTCGAAGTCGAAGTTTCTGGCCCGGGCTCTGGCCGCGAGTCGGCACTGCGGTCGCTTCAGGCGGCCGGCTTTACGATTACCTCGATCCGTGACGTGACGACGATACCGCATAACGGCTGCCGACCTCGCAAGCGTCGGCGCGTGTGATTGCTTAATTCGCTCGGGTGCTGCTCATCCCGTGCGCGTGCTACCGCCGAGATTTTCCCCACGCGGCGGGTGGGGTGCGCTAGGCGCGAGAAGGCCGCGCCGCTGAAAAGGTGAAGACGTGATCCAAAAGAATTGGCAGGAACTGATCAGGCCGAACAAGCTCCAGGTCTCCGCGGGCGGCGACGCTGCGCGGATTGCGACTGTGGTCGCCGAGCCTCTCGAACGGGGATTCGGTGTCACGCTCGGCAATGCGCTGCGCCGCATTCTCTTGTCATCGCTGCAAGGTGCGGCGGTGCAATCGGTGCACATTGATGGCGTATTGCACGAATTTTCCTCGATCGCCGGCGTGCGCGAGGACGTCACCGACATGGTGCTCAACATCAAGGACATCGCCATCAAGATGCAGGGCGAAGGCCCAAAGCGCATGGTGGTGAAGAAGCAGGGACCCGGCACGGTCACCGCAGGCGATATTCAGACGGTTGGCGATGTGGTCGTGCTCAATCCGGACCTGGTGCTTTGCACGCTCGACGAGGGTGCCGAGATCCGCATGGAGTTCACCGTCAATACCGGCAAGGGTTATGTCCCGGCAGAGCGCAACCGCCCCGAAGATGCGCCGATCGGCCTGATCCCGGTCGACTCTCTCTATTCGCCGGTGCGCAAGGTTTCCTACAAAGTCGAAAACACCCGCGAAGGGCAAATTCTCGACTACGACAAGCTCACAATGACAATTGAGACCAACGGTGCGGTTTCACCGGAGGATTCACTCGCCTACGCAGCGCGAATTCTGCAAGATCAACTCAACGTGTTCGTGAACTTCGAGGAGCCCCGCAAGGCGGAGGCCGCAGAGACCATTCCGGATCTTGCGTTCAATCCGGCCTTCCTCAAGAAAGTGGACGAACTCGAATTGTCGGTGCGCTCGGCAAATTGCCTGAAGAACGACAACATCGTTTACATCGGCGACCTCGTGCAGAAGAGCGAAGCGGAAATGCTGCGCACGCCGAATTTCGGGCGTAAGTCGCTGAACGAGATCAAGGAAGTGCTGGCGCAAATGGGCCTGCACCTCGGCATGGAAGTGCCGGGCTGGCCGCCCGAGAACATCGAAGAGCTCGCCAAGCGCTTCGAGGACCATTACTAGGCCGCACTGCGGCTGGATCGGAATGAAGGGGTAGTCGCGATGCGTCACGGCAAGGTTCACCGCAAGCTCAACCGCACGGCGGAGCATCGCAAGGCCATGTTTGCCAATATGGCCGCGTCACTCATCAAGCATGAGCAAATCATCACGACATTGCCGAAGGCAAAGGAACTGCGTCCGATCGTCGAGAAGCTTGTGACGCTCGCGAAAAAGGGCGGATTGCACGCGCGCCGTCAGGCGGTCGCGGAAATCCGCGACGCTGCACAAGTGAAGAAACTCTTCGACGTGATCGGTCCGCGCTACAAAGAGCGCGCGGGCGGCTATACGCGCATCATGAAGGCGGGATTCCGTTACGGCGACAACGCTGCCAAGGCGGTGATTGAGTTTGTCGACCGGGACGTCGAGGCCAAGGGCAAGGATTCAGGACCGGTCCAGGAGAAAAAAGTCGAGGAAGAGGCGACCGCGGCCGCATAGTTTCCCAAGTCATACGCAGAAAAAGGGCGGCCATTCAGGCCGCCCTTTTTGTTTGCCCCAATATAAGTTGCGGATATGATTACCCTATCTGTTGATCAAGGGGGGTGTAATGACAATTCGCTCAATGATGGTCGGTCTGGCATTCGCTGGCGTGGTCGCAGGCGGCGCCAGCGCCCAATCGCCGAATGCCGCTCTGGTCAAACGCGGCGAATATCTCGTCAATGGCATTCTCACTTGCGGCAATTGCCATACGCCCAAGGGACCGAACGGCGATATTATGGATAAGGCGTTCTCGGGCGGTCTGTCCTGGGATGAACCGCCGTTCAAAGTGACGGCCCCGAACATCACGCCGGATAAGGCGACTGGCATCGGCAACTACACCGATGAACAGCTCAAGACAGTGCTACGCAAGGGCATCAAGGCGAATGGCGTGCCGGTGGCCATGGTCATGCCAAGCGGTTTCTATGAAATCATGACCGACCGCGATCTTGATGCCGTCATTGCCTATCTGCGCACGTTGAAACCCGTGAGCAATAAGGTGGCGGACCCGATCTATAAGATTCCTCAGGGCCATCCGATCCCCCCGGGGGCGAGAAAAAATTCACTGAGGACGAACTGAAAGACAAGGTGAAGAAAGGGCAATATCTCGCGACCATTGCGCACTGCATGGAGTGCCATACGCCAATGGGCCCGCGCGGTCGTGAGTTCGCGACCAGGCTCGGTGCAGGGGGCTTTGAATTCCCCGGTCCGTGGGGGGTCTCTGTGTCGCGTAACATTACGCAGAGCAAGACGAAGGGCATCGGCGCCTGGACTGATGACGAGATCAAGCGCGCGATCACGACCGGCGTCGACCGTCAGGGCAACAAACTCAAACCGCCGATGGGGTTCCACTACTACGCGACGGTTGCCCCGGAGGATCTCGATGCGGTCGTTGCCTTTCTGCGCACCGTTCCGCCCCTCGACTAGTCTGTCGTCCCTACTGGGCACCTGCCGACGCGGCGTAAACCGGCGGCAGCGACACTCGGGCGGGCGAGACCGTTTAACCAACATGGCCTGGACAGACCCGGCCATGCGTTGCTCATGCGAGCTCAATCCAGCCTTAACGGGTTAGGCTGGCCTTCATTTGACGCATTCGGAGGCCTATATCTCCGCCACTTGCCGGGATTCGAAACGATGCACTCCAAAAGCCTGATTGTAGCCCTGATTGCGGCTGTTGCCCTCGCAAGGCCCGCAATCGCCCAGGAGCGGCGCCTGCCCACGCCGTCCGAACTTCGATTGTCGTACGCGCCTGTTGTGCAACACGTGGCGCCCGCTGTCGTGAATGTCTATGCGGCCAAGGTGGTCCAAAACCGCAATCCGTTACTCGATGATCCGATTTTTCGCCGGTTTTTTGGCGTGCCAGGCGGGATTGGCAATCAGGTACAACGCTCGCTGGGGTCCGGTGTTATTTTGGATGCGAGCGGCCTCATCGTGACGAACAACCACGTCATCGAAGGCGCCGACGAGGTGAAAGTCTCGCTCGCCGACAAACGGGAGTTCGAGGCTTCGCTGGTTCTCAAGGATCCGCGCACTGACCTCGCCATCCTTCGCATCAAGGATGGACACGAGCATTTCCCTGTTCTGGATCTTGCCGACTCCGACTCTTTACAGGTCGGCGATGTGGTCCTTGCGATCGGAAATCCGTTCGGTGTCGGACAAACGGTAACCCATGGCATCGTATCGGCGCTCGCGCGAACGCAAGTCGGCGTGAGCGACTACCAGTTTTTCATACAGACCGATGCCGCAATCAACCCCGGCAATTCGGGTGGTGCTTTGGTCGACCTCACGGGCAAGCTTGTCGGAATCAATACCGCAATCTTTTCGCGGTCTGGCGGTTCTCAAGGCATTGGCTTCGCGATACCCGCAAATATGGTGCGGGTTGTGATCGCATCCGCCAAAAACGGCGGCAACGCCGTTATGCGGCCCTGGCTCGGCGCCAAATTGCAAACCGTCACTGCTGAGATCGCCGACAGCTTGGGCCTTCAGCGGCCCGCCGGCGCGCTGATCGCAAATGTTGCACCGGACAGCCCTGCCGCGCATGCTGGCCTCAAACCCGGAGACGTCATCGTCGCAATCGATGGCGTTCCGGTCGATGATCCGAATGCCTTCGACTACAGGTTTGCCACAAAGCCCCTCGGCGGTTCCGCGCGTCTGGGCTTCCTGAGGGCGGGGCGCGAACTCACGGCATCGGTCGCGCTGAAAACGGCACCCGAAACACCACGCGATGAAGTTGTCATTCGTTCGCGGTCGCCGTTTTCTGGGGTGAAGGTAGCAAACCTTTCGCCGGCGCTGGCCGATGAATTGCAAGTCCGCAACGTCGAGGAGGGCGTCGTCGTGCTCGACGTCGATTCCGGCTCTTATGCCAGCAATCTCGGCTTCCAGCGCGGCGATGTCATCGAAGAGGTGAACGGACAGCGCGTCAGGAAGACGAAGGATCTTGAACAATTGACCAGCACGCCCAATCGAACTTGGCGAATCGTCATTCTGCGCGGCGGACAGAAAATTTCCGCGGTGTTCAGCGGATGAATGCAATGAAACCCATCCTCCGGTTATGGTCGGGCCTCTCTCGGCCGCCCCGCTCAGGCAGGTTCGTCTTCGAGATCAGCTGGCGTGGCGCGGGCGGAGTTTGGTGATGGCTCCGCGCGCGAAAGCCGGCGGCCCCAATCTTTTTGCCGCCGCCGGTTTCGAAAAAGACGCGCCACGTCCGCTTGCTGACAAGCTCCGGCCGCAAAAACTCGATGACGTCGTCGGCCAGACGCACCTGCTCGGCACGGACGGCGCGTTGACCCGCATGCTCGCGACCCGTTCGCTCGGCTCGCTCGTCTTCTGGGGGCCACCTGGGACGGGAAAAACAACGGTTGCACGCCTGCTCGCGCAGGCAACGGACCTGCATTTCGAACAAGTCTCCGCGATCTTTACCGGCGTCGCCGATCTCAAAAAGGTGTTCGAGGAAGCACGAAACCGCCGCGAAATGGGGCAGGGTACGCTCCTGTTTGTCGATGAAATTCACCGCTTCAATCGTGCGCAGCAGGACAGTTTCCTGCCGGTGATGGAGGACGGCACCATCGTGCTGGTCGGGGCGACAACCGAAAATCCGTCGTTCGAATTGAATGCACCGCTGCTGTCGCGGGCGCGCGTGCTCATATTCAGGTCGCTTGACGGGGAAGCGATCGAAAACCTGCTCAAGCGTGCCGAAGCCATTGAGAGCCGGCCACTCCCGCTCGATGCGGAGGCGCGCGCGGCTCTGATCCGCATGGCTGACGGAGATGGCCGAGCGGCACTCACGCTTGCCGAAGAAGTATGGCGCGCAGCACGCAAAGGCGAGAGATTCGACAGTCGTAAAACTGCAAGACATCGTCCAACGGCGGGCGCCGATCTACGACAAGGCGCAGGATGGCCACTACAATCTCATTTCCGCGTTACATAAGTCGGTGCGAGGCTCAGACCCGGATGCCGCGCTCTACTATCTGTGTCGCATGCTTGATGCGGGCGAACCGCCGCTTTATATCGCGCGGCGTGTCGTGCGCATGGCAATAGAGGATATCGGCTTGGCAGATCCGCAGGCGCTCGTCATCGCAAATGCTGCAAAAGATGCGTTCGACTTCCTGGGCTCCCCGGAAGGCGAGCTCGCGATTGCACAGGCGGTGATCTATTGTGCGACCGCGCCGAAGTCGAATGCCGGCTATGCCGCGTTCGGCGCAGCTATGCGAACTGCCAAGCAGGCCGGCTCGTTGCTGCCGCCGAAACATATTTTGAACGCGCCGACGAAGCTCATGCAGGAAGAAGGTTACGGCCGCGGCTACGCTTACGACCATGTGCCGAGGAGGCGTTCTCCGGACAAAATTATTTTCCTGACGCACTCGAACGGCAGAAATTCTATGACCCGCCTGAGCGCGGCTTTGAGCGCGAAATCAGAAAGCGCCTCGAATATTGGGCAAAGCTGCGTAGCGAAAGGGGCGGAACGTGAATCGCGGACGTTCCGGTCCTCGTCAGCCTGGCGGTGGAAGGCAGATGGCGGGACCGCGCGTGCGCGGTCGCGGCAATCGGCAGAAGCCGCAGCATTACTCAGGCCCGCGCGCTGACCGGCCCGGCAAAAGGCTGGAGGGCAAGCGCCACACCCCGCCGCGCCGCGCCGATGCGACGCCCGGAACGAACCCCAAAGGTCGGCCGCCACGATCGATCATTCTTCGATGGCGGGCCGCCGACCTCTGGCTCCGGACGCCGGACCTAAGGCAGCGCAGTTTTCCGCTGCGGTACAGACGGTCGTTGTGGTGCCTGATGAATCCGGCATGCGTGTTGATCGCTTTTTCGAGGCGCGATTTCCGGGTCTTTCATTCAGCCATATCCAGCGCATCATCCGCAAAGGCGAGGTGCGGGTGAACGGCAAGCGGACACAGCCGAAGACGCGCCTTGAAGCAGGTCAGACGGTTCGCATTCCGCCGCTGAAAGTGGACGCACCGGCGCCGCGGGACGATGCGCCGCAAGCTCAGAAAGATCGCGCATTCATCAAATCGATCACGCTCTACGAAGATGCCGATGTGTTGGTCCTCAATAAGCCGATGGGACTGGCTGTGCAGGGTGGCTCCGGCACCACGCGTCATATTGATGGAATGCTCGGTGCCTTGCGCGGGCCGGGGCCGGACGCTCAGCGTCCGCGCCTGGTGCATCGGCTCGACAAGGACACCGCCGGGTGTCTGCTAGTGGCGAAGACCCGATTTGCAGCTGCCGCTCTCGCCAAGACGTTCCGGTCCCGTTCGGCCCGCAAGATATATTGGGCACTCGTTGCAGGCGTGCCGAAGCCCAGGCAAGGCCGCATCTCCACCTTCCTCGCCAAGCAGGAGGTCGAGGAAGAAAGTTTCATGCGCGTCGCCAAGCATGGGGAAAAAGATGCAGTTCATGCCGTCACGTACTACGCGGTTGTCGAAACTGCCGGACAGAAGTTGGCGTGGATTTCGCTCAAGCCGGTAACCGGCCGAACTCATCAATTACGCGCGCACCTGGCGCATATTGGCAATCCGATCGTTGGTGATCCGAAATACTTCAATATCGAGAACTGGGAATCTGTAGGCGGCGTGCAGAACAAGCTTCATCTCCTGGCGCGCCGTATCGCGGTACCGCATCCGCGCGGTGGAACAATCGATATATCCGCGCCGCTGCCGCCGCATATGGAACAGTCCTGGAATCTCCTGGGCTTTGACGCCAAGCGCTATGATCCAATCGAGGAGGCCCCGGAAGAGTAGCGGCCGCGCCACGGGGTTCCTATCTGAGAGAAACGATGCGTACATCTTCGATGATCGTGCTGCTCACCATGGCGGCGGTTTTCGCCGGGCCGGCGTGCGCGCAGAACAGCTATGACATTCTCGGCGACAATTACAGCATCATGAAGCCCGAAAAGGGCGCACGCGCGGCGCGGCCGGAGCCATGGCTGGCGCCGAAATACAGATCGCCTCGTGGCACCGTCAAACACGTGACCATTCCGCGGGCGGGGACATTGACGCAGCCGCGCGCGGCGGTGCCGCCGCCCATCGTGGTACCCCAAACGGGTCGCGTATTGCCAAATCTGCCGACCACACCGGGTTCGGGGCCCGGCGGCAGCGAGACATTCCAGGATCGGGCCATGCGTTGCACGCACCAAGCAGGGGTTTATGGCCAGGCAGCCGGGGATCGCAACAGCTATATCGGCACCTGCGTCAATCAGTAGAAATCTTCACGTGTTGGTCGAGGCCGAGACCTGCCGGCAAAAAGGCATTTCTGCAAGTTAAAGCTTTGGTTTAACCGCGCTCAGATCTCATCCATGACTTGAGCATAGGCGATGAGGGCGAACAGGGCCGTGCCTCCAATGATATTTCCGATCAAAACGGGCACCATGAAATCGGCCAGCATCCTCCACCACGCCCATTCCCCTGACAGGACCAGCAAATAGGACTCCATGCTGCCGGCAACGATATGCGTAAAGCCACCAGCGGCGATCAGCCAGGTAATGACGGTGATGACTTGCAGTTGGGCCCCTTCGGCGCCCGGCATCAGCCACACCATCGCGGCCATCAGAAAGCCTGCCGCAATCGCCCGAAACATCATGTCCAACCAGCCGAAGGCGAGCAAATCGCGGCTGATTGCGAGCATGCCTTCATAGAGCATCAGCGGGAAGCACCGGCGTGAAACTGCAAAAAACCGCGGCGAAGAGCGTGCCGACGAGATTGGCCGCGAGCACAATGGCCCACAGCCGTGCCATGCGCACGATATTGCTCCACTTGAACTCTGCAGCGGTGGGCAGAACGGTCGTGATCGTGCTTTCGGTAAATAGTTGCTGGCGCGACAGCACCGCCATGATGAACCCAACGCAATAGCCGAAGGCGACCACAAGCGGTTGCCATGATGAATCCGGCAGATGTGTTTTCAGGATCGACTGCGCGAGCAGCGAAAAACTTATCGACAGTCCGGCTGCCACGCCTGACCACCACAGCGAGGTGAGTGGGCGTTGCATTTCCTCATCGCCGAGACGGCGCACAACTTCGTAGATCACCGGCGTGCGCGGGGTCGCAAGCTCCTGGACATCCTTGACTTCGGCTTCGCTGATCCCACGCCCGCGACGGCCACGCCGTGATGGTTTGGCTTCATGATGCTTGCGAATTGGGATGGAGGCGGGCGCCGTCATGCGCGGCGTCAACGCGGCTTCGCGTGCGCAGAGTTCCGCCTATAAACGCCGTACGCGCCGGAACGAGCGAGAATTCGCCGTGGCCGGGCTCCTCTGGCCGTCCGCATTGTCCCCGCAATCTGCAGTCACGGCGCGTTTTCCTATGCGCCGGCTGCGTCGAGTGTCTCAATGTCCGTCGCGCGAAAGCTTTATTTCCAGCGCTTTTTGAATTTCGCCGAACTGTTTCAGGCTTGTCACGCTGACGATAGGCGCCGTGATGAAGGGTTTGGCGATGAGCCAGGCCAGGGCAATCTGCGCCGGCAGGGCGCTATGCCGCGCCGCAACGGCATCGACCACCTTGAGGATCCGCAGTCCGCGTTCATCGAGATAGCGCTTGAGTGAGGTCCCCGCCCAGGGTGTGCGGCGGCCTCCTGGGCTGAGCGATATTTTCCCGTAAGGAAACCCGCGGCGAGCGAGTAATAATTGATCACGCCGAGCCGCTCCTGCAGGCAGATCGGCAGGAATTCAGTTTCGAATTCCTTGCGGTCCGAAAGATTATAGAGCGGCTGCAGGCTCTGGTAGCGCGGCACGCCTAGGGCCTTGCTGGCGGCGAGTGATGCCTTCAGGCGTGCAGGGCTGACGTTGGAGGCGCCGATCGCACGCACCTTGCCGGCTTTGATGAGCGCGGCATAAGCCTGGATCGTTTCCTCGACCGGCGTGACCTCGTCATCGAAATGAGTTTGGTAAAGGTCGATGTAGTCGGTTTGCAGGCGCCGCAACGAGGCTTCGCATTCGCGCAGGATATAGTCTTTCTTCAGGCAGCGGCCTTCGCCCATATCCTCGCCGACTTTGGTGGCGATCAGTATCTTGTCCCGTTTGCCCCTACGCTTGAGCCAATTACCGATGATGGTTTCCAACTCACCGCCCGGGCTGCCCGGAACCCAACGCGCATAACTGTCGGCCGTGTCGATGCCGTTGAAGCCGGCATCGATAAATGCATCCAGAATGCCGAACGACGTTTTCTCGTCGATCGTCCAACCGAACACATTGCCTCCAAGCATAAGCGGCGCGAGGTGCAGATCGGATTGGCCGAGGCGGCGGCGTTGCAACATTTGCGGCGTCATACGCGGACTAGATCCGCGCATCCATGATGAATTTCAGGGCAATCAGGCCTTACGTCAGGTAACTTTCGGTGAAGCGCATCATGGATTGCCGGGGCAAGCCCGGCAATAACGGGAAGGGATCGAGGTTTACCGCAGTGAGGCGTTGAAGTTTTCGAGTGCCGCCTGGCCCGGACACAGGTCTTTTTCGCCGAGTACGTTGAGCGGTGCGTCTACCGTCCGCAAATGCGCATGCAGATCTTCGGGCTCCTTTTCGACATAGAGCAGACCGGTGACGATCTGGCCTTTAGCGGCATGGTGCTGCAGAAAGCCGAGAGCTGCGGTGCGATCGTGAAGCTCGTAATCGGCGGCGAGCTTGCGCAGCGCCAGCCTGGACCCATCATGCTGCTCGACAACCTCCACTGTGCCGGGTTCGTATTTGACTTCAATCGGCATGCGGCTCGAAATGAAGTCGAGGCGATTGACCGCTTCGTTGTGCTCCCGCACGAAATCGAAGCTTTTTGTCGAGCCGGCGTGGTTGTTGAACGCAACGCAAGGGCTGATTACGTCGATGAAGGCAGCGCCTTTGTGGGCAATTGCCGCCTTGATGATCGGCACCAGTTGATGCTTGTCGCCGGAGAAGGAGCGCGCAACGAACGAGGCGCCAAGCTGAAGGGCCATCGCGACGAGATCGATGGAATTGTCGGTGTTGATAAAGCCCCGTTTGGATTTTGACCCCCGGTCGGCGGTCGCCGAAAACTGGCCCTTGGTGAGGCCATACACGCCGTTGTTTTCGACGATATAGACCATATTTACGCCGCGGCGCAGGCAATGCGCGAACTGGCCAAGCCCGATCGACGCACTGTCGCCGTCACCGGAAACACCGAGATAGATCAGCTCCCGGTTGGCGAGGTTGGCACCCGTCAATACCGACGGCATACGGCCGTGCACCGAATTGAAGCCATGCGAATTGCCAAGGAAATACGTGGGCGTCTTCGACGAGCAGCCGATGCCCGAAATCTTGGCGACACGATGCGGCTCGATCGACAGTTCAAAACAGGCCTGAATAATCGAGGCGGTGATCGAGTTCATGCCCGCAACCCGCGCAGAGAGTCGAAACCGAACCCTCGTAATCGCGATGGGTATAGCCAAGCGCATTTTTCGGCAGCTCGGGGTGGTGGAATTTTGGTTTGGCGAGATAGGTCATGGATCAGTCCTGAGTAAGAATGGTAATGGCCGGGCTAGTCCCGGCCATCCCGACAAGAAAGGCAAGCCGTGCGTTTCAAAGTGGGATGCGCGGGTCAAGCCCGCGCATGACATCGTGAAAGACGTTTCTTTCATGATGTCACCTTCATCGGCTTTACCGTCAGCTTGATCCAGGTGGTCGCCGATTGCCTTGGCTATAAATCGTGCCGTGATGGGCGTGCCGTCGTAGTGCAAGATCGGAACCAGTCGTACCGGATCAATTCCGCATTCATTCACGATCAGCGAGCGTAATTGTGCATCACGGTTTTGCTCGACGACGAAAACAAAATCGTGGTCGGCGACGAAACTATTGACGCTGGAGTGAAACGGAAAAGCGCGGATACGCATCCGATCGAGCGAATGCCCGTGTGCTTCGATCATATGGATTGCCTCATCCATCGCCGGAGAGGTCGAGCCATAATAAATCACGCCATATTTTGTCGGCTTGCCGGATGTTGCAATAAGAGGCCGTGGCACGAGATCCTTGGCGGTGTCGAATTTGCGCACCAGACGCTGCATGTTGTCTACATATGGCGCGCCTTCTTCAGTGTAACGCGCATAGCGATCGCGCGAGGTGCCTCGGGTAAAGAACGAACCCTTGGTCGGATGCGTGCCGGGGTAGGTCCGATAGGGAATGCCATCGCCGTCAACGTCGAGATACCGGCCGAATTCTTTGCCGGCTTCGAGCTCGGCGGCCGTCATCACTTTGCCGCGGTCGTATTTGCGGCTGTCATCCCAGGTGAGCGGCTTCGACAAATGGTGGTTCATGCCGATGTCGAGGTCGAGCATGACGAAAATCGGCGTCTGCAACCGGTCGGCGAGGTCGAAGGCTTGGGCGCCGAACTCGAAGCTCTCCGCCGGGTCCTCCGGAAACAGCAGAACGTGTTTCGTGTCGCCATGAGACGCATAGGCACACGAAATAATGTCGCACTGTTGGGTGCGGGTCGGCATGCCGGTCGAGGGGCCCGCACGCTGGACATCGAAAAGAACTGCGGGGATTTCAGCGAAATAGGCCAGTCCGATGAATTCCTGCATTAACGAAATCCCGGGGCCGGAAGTCGCCGTGAATGCTCGCGCGCCGTTCCAGCCGGCACCAATCACAATACCGATGGAGGCGAGCTCATCCTCGGCCTGGATGATTGCGTATTTTGCCTGCTTGGTTTCGGGGTCAATACGAAGTTTTGCGCAATGCCTCGTAAACGCGTCAGCGAGCGACGAGGAGGGCGTAATCGGGTACCACGCGCAGACGGTTGCGCCGCCATAGACCGCGCCGAGCGCTGCGGCCGAGTTGCCCTCGATGAAAATGCGATTGCCGACGGCATTCGCGCGTTTGAACTTGATCCCGAGGGGGCATTGCAGGTTGAGGATCGCGTAGTCCCGGCCAATGTGCAGCGCCTTGATATTGGGCTCAATGAGCCGGTCCTTGCCTTTGTATTGTTCACCAATGAGTTGCTCGACGACCTTCACTTCCATGTCGAGCAGGGCGGTAAGCGCACCGATATAGATGATGTTCTTGAATAACTGTCGCTGGCGCGGATCGGTGTACTCGCGATTGCAGATAGCGGTAAGGGGGACGCCGATGACCGTGATGTCCTCGCGGAATTTCGAAGGCGGCAGGGGCTTGGTCGAATTGTAGAACAGATAGCCGCCCGGTTCGATGCCTGCGATGTCCTTGTCGAACGTCTGCGGGTTCATTGCCACCATGAGGTCGGTGCCACCGCGCGCACCCATGTGCCCCGCTTCGGAGACGCGCACTTCGTACCAGGTAGGCAGGCCCTGAATATTCGACGGAAAGATGTTGCGGGGGGCGACAGGCACGCCCATGCGCATTACCGCACGGGCAAACATCTCGTTTGCGCTCGCAGATCCCGAGCCGTTGACATTGGCAAAACGGATAACGAAGTCGTTTACGCGGCTGATCGGCGTGGCGGTCGGCATGACGTTCCTGCGTGAGTTCATATCGAGCAAGAATTTCTGCATATCCCAGGCTCCTGTCGGACAACGTTCGGCGCAGAGGCCACAATGCAGACAGACGTCCTCATCCTTGACCATGACGCGGCCGGTCTTGAGTCCGTCCTGGACGTAGAGATCTTGCGTGAGGTTGTGCGATGGCGCGTTGAGCCGTGTGCGTAAATCGGCTTCCTCGCCATTCGCCGTGAAGCTAATGCAATCCATCGGGCAGATGTCGACGCAAGCGTCGCACTCGATGCAAAGCTGCGCCGAGAAAACGGTTTGGACATCGCAATTTAGGCAGCGGCCGGCTTCTGCCAAGGCAAGCTTCTCGTCGAATCCAAGTTCCACTTCGGCCTTGATGTCCTTGAGCGCCACGACCTTGTCGCGATGCGGGACCTTGTAGCGCTTATCGAGGGCGATCTCGTTGTCGTACGACCACTCGTGGATGCCCATTTTCTGGCTCATTATTTCGACGGCCGGGGCAGGGCGGTCCGCTATGTCTTCGCCATTGAGGAGTTTGTCGATCGACACGGCGGCCTCGTGGCCGTGCGCGACCGCCCATATGATGTTCTTCGGGCCAAACGCGGCGTCGCCGCCGAAGAATACCTTCGGATGGGTCGAAGCCATGGTCACGGTGTCGACCTTGGGCATATCCCATTGGTCGAATTCGATTCCGCTATCACGCTCGATCCACGGGAATGCATTTTCCTGCCCGACGGCCACCAGCACATCATCGCAAGGGAAGTGCTGCTCCGGTTCGCCGGCCGGCACAAGCTTGCGCCGCCCCTTGGCGTCGTATTCCGCCTTCACCTTCTCGAATGTGATGCCCGTAAGTTTGCCGTTCTCGTGAGTGAATTGCTTCGGTACGAGGAAATTGTGGATCGGAATGCCCTCGTGCATGGCGTCTTCCTTTTCCCATGGGGACGCCTTCATTTCCTCAAAGCCCGAGCGCACGACCACGTCGACTTGCTCACCACCTAGTCTTCGCGCGGAACGGCAGCAATCCATTGCGGTATTGCCGCCACCGAGCACGACAACACGTTTGCCGATCTTGTTGATGTGCCCAAAGGAGACCGAGGAGAGCCAATCAATGCCGATGTGAATGTTCTTGGCTGCTTCCTTGCGACCCGGGATATCGAGATCACGACCGCGCGGCGCGCCCGAACCGATGAAGATTGCGTCCCAGCCCTCGGCGATCAGTCCCTTCAAACTGTCGATGCGCTTGCCGGCACGGAATTCGACACCGAGATCGAGGATATAGCCGCACTCCTCGTCGATGACGCTATCGGGCAAACGGAATTTGGGGATCTGCGTGCGGATCATGCCGCCCGCTTTAGGATCACTATCGAATACCACGCACTGATAGCCTAGCGGGGCAAGGTCGCGTGCGACAGTGAGAGAGGCCGGCCCTCCGCCGACAAGCGCGATACGTTTTCCGTTCTTTTTTGCGGCAGGCTTAGGCAGGCGCGCGCGGATGTCGTCTTTGTAATCGGCCGCCACTCTTTTCAGGCGGCAGATTGCCACCGGCTCCTTCTCTACGCGTACACGCCTGCATGCTGGTTCGCAGGGACGGTCGCACGTGCGGCCCAGGATTCCCGGGAATACGTTGGACCGCCAATTGATCATGTAGGCGTCCGAATACCGGCCGTGCGCGATCAGACGGATATATTCGGGAACCGGAGTATGCGCCGGGCAAGCCCACTGGCAGTCGACCACCTTGTGGAAGTAATCCGGGGCAGAAATGTCGGTATTCTTCATTGACTCCTCGAAACGCGCCCCGCTACTCCGCAAAACATAAACGGCGTCGCGTCACAGCCCCGGCGGCTCCGCTTTTCTCGTTTAGCCTTGTTTCCGGCTCGAATCCTGAGCGGATATTATTGGGTAGAGACCCGCAAGGCTACTTATCCTTCCGTCATGGCTGCGGCCTATCAACCGCAGGTCACAACAGGCTTTTCGCTCCGCGAAAGAGGCGCGAGCATGGCTGTGCCGAGGTATTTTCGGCCCGGGAAGCGTTGGTCGGGCATATATCGAGTAAATCGCCCCTAGCGGGTGAATATTGCGGCGCACAATGACCTGAACGTGATCAAACTATGTTAACCGCGACCAACGAATTGACGTGCCGCGTCGCGCGGTGCCGCACGCCAATTCGTCCAAATCCTAGTACTCGCAATACCGTTGGCGCACCCAGTGGCCATGAATGCGGACGTGGCGGATGTAACAATCTTCGTAAGAGTCGTCGTAGGGATAATCGTAGTAATAATCGTCGTAGTAGCCATAATCACCGGAAGCAAAGACGCCGAACGGGAAAAATCCGCCGTGGTGGTGGCGATGGTGATGGCCGTGACGGTCAAAATCCCCGGCGATCCGGCTTGAGCGCCATTGCCCGCTCGCCGCGCCATGCCCGATGGACCCCGCCGGTTCCCTGACCAGCGCATTGCGCCATTGGACACTCCGAAGTTGCCGTTCGCTCGGTTCCCGGCCGTCGATGGAGCCGCGTTGTGCACAGCGGCGGGCGCAGCGCCCGATGGCCCGCCCCTCATCGAGCCGCCTCCCGGTGCACCCGCCGCCGCCGCCACCGCCGCCGTGACGTGCGAGGGCCGGCGTACCGATGACGAGGGCCCCAACTAAAGCCGCAGCCAGCATAGATTTCCTGTGCATTGCCATTGATCCCTCCTGCTGAGACGGAACTCCGAACAACTGCTAAAAGGGTGGATCGCACCCTCGATGTCCCACAGGTAAATAACGTAACTGGGTCCTCCGTTCCTTCGCTCATGCGCGAGATTTTTGAAGAAATATTTGTCAACGAGCCGCTCGATCCGACAGAGTCGGCGCGCCGCAATTTGCGGCCAAATTTGCGCAAGCGCTTCTATCGAGCGCGCGGAAGTTGCTGACGGTGGCCCCGTCCTGCTGGATGGCAAGCCGGTAAAAACTCCCGCCCGTCGTGCGCTTTCCTTGCCCACGACCGCACTCGCCGAGGCGATCGCGGCCGAATGGAATTCGCAAGCAGAGGTGATCAATCCGGCGCGCATGCCGCTCACGCGGCTGGCAAACGTCATTATCGATGCCGTCAGTCAGGCACCGCGATCAGTCGCCCAAGAAGTCGAAAAATACCTGCGTTCGGATTTGCTGTTTTATCGAGCCGAAGCGCCGGCTGCGCTCGTCGAGAAACAGTCACGCGCCTGGGACCCGGTGCTTGCTTGGGCGCGCGATCGTTTCGGCGCGCGCTTTGTGCTTGCGCAAGGCATCGTGTATGTCAGCCAGCCACCAGAATCTCTCGAAGCGATGCGTGCCGCAATTCCGGTCGACCCATGGCGACTTGGTGCCGTCTCATCGATCACTGCGCTGACCGGTTCCGGCCTGCTTGCTCTCGCGCTGCTTCATCGCGGAATTGATGACATTTCGGTCTGGTCCGCGGCCCACGTGGACGAGGATTGGCAGGCCCTGCAATGGGGCGCTGACGAGTTCGCGACCGCTCGCCGGGATTATCGGCGGGCGGAATTCGATGCGGCGACTGCGGTGTTACGCCTTGCCTGAGCAGCAGCGTAAAACCGGCGGTCAATGTCCGGTCGGATTGCCCTTGCGGCTTGCTTCGTAAAGGAACCAGACGCGTTTTTCCGTGTCGTCAATGAACGTCTCAAGCAGACTGGCGGTTGCGACGTCGTTGTACTCGTCGCAAAGGTCGTGCGTTTCGCGCATCGCGGCGATTACCCGCTGATTATCGTCGCGTAATTCTGCCAGCATGTCCTGCGGATCGACATAGATTGCATCATTGTCGGCGAGACGCTGGTGGCGTGCGATATCGCTGATCGAACGGAGGGTCGTGGCGCCGAGTTTGCGCACGCGTTCCGCGAGCACATCGGTCGTTGCAAAAATCTGCTCGGCATGCTCGTCGAAGAGCAAATGGTAGTCGCGGAAATGCGGACCGCTCACGTGCCAATGGAAGTTTTTGGTCTTCATATAAAGCGCAAAGCTGTCCGCAAGCAGCGCATTCAGTGCGCCGGCGATGTCCTTTTGGGCATTGGCGCCCAAGTCAGTCGGTGTATCAAGGCGTGCTGTGGGTTTGGCGTGATTCATGGCAATTTTCCTCGGTTGATGACTACCCCCGAAGCATGCGATCTGCCCGATCGCCTGGAGCATGACCATTTATTAATAGCCGTGGGAGGACTAAGTTCTGCCGTCTTGCGATTTTTTCGCCTCAATTTCGGCGGCTCGGGCATTGGCGGTGCGGGCGTCATCTTCGCGGCCGAGATCGCGCAGTAGTGAGGCTCGCGCCTCGTGCATTCTGGCGACATCGCCCTTGATCTCGATGGCGGCGTCGATGCTGGCGAGTGCTTCCTCCAGCCGCAGGAGTTTCTTGAGCGTGAGTGCGCGGCCGAGATAGGCCTCCGCCATTTTCGGTTCGAGCGCGACCGCGCGTTCATAGCCGGCAAGCGCATCCATATCTCGACCGGCGTCGAGCAGGGCATGCGCGCGATTGCAATGGGTCACGCAGAAGTCGGGATCAAGGCCGATCGCCTTGTCATAACTCTCGATTGCATCCTCTATACGGCCCATTGCATGCAGCGTTGCGCCCCGGTTCAGCCAATCACTCGCCGTATTCTTGAGCGCTATCGCGCGATCGAAACTCGACAGTGCCTCGCTATGACGTCCCAATTCGCTCAACATATTCGCGCGATTGCCATACGCGTCCGAAAAATTGATATCGCATTCGATGGCGTCGTCGAAGCTTTCCAGCGCCTCTTTAATTTGTCCCTGCCGGTGCAGTGCTTGGCCGATCAAATTATGTGCGCGCGCTTGCCGGGGCCGGAAGTTGAGCGAGCGGCGTGCGAGATCGATGCCTTGCTGGAACTGGCCTTCGCCGCAGGCGATCAGGGCGATGTAGTAGAGCGCATCTGCATTTTGTGGGTCGATCTGGAGGACCTGCGTGTACCGGTCCATCGCAAGGGAAATCTGGCCGGCGCGGTGATGGACCAGCCCCTGCTGAATGAGTTCGGCGGTTTGCGGTTGGCTCATGACCGGGTTGTAAGCAGGGTTTGAGGGCGGTGCCAAGCCATAGGCCAAGTTCTGTGCCATGTCATCGCCGGACGTCCCCCAGGTGATGACAACCACAAATCCACGGGCCATGGTATTCCTCTTAACCAGCCGGGACTCCGCAGGGCAGGGCTTAACGCCATGAAAGACATCCTCGATAAGCTCGAGAATCGCCGTGAGGAGGCGCGCCTTGGCGGCGGCAAGGCGCGCATTGATACGCAGCACAAGCGCGGCAAGCTCACGGCGCGCGAGCGCATCGAGCTTGTTGCTCGACAAGGGGTCGTTCGAGGAATTCGACATGTTCGTCGAGCATCGCTCGGCCGAATTCGGCATGGAAAAATCGAAGATTTCCGGCGATGGCGTTGTCACCGGCTGGGGTACGGTCAACGGCCGTACCGTTTACCTCTTTTCCAAGGACTTCACCGTGTTCGGCGGCTCGCTTTCGGAGGCGCACGCGCAGAAGATCATCAAGGTGCAGGACATGGCGATGAAGGCGCGATGCCCGATCGTCGGCCTGTTTGATGCCGGCGGTGCACGTATCCAGGAAGGTGTCGCGGCTCTTGGCGGTTACGGTGAGGTCTTCAAGCGCAATGTCATAGCCTCGGGCGTGATCCCGCAGATCAGCGTCATCATGGGCCCTTGCGCCGGCGGTGACGTCTATTCGCCGGCTATGACTGACTTCATATTCATGGTGCGCGGTACCAGCTACATGTTCGTTACCGGCCCCGACGTTGTGAAGACGGTGACCAATGAAGTGGTCACGGCTGAGCAGCTCGGCGGCGCGTCGGTGCATACTACCAAATCAGGTGTCTCCGACGGTGCGTTCGAGAACGACGTCGAATGCCTGCTGCAGATGCGCCGTCTGATCGATTTCCTGCCGTCCAACAACGAGAGCGGCACGCCGGAATGGCCTACGCAGGACGACAGCGACCGCATCGAGGAATCGCTTGATACGCTCGTGCCGGACAACCCCAACAAGCCTTACGACATTAAAGAATTGATCCTGAAGGTCGCGGACGAGAGCGATTTCTTTGAATTGTATTCGGCTTACGCAAAAAACATCGTCACTGGCTTTGGCCGTATTGCAGGCCGTACGGTCGGATTCGTCGCGAACCAGCCGATGGTGCTTGCGGGCGTACTCGACAGCGATGCCTCGCGGAAGGCGGCGCGCTTCGTACGCTTCTGCGACGCTTTCGGAATTCCCATCGTCACATTTGTGGATGTCCCAGGGTTTTTGCCGGGGACAGATCAGGAATATGGCGGGCTCATCAAACATGGCGCGAAGCTCTTGTTCGCTTACAGTCAATGTACGGTGCCGCTGGTAACAGTCATCACGAGAAAAGCCTTCGGCGGGGCGTATGATGTGATGGCGTCCAAGCATGTCGGCGGAGACGTGAACTATGCCTGGCCGACCGCACAGATCGCGGTGATGGGGGCAAAGGGAGCGGTCGAGATCATCTTCCGAGCCGACATGGACGATCCGAAGAAGATCGCCGCGCGCACGAAGGAATATGAAGAGCGGTTTTTATCGCCCTTTGTTGCTGCCGAGCGCGGCTATATCGACGACGTGATCATGCCGCATTCCACGCGCCGCCGTATAGCGCGGGCGTTGGCGATGCTCAAAAACAAGCATGTCGAGATGCCAGGACGGAAGCATGACAATTTGCCGGTATAGTCGCGATCCGAAACGTCGCGTGGTCTGGCGTATCGCTCCCGACCCGATTGCCGATACCTGACGAAAGCGCCATGATATCCGCACAGCGGGAAAACCCGCCGAGGGAGGGGATATCATGCGAGCAAGTCGTTCGTTGCTGTTGTCTATAGGCACCCTGGCGCTTGTCACTACCGGGCTGAAATCCGTATCTGCCGAGCCCTACCTGATCGTCGGCAATGACGAGAAACTGTTGTGGGATGACAAGGGCGCGCCGGTCCTGCATCCGGCCGGAAAAGATTCGGTCGTCATTCTCGATCTTGCAAACCCAGAAAATCCGAAAGTCATTGCCAGCTTGCCGCTGAAGAATTCGGTGATCGGACCTCCAGTCAACCTTGCAATCGACCCCACCAATTCGATTGCGCTCGTGGCGGATTTGGTCGACGTCACGCAAGACGGCGATAAACTCAAGATGGGCCCTGACAACAAAGTTTATGTGATCGACCTCAAGGCAAAACCGCCAAAGCTCGCCAATACGGTTACGGTCGGCAAGCAACCTTCGGGGTTGAGCATCAATCCGGCGGGCAATCTCGCCCTCGTGACCAACCGTGTCGATAAGACGGTCAGCGTGCTGTCAATCAAGGGCACGGACGTCAAGGTGATCGATACGGTTGATTTGGGTGGCATCGTATCGCAAGCCGTGTTTACCCCCGACGGGAAGCGTGCGCTTGTAACGAAGTTCAACGATCACAAGGTTTCGCTGCTCGATGTCAATGGTGACAAGGTTACCTACACCAAGCTCGATTTGCCTACCGGTCAATGGCCATACAATGTTGCAGTCGCGCCCAGTGGCAAGATCGCGCTGACGGCGGACAACGGAAATGCCGGAAACTCGGACGGCAGTGTTGACACTGTGAGCGTCGTTGACCTCGAGGCCAAACCGCCACGTATCATCGATCGCGTGGTCGTTGGCGACGGACCCGAGGGCTTGGCCATTTCTCCGAAGGGCAATGTCGCCGTGGCTATTATTCTTGCGGGCTCCAACAATAAAAGTGCGTACTTTCATAAGCGGAATGGCAGCGTTTCGGTGTTGCGGGTCTCCGGCAAGGAGGTCACCAAGGTCGGCGATGTCGAAGTGGGCGGCTTGCCGGAGGGCGCCGCGTTCACGCCCGACGGAAAATATCTTTTCGTCGGTAACTATCTCGATCAGGATATCTCGATCCTGAAAGTCAACGGGACAAAAATCACCCCGGTCAAGCGCTTCAAGCTGTCAGGTCATCCAGCCTCGATCCGGATGAGCACGCGCTGAATTTCCGAAACGACATCGTGGATAAAGGCCGCCTTTCGGGCGGCCTTTTTTGTGCGTCTCGCAACGAAGTGGTTTAACGCATTGGCAGCGCTTCGGAGGCGATCTGGCCGCGATAGCCCGAGCCTTCATCTCTATCGTTGATAAGACTGACATTTTCGCAGACATTCAAAGGGCAAATTAGGTGCTTTGCGATGCCTTAAAGGCAGCTTGTGGCCTGATCGCGGTCCGTCACCGGGTGCGCTTCGCTTGTAGGCGCGCGACTGCTAGACTTCGAATTGTTTCAGCATGCGGGGGTAAGACAATCATGAAATGGCATCGCTTACTATTCGGCGCGTTGGTTTTCTCGGCGGCAATTTCCGCTCCTGCCACGGCACAGACCTGGGCGCAAATCGGCACGCTCTCATGTCAGGTCGACCCGAACATAGGCTTTATCATTGTCGGACATCAGCCGATGAATTGCGTCTACACGCCTGCGCCTGCAAGCCCGCCTCAAGGGCCGGCACAATCCTATGATGGAGCACTCAATACGGTTGGCCTCAACATCGGCGTCAGCGCCGGCAGCGTATTGGCATGGGCCGTATTTGCCCCGACGGCCGGGGTACCTGCGGGGGCGCTCGCGGGCGACTATGTCGGCGCGTCTGGTGCTGTTGCGGTCGGCCTTGGCGGCGGTGCGAATGTTCTCCTTGGCGGATCCAACCGGACCATCGCGCTACAACCGCTCTCGATCCAGGGCTCGGTCGCGCTCAACGCCGTACTCGGCGTTTCGGCGCTCACATTACGCTGGCGCTAGCTTTGCGCGGTACGTTCGCGATACAGGCGGCCACCATTTAGGTTGATACGCACTAGCATCAGCGAGTTGCGGTGATAATCAGCGCGCGGATTCGCCCGTCGACCGCGCCATCGCCAAACCGGCTGGCTAATGCTTGTGCAGCTATGTCGGTCGCGCGTTCGAGCCCGGACGGATCGCGAGCCTCGATTTCAGTCCGCAGCGGAGTCCCCTGGCAGTAGGCAATTGCGGGGTCACGCGGAGATGGGGCTTTGCTTCTGGCCGACACGGCATCGATTGAAATATCCGCAAAGCCCGCGGCCGCCAAGTCACGGCGAATTGCGTCGGTGTCGTAGTAGCCGTGAGGTGTGCGCGCCAAAAAGCGAGGTGGGTCTTGTGGAAACAGCCCAGCCAGCGCTTCAGTCGTAACGTCTGCAAAATCATTCTCCGAAATTCGGTCCCAGACGCTGCAAAAGAAGTGTCCACCCACCTTCAGGACGCGCCGAGCCTCTCGGTAGCCTTTGATTTTGTCGGGAAAAAACATCGCGCCGAACTGGCAGGCCACGACATCAAAGCTTTCGTTGCTAAACGGAAGGGCCAATGCATCGGCCTGTTTCCACTCGATCGAACGATCTTGCGATTGCTGCTGTCTTGCCCGATCCAGCATGGGCTGATTAAGGTCCGTCGCCACGATGCGGGCCTCGGCGGGAAGCATCGACGCATATGCGCGAGTTCAGAACGCCAGTCCCTGCAGCGGTTTCCAGGATGTCCGCCGGTCTGGTTTTGGCAATGCGCGACGCAAGATCGCGTGCATATGAATGGAAAATGAGTGGAACCAGAAGTCGATCGTAAAGTTCTGGAATCGAGCCCGCAAATATTTTGTCGATTGTGGTCATCGGTTACCACCAATATTGTGCTTGAGCCGCGCCGTGATGAGCATGCATCGCATAGGCGTATCAATTACCGGCATAGACTCGCGTACCGAAATCGGCTCGAGCGGACCAGCCGTAAAATATCATAAAAATCGCTTCGCATATGAAAGCACAAATTAGCCAGGATCTCCATGCGCTTGTTTCGACGTTGAACATATCGCCTGGCATCGTGTTTCTGCATCGGGGGCCGAGTGAGGTAGTTTTATGCAGCAACGACAACCGAAGGTGCTCATTGCCGACGATGCCAGCACCGTACACGAACTCATCCGCGATGCTCTTCCAACCGAGTACTCCGCCAACCTTATCCATGCATTCGATGGCGTGGAATGTCTCCAGGCACTCGACCACGGCGTCGACCTGGCATTTATTGACGTCCACATGCCGACCATGGGCGGCATGGATGCCTTGTGGGCAGCGCGAATTGCGGGAAACAAGACTTTCGTCACGCTGATCTCGGGGCGTTCCAACAAACGATGTATCGATCTTGCGCGCCAGCTCGATGCCTACGAGTTTCTGACCAAGCCATTCGACAGCAAGGAAGTCGAAACGATCCTGGCAACCTACCGCCATATATCGACGCCGATGCGGGTTCTCTTGGTAGACGATTCCGCGATTTCCTTGAAGGTCATGCGCAAGGTGTTGGCCAGTTCGGTATTTCACTTGAATATCGAGGAAGCCCATTCGGGGACTGAAACGGTCCGCCGGTGCAATTCAGAAGCATTCGATGTCGTCTTCCTCGACGTCAATATGCCCGGCTTGAATGGTTTTGCCACCCTAGGGCACCTGATGCATGCAAATCCGCAGGCTAAAGTTGTCATGATTTCGGCGGAATACAGCGCGCCGCGCGAACGCGAGGCTCTGGCACTAGGCGCGGCGGCGACCATGCGTAAGCCGTTTTTTCCGACCGAAATTGACGCTGTGCTCCACCGGATTTTTGGATTGCAGTCGCCAAAGCTTGCGACCGAAGGATTCGTGCGGGATTTCGGCATCAAGATTCATGGCCGCACAATTGCCGTCGAGCACTCGGAGTCCGGCCATGTCTGCGAATATGTCTGGTTCCGTGACCCGCCATACCTTCGTCTGCCGCTGGTGCGGGAGAATGAAATGGCCACAATCCCCGTCGCAGAAATAGTGGCGAACGCAAAAAAAGCAGCGATGCTTGAGCTCGAAAATGCGAGCTTGCTCCAGGCCAGTTAGGTCAGTTTGGGCATGCGGACCTTTGCGGTGTGAAAGGGGATGGGCGGCGATCAACGCCAGCCGCCGCCGCCATTTACGTAAACCGTGTCAGCAGTCATGAATTCGCAACTGTCCGAACACATGAAAAGCACCAACTCGCCGATCTCCTCCGGTTCTGCAAAACGTTTCATCGGCACGTCTTCCAGGAAACGCTGAACGAGTTCGGGTGAACTGCTGGCGGCGGCCTGAAACGGCGTTTTCACCGGCCCCGGCGATATTGATAAAGCGCGAATTCCTTGTGCGGCGAACTCGCGCGCAACACCCATGGTCATCGTTACCACGGCGCCTTTGGCTGCGGCATAGTGAACTGACGAGCCGGGGCCGCCTCGGCGATGGGACATGCTACCCATGTTCACGATCACCCCGAACTTGTTGGAGAGCATGTGCGGCAGCACCTCTTGCATCGGATAGAACGTTCCCTTGAAGTTAAGGTCGAAGGTTTTTTCGAGCAGTGCATCGTCGATTTCGAGGAATTTGGCACGTCTGATTGCTGCGCCGGCGGAATTGAAAAGGAACTGCACGCTGCCAAAGCCATTGATTGCGAGCTGGACCATGTCTTTGACCGCTTCCCGTTTGGTCACGTCAATTGTGAGCGCCAAAGCCTGGCTACCGATCGTGTTGATCTGTTCGGCCGTCTCCTTGACGCCGCTCTCGTTTATGTCGGTGCACACGACATTGGCCTTTTCGCGCGCGAAGACGAGGGCGGTCGCCCGGCCGATTCCGCTGGCCGCGCCTGTTATAATGATGGTTTTTCCGGAGAAATAATTGGGCGTTTTCGGCATGAAATGTTCTCCCGTGGAGGCCGCCGCGAGTGATCATGGATTGCGGAGCGGCTTCCGGCAATGACATGATGGCTCGTTAAAGGGAGCGCCTCATGTCCACAACATCGCCGGTCGAATATTCCGACGCTCCGCCGCAGGTGCGCGCGGTTTATGACGACATCAAAAAGCTGCGCAATGTGCCGGACGTCAATAATTTCTGGAAATATCTTGCGCGAGACCCTGCGACCCTCAAAAGGACCTGGGAAAGCGTGAAGGAGGTGATGGCTGCCGGCGCGCTCGACCCGCTGACGAAGGAGATGATTTACGTTGCAGTATCGGTCACCAATGGGTGTGCGTATTGCATCGCTAGCCACACTGCGGCCGCCCGCAAAGCCGGCATGACGGAAGCAATGTTTGGCGAGCTCATGGCAGTCGTTGGAATGGCTAACGAGACGAACCGCCTGGCTAATGGCTACCGCGTTCCGATCGACGATTTTCTCAAGAGCTGAAATATTGCCCAAATGGTCCGCGTCGTGACAGACTAAAAGGGGGAAGGGGGAGGACGCCATGCTCGACAGGGCTACTTTAACAAGATTGCTATGCGTTACACTGGTCGCGGTAGTGATGCTGCCGCTCGGGAGGGCACTGTTTCCGTATGTCAGCCACGAAATGACCGGAATGCAGTTTCAGGCGATCGAGGCCGTCGTGAGTGCGACGGTAGGTTTCGGGATCTATTCAATCTTTGGCTAGCACTTGCCCAAATCTTGCGCCCATTAAACGGGGGGCGACGGGCTTGCCGGCATGGGCCGGAAAGGGCCCGGCATGGGCCCCGCATGGGCATTGTGCCCCCTGGTGTTGAAAAGCGCACAGGGCATCATCATCTCTGGAGCTTAGGCCCTATTCCCCGTGCGCCTGAGCCGGCTGGCCGCTGTTGTCGGTCGGCTGCGCGTGCTGCTTCGGATTTGCCGAATCTAGCTTTTTGTCGGCGGGCCGCTGTCACGCTCTTCACTGCCGCCTTCTCCAGTCGTCGCCCTCGGAGTTTGTGACTGGTTTTGCACCTGTGGGGGTGTCCGTCCTTCTTGCGGATTGGAAGGCTGGGGCGTCGCCGGAGTGGATTGGGTAGCCGCGGTTTGCTCGCCGCTGCCTTCGCGACGCTGATTGGTAACGCCCCAAAGGAAAACCGCAATGATCGCGATTGCTGCGAGTGTGGTGAGGGCAATCTGCCATCCGGCCGCTTGTTTCTCGCCCGGCCGGGGTAGCTGCAGCAGCGGCAGGTTTCGGACGATTTCTTTTCGTCGGATTGATTCATTGCTGCGGTTCCAAATTGACGCTTGCCCCGGCGCCGTCGCAGCGCCGGGGCGTTTTTGTGAAAGGTCAAGCAGTCTATTGCACGTCTATTGATTGCTGGACTTAGACGGAGCAGGCGTCATTGGCGGCTGAGCGGGCGTTATAGGCTGCGGCGCGCCAGAGCCAGATCCAGTTGTGCTTCGCGCGGGCGCAGTGCTCGGCGCGCTGCTCGTGGTGGTCGTCGGCGAGCCATTGCGCGCTGTATTGCTGTTGTTGTTCCAGCCCGCGATGATCAGAAAGCCGATAAGTAGAAGTACAGCGACGCCAGCGATCCATCCCCACATTCCGCCAGCGCTCTCATCGCGGCGCAGCACTGGATCACTCAACCGCGGATCGCTGTAACGTGGGTCAGTAAAACGCGGATCAGTCATGGGATCCTCCTTGGCTTCGGGACGTGTCTCTCGTCGTCTCGAATGAGGAAACCCGCTAGCCGCACCGGTGGTTCCGACTAAAGACAGGCTGTGCCTCAGGGAACCCGTGTTCAGGTCAGGCGAACGGCAAGCCGCCAGGCGCCCCAGAACGTAAAGAAGAAACAGGCAAGGAACACCGGAAGGCTCATGGTCTGGGACCATTGCTCGACGGTTCGCCCGATGACATAGGCGACCGCTTCGCCAATCACAACAAAACCGACATAAAATGCGATCAATTTCATGCTGTAAATGCCCCCGATGATGTCCCCATGCGACAGCTGCATGGGGCCCAACCGAGTGGACATGGGTAAGCAACCAAGCGCAAGCCAACTCGGCATATAAAATGGTATAGCGCCTGCCACCCGCCTTCACGCCAAAGCCCGTCCGTGCCGAATACATCATCGCGCCTCACCCAAATGGCGATTGCGGCCGCTCCGGTCGTTTTTGTGCTGTTGTGGAGTACCGGTTTTATCGGCGCGCGCTATGGCCTGCCGTATATCGAACCACTGACGTTCCTGGCGGTCCGCATGGCGCTTGTCGTGGTGCTCATGGGTACGATTGCGGTTGCTGGCCGTGTGCTTTGCCGAGCCGGAGCGAAATCGGCCGCAGCCTTCTGGCAGGCTCGTTGGTCCACGGGCTGTATTTGGGTGGTGTATTTACTGCCATCAGCCAAGGCGTCCCGGCCGGCATTTCAGCACTGATTCCTGGTCTGCAACCAATCCTGACATCGACGATTGCCAATCGCTTTATGGGAGAAACGGTGACGCGCGTTCAGTGGCTTGGCCTGGCGCTCGGCCTCTTCGGGGTCCTCCTGGTTCTGCATGACCGCAATATTGTCTTGGCGGGGTCGCCGCTTGGCTGGATCGCGAGCTTGGTATCGCTGATCGGGATCACGCTGGGTACGCTTTACCAGAAGCGCTATTGCGGCGCGATCGACTGGCGAGCCGGCAATCTCATCCAATATATCGGAGCGGGTTTTCTGTTTGCACTGGGCGCATTTGCTTTTGAGACGCGCGAAATCTACTGGAGTGGACGAACTCGTCTTTGCGATTGCCTGGCTTGCGCTGGTGCTGTCGATCGCTGCAGTCGGATTGATGTACTGGCTGATCCGCCGTTCTGCCGCAACGGGATTTGCAAGCCTGTTTTATCTTGTTCCCGGCGTTACCGCACTGTTTGCATATTTGCTGTTCGGCGAGCGTCTGGATTCGGTCTCAATTTTTGGCATGGTGATTTGTGCAGGCGGCGTCGTGCTTGCTAACCGTGGTGCCGCGAAGCCACGTGCCGTCTGATTCTATGGTGCACGATCGAGAACAAGTTGGGTCTGCGTGACAAGTGCGCACAATTTGCCGTCACCGCGCGTAACGCGGGTCTGCCAGACCATCGTGGTACGGCCCCGATGCAAGGGTATGCACTCCGCCTTCGCCACATCGCCGATCGGCACCGCCGCAAAGAAATTGGTCTTGCTTTCGATTGTCGTCGTGGTCTGACCTGGTTTGAGGTTCGCAGTTGTTGCGGTGCCGCCAAGGTTGTCGGCAAGGGCCATGAGCGCCCCGCCATGCATGATGCCGAACCGGTTGTTGAATTCCGCGCGCGCGACCAACTCGGCGGTGACCCGTTCCGGTGAAACATGAGTGATTTTGAGGCCGAGAAACTCCGCAAACGGCGGTTGTGTTTTGGCCGCTTCATTCATGGCAATTGCTCCAGCCGTTGCGCGGCGAGCACGACTATCGGTTTCGAAATCCGAAATTCAGCATCGCCAGAATAGGCAAGGGCGCGGACGTTATCGCCCGCGCCCTTCGTGCGCAATCTCTCCGTGGCTAGTCGCGCGGCTGAGGCACGATACGGATATAGGGTTTCGGTGATTTCCAGCCGGCCGGGAAGAGTTTCTTGGCTTCATCATCGGTGATGGCGCCGCCGAGGATCACGTCTTCGCCCTGCTTCCAATTGGCAGGTGTCGAAACGCGGTGCTTCGCCGTCAGTTGCAGCGAGTTAAGTACGCGCAGCACTTCGTCGAAATTGCGCCCTGTGCTCATCGGATAGACTAGGACGAGTTTAATCTTTTTGTCCGGCCCAATGATGAATACGTTGCGCACCGTCTGGTTGTCATTCGGAGTGCGCCCTTCTGACGTCCCTGTCGTGCTCGCCGGCAGCATCCCGTAGGCCTTGGAAATCCTGAGATCGGTGTCACCGATCATGGGATAATTGGGCGCAAAACCAACGACATCCTTGATGTCGCCGGCCCATTTTTTGTGGTTGTCGACCGGGTCGACCGAAAGGCCAATGATCTTCGCGTTACGCTTGTCGAATTCCGGTTTGAGCCGCGCCATCGTCCCTAGTTCAGTGGTACAGACGGGCGTGAAATCCTTCGGGTGCGAGAATAAAATGCCCCAGGAATTACCGAGCCAATCGTGAAAGCGAATTTTGCCTTCGGTCGTCTCCGCCTCGAAATCAGGTGCCGTATCACCAATCGCCATTGCCATGATCAACCTCCACTCAAATCATTACATCCCTAATACGCAATATAGTCGATGGTGCCAATGTGGAATAGGCCGCCCGCGCAAAGAGCATGGTTGCATGCCAGAGTGAGCGCACCGAAGGACAAAGCTTTTGGAGCCTAGGCGCCGGGTGGAAAATGTTTTTTGCCGACGGCCTGCTTGCTCAACGGTTTGCGGCCTTACGCTCTTCCAATCCGACGGTGCGGCCCGAAAACCCAGCCGCGTCAAAGTAGCGCGTCTGCCCGACGCGCTGTCCACCAGGATGGTTGCCAGCCCATTTGCGCCCGGATCGGACCGATCAACAAAATTCTCAACGGTCGGACTTGTTCCGCCGGGTAGGGCTTCAGTCAATATCCTGCCAATGAGCGTGCCATGGTCCGGGATCTTCAAACCAAGCACCTGGGCAATAGTCTTGCCGACGTCGGCATTGCTTGCGGGGGCTTCACTGATATAGCCGGTCTTGAAGTCGGGGCCGACCGCGGCCATGAAATTCATGGTGTCGCCGCGGTTGAAGCTGCCATGCATGCCCTGGCCCTGCTGCAATCCTGTGTCGGCAATATTGACGGCGCATATCGCGGGCTTTTCGCAGCCGGTCGAATACGACCGGAAATTGATCACAATGGACGGGGCGGGGGGTGACGGCGGACCCTTTCAAGTTGATGGACGACAGCGGCAGCGTCCCGGCAAATGAGCCAAGTTCGTCATCGACAAAGAGTCCGCTGACGTAGTCTTGCGCAAGCAACGCCGCAATGACATTGGCGGTAGTCGCGCGGTCCTTGTTCGGGATGTAGAGCAAATCAGAGCCGCCATTGGATGCGACCACGACTTGAGGGTTGGCGGGGTCGGGGCCGATCAGTCCATTGCCGCGCTTGGGGCGCTTGCCGGTAGCAATCTCTGCATTTTTGTCATCAGGATCGTGCAACGGCAGCCCCATTGCCTTGGCGAGGTCGATGGCTACAAAGCCGGGCGGCAGTAACCCATTAGGCACGCCGGCGTAGCTCGCTTGCGCGGCACTGCTGGTCTTGCTCTCCTTGGATATCGTCGAAAAACCATGGTCTGCCGAAACTATGATGTCGGTATTTGCCGAAAGCCCGAGTTCATCCAATGCAGCGCGCAGTGCTGCCAGATTGTCGTCGGCATTCTTGATGGCCGCGCGCGATGTCGGCCCGTTGATTCCCGGTTCGACCGTCAGGAGGCTGTCACCCTGGTTATGCTGCGTCCCGTCGGGGTCTCGCGACCAGAAGACGAGCACAAACGGTTTGTTGCGCGCCTTGAATATTGGCAGCACCACTTTGGTGGCAACGTCAGTAAAATATTTTTGCTGATCGACATTTGCGACTGTCGTGCCCGGTTTCGTGGCATTGCCGGTGGCACCATTGGGGCCACGAGGCGGCGCGGCCGATGGCAAGCCGGCGGCCCACAGTGAATCCTGCATTGTTTTTGAAAGGGGTACACCCTGCGGACTGCCAGTCGCGTCGTCAACAATGATGGTGCTTTCGGCTTTACGGTCAGTGTGGTCGAACATCATCGTGGGGCCAACCTTGCCGATTGCGGCAGTGCTGAAGTCCTGGTGCCGCGCAGCGAAGAGGATGGCGTCTTCGTCGACGAAATTGCCTGAGAAATGATCGTCGATATCACCGAGCACTGTGTCGCTTTCGATGAACGGTGTTACGCTGCTGCCGGCGTGTTCCGTCGGAAAGCCGACATAGATCGTATTGCTGAAGACGCCGGTGTCACCGAGGAAATGGCCGGTCGAAAGTCCCGATGCGTTCGCCATAGTAAAGGTTGGAAACAACGAATGCGGGTTGGCGAAATTCACGCCTCTGTCCCGTATCGCTGCCATGGTCGGCGCCGTCTCCGGTGTCACCGACAGGGCGCGTAGGCCGTCCGGAACAAACAAAATAAGATTGCGCTGACCTTGCGCGCCGGCCGTGGTGATCTGCATGAGAATGACGGCGCACGCCGCTGACAGGAAGATCGCCGACCGCAATGACATGAGAAAATCCTCTCAATCTTAATTGTGACGATGCCGCGGTAGTTACGCTTGCTATAAGACACTATTGTTACGACCACCAGTTTTGCCCAATCTTTTGCTCGGTCGGCGTCACCAGCGCTGGCGGCGGTCCATGGATTTTCCCGTTTCGTTCGGGAACGCAGCCACCGCAATATTGACTGCGGATGCGCCAATGCGGCCAGCAAATCGTTGACCGCCGCCGCAGTTGGGGGGCAGAGACAATTTGGGGTATATCTTGCGGACCTATCCGCAGCATGCCTTGCTGCGGTGGGCGGGCTTGCCCTTTGGACCCGTGTATTCTGCAGCAGTAGTGTAGCGATTGACTCTTTGTGGATAACGCCGCAATCCAAAAACCCGGCACCTGGGGCCAATGACACGGCATGTTCAAGCGTATCCTGATCGCTAACCGCGGCGAAATTGCCTGCCGGATCATCAAGACCGCGCGCAAAATGGGGATCGAGACCGTCGCTGTCTATTCAGACGCCGACAAGGATGCTTTGCATGTGGAGATGGCCGATCGGTCCGTAGCGATTGGGCCACCACCGGCGGGCGAAAGTTATCTGGTCATCGAAAAGATCGTCGCAGCGTGCAGGGAGACCGGCGCCGAGGCGGTCCATCCCGGTTATGGCTTTCTCTCCGAGCGCGAGGCGTTTCCGAAAGCGCTGGCCGCGGCTGGGATCACATTTATAGGGCCCAATCCAGAAGCCATTGCGGCAATGGGCGACAAGATCGAAGTCGAAGAAGGCTGCGGCAGCCGCGAAGGTGTCGACCGTACCTGGTCATCTTGGCGTCATCGACAACGAGGCAAAGGCGATCGAGATTGCGCAGGAGATTGGCTATCCGGTGATGATCAAGGCCAGTGCCGGCGGCGGCGGCAAGGGCATGCGCATTGCCCGCAGCATGACCGAGGTGGCGGAAGGTTTTGCCCGCGCACGATCGGAGGCAAAATCATCGTTCGGCGATGACCGAGTGTTCATCGAGAAGTATATTACCGATCCTCGCCATATCGAAATCCAGGTGCTCGGCGACAAGCACGGCAACGTGATCTATCTCGGTGAACGAGAGTGCTCGATCCAGCGCCGCAATCAAAAAGTAATCGAGGAAGCGCCGTCGCCACTACTCGACCCGCCAACCCGCAAGAAGATGGGAGACCAGGCCGTCGCGCTCGCGAAAGCCGTCGCCTACGACAGCGCCGGCACAGTCGAATTCGTCGCCGGACAGGACAAGAGTTTCTACTTCCTGGAGATGAATACGAGATTGCAGGTCGAGCATCCGGTAACCGAACTTGTCACCGGCATCGACTTGGTCGAGCAGATGATCCGGGTCGCGGCCGGCGAAAAACTCGCCTTCAAACAGAACGATGTGAAGGTCAACGGATGGGCAATCGAAAGCCGGGTCTACGCCGAAGATCCTTATCGCAACTTTCTGCCGTCGACCGGACGTCTTACGCGCTACCGCCCTCCGCGTGAAGCGCGCGCAAATGACATCACCGTGCGCAATGATACCGGTGTCGTCGAAGGTGGCGAGATTTCACTCTTCTACGACCCGATGATCGCCAAACTCGTCACCCACGCAAAAAACCGCGGCGCTGCCATTGCGGCGCAGAGCGATGCGCTCGATGCGTTCGTCATCGACGGTATCCGCCACAATATTCCATTTCTCGCCGCCTTGATGGCGCATCCACGGTGGCAGGCCGGCAAGCTTTCTACCGCTTTCATCGCGGAGGAATTTCCCAATGGCTTTCATGCTCGCCCGGCAGAAGGCGAGATGGCAGAGATGCTTGCGGCTGTCGCTGCTGCGATCGACCACGTGTTAGGCGAACGGAAACGCCGCATTTCCGGACAGCTCAGCGGCAAAAATGTCATCCGCGAGAGCCAGCGTGCCGTCAGGATTGGCGGACACGAATTAAATCTCCAGGTCGGCCGCGACGACGGAATCATCGAAGTCCGTTTTCGTGAGGGCAAGAAGCGCACATTGCGCCTCATGTCCACCTGGAAACCCGGCGATGTAATTTGGAGCGGTACGGTCGATGGCCAGCCGACGACAGTCCAAGTCCGGACCATTGCCAACGGGTTTGCGCTTTCCCACCGGGGTATTGAGACCACGGCCTATGTGTATACGGAGCGGGAAGCCGGCTATGCGCATTTGATGCCGGCCAAGGTTGTGGCCGACTCGGGCAAGCAGGTCGTTTGTCCCATGCCAGGGTTGGTGGTTTCGATCGCTGTCAGGGAGGGCCAGGAAGTCAAAGCCGGCGAGACGGTCGCTGTGGTGGAGGCGATGAAGATGGAGAATGTGCTGCGCGCCGAAATCGACGGGACGGTCAAAAAAATCAATGCCAAGCCTGGCGACAGTCTTGCCGTGGATGCCGTAATCCTCGAATTCGTATGATCAGATCAATATCCGTTGCTGGCCAGCAGGAACCTCACGTATGTGAATCGCGTTGCGATGAAATGCCACTGTCCGCCATGAGCAACCATACGATCAGCCGGGTCATCATACGCGGGCATGTGCAGGGCGTTGGCTATCGCGCTTTCGTAGAGTACGAGGCCGAGCGACGCCGTTTGCGAGGATGGGTGCGCAATCGCCGTGACGGCTCGGTCGAAGCGGTTTTTTCCGGCCCGCAGGATGCAGTTGAGGCCATGATCGAAACCTGCCGGCGTGGACCACCCGCAGCGCGGGTTAACACGCTTGATCGCCGTCAGGGGACCGCCGCCGACCTCGTGGTCATGTTGGACGGCGAGACTTTTTCCGTGCTGCCGACTGCCTGATCGGCGGTCGGGCCAAAGAGGGCCTCAAATTCGCGCCGCAAAATCCTGTCGAAGTCCTGCATCGATCCCCGGATGCCGAGGTCGACGAGACTAGTGACGCCATATCGCGTTTCGTTCACCCCACAGGGCACGATGCCGCGAAAATGCGAAAGATCCGGACTGATATTGATGGCGATGCCATGCAGAGTGACCCAATGCCTCACGCGGATCCCGATAGCGGCGATCTTGTCTTCGTGGCCTTCGCCCTTGTCGGGACGGCGCACCCAGACCCCGATGCGATCCTCGCGGCGTTCGCCGCGCACACCAATTGAATCCAGTGTCCTGATGACCCATTCCTCCAGCGTGGCGACATAGCGGCGCACGTCGGGGCCGCGTCGCTTAAGGTCCATCATGACGTAAGCAACGCGTTGGCCCGGCCCATGGTAGGTCATTTGTCCGCCGCGGCCGCT
Source organism: uncultured Pseudomonadota bacterium (assembly GCA_963702605.1). Classification (GTDB taxonomy): domain Bacteria; phylum Pseudomonadota; class Alphaproteobacteria; order Rhizobiales; family Xanthobacteraceae; genus Pseudolabrys. The sequence goes on from CAVPDI010000008.1 coordinate 135,776, forward strand.
CTCATGGACCGGGAAGCGGGCATCGATGACGTCAGCCGGTTTCGCACTGGTGCCGGCTGTATAAAGGGACGGGTGCTCCAGCAGCCAAACCAGTTCGTGCGCACGTCCGGCCGCGATATCGGCAGCGCGGGCCTCCATCGTCGCGACCGCCCTACTGTATGAAACGGCGGAATTGCTTACCTGCCAGTCCACCGGAGCAGATCCGGCAACCGCTGGAAGCCCGACAATCAAGCTGTTTCGTTCGTTAACCACTCATTCACCATACCATGGTGACCTGTCGTTTGCCCGCCGGTGCGGGAAAATGCCGAACCAGGAAGCATACGTGCCCACACTCGACAAGGTTGCCGTCGACATCACCGTGGTGCTTGGCACCACATCCATGCCCATCCATCAAGTCCTGCGGCTTGGCCGAGGGGCCATTATCGAGCTTGATGCCTCCGAGGAAGATGCCGTGAGCATTCTTGCCAACAATCTGCCGGTGGCGAAGGGGACCGTTGTCGTGAACGGCAACCGTATCGCCGTCAATGTCGCGGAACTGCTGCCGCGGCCGCCAGACATGCGCTAAATCGCGCGCCCCATAGGGCCTCATTCCTCGGCCAAATTAAGCCTGGGCGTGGCAGGGCGCGGGCCTTGTCCCTCTACATCCTATTTGTTACATGGTCCGCCGTCATCGGACGTGGGGTTTTGAGGCCTTTTCGTCCTTCTCCTCATGAGCACGATCCCGGAAAGTGGGAACCGGTTTTCGGATCAGATCTTGCTCGACTAAATGCGGTCGTGGCGGAATTGGTAGACGCACTAGCTTGAGGTGCTAGCGGGGCAACCCGTGGAGGTTCGAGTCCTCTCGACCGCACCAGCCTGGCAATCCGGAAAATTGGAGGTCGCGTAGGCTCGCGGCCAGGCAATTGACTTGAGTCAAAGTGGAAGATGCCCTCGTCCTATAGAATTATCGTTGCGCTTAAACCGCATTGGCCCTGGGGGATCAACATGGGCGAAGATTTCAAAAAAGCACTTGCTGCGGTTGTCAACTTCTTGAGGCCGCCGCCATCAGAACGGTTTACATGTGGCGATTGCGACCGCAATTCCCGGTGCGGGCTCGCGCCGCACGATGACTGCCTGTACAGATTGACGCAAATCGCGCGCGACGGTGAAAGGCGGAAGTCGCCGCCAGATTATTTCTATCAGGCAATATGGCCGCGCCGGGTGCCGATCGATTGAAGGCGGTTACTTGTCGCTAGGGAACGAAAACCAAAAACAAGAACGTCACGAAAACGACGATATGAACGAACCCGGTCAGAATATTGGTCCGGCCGGTTCCGAATGTCAGCAGGCTCAGGAATAGTGTAAGCGTAAGCAACAACGTGTCGCGGGCGGAAAGCCCTATTTCGATTTGCTTGCCGATGAAGATGTTGGTGATCGCGACCGCGGGAATTGTCAGTCCGATAGTTGCCAATGACGAGCCCAAGGCAAGATTGAGGCTTTTCTGAAGTGCATTTCGATGGGCGGCGCGCACCGCCGTGATGCTTTCAGGGGCAAGCACAACAATAGCGATGATGATCCCTGCGACGGCCTGAGGCGCCCCGATATGAGCAATGACGATTTCGAGGATAGCCGCGAATTTTTTCGCAATGAGAATGACCCCGCACAATGCCAGAACGAGCAATATTGCGCTGATGGTGACACGTCTGGCCGATGGGGCAGCGTGATTTTCTTCTCCTGACGGGAGATTCTGCGCGAAAGTAGTTCGTATGTCGCGAGGTTTGGATGAACAAGAATGCGCCATAGAGGAGCAATCGTCATGGCGCTGACAAAGACGAGTTGGGCATTGGAGAAATAAGGCCCAATTGTCGTTTCCGTATAATTTGGAAGCACGAGCGTGAGAACCGAAAGCGCCCCGAGGACGCTGAGATATACGCCGGCGCCAGTCGCCTGAAATTCCTGCTCATGGTGGCGCAGCCCGCCCCAAAGGATACAGAGGCCGACCAGGCCGTTGCATACGACCATAATCACCGCAAACACAGTGTCGCGGGCCAACGCCGGTGAGCTGTTTGGCGTCAGCACGATCAATTCGATGAGCGCAACTTCGATGATGGTGACTGCCAATGTCAGAATGAGTGTCCCGAATGGTTCGCCAACGCGATGCGCGACCACATCGGCGTGATGAACGCTTGCAAATATGGCGCCGAGCATGATGAGCACCATGACGCACGACAGCACGACCGACAGCGAGGACGAGACGGCATCGTCACCGGGACCGAAAAATGGAATGAGAATGACGTATGCGACCGCCAAAATGGGGAACGCAATGGTCGTCAGAGGCGGTTTTGATTTTTCGGTCATATCGACATTGGTTATTGCATGGACCGGAAAGACGTCGGGTGTCTATGCGATTGTATCTCCCGAGTCTTGGGCGCCCGCAAGCATGCAATCCGCGTTATCGGCGCAAGATCAGTAACGCACGGTAAAACAGCGACTTCAGGTCCGCCGCCCGTGGCACCTTGCTAATCAGGTGCCGCTAAAACTGGTGATAACGCCAGTCACTGGCATCGGTACTGAGGTCGGGCTCGTGCAGGCTCGCGACTGCGGGCCGGCGGTGCTTGGAAATGAACTTCCTGACATGATGGTGCGATGCGGTTTTTGCAGAGGCTTCATGGCCATCACCCGATTTGGGGATCCTCGGCCAGGCCTCTTTGTCCGCGACGGGTACAGCTGGCAGCTCCGGCAGGCTTTGTGGACGCTCGCCAGCGGCTACGACCTGTACGATATGATAACCGTGCTCCTTGAGCTCCTTGAGAAGGATCGGGAGAGCCAGCGCTGTCGCGGGATGGATGTCGTGCAACAGCAGAATGCCGCGGCCCTTTTCAGCGAGGCGGCGCATCGCTCGCCGTACAATCTCTGAAGCGCCGATGTGCTTCCAGTCGTCGGCAACCACGTCAGCGCTCCAGGTCACCAAGGATTTCGATGCCAGATAGGTTTCGAATTCCATCCGTTCTTCCCAGGCCTGGAATTCTGAAGAAAGGCGAGATTGCCTTGGCGTCGCCAAGTGCGGCATCGACGGACGCGATACCGGCGTCAACCTGCTTTTCGGCATTTTGCTCACTTAGACGCTGGAATGCATATGGGTGGTTCTGGCTGTGGGTACCAATGCTGTGCCCTGCATTGTAGATGCGGCGCACGATCGACGGGTGAGCCTGCGCCATCTCACCGACCAGGAAATAAGTGGCCTTCACACATTGTGAGGCCAGGGTATCGAGGACAGAGTTGGAATAGGGTGGTATCGGTCCGTCGTCGAACGTAATCACCACCTCATGATCGTTAAGAGGCAGAGTCTCCCGATATTGCATGCTGCCGATCCGAGCGAATTCGCTCGGATTGATTGTCAGAATGCGGCTGGTGCCGATCGCGTCGGGATTGCCGGGGCATGGCTCCGCTGCGGACGCCACAACGCCTCCAAAGAAACAAACACATAAAACAAACACACTGCGCATCAGGCCCCCCGACCGCGCGCCGCCCGCCTCCGGGCTGGAGGCTCCTAACAATAATGCCCCCAACATTAAAGGATGATTACGCGCTGTGAATGCCGAATAGTCCTATTTTCCGGTGAATTCCTCCGGGGTGAGGCAAAAAAGCGACGAATTCGCCCGGCCTAGCCCGGGCGGCGGGGAATGACATGGACGACGTGATAGCCGCGGCGTTTGAGCTCGCGCAGGAATGCCGGAAGCATTCGAGCGGTCTGGGCCTTGGTATCGTGAAACAGGACGATCCCACGTCCCACCCGCTCGATGCGCGACAGGATTAGGTGCAGCTCCTGTTCCGGCGTCATTCGGTCCCAGTCGCTCGCCCAGACGTCAGCGCCGAAAACGACCAGTCCGCGCCTGTTCGCGAAATCGAGAAGGGCGGGGCTTGAAGCAAAACCTGGAAACCTGAAGAACGGCGTCGTTGGGTTGCTCCTCCGCTTCCCATAGATGGCCGCTTCGTCCGCTTCGATCCCGCGGTCGATTTCAGCTTCCGCTCTGCCTAGCCTCATTCGATCGAGAAGGGGATGCGAATAACTGTGGTGGCCAAGGCTATGGCCTTCGGCCAACGCACGCCGGGCGAGCTGGGGATTGGCAGCAACATTTCGCCCCAGCAGGAAGAACGTGGCTTGCACGCATTCGCTTTTGAGGGCGTCTAGCACTTTCGGCGTGGTGCCCGGCCACGGTCCGTCGTCGAATGTGAGGACCAATTCCTTCGGGTTTAGCGGCAAGGTGGTTGGGAATTGCTTGCGTCCAACCCGCGGTGAAGTCTTCGCATCAATCTCCATGGCCCGTTCCGTCCCAAGGGCCTGCGGATTGCCGGGACAGGGAGCGGCCAAGGCCACCGGGGAGCCGACATAAGAGCGGCCAAAAAAAGAAGACGGATGTAGCGAGCCATCGGCCATCCAATTGCAGCATGGGAGCCTGATCGGCAAGCCCATGCTCACTGGCTTTGGCGTAAAATATTTGCCCGGCGCTTGGGAGAGGGCGTACAAGCGTCGCGCCTTCAGTGTTTTGCCGGCAGACTTCGATATGATCGACCAGGAACAAGTGAACGGTGCCGATGCTGCGCAATTGCCGCGCAACAAGGACGGCTCGATACGCAAGACCTTCGTCAAGAGCGTTGCCCGCAAAATAGAGACCACAGATGCGTCCGGTCTGCGCGAAATGGTCGGCAAGCTGCATGAGTCCGACATGGGTGCGCTCATCGAAGCGCTCGAGCCGGAGCAGCGGCCGCGGCTAGTCGAACTGCTTGGTCTCGATTTCGACTATACTGCTCTCACAGAAGTGGATGATGCGGTACGCGAAGAGATCCTCGACGAGTTGCCGTCCCAAGCCGTCGCGAAGGGCGTCAGTGAGCTGGAGTCGGACGATGCCGTTGCGATCCTCGAAGATCTGCCAAAGGACGAACAGGCTGAAATCCTTGAGCAATTGCCGCAGCCCGAACGTATCGCACCTTGGCACGCAGCCTCGACTATCCGGAAGACTCTGCGGGGCGGCGCATGCAGACCGAGTTCATTGCCGTCCCGCCGACCTGGAACGTCGGCCGAGCGATTGATTATATGCGCGAGACTCTCGAACTGCCGGACCGTTTTTTCGAACTCTATGTGACCGATGAGGATGGCCGATTTCGCGGCGCAGTGCCGCTCGATCGCCTGCTGCGAAGCAAGCGACCAGTGGCGGTATCCGATCTGATGGAGCCTGAGCGCCGCCGGATACGTGCAGATGAAGATCAGGAAGAGGTGGCACGGCTGTTTCAGCGCTATGACCTGGTCGCGGCGCCGGTGGTGGATGCCGACGACCGGTTGGTTGGCATCATCACCTTCGACGACGTCGCCGACGTCATTGAGGAAGAAGCGGAAGAAGACATCCACGCTCTCGGCGGCATCACCAGCGATGAGGAATTGTCGGACTCGGTATGGACCATCGCTCGCGGCCGCTTCAACTGGCTGCTGGTCAATCTTGCCACTGCGTTCCTGGCATCCTCGGTTCTCGGCCTCTTCGAAGGTCAGTTGCAAAAAATGGTTGCCTTGGCCGTGCTGGCGCCGATCGTCGCAAGTCAGGGCGGTAACGCGACGACACAGACCATGACTGTTGCCGTGCGCGCGCTGGCGACACGCGATTTGAGCGACGCGAATGCCTGGCGCATCATCCTGCGCGAGTTGATGGTCGGCCTGCTCAACGGCATCGCTTTCGCCGTGATCACCGGGGTGGCGGCATATGCATGGTTCAAGGTGCCCGGCCTCGGCTTCGTTATCGGGCTTGCAATGATCTGCAACCTGATTGCGGCGGCGCTGGGCGGGATCCTCATTCCGCTTGCGCTTTACCGGCTCAAGATCGACCCGGCAGTAGCATCCAGCCCCTTCGTGACGACGGTGACGGACGTCGTAGGATTTTTCTCGTTTTTGAGCATTGCCAGCTTCTGGTTTGGTCTTCGGTAGGTGGATTCCGGCCCGGTTACGACTTGTTCACCGTCTTTGCTGACCAACGCTTAAAACCGGACCCGTAACCCTGTAGGCGGGCCAGAGCGAAGGCTGGGAGCACTGCGGTGCACGAAGTCAAATCCGAAGCTGCGGGATCGACCCCCGGCCGCTGGTCGCTCGCTTGGCTCGTCCAACACCGCGCGCCTGCGCCGGTTGATCCGGCCGCGGCCCCGCCGGCGCCGGGCAAATGGATCCTGGCGGCCTCACGGCTGACTGTCGTACTCGCAATTCTTGCTGTGACAGGGATGCTTGCAGGTGTGAGCATCGGTTACCATTTTGCGCGCGAGTACGACGATAGGATTTCGTCTGAGCAACACATTGCTTTGCGTAGCATCATGGCCGAGTTTCATTCGCCCTTCGTGCGGGCGGAAATGATTGATCCACGCTTGATAGACGCGGCGCGACGAATTGCTGATGTGAAGAATCTCAAATTCGATCCTGCCTCCGCGGCGAATGACCGTGAGATTCAGCCGGTGATCGATGCCGGCGGACGGATCGCTGGCTTTTTGAGTTGGGACAAGCCGCGGCCCATGGCGCAAATGATTGGCCGCCTGGCGTCAGTTTTCGCTGCCCTTGCAGTTATCGTGTTCGGGTTCGCTGCGTTGTCTATTTGGCAGCTTAAGCGTGCGAGGCAGGCGCTTGCGCAGAGGGAAGCAGAAGTGGCCCGCACCGCGGACGAAGACAAGCTTACGGGCCTGCCCAACCATGCCAAGACACTCGAGTTTCTCGATCTAGCGCTCGCCGAACGCGCGGATGATGAATTCGACGACATTCGCACTGATCGAGCTCGATGGAATGGACGATGTCGCTGCACATCAAGGTGTATTGGGTAGCGACGAGCTCATCTCTGCAGTCGCCCGGCGGCTAAAAGAAGTTCTGCCTGCGCAGGTGAGCTGTGGTCGTATTGCCAGCGACGAATTTGGGCTGACATTGACCGCCGGCCGGCACGTCGAGGCCGAGACGATTATTCGTCAAGCCATCGACGCCATTTCGCGCCCCTATTGGCTCGATTCCGTTGTGCGGCTGAGCGCGCATGCAGGCTTTGCGCAGGCTCCGGCTCACGCGGCGACGCGCGGCGAACTTACTCGCCGTGCCGATCTTGCATTGCGTGCTGCCGCCAAAAGAGGGCCGGGAGCGATCGTCGCCTTTGACCTTTCGATCGATACTATTTCCACCGATCAAAAGTTCATCCGTCGAGAGCTTCCGCGAGCCGTCAGCGCAAACGAATTGGATCTGCACTATCAGCCGATCGTATCGTCGCAGGGCGGGAGGATGGTCGGTGTCGAAGCGTTGCTGCGGTGGACTCATGCTACACGCGGTCCAATCCCGCCCACGACATTTATTCCGGTAGCCGAGCAGATGGGGTTGATGGATACGATTGGCGCCTTCGTTCTTCGCCGGGCGTTGCAGGAAGCCAAACGCTGGCCCGATGATCTTTACATCGCGGTCAATCTGTCACCGTTGCAGGTACGTGATCGCACCATCGTCGATCTTGTGCGGTCGGAGCTTGCAGAAAGCGCGATCATACCGTCGCGGCTTGTCCTGGAAATTACCGAAGGAGTGCTAATCGACAATCCCGCGGAGATGATCAGACGCATCAAGGATCTGCATGCCCTCGGTGTGCGCGTGGCGCTTGATGATTTCGGCTCCGGCTACTCGAATCTGGGATATCTTCAGCGTTTCCCGCTCGACAAGCTCAAAATCGACAAGAGCTTCGTCGCCGCGCTTGGGCGGTCTGCTAATGGCGGCGTAATTATCCAGGCAATCGTGGCGCTCGGCCGCGCGCTAGGTCTTTCTGTGCTGGTTGAGGGTGTGGAAACGGAACATCAGCGCGTTCTGCTGCGTCTGGCCGGCTGCGATGAGATGCAGGGTTTCCTGTTCGCAAAGCCCGCGCCGGCGGCCGCGATTGACCAGATACTCGCCCGGGCTAAACACAGCGGTAAGGTTCTGCCGGCTTCAGGCGAGGCGCTGACAGCGTGACCGCCAGCTTATAATGTCGGTCGCCAGTTGCACCTGTTCAAGTGTGCGAGCGGAGGCACCGAATGATTCCAAATGCATGGGCGGGCTTTGATTTTGGCCTCGGGGCCGACGTCGACATGCTGCGCAAGTCCGTGAGTGATTTTGCGCAGGATCGTATCGCGCCGCGCGCGAGCGCCATTGATCGGGACAATGTTTTCCCACGCGATCTTTGGCCTGAAATGGGAGCGCTCGGCCTGCATGGCATCACGGTTGAGGAGGAGTATGGTGGGGCAGGGCTCGGCTATCTCGAGCACTGCGTGGCCATGGAGGAGATTTCGCGCGCCAGTGCAGCGGTTGGCCTTTCCTACGGCGCACATTCAAATCTCTGCGTCAATCAGCTTCGGCGCAACGGCACCGATCAGCAAAAGCGCAAATACCTTCCGAAATTGATTTCTGGCGAGCACGTCGGTGCGCTGGCAATGTCGGAGCCGGGCGCCGGTTCCGATGTCGTTTCGATGCGTACGCGCGCCGACAAAAAAGGCGATCGCTACGTCCTCAACGGTTCAAAAATGTGGATCACGAATGGTCCGATCGCGGACACACTGGTCGTCTACGCCAAAACCGACCGGACCGCGGGCGCGCGCGGCATAACCGCCTTCATAGTCGAGAAAGGGTTCAAGGGATTTGAGCCGGCGCAAAAGCTCGACAAGCTCGGAATGCGAGGCTCCGACACAAGCGAGTTGGTTTTCTCCGATTGTGAAATCCCTGAAGAAAATCTTCTTGGCGCGGTGGGCAACGGCGTCAACGTGCTGATGTCCGGTCTCGACTACGAGCGAGTTGTGCTGGCGGCCGGCCCTTTGGGCATCATGCAGGCCTGCATGGATCTGGTGATCCCTTATGTGCACGAGCGGCAGCAATTTGGTCAGGCGATCGGCCAATTCCAGCTCGTTCAGGCAAAACTTGCTGACATGTACGTAACCATGAATGCAGCCAGGTCGTACGTCTATACAGTTGCCCGTGCCTGCGACGAAGGACGGACGACCCGGGAGGACGCTGCGGGCGCGATCCTCTACGCAGCCGAGCGCGCAACCTGGATGGCGCTTGAGGCAATTCAGTGCCTCGGCGGCAACGGCTACATCAATGATTTTCCCGCCGGCCGCCTCTTGCGGGACGCCAAGCTTTACGAGATCGGGGCGGGCACATCGGAAATTCGCCGCATGTTGATCGGGCGTGAGATATTCGAAAAAACCCGGTGAACGGTGGCATTAACTTTTCGAAGCCGCGAATCAGCTAGGGCATTGGCCGACACCACCGGCGATGGGAGCGTGGCCATGATGCGGGTGCGGCTGAAGGCCGACGGGCGGATCGTGGAAATCCTGCCTGACGGAGCCGAGAAGACGATCGATCACAGTGATCCGGCGCAATTTGTGCGCCATGTGCGCGCGCGCTGCGGGCTAACGCAGGCCGCCTTTGCGGAAAAGATCGAGGTGCCGATCGAAACCGTGCGGAACTGGGAACAGGGCAAACGTCATCCGCGGGGACCGGCACGGGCGCTGCTCAAGCTGATCGACCAAGCGCCTGATGCCACCTTCGCCGCATTGGGTGGGCGCCGCCGCTGACGCTACTCGGCGGCCGCGGGGACGCGGTCGCGCGGCGAATAACGCGCAATCCGCATGAGCAGGAACATCGCAAAAAGCGTGGTGATGTAGACCAGCAGCTGCATTTCAGTCGGCCGCTCGGTGTAGCCGATCAGCGTGTGCATCAGGCGACCGAAAATGCTTCCTTCCGACAAGAGCCATGACGTATCCCAGACCGTGCGGTCGAGCGCTATCACAACGCCCGCATTATTTAGAAATTGTGCGGCCTGTGCTGCCATCCCTGCGGCAAGCAACGCGATCAACCAGCTCGTCACCGAAAAAATGTAGCGGTTCGGGATCGCCAGCAGCCCGTAATAGGTCAACCCGGTGAATGCGGCGCCGGCCGCAATGCCCAGCACGCCGCCAATGAACAACGCCGAACCGGATGTGCCGGACGCCATGATCCCATAGAGGAAAAGCACAACCTCGGAGCCTTCGCGCAAGACTGCGAGTCCGACGACAACAGCCAATGCCGTCAACGGCCTGGCGCCTTCGCTCACCGCGGTGCCGATCTTGCGCATCTCGTCGGCGATCTCGCGGCCGTGCCGTGCCATCCAGGCGTTGTGCCACATCAACATAATGACCGCGATGCCGAGCACCGTTGCGTTGAACAGTTCCTGGCCAGCACCCTGGAACGTCTCGGAAATGACGCCCGCGAACATCGCGACGATGCCGGCGCCCAATACGCCGCCGGCAATGCCGAGCGTGATCCAGCGGCCGCGACCGGCGACGCCACGCGTCGCAGCCATCACGATGCCGACGATCAGGCCGGCCTCGATCACTTCACGAAAGACGATGATCAGTGCGCCAAGCATGACTTATTCCGCGACCACAACGCCTTTGGCGGTGGCTTCATGATACTCACCAATAAACGGGTAGCGTCCCGCCTTCAGCGGCCCGATGCGCACGACACCTTTCGATTTGCCCGCGACCACCTTTTCGACCTTCAGTGCGCTGCTGTCGAACTCCTCGGGGGTCGCATCCTCATTGATCAGTGTGATCGTCACCCGTTGATTTGCCGGCACCTTGATCTCAGCCGGACTAAACCGATGATCCTTGAGGGTCAGCACATAATCGGCGGCATGTGCTGCCGAAGGCCCCAGCACGAGGAGCCCAAATATGCCAATAGCGACAATCCTGCGCATCCGATCCTCATCGTAAGGAATGGTCCTCACAAAAGCATTAAATGCCGTTGATGCAATATCTTTCTTTTACTCTTGAATTATTCCAATGTAAGAACACCCTTGAAAGCGTTGCCGCACAAAGTATTGCGCCATTTCATGTCAATAAAAATTCGCGTGATCATTGGCTACACATAACCATCCAGCGGAACCCCGGTTGGCAGCATCGTGGCGACGGGGCATTCTCCAAGCCCCTTCGCCAAGCTTTTCCCTAACGCCGTAGCAAGGAGTCGGTAATGCAAGTAATTGAAACCCAAGTGATTGAAGCGCATGGCGCGCGTATTCCAACCATCGGTCTTGGCACAATGACCTTGAAGGACGATGTGTGCGTTCAAGCCGTCAAAGCTGCGTTGCAGATCGGTTATCGCCATCTCGACACGGCCGCCTTTTATGGCAACGAGAAGGAGAATGGAGAGGGGTTGCGGCAGTCGGGCGTCAAGAGAGAGGACGTCTTCATCTGCACCAAAGTACGCCAGGGCGATTTGATGCCGGATGCGTTCGCAAAGGTGCTTGAGCAGAGTCTGGCCAATCTGAAACTCCCTTACGTCGACCTCCTGCTGATCCACTGGAACAACCCCGAGGTTCCGTTCAAGCTTTCAGTCGGCGCGTTGTGCAAGGCCAAAAAGGAAGGCAAGACCAAGCATATTGGTGTCGCGAATTTCACGACGGCCATGTTGGACGAAGCCTGGGCGGTGACGTCGGAGCCGCTTGTCTGCAATCAGATCGAAATGCATCCATTCATAAATCAGGACAAGGTTCTCGCAGGCTGCAAGAAGCACGGGATGGCGGTCGTTGCCTACTGCCCGATTGCGCGCGGCAAGGTTCCGGGGGCGGACGCTCTCGAGCGCATTGGCAAAGCGCACGGCAAAACCGCTGCGCAGGTATCGTTGCGGTACCTAGTGCAGATGGGCGTTTGCGCAATTCCGCGTACCGCCACTCCTGAACACCTGAAACAGAATCTGGATGTGTTTAATTTCAAGCTGTCGGATTCCGATATGGCCGATCTGAAGAAACTCAACGCGACCAATATGCGTGTAGTCAATCCGCCGCACGCGCCGAAATGGGATACGCCGTAGTGGTGATGCGACCGGCGAGCTTGGGAAGAAGGCGCTACACGGCGGTGTGGTAGGGCTTTCGTAATGGCCATCGAACCCAAAAAATTTGCCTCTGCGTCGATGGTCGAGACAAAGGGATTCAAGATCCCGATCATTGGGCTTGGCACCTGGGCCCTCCGTGGCCGCGATTGTACGCGCCTCACCGAGCAAGCCATTCGCATTGGCTACCGCCATATAGACACCGCGCAAATGTACGATAATGAACGTGAAGTCGGTGAGGGCGTGCGTGCGTCGGGTCTCAGGCCCGAGGTGATCGTGACCACCAAGGTGCAACCGACGATGCTTGCACCGCACGACCTTGAGCGGTCGGTGAAGGAAAGCCTCGCGAAACTGCGGCTCGACGTGATTGATCTGTTGCTGATCCATTGGCCAAATCCACGCGTTCCTCTGGCCGAGACGCTTGGCGCCATGGCCAAAATGAAGCAGGAAGGCTACGCGCGACAGATCGGAGTATCGAACTTCACTTTGGCGCTTCTTGCTGAAGCGAACCGGATATCGACCGAGCTGGTCTGTAACCAGATCGAATGCCATCCATTTTTAAATCAGGACAAGGTCATCGCCGCGTGCCGCAGTTATAAAATGGCGGTCGTGGCCTACAGCCCGATTGCACGAGGGGGCGCCAAAGGCAACGAATTGCTGGAAACAATAGGCAAAGCGCACAAGAAGACGGCGGCGCAGGTTTGCCTTCGATGGCTTGTCCAGCAGGGCATCATCGTTATCCCGCGCACAAGCAAAATCGAGCGCCTGGAAGAGAACTTTAGCTTGTTTGATTTCGAGCTAACCGACGCCGAAATGCGCGATATCGCGGGGCTTGCCCGCCGTGGCGGCCGCATCGTCGACTGGACATGGTCGCCGCGGTGGGATTGAGCATCAGAAAAACCCGAGTGACTCGCAGCCGGTGCCTGCATTGAAGCTCTGCTTCCAGCGTTTCTCGGGTATGTCGATGACGTGGACCGAGCCATCGCCTTGGCAGGCAACAAACAGTTCGCGCCCGCGGTAGGCCATATCCATCGGCTGACTTCCGACCTTGATTGCCGTCTGCTGGTCGAATGATGGCGCGATCAAACTGACCGTGTCGCTATTGAGGCTGGTAACGCCGAGGATGCTCCAGTCCGGACTGTAACGCGCAATCTGCGCGGGCTTCGGAACGTCCATGAGACGCACCGTTTTTTTCACTTGCCCCGCTTTGGTGTCGATCAGAAACAACACCGGCTCCTGGTCCGAAACGACAACAACGGTGTTGCTGTCGACGCTGATGGTGATGCCGGCAAGCGGGTGGGGTGTCTTGACCTTGCCGAGAAGCTTGCGATTCGGAAGATCGATGACTGAAACCTCGCCGTCTTCTTCGTTTTCGGTATAGAGCCGTTGCCCGTCCGGCGCGATGATGAGGCGGTGCGCGTTGGTCGAACCGGAATCTGATTGCGTCGACGACCTGGTGCGTATTTCGATCAATCAGCGCGACCACCGCGCTGTTTTCGCAAGTGATGTAAATCAATCCGTCCGGGCCGAGCTTGAGCGTATGGGGGGCGATGTAGGGGCGCAGATCTATATCTTGGATCAGTATGCGCTTGTGGAGATCGATGACGCACAGCGTGTGACCGGGATGGGGATTGCGGCCGTGAATGCCATCCCCGTAAATCGGCACATAGGCGCGCCCTGTTTCCGGGACGATGAGCAGCTCGTGGACGGTGCGTTGGAATCCATCAAGCACTTTCTGTGTTTCAAATGTTGCCGGATCGACAAAGAGGATCTTGGCCCCCATCTTGTCGACAGCGATCATGCCGTTCGCATTGCTCATGGACGAAGCCTTCTTACCCTGGGGTCGCACACCAATTAGCACGGGTGGCGCAAAGCATTATAGTAGCCTTCATGACGGTCAGCCCCGATTCATCGCTTGTCCTTTTTTCGGGCGGGCAGGATTCCACCGTGTGCCTTGCTTGGGCACTACAGCGCTTTGCCCACGTCGAGACGCTCGGATTCGACTACGGCCAGCGTCATGTGGTCGAGCTGAGCCTACGTTCGCGTCTGCGCGACCAGATATCGGTGCTCAATGCCGAATGGAAGGGGCGTCTCGGGGAGGATCATCTGCTGAAGCTCGATGCGCTGGCGGCCATCTCCGAAACCGCTCTTACCCGTCAAACCGCAATCGAGATTGCCGAGTTCAGGCCTTCCGACGACCTTTGTCCCGGGCCGTAACCTGATTTTTTTCTGTTTTGCCGGTGCGCTCGCGTACCGTCGTGGTGCCCGTCATCTTGTGGCCGGTATGTGCGAAACCGACTACTCAGGTTATCCGGACTGTCGCGATGATACGGTCAAAGCCATGCAGGTTGCGCTGACACTTGGTCTCGATAAGCGGATTACCATTCACACGCCGCTGATGTGGGTCGACAAGGCCGGCACATTCGCAATGGCGGAGGAGATTGGCGGAACGGCCTTTCTTGATCTCGTCATCGAAGACAGCCATAGCTGCTATTTGGGCGACCGTGGTAAACGCCACGACTGGGGTTACGGCTGCGGGACCTGTCCGGCGTGCAAACTCCGGGCGCAAGGATTTGCTAAGTTCATGGGTCGAAGGAAAGCATGATCGATAACGATCGACGCAAAAACATCGAAGGCGGGATATTTCTCGTATTGTTTTGCCTCACGATTCCCGCCGCCAATTGGATGATCGGCCACGTGGGAACGGTTTGCGTGCAAAATGGCCCCTGCCTGGTGCCCGTCGCACCCGGTATCGTGGCGCCCTCGGGCGTATTGATGGTCGGCGCGGCGCTCGTGCTGCGTGATCTGGTGCAGCGCCGACTTGGCGTCGAATTTGGTGTCGGTGCGATTGTGGCCGGCGCCGCAATATCGGCGGGACTGGCGCCGACCTCGCTGGTGCTGGCCTCGGCAGCCGCATTTCTTTTGTCTGAAATTGCGGATTTCGCGATCTATACCCCGCTTGCGCGCCGGCGATTGGTGGCAGCGGTGATCGCTTCGAGCACAGCCGGTCTGGTGGTCGACTCCGTCGTCTTCCTCTGGTTGGCATTCGGTTCGCTCGAATTTCTCTTCGGCCAGATCATCGGCAAGCTTTGGATGGTGCTGCTTGCGATTCCATTTGTTATCTGGATACGTCGCCGCGACGAACGGCTTGGTCTCAAGGCTGCGTGAGGATCCGCGATGGCTTCCGCTCTCGAATCACTCCGTGATGTTACGACCGGTACAATCACCACGATGTTGCTCAAGAAAGGAATTCGCCATTCCTGGATGGCAGGCGCTATGCCGCTCGGATTTTCCGGGAAGCGCGTAGTCGGCCCGGCTTTCACGCTGCGTTTTGTGCCGGTGCGCGAAGATCTCGCGACTCCAGAGAGTTGGTCGAAGCCAATTTCCACGCGCGGCGCGATTGAGGCCATGCCGGAGAATTGTGTCGTGGTCGCTGATGCCATGGGCGTAATCGGAGCCGGCATTTTCGGTGACATCCTGTGCATGCGAATGGTCAAGCGTGGTGTCACGGCTTTGATCACCGATGGCGTCATGCGCGACAAACACGGCGTGCTGGCTACAGGTCTGCCGGTCTGGTGTGCCGGCGTTGCGGCACCGGCTTCCGTCAACCAACTAACCTTCGTCGGATGGAATGAACCGATCGGGTGTGGCGGATGTGCGATTTTCCCGGATGACGTTATCGTTGCCGACGATGACGGGGCGGTGGTAATCCCCAAAGACCTGGTTGAGTTCGTTGCCAGAGAGGGTGCGGAACACGAGCTGCTTGAGAGCTGGCTGGTGCAGGAAGTGGAGAAGGGCGCAAAGCTGCCGGGCCTCTATCCGCCCAACGACGAAAACAAGAAGCGATACGAGGACTGGAAAAAGACGCGCTGATGTTCTTCACCCTTTCGAAGACGGCCGCTTTACTGCTGTTTCCGTCCAATCTCCTGATCATTCTTGGGCTCCTCGGCGTCGCGCTGATCGCGCTGGGCCGGAAGCGGATCGGTACATGGATTGCCGCCCTCAGTATTGTTGCTCTGGCAGCAGCAGGCTACGTGCCGATCGGGAATTTCTTTATTCACTTGCTCGAAGACCGTTTTCCGCCGTGGGACGCAAGCCGCGGAGCGCCGGACGGCATCGTCGTGTTAGGGGGTGCAATATCCCCGCGGCTCTCACGCGCCCACGGCGAAACAGTGATTGATGGCGACGCGGGACGCATTATTGCGCTGGCCAAACTTGCACGCGCCTATCCCGCGGCTCGAATTGTATATTCCGGGGGTGACGCAAGTCTTTTTGCCGATGAATTGCCTGAGGCGGATTATCTCTATCCATTGCTTGACAGCTTCGGCATCGCCCGAGAACGCGTGCTCCTGGAAAAGAGATCCCGCAACACATTTGAGAATGCCGCTATCACAAAGCAACTCGTCGACCCAAAGCCCGGCGAGCGCTGGTTGCTGGTGACGTCCGCGCTGCACATGCCGCGCGCCATTGGCTGCTTCCGAAAAATCGGATTTCAGGTCGAGGCCTATCCCGTCGGCTGGCGGACGGTGGAAAACTTGATGCCAATTCGGAGCGAACGTTGTCTGACGGTATCAAACGTCTAGACGCCGCGGCATATGAATGGATCGGCCTTGCGGCTTACTGGGTGTCCGGCAAAACCGCGGAACTTCTCCCATCTCCATGACAGCAGCAGTGCACTAACGTTTCCTCAGCCTTCGGCAGAACACGTCGTAAATTGCGCCGATGACGACGCGCGCATCGTCGCTTGCCAATTTATAATAGATCGCCTTGCCGTCCCGCCGTGTCGAGACCAGACCATCGCTGCGGAGCCGCGCGAGTTGCTGCGACACAGTCGGTTGCCGCAAACTGAGCAGATCTTCGAGTTCGCTGACCGATTTTTCACCCTCTGCGAGGATGCAGAGGATCAACAATCGACTTTCGTGTGCCAGCGCTTTGAGAAAATTGCTTGCGCGCTTGGCGTTGCCGACCATGCGGTCGAGTTCGCTGGAACGGGCTCGTGTATCCAAATGTTGTAATTCCATACGTACACCAACAAATCGGTTTGCGCGCTGCTTGAATACAGACGATCAACCAGCTGCGTGCAACGGTTTTTCGGTCGACTCTTCTGTTTTCGCTCCATTTCATCCGCATCCAAAGTCTTGATCAACGCGCCGACCAAGCCCCAGAAATTTTCCACCCCGGGATAGCCGCGAATGCGGCCGATCTTCGCGACCTTTGTCGACCAACACAAACAGCGGTGCAAGCCGTTCGACCGCAATGAAATCCAGATCCGCGGCAATGGCTGATCGATATTCACTCGGCGAAGCGGTGCGCGTTGCGCTTCCGCAGTTTTAGGGTAGATCGGTGCGATTTCGCGGTCAAAAGTGTCGCACCAGGCACATCCGGTCTGTTCGAACATGATGAGTTCCGCCGCATGTGCGAGTGTCGAAGCAAGGCACAGCGCGACAATTGCTCCAGAAGAAAAAATGTTCTGTATTTTTGTTTTACTGGGCAATTTCATTCTCTCGGACAGTCGGACGACATGGACGTACGTGGTAAGAATATATCATAAAAACAGAATATGTCGACCATTGCCGATCAAGACGACGCGGCGCGCGATGTTGATGCGATGCGCTCGAAAGCCGGTTAGCCGAATCGGAAATCGAGCAAGATTATCAAACGAACGCAGCTCGATGAGGACGCGATGCAGGAGATTGCTGTCGTGCGTAGCAATCGCTTTTGGAATTAGCGCAAGACTTGCCTTGGCTCCGTCGACCAGTCGCCGAAATTCCGGCGACACGCGAACGGTGTCGCCAGCAGTCCTGTCGCAGCGATCAAGCACGGATCCGTAGGTGGAAGCTTTGTTCGTAATTTCGTCTGTGGGCCCGGCCGAACTCAAATCAGGGGCTCGACCATCGTAGACCATCAATTCATCCATTTTGGCATTCGCGTCGCGAATGCAATCGGCGAGTACGGAGACTCCGCTCGCCTTGCGCAGATCGTAGAGATCCTTGCGGATGCCATCGAGCGAAATGCGCGCCGCGTCAGGCCGTCCGATTTTGAGCATCAGATCGGCGCCGACAAGACGTGCATTCACGGTCGTGAAAAGATTGCCGTAGAGAGCATTGCCATCGAACGCCTGGGGTCGGTTTCCGGCGAAACGCTCGGTAAATCTTGTCCATGCGTCGCGTAGCCGATCAACCTCAAGCGATGCCAGATCTATGTTTTCGGTGCGGAGATAGCCGATCGCGGTTCGGTTATGTGCGCTGAGGGCTTCAACTGCGGAATTAA
Source organism: uncultured Pseudomonadota bacterium (assembly GCA_963702605.1). Classification (GTDB taxonomy): domain Bacteria; phylum Pseudomonadota; class Alphaproteobacteria; order Rhizobiales; family Xanthobacteraceae; genus Pseudolabrys. Next base: position 153,912 of record CAVPDI010000008.1, read on the forward strand.
AGTCAGCAAGTTCGTCAGCGCGGGCGAAAAGGCCGCTGCCAAGCAGAACGGCCATCAGACATGCAGCACGGGCAAACCAGATCGTCACAGTGTTCACCGGATTTTGAGACGCGTGGCTTTGGGGCTATAAATATATGCGTCATTATGGCCGGCGAGGAGGCGACTTTGCAGTCGTGGTTTACGGAATACGATCATGATTAGACGGCGGAATTTGCTGATTGGTGCGGTATCTGCGGTGGCGCTCGCGACAACGCGGGGGCATGCGGAAGAGCCGATATTGACCGACGACGGACTCTACAGGCAGCCGTGGTTTTTGGAGAGCTTTCTCGACCTCGCCGACGATCTTGAGGGTGCCCGAAAGGAAGGAAAGCGCTTCGTGATCATGTGGGAGTTGCGCGGATGTCCCATACTGCAAGGAAACGCACTTTGTGAATTTTTCGCAGCCACGGATTGCCGACTATGTGAAGGCTAATTTCGAAGTGCTCCAGCTCAACATCATCGGCTCGCGCAAGGTCACCGATTTTGACGGGCAGGAACTGTCGGAAAAGGCAATGGCCGCAAAATATGGCGTCCGGTTCACTCCGACTTTCCAATTCTTCGGGGAGCGCGCGGCAACGCTTAAGGCCCTTCCGCCATCCAAGCGCGAGGTCAACCGTGCCGCCGGCTATATGTTGCCGGATGATTTTCTCGCGATGTTCCGTTATGTCCGGGAAAAAGCTTACGAGGGCAAGACCTTCCGCGACTATCTCAAATCACTCCCCAGCTGAACGTACTATTCTCTCGGCCACGGGCCTTGCGAAAAGTATATTCTTTTTTGTGAATATGATTTGAATAGGCCGGCGAGCGCCGCTATGGTCTTGATTGTGCGGGGCTCATATCCGCCGAACCTGGTTAGTTGGAGGAGAGACGAATGCGACAATTATCCCGCCGCGGTGCGTTGGGGCTAGGCGCCTCGGGTGCGGCGCTTACGCTGACCGGCTGGAATGAGACCGCAGTAGCCGCCGTGAAAGAGGCTGCGGACCAGATTGCGAAGTTCACAGGCGGAAAAACGGCAGAGAAGGGCAAAATATCGATTGAATTGCCCGAAATAGCGGAGAACGGGAATACAGTGCCGCTGTCGGTTGCGGTCGACGCACCTATGACCGCCGAAAACTATGTCAGCGAAATTCTCGTTGTTGCAGACGGCAATCCAAATCCGGGTGTTGCCACCTTTCATCTGTCGCCTCTGACCGGGAAAGCCGAGGCTTCGACGCGCATCCGCCTGGCGACGACGCAGAACATCATTGTCGTTGCGAAAACCAGTAAGGGTGAGTTTTTCACCGGCCAGAAGCTGGTGAAGGTCACCATCGGCGGCTGCGGCGGCTGATCGGGCAACAGGAAAAATTCAGGAGATCAACATGGCGGAAAAACCGCGGCTTAAAATTCCGAAAGAGGCAAAGAAGGGCGAGATTATCGAGATCAAGACGCTTTTGCCGCACATCATGGAATCAGGGCAACGCAAGGATAAGGACGGCAAGACAATCCCTCGCAAGATCATCAATAAGTTTGCGTGTGAGTTCAACGGAAAGCCGGTGCTGACCGTCAATCTTGAGCCCGCGATTGCCGCCAATCCCTACATGCAATTCCACGCCAAAGTCGACGAAAGCGGTACTTTCAAGTTCAGCTGGACCGACGACGACGGAACGATCACCACGGCGGAGGAAAGCATTACCGTGAGTTGATCGCCGGATGTGCGCAAAATGCGCCAGACCGATAAAAAGAGAATTGTTTGTTGGGGAGGATTCAATGACGCGTGGAGGGATTTTGGCGGGCGCCGTCATGCTGATGACGGCAGGGTTATTTGCCATCGCCAATGGGTCGCTTGCCAATGCGCAGGCTCAAGGCAAGGTGGCTCCGCTTGAAACAAAGGGTGATGCCTCGGTACGGCCGTGGAAGCGTTATTCCGGCTGGCCAGCACGCGATGAAGCCAAGTGGAGCACGCTTGCGCATGTCTCCTCGCCGGCCGCTCCAAAGGAGCCGCGCAAGCTTTCGAATCCGATAAGCGGCGACGCTGGCAAAGGCGGCAAGCTCGTAGCCGACCGCAATCGAGGCGGTTCGTGCCTTGCATGTCACGTGATGGGACCCGCGGGGGGCGCCAACCTTCCAGGCAATGTCGGCCCTGATCTTTCCGAGATCGGAAATGCCGGGCGTGAAGACGAGTGGCTCTTCAACTACATCTACGACGCACGCGTCTACAACCCGGATACGGTGATGCCGCCATGGGGCGAGTCATGGTGTTTTCAGCGATCAGGAAATCAGCGACATGGTTGCGTTCCTGAAGACCTTGAAAACGGCGGCCGGTCTTTAAAACGGAGCTGGACAATCCGGAAAAGCGCCCGGCGCCCGTCGAAAAGCGCGAGAACCTCGATCCGATCGAGAATCCGGGCATGTGGGCAATCGATAAGGCGCAGGAGCTCTGGAAGAAAAGGGGGTCAACCGGATTCTCCTGCAACACCTGTCACAACGATCCGTCGTCGTCGTTCAAGACCTGGGCGGCATCGATGCCGAAATGGGAGCCGCGCCTGAACAAAGTTCTGGGCGTTGAGGAATTCGTCACCCGCCACGCCAAGGCCACGACTGGCGCCGACTGGCTCATGGAGACGGACGAAAATCGTGCCATGTCCGTCTATCTCCATAATCTGGCAAATGGCTCGCCCATCAATGTGGATACGACAAGCGCGGATGCAAAAGCTGCAATTGCGCGCGGCAAGGAACTCGCTGGCCGAAAGATCGGCGAACTCAATTTCGCATGCACCGATTGTCATGGTAAGGCGGCCAATCACTGGATTCGCGGCCAATGGCTGGGCGCGCCGAAAGGCCAGTACGACCATTTCCCGACGTGGCGCACCAGCCTGCTGACGATCTGGGACATTCGTCAGCGATTCCAGTGGTGTCAGGTCAATATCCGCGCCGACGAACTTCCGCCGGATGCCAAGGAATACGGCGATCTAGAATTGTATCTCGCAGCGGAGAACGAGGGCCTGAAGTTGAGCGTCCCCGGCATTCGGCACTAAATAACGGCGCGCAAGCCTTGTGCTCGCCGGCAAAACGTAGCGCGAAGCACAAGTTGCAGACTGAATGATAACCCGCCGTGAAATCCTGCAGATCGGCGCCGCAAGCGCGGCGCTTGTGGCAGGCGATGGTGCGTTTGCCCGTGCGGTCACGCAGCAGCGCCTGACGGAAGCCGAGCTGCTCAAGTTTGACGCGCTGGGTAATGTCACGCTGTTGCACGTGGCCGATATCCACGGCCAGCTTGCGCCGGTATATTTTCGCGAGCCTTCGGTCAATATCGGCGTCGGCGAGGCGCGGGGGCAGCCTCCGCATCTGACAGGCAAGGCCTTTCTCAAGCGCTTCGGCGTTCCGGAAAAGTCGGCTTCGGCCTATGCGCTGACGGATCGGGACTTCGAGGCGCTCGCCAAATCCTATGGCCGCATCGGCGGGCTCGATCGGCTGGCCGCGGTGGTCAAGCATGTGCGCGCGGATCGGGGGAACGATAAGGTTCTCTTTCTCGATGGCGGTGACACCTGGCAGGGCTCGCTCGGTGCGAACCGCAGCAAAGGCCAGGACATGGTCGATTGCATGGCGCTGCTCAATCCCGATGCAATGACCGGCCATTGGGAATTCACCTATGGCGAAGCAAGGCTGAAGGAGCTGATCGACAAGCTTGGATTTCCATTCCTTGCGCTCAATATCCGCGACACCGAGTGGAACGAGCCGGCATTCGAGCCGATGAAGATCTTCGAAAAGGGCGGCGTTAAAATTGCCGTACTCGGCCAGGCATTCCCTTACACGCCGGTTGCCAATCCACGCTGGATGATACCGAAATGGTCGTTCGGAATCCGTGAGGAAGACGTGCGCGCAAATGTGGAGAAGGCGCGCAAGGCCGGCGCGCAACTTGTGGTATTGCTTTCACACAACGGTTTCGATGTCGACCGCAAGCTCGCGCAACGGGTTTCGGGCATCGATGTCATCCTCACCAGCCACACGCACGATGCGTTGCCCGAAGCGATCAAGATCGGTAACACGCTGCTGGTCGCGTCGGGTAGCCATGGGAAGTTCGTGTCCCGTCTCGATCTCGACGTTCAGAACGGGACGGTGAGAGGCTTTCGCTACAAGCTGATTCCGCTTTTTGCCGATGTCATCAGACCGGACGCTGAAATGGCTGTTGCCGTTGCCAAGGCGCGCGCACCCTACAGCAAAGAACTCGCGCGTGTTGTCGGTCACGCGGAGTTGTTGCTTTATCGGCGCGGCAATTTCAACGGCACATTTGACGACCTCATTTGTGCAGCGCTTTTGAAAGAGCGTGAAGCGGAAATCGCCTTGTCGCCAGGGTTCCGCTGGGGCACGAGCGTGCTTCCAGGCCAGGCAATCACGGTCGAGGATATACATAACGCGACGGCCATTACCTATCCGCAGGTCTATCGTATCTCCATGACAGGCGAGCGGCTGAAGGAGGTGCTGGAGGATGTGGCGGACAATCTGTTCAATCCGGACCCGTACTATCAGCAGGGCGGTGACATGGTGCGCTGCGGAGGGCTCGGCTATGCGATCGACATCGCAAAGCCAATGGGACGTCGGATTTCCGGCTTGACCCATTTAAAATCCGGCAAACCTATTGAGGCAAAGAAGGAATATATCGTCGCGGGTTGGGCAAGCGTGAATGAAGGTACGGAAGGTCCGCCAGTGTGGGAATTGGTGGAACGCCATGTCGCCGCGGAAAGAGCCGTGCGTGTGTCCCCCAACACCAGCGTAAAAATTTCCGGGGCTTAGCCTACATTCCAATTACATTCATAAAATAGAATGTGATATGAGCCTATCCGGCTGATCCACGTGCCGGGAGGCGCTGATGAAGACTCCGACCAATCCCTCCAGCCGACGCCATTTTCTTGTGGGCGCGGCCGGGTTTGCTGTGGCGAGCGCTGCTGGCGCTCGCGCCGGTGCCGCGGAAAATCTTCCGCCGAACGTCGCCGCGCTGGACTCGTCAACTCGGCGATGGCGTTGGCCTGCGCGCCTATGGCAATCCCTCCAAATACGAAAAGGAGGTCATCCGCCGGACGGTGCCATGGCTGACTGCGACGCCGGAATCCTCGGTGAGTTTCACGCCGCTGCACGACGCTTGACGGCATCATTACACCCAACGGGCTTTGCTTCGAGCGCCACCATGGAGGTATCGCGGAAATTGATCCGGACGATTACCGTTTGATGCTGCACGGGCTTGTCGAAAAGCCAATTATCTTCACGCTCGACGATCTCAAGCGGTTTCCGCGCGACCAATAAAATCTATTTTCTCGAATGTGCCGCCAATTCCGGCATGGAATGGCGCGGCGCGCAGCTTAATGGCTGCCAGTACACCCACGGGATGGTGCATTGCGTCCAGTACACGGGCGTTTCCCTCAAAGTCTTGCTCGCGCAGGCCGGTCTGAAGCCCAACGCAAAATGGATTCTGGCGGAAGGTGGCGATGCCGCGAGCGATGAACCGCTCGATCCCGATCGAAAAGGCGCTTGACGATTGCATGGTCGCCTATCGCATGAACGGCGAGATGCTGCGGCCAGAGCAGGGATACCCGGCGCGGTTGGTGGTTCCGGGTTGGGAAGGCAATGTCTGGGTGAAATGGCTACGCCGGCTCAAGGTCGGCGATCAGCCGTGGTTCACGCGGGAGGAGACGTCGAAATACACCGATCTGCTCGAAAATGGCCGGGCGCGTCAGTTTACCTTCGTGATGGACGCAAAATCAGTAATCACATCGCCTTCGCCACAGGCACCTTTGAAACAAAAAGGCTTCAACGTGATCTCGGGTCTCGCCTGGTCCGGCCGCGGCAAGGTCAAGCGCGTCGACATTTCACTCGACGGCGGCCGTAATTGGCGAAGCGCACGGATCGATTGTCCGGTTTTCGACAAAGCCTGCGTTCGGTTTTATTCGGAGTTCGACTGGAACGGGGAGCCGCTCCTGCTGCAATCGCGCGCCATGGACGAGACCGGTTACGTGCAGCCGGGCAAGGATGCTTTGCGCAAGATCCGCGGCGTCAATTCGATCTACCACAACAACGGCATTCAGACTTGGGCCGTCAAGCGCGATGGGGAGGTCGAGAATGTGGAGGTTGGGTAAGTTCGCGTTCGTCTCGGCATTTTTGCTGGTGCCCGCCGGGCATGTCCTGGGCCAGGCCAAAAGTGAATCGCCGCGCAACTACGATATTGGGAAAATCGCGGCGCCAGAGCAAATCGCCGGTTGGGACATCGACGTGCGGCCTGACGGGCTAGGCGCACCGCCGGGCCACGGCTCGGTCAAGGAAGGCGAAAAGGTCTACATGGACAAGTGCGCGGCATGTCATGGCGAGTTCGGCGAAAGTGCCGGCCGTTGGCCCCAGCTCGCACAAGGAAAGGGCACCCTTGCCTCGAATGATCCCGTCAAAACGGTCGGCTCCTATTTCCCTTACCTGTCGAGCGTATTCGACTACGTCCGGCGGGCCATGCCATTCGGCGATGCCCAATCGCTCACCAACGACGAACTTTATGCCGTCGTCGCTTACGTGCTTAACCTCAATGATATCGTCGATGACAAATTCGTTCTCTCGAAAGAGACGTGGGGCAAGGTCAAAATGCCCAATCAGGGCGGCTTCTTCGACGACGACCGCGAGACGACCGAAAAATCCTTCTGGAATTCCAATCCGTGCATGAAAGATTGTCGTGGGCCGGTGACGGTCACTGGCCGCGCTCGGGCTGTCGACGTGACGCCGGACGAGGCCTCGCAGAAGCGCGGAGCAGAGTAGCGTCCTCGCATCATTTCCCTTATGACAGTCCGGTCGTTGTGAAACGCCCAGGACTTTCTCATGGCGAAACTCAATCTTTCCATAGCCGTTCGCGACTACGACCGCACGCGTCCCCTGAGCGACGGGATGGTGCAGATCGATGGCGTCGATCCTGTATTCATGGCGCTCGATCCTGAGGAAATTTTCTTCCGCGCCTTCCGCCGCGCTGAGTTCGACATCTGCGAATTGTCGATGTCGAGCTTCACGGTCAAGACGGCTCAGGGAAATTGCCCTTACGTAGGTGTTCCGGCCTTCGTCTCGCGCGCGTTTCGCCATACCGCCATCTATGTGCGAACCGACCGCGTCAAGAAACCGGCCGACCTGAAGGGCAGGAAAATCGGTGTGCCGGAATATCAACTGACCGCCAATGTGTGGGCACGTGCTATTCTTGAGGACGATCACGGCGTCAAACCCTCCGATATCCATTGGATAAGGGGCGGGCTGGAAGAAGCCGGACGACCTGAAAAGATTGCGATCACGTTGCCCAAGGACGTGCGGCTCGAGAACGCACCGGACGGACGTACGCTGTCGAGCATGCTCGAAGCCGGCGAAATCGACGGGTTCATTGGGCCGCGCGTGCCGCCCGGCTTCGGTCGCAATCCGAATATCGGCTGGCTGTTCGCGGATCCGGTTGCTGCGGCCAAGGACTATTTCAAGCGCACCAGGATTTTCCCAATCATGCATCTGGTGGGCGTGCGCCGCGAACTCGCGGAACGCCATCCATGGCTGCCTGGCGCGGTGTTCAAGGCCTTCGAACAATCGAAGATGATCGCGCTCGAAAAACTTGCCGATACTTCGTCCACTAAAGTGACGCTTCCATTCGTCGAGGAGCGTTTGATGGAAGCGCGTACGCTTATGGGCGAGGACTTCTGGTCGTACGGTGTTGCCTCAAACAGAACAACACTGGAAACATTTTTACGCCACCATCATTCCCAGGGGCTTTCATCGCGCCTTGTGGCCGTTGAGGAGCTGTTTCATCCGGGTACGCTTGAGACATTCAAGCTGTAGCAAAACAATGGCCATACTTCATGTAATGAGTGGCGGAGCGCCGAAGGAAATATTCCTGCAGCTGACGCCGCAGTTTGAAAAGCAGTCCGGGCACAAAGTTGAATATGCCTTTGCTGTAATGTCGGCGCTTCGAGACAGGCTTGCCGCCGGAGAGAAGGCTGATGTGCTCGTCATGCCGACCAATATCCTTGACGGGTATCAAGAGGGCGGCGTCGTTCGGCCGGATGGCCGTGCTGTCCTCGGTCTGGTCAGCATTAACGCAGTGGTTCGTACCGGCGCGCCGAAGCCGGATTTGTCCACCGCCGAGAAGGTCAAGCAGGCAATTCTCGCGAGCCGAACGATCACCCATGCCACGCCTGGAGCGACTCCGAGCGGAACCCACATGGGAAAGCTGGTTACGCAACTCGGTATCGCCGACGCGATGAAAGGCAAAATCATCCACCGTCCTGCGCTGGAAGGCGGCGTGCAGTTGGTCGCGAGCGGGGAAGCCGAGATCGGCTTTTATCCGAAGAGCGAAGTCGTGAATACCGACGGTCTCGACTTGGTTGGCCCTCTGCCGCCGGAAATCCAGCTCACGACGATCTACGGTGCGGCGGTGACGACGGCCAGCGCATTTGCGTCACCCGCAGCGGAATTCATTGCCTTCATGTCTGATCCCGTCCATCGCGCGGCCTGGAGCCATGCCGGGTTCGATCCGCCGGCCTAGGTTTTAGACGGCCTAAGCCTGACGTGGATGTTCTTTTCTTGCGTGAAAGCGAGCATTTCCTCGAAGCATTCCTCGCGCCCGAGACCCGACTGCTTGACGCCGCCGAACGGCGCGCCGAGAAAGTGCTTGCTGACCTCGTTGACCCAGACATAGCCCGCTTGCACGGTGAGGGCCGTGCGATGCGCGGTTGAAAGGTCGTTGGTCCAGATTGAGGCAGTCAGGCCGTATTCTACGGCGTTTACCGTCTCAAGCATCTTGGCCTCGTCGCTCCATTTGAAGACTCCAAGAACCGGTCCAAAGATTTCCTCGCGCGCGATCCTGTTCTTTTCCGTGACGGCAAATACGGTTGGTTCGATGTAAAACCCATTTTGAAGTGCAGGATCGGCGGGCGGGCCGCCGCCGGCGATGAGCTGAGCGCCCTCGCTCTTGGCGGATTCGATGAAGCTCATGACTCGGTCGAATTGCTGCTTGGAAATAATTGCGCCCATGGTCGTGGCAGGGTCGGTCGGAAGCCCCGGCCTGTAGAATTTGATCTTTTCTTTCACCCGGGCAATCACCGCATCGTAAATTGCTTCATGGACGAAGGCGCGACTTGTTGAACCGCACGATTGGCCGCACCAGGTAAAGTTCATCCCACCGATAACCGCGCCGGCAACTTCGTCCGGGTCGGCGTCGCCATAAGCGATCAACGCGTTCTTGCCGCCCAGTTCCAGCATCGTGCGTTTGACCGTATCGGATGCGGCCTTCATCACCGCACGGCCGGTCGGCACGCTGCCGATCAGTGCGATCATGGCGACGTCCGGGATGACTGGCAAGCCTTTGTCCGGCGGCGCGTCCGCCCGGCACGACATTGAAAGTTCCAGGCGGCAACAGGCCACCGATCAGTTCCGCAAGTCGCAATGACGACAGCGGTGCCTGTTCGGGAGGTTTCACCACGACAGTGTTGCCGGCGGCGAGCGGGGCGGCAGATTTTCCCGCGCAGAACATAAATGGGTGATTGAACGGGATGATGCGGCCGACAACGCCGATTGGTTCCCGCACCGAAAAGTTGACCACGTCGGGCCCCATCGGAATCGACGTGCCCTTCATCTCGGTGACAAAACCAGCGAAGAATTCCATCTGTGCGGCAGCGACCATCGCGTCGCTTACCATTTCCTTTACGGGGTTTCCGCAATCGGCGGCGTCGATCATCGCCAGTTCATTGGCATTTTGGCGAAGAATTTCCGCAATCCGCCGAAGTATTTTTGCCCGTTCGAGCGGCAGCATGCGACGCCACTCGATAAATGCCGCCTTCGCTGAGGCCACGGCAGCATCAATATCGTCGGCGTCGGAATCGGCGACCTTGCCAAGAGATTTGCCCGTGCCGGGACTGATCGTATCGACATATCGGCCCGACTTGGGCTCATGCCAGGCTCCGCCATAGAACGAGCCCCGGTTTTTCGGCAGGACAATCGCCTGTGCCGATACCGATTGCGGCGTGAAAGCTGTCGTCATGCAAGGCCTATTGGTTCAGGTGCGTTTGATGTTTTCGAGACCGCCCAGTCGGCCGATCGCGGCATTGGCACCGAATGCCAGGACGAACAAGACGATGAGCATTGCATACATGCGCGGCATATCGAATGTACTGTAGGCTTGAATAATCAGAAACCCGATACCCTTATTCGATAGCTTTGTTTCGGCGAGCAAGGTGCCAATCAATGCGAAACCGAAGCCCAGGCGCACGCCGTTGACGATCGGATGCCGCATTGCCGGCAGATAAATCTTGAACACCATTTCCGCGCCAGTCGCCCGAAAACTTCTGCCGACGCGGATCAATACCTTGTCGATCTGGCGCATGCCGGCGGCGACGTTGAGTGCAACTGGAAAGAAGCAGGAGAGTGTGCCGAGCGCGACCTTGGACTCCGGCCCGACGCCAAACCACATGATCATCACCGGAAAGAAGATAATTTTCGGGGTTGGACCGAGGTAGTAGAGAAATGGTTCATAAGCTTTGGCAAGAAACCGATTCGCGCCAAGCAGCAGGCCCACCGCAATCCCGGATAGACCGCCGATGAGCAGCGCTGCCCCGATTTCAGCCGACGTGACGCCAAGATTGAAATAGTAATCTCTCGTGGTGAGAAGGGCGTATACGGCAGCGGCGACTTTGAACAGGGATGGAACCACATCGCGATAAAGCCAGCCCGACCGTGAGAGCACCTCCCATACCGTCAATAGCGCGAGCACGAGCGCGACGCGCAACAGCATCACCGGATTTAGTACCGGCGCTGGCCGGTGTATGCGCGTCAATCGACCGGCCTCAGCCATCGCTCGACCTTTTCCAACACCATGAAAAACAGGATGCTGACCAGTATGACAAAACAGATTGCGGCATAGGTGCCGGCGAGATCGTATCGCTCGGCGAGATCCGTAATTAATTGTCCGAGCCCGCCGAAATTGATAAGAAATTCGGTGCCGACGATATTGATGAGTGCAAATATCAAACCCAGCCGCACACCCACGAAAATGGTCGGCAATGCAGCTGGAAAAAGAATCTTCCATACCTGTTGCGACCCACTGAGATTGAAACTGCGTCCGACATTGACCAGCACCCGCCGCGTGCCGGAAATACCTTCGATCGTTTTAAGAATGACCGGGGGCAGGCCGGAGACGAAGCCCATCACGATAATGGCCCAGGCATTGCGGCCGAAGATCACCATGAACAGCGGATAAGCCAGCACAAAAGGGGCGGAGGCCAGCGCCGCCACCCAGGTCTCATAGGCTTTCCGGAAAAGTCCGTATCTGCACAGCAATACGCCGAGGCCGACCCCGCATACGGTAATCATCGCGCCTGCGGCAAGACACTCGCCGACCGTATAGAAAAATCGGCGGATGATGTGCTCTTCAAGGATCAGGCGGCCGAAGCTGGCGGCGATCTCCGATGGTGGAGGCACGATGAATTGGCTGATCCAGCCGATGCGGATGACGACCTCCATCGCCAGCAGGCAAACGGCGGCGGAGCTCCAGCCGAGAATTCGAGGCGAATAGGGATTTCGCGCTGCACGCATGGGCGAGACGACCGTTGTCATGAAACGTGGCTCCCGTGTAGCGCGCTTTGTTCCGCGTCCTTTATGCCTCGGCTTGCCTCCTCACGAAGATCGTTCCAGATCTGAGCGACATAGCGTCCGAAGGCCTCGCTGCTGACGATTTCGGAACTGCGGGGGCGAGGCAGGTTGATATCGACAATTCGTTTTACCTTGCCTGGCCGATAGGTCATCACCAGGATCCGGTCCGACATCTGCACCGCTTCTGTGATGTTATGCGTAATCAGCAGCGTGGTTTGTTTCAGCTGCTGCTGAATTTGAAGCACTTTGTCACCTAGCAAGAGCCGTGTCTGCTCATCCAAGGCGGCGAATGGCTCGTCCATCAGCAGGATCTTGGGTTCGGAGGCCAACGTTCGGGCGAGCGATACGCGTTGGCGCATGCCGCCCGATAGTTCGCCTGGATAGCGGTTCTCGAAACCGTCGAGGCCAACCATTTTGATGAAATGCCGCGCCCGTTCCGCGCGCTTCACTTTTGGCAAGCCAACGAGCTCAAGAGGGAAGGCGACATTGTCGACGACGGTGCGCCACGGAAACGTCGACTCCTCCTGGAACACCATGCCTATCGACTTGTGCGGGCCCGATATTGTTTCACCTCCGACGCTGACGACGCCTTGATGCTGTGCCAGTAGCCCGCCGATAACGTTGAAGAGAGTGGACTTGCCGCAACCCGACGGGCCGATGATTGACAGAAACTCGCCAGGCTTGACCTTGAGCGAAACGTCGTCGACGGCGGTAATTGGGCCCTCGGCCGTGTCGAATTGGACGACGATATTGTCTGCCACAAGTATTGCGATCTTCGACGGGTGAGACCGGTGCCATGGCCAGGTCACTCGCTTTTGCGCGTCATCGCCGCCGTGGTGGCTGCGGTGTAGCCCGGCTCGACCCGGGCATCGATCACGGCCACCGAGCCGGCTTCGACTGCGGCTATCGCTTTCGGCAGAGTGTTTTTCAGGTCGTCTATCGTGCTCACCGGGCCAAAGCCTTGAGCTCCTTGTGCGCGCGCCATCGCCGCGAGATCGATATCCGGTTCCGAGATGCGCTGGCCGATCCATCGATTCTCGACCGGCCGATTGCGTATGCGAGCGACGCGTTCCTGATGCAGTTCATCGTTAAAGAATGAGCGATTATTGGCAACGACGATCAGAAGCGGAATGCGGTAATGCGCCGCCGTCCATAGCGCGGTGACCCCCATCAGGAAATCGCCGTCGCCACAGACCGCGATGGGTAGCCGGCCGCTGCCCTTCAACGCAAGGGCGGCCCCAACCGAGATGCCGGGCCCGCCGCCGACGCCTCCACCGCCATCCGATCCCAGGTAATCAAGCGGGTGACTGAACGCCCAGCTTGCGCCATTCCACGACAGCGAAACATGGGTGAGAGTTGTGGGGCGGTCACCGACTGCATTCCGCAGGGCGGCCGCAACGTGATCGACCGTAAGCTTGTCGCCGTCAGGTGTGGGGAATTCCTTCACACGCGGTGCAATCGGGCGCGAGGGGCCGGTGCCGAGGGCATCGAGCAGGTAGCGGCACTGCGATGTCGGGCTCGCAGTCAATGAAGACGTCAACCGGGGGAAGCCCTTGGTAGTCCATGCTCCAGCCATTGTGCAGATGATGATCGACCGAAATCTGCACGACCTTGGCGGTGACATTGCCGACAGCCTTGAAAGTCCCGGCGACATCGAGCCAATCAAGGCTCAGGATGATGTCGGCGGATCGGACGGCCTCCGCAGCTTCGGGCGCCAGCACCGTGCCACCTGGCGCGCCGGCGTGCAGGGCGTGGTCGGTCGGAAAGGAGGCTGCGATTTTGAGATCGGTGACGACGCGCGCGCCCAGGCGTTCAGCGAGGCTGACGCGCTTGTCCCAGGCATCCTTGTTACGGGAGACGCGGCCGGCAAGGATGACGGGGTGTTTTGCGCCGCTCGAGCAAGTTCGCCGCGGCTCGAATAGCGGCGGCATCGGCCGCGGCCGCGACCGCCGGCATAAAGCGCTCGGCATTGACCGGGTTGACAGCCTCCGCGAGTTTTTCCTCTTGCATGCCGGCGTCGAGATTGACGTAAGTGGGTCCACGCGGGGCGGTGTTGGCAATCCAGTTCGCGCGAAGGACCGCTTCACGCGCCGCCACAGGTGACGCCGGCTGGTCGTCCCATTTGCTATAACCGCGCACGAGGGCCCCTTGATCACGCGCGGTATGGATCCAGTCGATCCATGGCCGGCGTTTGGCTGCGTCAACCGGACCAGTCGCGCCCAAGATGAGCATCGGCATGCGGTCGCACCAGGCGTTAAAAATTGCCATCGTGGCGTGCATCAGGCCCACATTGGAATGCACCGCTGCAGCCATTGCCTTGCCAGTGACCTTGGCGTAGCCGTGGGCGATCGCCACGGCGCTCTCCTCGTGCAGGCACAGCAGCATTTGTGGCCGTTCGTTGCCGAGATAATTCACCAGACTGTCGTGTAGCCCGCGGTAACTCGCGCCGGGATTGAGCGCGATGTAGGGGATATTTGTGGCACGTAGCGCATCGGCGACGACATCGCTGCCGAAACCTGCAGCATTCACGCCCGCTGGAACCGGCCGATCAAACGCCGATAGATCCCGACCGTCGCGGGACGATGCTTTTGCGCTTTCACTTTGCTTATTCGACACGATGCAGCCTTGCCCTTTGCCGCCCGACCGGCGCTTGGGCCGCATCCAACCGGATTACGGGGCTTGACGCAATCGGTCGAGCAATTTCAATCCCGCGTAGCCGTCGGCCGGCTCCATGCCGACCTTCTTTTGAAAGGCAAGGATAGCCCTGATCGTGTCGCTGCCGGTGCGTCCATCGACCCCGTCGGTTTTGAATCCGTGCTCGTTGAGCCGGCGCTGGATCTCTTTAACTTCTGCGAGCGTTGGCGTGCGTTCGCCACCGGGAAATTGCTGGCGAAGCGGCGGGCGCCGTGGATAAGGTCGCCGAGGTGGCAGAGCGCGAGCGTATAACTCGTCGATGGGTTATAGGAATGAACGGCGCGAAAATTCTGCCCGATAAGAAATGCGGGACCGCCGGCGACCGGAATCCAAAGTCTCACCTGATCATTTGGCCGCGTAAACGGCGTCGCGTCGGCACGGCGAAAACCAAGCTCCTGCCATTTAGCGTAACTGCGCATCGCTTTACTGTTCGCCATCCGAGCATGATTTGCGGCAATGACTTCGCACCCCCAGCTCTCGCCGCGCCGGTAACTACCCCGCTCGACCAGAAATCGTGCGGTGCCGGCGAATAAATCAGCCGGGCTACCGAAAGGCGTAACCCGGCCATCGCGGTCATAGTCCACACCCATGTGCAGCCAGACCTCGGGCATCCATTGCGTGTGGCCCATGGCGCCTGCCCATGAACCGATCATTTCCGCGGGCTGGGCCCAACCACGATCGACAATTGCGAGCGCATTGAGCAACTCGGATTCCCAGTAGGCGCGCCGTCGCGGCTCGCCCCACGCAAGAGCCGAAAGGGCCGGGATCACCGGCCGCATATATTTCGGGTTGGTCACGAGATCGCCAAAGGACAATTCCATTCCCCAGAGCCCGAGCATGATGTACCGATCGACGCCGTAGTCTTTTTCGACGCGTGCGAGGAGGGGGGCGTAGTCCTTTGCGCGTTCCTTGCCGGTAATGACCCGCCATTCGGAGCACCGCCGATTGATATATTGCCACAACAATTCGGTAACCTCGGGCTGAGCCTCAAATTGCGCGAACACGCTCGTGTCGGGAGTAACGTTGCCCATCACCCGATCATATGTTTGCCCGGAGATACCGCGCCCGAGCGCTCGAGCGCGGAAGGCAGCAACCCAGCGCGCAAAAGCCGGCGACTGCGCCGCCGTGGCGCGGCGGCTTGCCGAGAAGTCTGCTGCGAAGCAAAGGGTGCTCGCCACGAATGTACGACGGTTAAGCATGCGCAAGACAGGTCGTCACTTTCGATTCATGTTCAATTCGAAGCGACATCTTAATTGCACATCTTAATTGCACATGTATTGCACCTGCCGCACATACAGTCTGATCGGCGACGCTAATCGCCACCGCGCTTGTGCCGCTTTCGGCCGTGTCTGCGCTTTTTGTGCGGCTTCTCTATTCGTGATGTGACTTCACGCGAACGGCGGTGGATTCCTCCATTGGGGGCTGATACAACGGCATCGGCAGGGGAGTCGGACGGATGCAGGATGACTGGTGGAACGCCGGCCACTTCGGGTAATGGGTCGCCAGCCTTGATTTCCGTGCCGCGCGCTTGGATCAACCGTTCGTATGCCGAGACGAGGGTCATGTAGGGATTCACGAACACCCATCCCGCTTTCGTCGGCACCTGCATGTCGAAATGAAGGTGATAGGTGGTGCCCCGCTCCGCGTTGTTGTAGTTGCCGACTTTTCCGATGACATCACCGGCGCGCACCAGTTTTCCGCTGACGATTCCATCGGCGTCGAGCTGGGCCGGGTTCATATGCATGTAGCGCACGCGCACGTGCGCATTTGATGTATTGATGAATAGATATACCGCTTCCTGTTTGCGTGCTCGCAGTATGAAACCATCGTGGACGGCAACAACCTCGTGCTGATAAGGCTGGCAGCGATCGGCGCCGTCATTGAACATGGCACAAGAACTGGGGCGGATGTCCTGACCTTGGTGACCCTCTCCGCCCGGGCACTGGCCGACAAAAAAGTGACGGTGTTCGCAGAAGTTATCGCGCCATGGATACGAGTAATTGCCGGGAGCGCCTTCGTTAAATACCAGCGGCCGTCCGTTCACATTGCAGGAGTAGGGTTGATCCTTTTTGTGCGGGCTACGCACCGAACGGCCCGTGAAATCGCAGTCGCCCCAATTGTTGAACGATTGCGAATTCGCGAAATCGGGTGGGTCTTTGAGCGGAAAGCGTAGACGCGCATAGACCGTGTAGTCCCCGCGACCGCCGATTTCTTTTTTCAGGCCTGTATTCGGAATGAGGAAGCCGGGACTGAAATAGGTAAAATCCTTTGATGTGTCGTTTGGCCGTTCGAGATTGAGCGCGTGGACAGTCTCTTGCGTCGTTGCCGGCGCTCCGCCGGCGAGTTTGAGCGCGCGAAGAAAGCGATCCATGACCCGGTCTGCCTGCTTGCACGTAAGGACCTTTGCCCGAGGCCGCGTGTCCAGGCAATAAATTGCAGCCACGTAGGTCACTCCGTAACGCTGGAAGCTGTAGCGGATGTAAGATTCGTGCAGATAGCGGCGAATGCCGGGAAAATCGCCCTCGAGCGATTTCACGGGTTCGCCTTCGGGCAGCGGGGGCCCATCGAGTTCATAAATCATGCGAAGACCCGAGAGCAGCACATAGACCGGGTCCGCATAGCGGATGTCTGAAAGGTCAGGAATATCGGCGAGGGTCAAGCGCAAAAGGCCGAAATCGTAGCCGGCGGGGCCGGTCACGAAGAACCGGGTTGCCTGAAATCCCGCACGCATGAAGCGGTCGGCAAATTCGATGGCTTTGTCAGGCGGCGGGTCCGGATTTTCCGTGCGGTTCTTGATGAACCCATCAATGTCGTATGGCAGCAGAACCGGGACGGAGCTGTCCGCGATGCCTGGGAAGGCGATGCCGGCCGCAGCGTTGAGTTTGGCGAATAATTCCCCGGGCCCGCCTGCCGGTTGGTCAGCAATGCTTGCTGCCGCCGCGTCCCAATTGACTTGCGCGACGGAGATGCGCGGGGGTTTTCATCTCCTCGGCGGAGACCGCGCTCCCAATGAGCAGCGCCAGGCCAACAAGTACGGACCGTTTCAATCGGCCTCCCACGTTTTGCGCCGCCAGCCGAGGGTCGGTAAGAATCCAGGTGTAAGTTAAAGGCATCGAACCGCAGCATACAAGGGTCGTGTCCTGATGTAGGGTGCGCCGCGGCATCGGGCAGGTGCCAGAGATGATCAGGAGGCCATTAAGAAAATGACAGTGCGTGAAGCTAATTTGGTTCCGGCCTCGAGTGCCGATCGCGAGCCTGAGATTATAGAGAGCGGCGGTACCGCGCGCCTCCATCTCACCCTCGCGACCACCGATTATGATCATGTGCGCGATTTGGTGAACGGTGTGGTTCGGCCGGAAGGTGTCACACTCACGGCCTTCGTGCTTCCCGTCGAGGAAATTTTTTACAGGTTTATTAAAAATCGGGAATGGGACGTTTCGGAAATGTCCTTCGGTAAATTTATTGGTTATGCATCTCAAGGCAATTCGCCGTTTATTGGAATACCTGTCTTTCCGTCACGGGTCTTCCGTCACTCTGCCTTCTACGTTCGCGCTGACCGAGGCATCGTCAATCCAAAGGACCTCGAAGGCAGACGGGTCGGAATTCCGGAGTGGGCACAAACGGCAGGCATATACGCGCGGGGCTTTCTCGCGGAGACCGCCGGCGTCGATTTGGGCAAGATTCACTGGGTGCAGGCCGGCATGAACGAAGCTGGCCGTGAGGAGAAAGTTGAATTTGTTCTCCCCCCTGGCATTCGCTACGAGCAACGGCGCGATACAAGCGTCTCGGCGATGTTGCTGTCGGGCGAAATCGATGCGGCGATTTCCGCGCGCGTGCCGGAAGCGTTTGAGAAGGGCGGCGGCAAAATTGCTCGCCTCTATCCTGATTTTCGTGCCGAGGAAATGCGTTATTACGCGGAGAGCGGGATATACCCAATTATGCACGTGATCGCCATGCGCCGTGCGGTATTCGAACGGTATCCGTGGGTCGCGATGAACCTGTTCAAGGCCTTTGACGAAGCCAGGCGGCGAAGTCTCGATCGAATTCAGGATCTGACGGCCTCACGCATCCCGGTGCCATGGGCTGCGGCGATTGCCGGCGAATGGAGCGCAAGCTTCGGACCTGACCCGTTTCCTTACGGCCTGGAATCCAACCGAAAGACTCTTGATGCGTTTTGCCGTTTTGCGAACGAGCAGGGCGTTACGGCGAAGCGTCTGACGCCCGATGATCTGTTTCCGAAAGAAGTGCGTGCAAGCGTGCGTGTCTAGGGCCCCGAACCTGAGGTTTGCACACCATTCCCGCGATTCCGATTTCCGGACTTCGGTATCGGGACGCTAGTCTTTTGCGCGTTCCACATACGATCCGTCGGCGGTGCTGACGACCACGCGCGTACCGACCGTGATATGGGTCGGCACCATCGTACGTGCGCCATTCGACAGCTTTGCCGGCTTGAACGAGCCGGAGGCGGTCTGGCCCTTCACGACCGGCTCGGTATCGACGATCTCGAGCGTGACCTTCTGCGGCAGTTCGATAGCGACGGGGACGCCCTCGTGCACGCTGAGGTTAACGACCATGCCTTCCTGCAGATAAACCGACTGATCACCCACCACGTCGGCCGGCACCTGGAGCTGGTCAAATGTTTCCTGGTTCATGAAATGGAGGCCATCGCCGTCCTGATAAAGATATGAATACTCATGATCTTCGACATGGGCTCGTTCGACCTGGTCCGTCGTCTTGTACCGCTGGGAGGTCTTCACGCCGTCGGAAATCCGGCGCATATCGACCTGGGTGGTCGGGGTCCCTTTGCCGGGATGGAAATTTTCCGCGGTAAGGACGACATAAAGCTTTCCGTCCATGTCGACGATATTGCCTTTGCGGAGCTGACTGGCGATGACTTTCACGCGAAGAATCCTCGGATTGGAGGCCAATTGGGCCCACGGTTTCGGGGCGCACCATAGCGATCTTCTCGGCCGATGCCAGCATTTCCGGCGTGTCGTTCGATCGAGGTAAATGTGCCGAAAAGTCCGTCCTTCTGGAACGCAGGCACCCATGCCGCCCGTCGGCCATTTTTGTTCGCGCGCGGCCGCGTCACCGCGGCCCTGCGCGAATGGTTTTCGGCGCGCAATTTCATAGAGGTGGAGACCGCTGCTCTGCAGGTCTCACCTGGAAACGAAACGCATCTGCACGCCTTCTCCACCGATCTGATTGGACCAGCCGGCGAACGGCAGCGCCTCTATCTGCGAACTTCACCGGAATTCGCCTGCAAAAAACTGCTAGCGGCGGGCGAGACCCGTATCTTTGACTTCGCGCGGGTGTTCCGCAACCGTGAACGCGGCCCGCTCCATCACCCGGAGTTCACAATGCTGGAGTGGTACCGGGCAAATGCGCCTTATGAAGCACTCATGGATGATTGCGCGGGTATATTGAGCGAGGCCGCCCACGCTGCCGGTGTGGATGAGTTCAGGTTTCGCGGAAAGACTACCAATCCATTTGCATTGCCTGAGCGTCTGACTGTTGCCGATGCGTTTTTGCGCTACGCGGAGGTGGATTTGCTGAGTACGGTTTCGAATGGCAAGGGAAATAGGCAGGCATTTGCCGCCGCAGCGAAAAAGGCCGGCGTGCGCACGGCTGAAGACGACACCTGGGGTGACATCTTCAGCCGTATCCTGGTTGAGCGCGTGGATCCTCATCTAGGCAATGGTCGCGCAACATTTCTGACCGAATACCCGTTGCCGCTGGCGGCTTTGGCGCGCCCGATGCCGGGCAGCGACAAGGTCGCGGAGCGATTTGAGCTTTATGTCTGCGGGGTGGAACTGGCCAATGCCTTCGGAGAATTGACGGATGTTGCCGAACAGCGCGCTCGTCTCAATGCCGCAATGGGCGAAAAAGAACGCATTTATGGAGAGCGCTATCCGGTAGATGAAGATTTTCTTGCGGCTCTCGGGCAGATGCCGCCATCAAGCGGCATTGCGTTAGGTTTCGACCGGCTGGTGATGCTGGCGACCAAAGCCGACCGCATCGACCAGGTAATTTGGACCCCGGTAGTTGAACCGGAGTGACTTTGACAGGGATTTCCAGATGACGACGCTCCGCAGACCAGCCCAATTTATCGAGCAGGGCCTGATACCACCTGATCGGCGCGCGGACCTTGAGGCTGTCGCGGCACAGTACGCAGTGGCCTTGCCAGTGGCGATCGCAGGTCTGGTCAATCGCAATGATCCGAATGACCCGATCGCGCGTCAATTTGTCCCATAACGCCGCCGAGCTCAGCGTTCGATCGGAGGAACTCGTCGATCCGATAGGCGATGATGTGCACAGTCCGACTGAAGGGATCGTGCACCGATATCCGGACCGTGTGTTGCTCAAGCTTACGCCGCTTTGTGCGGTCTATTGCCGTTTCTGCTTTCGCCGCGAAATGATTGGGCCTGAAAAGGCGAGACCACTGAGCCCCACCGCACTGGCTGGCGCGTATGATTACATCCGTGCTCACAGCGAAATATGGGAGGTGATTCTAACCGGTGGCGACCCGCTGGTGCTTTCGGTACGGCGACTTCAGGAGGTGATGCGCGCGCTCGGCGCCATTGACCATGTCCGGGTTGTTCGCATTCACACGCGGTTACCGGTGGCGAATCCCGATCGCGTGACTGCCAAGTTGGTGCAGGCAATGAAAATCAAGGGCAAACCGACTTATGTAGCGATTCATGTAAATCACGCGCGTGAATTGACCGCGCGGTGCACGGGCGGCTTGTGCCCGCATGGCGGATGCCGGAATTCCTCTGCTGTCGCAAACGGTACTGCTGGCTGGGGTCAATGATTCGCCGGAGGCCATGAGCGAGTTAATGCGCGCGCTGGTCGAATGCCGGGTGAAACCCTATTATCTCCACCACGGTGATCTTGCGCCCGGGACAAGCCATCTGCGCACTGACCTCGAAACAGGCCAGCGTTTGATGCGCGGGCTTCGGGGGCGCTTTTCCGGGCTATGTCAACCGACCTACGTACTGGATATTCCGGGCGGCCACGGCAAATCGCCGGTTGGGCCAAGTTACGTCCAGCGCTCAGAGTGCCAGGGCGCGCAGATCACAGTCGAGGATTTTCAGGGCGCGCATCACCGCATATCCGCCGCATCCGCTTTAGTGGCGGAAAGATATGACATCGAGCAGGGCCGCGGCCACCGCGAGGCTCGCAAACCCGATGAAAACCACCGCGATCACGGCGTGCCAGACGAAGATCACGTCGCGTCGGAGGGCCGCGCCGACGTCTTTGCCTTTGATCATGGCCTCAAGCTCCGGGCAGAGAGCTCGTCATCGGACAAGCTACTTTATCCGCTATGAATCACCCGACCCATATTTTGTATGTTAAAAATTGCGTGATGAGCGCGACGGCAGCGCATGGCAGCCATGAATTTGGGTCCAAAAGCAGCCGGACCTTCCGAACGGTGGCCGTCCCTGAAAAGTTTGTGAAAACCCGAATTACCATCATTTTTTGATCAATCTCAAAGCTTCCCCAAGATCGACACGCTTGGATGGCCGGCGTCATTTGCCAGCGGCTACAGCGGGTTCCCAATATGCCAATCAAGGCGGCTACAGCGACCGCGGGTCAATTCCGCGCGCTTTCGATGTCCACAATCGCTTTTACGGTCTGTTTCGCGGTGTGGACGATCTTTGCCATCATCGGTGTCCAGATCAAAAAGGACCTCGGTCTCAATGAGACCGAGTTTGGCCTGCTGGTCGGAACGCCCATCCTGAGCGGTTCGCTGATTCGGATCGCTCTCGGGATTTGGACCGATCAGTATGGTGGCCGCGTGGTCTACACGCTGGTCATGCTGTCCGCCGCCGTTGCCACGTATTTTCTGACCTGGGCGTCGACATATCCGCAGTTTCTGGTTGCGGCCTCGTTCGTCGGCATTGCCGGCGGTTCATTTGCGGTCGGCGTCGCCTATGTTTCGCGGTGGTATCCGACCGAAAAGCAAGGAACGGCACTCGGAATTTTCGGCGCCGGAAATGTCGGCGCGGCCGTAACGAAGTTTCTGGCGCCGTTCGTCATGGTCGCGTACGGCTGGCAAACGGTGGCTCAGGTGTGGGCGACGGGCATTGCCGTCATGGCTGTCCTGTTCTGGTTCTTTACCAATGATGATCCCGTGCTTGTCATGCGCCGCGCGCGCGGTGATAAGCCGCCGAGCGCGTGGCTTGAGCTGGAGCCGCTCAAAAACATCCAGGTCTGGCGGTTTTCGCTTTATTACTTTTTTGTTTTCGGCGCGTTCGTCGCGCTATCGCTGTGGCTGCCGCAATATTTGATCAACGTTTACGGTGTCGACATCAAGACCGCGGGCATGATCGCCGCAGCATTCTCGTTTCCTGCGAGCGTATTTCGTGCGTACGGCGGCCACTTGTCGGATCGCTATGGCGCGCGTCGCGTCATGTACTGGACGTTCCTGGTCGCGGTCGCGTGCACCTTCGTGCTGTCGTATCCGCCAACCGACTACGTAGTTCGGACGATCAGTGGGCCGCGATCGTTTCATCTTGAAATGGCGGTCATGCCGTTCACGGTGACCGTATTTGTGCTCGGCTTCTTTATGGCCCTGGGCAAGGCTGCCGTTTACAAGCACATCCCCGTCTACTATCCGAAGAATGTCGGCGCAGTCGGTGGTCTGGTTGGAATGATCGGCGGGCTCGGCGGCTTCGTGTTGCCGATCGCATTCGGGGCGCTCAACGATCTTACCGGCTTGTGGACCAGCTGCTTCATGCTGCTGTTCGCGCTTGTGACCGCTGCATTGCTTTGGATGCACATATCCGTCCGGCAGATGGAACGCGGAGTGGCTGGGCCCGCCTTGGCGAAGCTTCCGCAACTTCCTGAATTCCAGGAGATCCACAGGCCGGCCCATGTCGGTGTTCTGTCTGGCGCAGTGCTCACCGACTGGCGGCCGGAAGACAAGAAGTTCTGGGACACGACGGGCCGCGCGATCGCGCGCCGCAATCTCTGGGTCTCGATCCCGGCCTTGTTGCTTTCGTTCGCCGTGTGGCAGGTCTGGTCGGTCGTGGTCGCGAAACTGCCGTCGGTCGGTTTCAAATTCGCGACGGATGAACTCTTCTGGCTCGCGGCACTACCGGGAATATCCGGGGCAATATTGCGAGTTTTCTATTCATTCATGGTGCCAATCTTCGGCGGCAGGCTCTGGACGACACTCGCGACCTGGTCGCTGATGATACCTGCGATCGGCATCGGTTATGCCGTGCAAAACCCGGATACGCCATATTTCGTGTTTCTCGCGCTCGCGCTGTTGTGCGGGTTGGGTGGCGGCAACTTTGCCTCTTCGATGGCAAACATCTCTTTCTTCTTCCCGCGCTCGGAAAAAGGTAATGCGCTGGCGCTCAATGCCGGCCTCGGCAATCTCGGTGTCAGTGTCGTTCAGTTTCTGGTGCCGATCGTCATAACCGCGGGTGTGTTCGGCTGGTTCGGCGGTGATCCTGCAATGGTGAAAGGGGCAGCCGGCTCTGCACCGTTGTGGCTGCAAAACGCCGGGTTCATCTGGGTTCCTTTCATCGCCGCGAGTGCATTTGCCGCGTGGTTCGGCATGAACGACATTGCATCGGCGAAAGCATCGTTCAGCGAACAGGCTGTGATCTTCCAGCGGAAGCACAACTGGCTGATGTGCTGGCTCTATACTGGCACCTTCGGTTCCTTCATCGGCTATTCCGCGGGTTTCCCGTTGCTCGCGAAGACTCAGTTTCCGGCAATAGATGCTCTCCCGTTTGTCTTTGTCGGCCCCCTGGTCGGTGCTCTCTCACGCTCGGCGACCGGGTGGATCTCCGATCGCTGGGGCGGAGGTCGCGTCACAATGTGGGTATTCGTGTTGATGATGGTCGGAGTCGCCGGGGTTCTCTACTTCCTCGGGATCAAAGATCAGCCAAACGCCTTTTGGGGGTTCTTTGCGATGTTCCTCCTGCTATTTTTTGCCACAGGTGTCGGTAATGCCTCGACCTTCCAAATGATTCCCAATATCATGCGCAAGGAAATCGCACGCCTCATGCCAAAAGCAGAAAGGGACGTGCAGTTACGGCAGGCGGAAAAAGAATCTGCGGCGATAACCGGGTTTACATCGGCCATTGCCGCGTTCGGCGCGTTTTTCATTCCGAAATCCTACGGATCGTCGATTGCGCTCACTGGCGGTGTCGAAGCTGCACTATGGGGCTTCCTGATTTTCTACGTGACGTGCCTCGCCATCACCTGGGCCTTTTACACGCGCCGCGGCGCACTTCTGCTACGACGTCGAGCATCGATCGCGGCCGCGAACGATGGGTTCGGCAGCTGCGCCGGCTGAATGAGGGACGATCATGAGTCATTTTATTGACCGCCTGACCTTTTTCAAGCGGACAGCCGGGACTTTTGCGGACGGGTACGGGATCGTCACGCGCGAGGACCGGCGCTGGGAAGACGGCTATCGTAAGCGTTGGCAGCACGACAAGATCGTGCGCTCGACCCACGGCGCCAATTGCACCGGCTCGTGCTCATGGAAGATCTACGTCAAGGGCGGCATCGTTACCTGGGAGACCCAGCAGACCGACTATCCGCGAACGCGCCCGGAATTGCCCAACCACGAGCCGCGCGGCTGCTCGCGCGGCGCGAGCTACTCCTGGTATCTCTATTCCGGCAACCGCGTAAAATATCCGTTGGTACGTTCGCGTCTGCTCAAGCTTTGGCGGGAGGCTAGGGCGCTACGCACCCCGGTCGCCGCCTGGGGCTCGATCGTGGAGGACCAGAAGAAGCGCGAAGCATATACGTCCAAGCGCGGCCTCGGCGGCTTCGTACGGGCGACCTGGGACGAAGTTACCGAAATCATCGCGGCGGCGAATGCCTATACGGTGAGAAAGCACGGTCCTGATCGCGTTATCGGCTTCTCGCCGATCCCGGCAATGTCGATGGTCTCCTATGCGGCGGGGTCGCGCTACCTTTCGCTGCTCGGCGGCGTCTGCATGTCTTTCTACGACTGGTACTGCGACCTGCCGCCGTCATCGCCGCAGACCTGGGGCGAGCAAACCGACGTTCCGGAAAGTGCCGATTGGTACAATTCGGGGTTTCTCATTCTGTGGGGCTCGAATGTCCCGCAGACGCGCACGCCGGACGCGCATTTCTACACCGAAGCGCGCTATCGCGGCGCCAAGAGCGTCGTCATTTGTCCCGACTACTCCGAAGCTTCCAAATTTTCCGATCTGTGGATCTCGGTCAAGCAGGGCACCGATGCTGCGCTCGCCATGGCCATGGGCCACGTCATCCTGCGCGAGTTTTATCTCGATCGGCAGGCCGAATATTTCGAGGACTATGTCCGGCAATATACCGACATGCCGATGCTGGTTCGGCTGGTGAAGCAGGGCGACAGGTTCGTCCCCGACCGCCTGTTGCGCGCATCCGACTTTGCCAACAATCTCGGCGAGACCAACAATCCCGACTGGAAGACCGTCGCCTATGACGAGACTTCCGAAAGCGTCGTGGTGCCGCGCGGGTCCGTCGGCTTCCGATGGGGTGAAAAGGGCAAGTGGAACCTTGAGGAGAAACAATCGGACGGGGAAGGGACAAATCTGCAGCTGACATTCGCGAACGACAAGGATGAGCTTGCCGATGTCGGTTTTCCCTATTTTGGCAACAGGGAGCATGATCATTTCACCGGCACCAGCCATCCCAGCGTCCTGGTTCGCAAGGTTCCCGCCAAGCGCGTGCAGCTAAAGGACGGCGAGGCGCTGGTCGCTTCGGTGTTCGATCTGTTCGTCGCCAATTACGGCCTCGATCGCGGCTTCGGCGGCGAGCATGTCGCCAGGTCCTACGATGACAACGTCCCATATACCCCGGCCTGGGCCGAAAAAATCACCGGCGTGCCGCGCGACCAGATCACGACGGTGGCACGCGAGTTTGCACTCAACGCCGAGAAGACCAAGGGGCGCTCGATGGTCATCATCGGCGCCGCCATGAACCACTGGTATCACTGCGACATGAACTACCGCGGCGTCATCAACATGCTTGTCATGTGCGGTTGCGTCGGCCAATCGGGTGGAGGCTGGTCGCATTATGTCGGGCAGGAAAAATTGCGGCCGCAGTCTGGCTGGCTTCCGCTCGCCTTTGCGCTCGATTGGGGCCGGCCGCCGCGGCAGCAGAACTCGACCTCATTCTTCTACGCACACACCGACCAGTGGCGCTATGAGACTGTGGGTGTGGACGAAATTATCTCGCCGACCGCTCCTGCCGGTCCCTGGGACGGCGCATTGATTGACTACAACGTGCGGGCCGAGCGGATGGGCTGGCTGCCATCGGCGCCGCAACTGCGTCAGAACCCGCTGGAAATTGCGAAAAAGGCACAGGCCGCGGGGCTCGAGCCCAAGGATTATGTGGCGAAGTCGCTCAAATCCGGCGACTTGCAGATGGCGTGCGAGGATCCGGACCATCCCGACAATTGGCCCCGAAATATGTTCGTGTGGCGGTCTAACTTGCTCGGTTCGTCCGGCAAAGGTCACGAGTATTTCCTCAAGCACCTCCTCGGCACGTCACATGGCGTGCAGGGCAAGGATCTGGGTGAAACCGGCAAAGTGAAGCCGAATGAAGTTGCCTGGCACGACGATGCGCCGAAAGGAAAGCTCGACTTGCTGGTGACGCTCGACTTCAGGATGTCCACGACCTGCGTTTATTCAGACATCGTGCTGCCGACCGCCACCTGGTACGAAAAGAACGACCTCAACACCTCCGACATGCATCCCTTCATCCATCCGCTGACCTCGGCGGTGGACCCGGTATGGGAATGCAAGAGCGACTGGGAAATTTACAAGGCGATCGCCAAAAAATTCTCGGAGGTGGCGCCTGAAGTCCTTGGCGTCGAGAAGGACGTTGTGCTCACGCCGATCCAGCACGACTCTCCCGGCGAAATCGCGCAGGCGTTCGATGTGAAGGACTGGAAAAAGGGAGAAATCGAAGCCATTCCGGGAAAAACCATGCCGGCCGTCACCGTGGTCGAGCGTGACTATCCCAATGTCTACAAACGCTTCACCGCGCTTGGCCCGCTGATGCAGAAGCTCGGCAACGGCGTGAAGGGCATAGCCTGGAATACAGAGCATGAGGTCGATCTCCTCAAGCGTCTCAACGGCGAAGTGACAGAGGAAGGCGCGACCAAGGGCCTCGCCCTGATCGACACCGATATCGACGCTACTGAAGTCATCCTCTCGCTCGCGCCTGAAACCAATGGCGAAGTTGCCGTGAAGGCCTGGGAGGCGCTGTCAAAGACGACCGGTCTCGACCACAAGCATCTCGCGCTTTCAAAAGAGGATGAAAAAATCCGCTTTCGCGACATCGTTGCCCAGCCGCGAAAAATCATTTCGGCACCCACGTGGTCAGGGCTGGAGTCGGAAAAGGTCTGCTACAACGCCGGCTACACCAACGTGCACGAGTTGATCCCCTGGCGAACGCTTAGCGGACGCCAGCAGCTTTACCAGGATCATTTGTGGATGCGGGCATTCGGGGAGGCACTCTGCGTTTACCGTCCGCCGGTCGATCTCAAGGCCGTAAAGCCGGTCATCGACAGCAAGCCGAACGGCGAAAAACAGATCGTTCTCAATTTCATTACCCCGCACCAGAAGTGGGGCATACATTCAACTTATACCGATAACCTGCTGATGCTCACGCTCTCGCGCGGCGGCCCGATCGTATGGATCAGCGAGAATGACGCCAAAAAAGTCGGCATTGTCGATAACGACTGGATCGAAGCCTACAACAACAACGGCGCATTAGTCGCACGGGCGGTGGTTTCACAGCGCGTGAAGGACGGCATGTGCATGATGTATCACGCGCAGGAAAAGATCGTGAACGTGCCGGGGTCCGAGGTAACGGGGCAGCGTGGCGGAATCCATAATTCGGTGACTCGTATCGTTATCAAGCCGACGCACATGATCGGTGGCTATGCGCAACTGAGCTACGGATTCAACTACTACGGCACAATCGGCACCAATCGTGATGAGTTCGTCATCATTCGTAAAATGGCGAAAGTCGACTGGCTTGATACGCCTGCGCCCGACCAGCCCGCACCACTGTCCGTCGCGCCCAAACTGGAGGCCGCAGAATGAAAATCCGCGCTCAGATCGCGATGGTCCTCAATCTCGACAAGTGCATCGGGTGTCATACCTGTTCGGTCACCTGCAAGAACGTGTGGACCAATCGCGAAGGCATGGAATATGCCTGGTTCAACAATGTGGAGACCAAGCCGGGCATCGGCTATCCGAAGGAGTGGGAAAATCAGGATCGCTGGAACGGCGGTTGGCGGAGGAAGAAAAACGGCAAAATCGAGCCGCGCATCGGGTCGAAATGGCGCGTGCTCGCCAACATTTTCGCCAACCCCGACCTGCCTGAAATCGACGATTATTACGAGCCTTTTACCTTCGACTACGAGCACCTGCAGTCGGCGCCGGAAATGAAAGCCGCGCCGACGGCGCGGCCGCGCTCGCTGATTACCGGCGAGCGGATGGAAAAAATCGAATGGGGTCCGAACTGGGAGGAAATTCTTGGCACCGAATTCGCCAAGCGCTCAAAGGACGTGAATTTCGAAGGCATCCAGAAGGAAATCTACGGCCAGTTCGAAAACACCTTCATGATGTACTTGCCGCGGCTGTGCGAGCATTGTCTCAATCCCGCCTGCGTCGCGGCGTGTCCGTCCGGAGCCATCTACAAGCGCGAGGAGGACGGGATCGTCCTCATCGACCAGGACAAGTGCCGCGGATGGCGCATGTGTGTGTCCGGCTGCCCCTACAAAAAGATCTATTACAACTGGTCGAGCGGCAAGTCGGAGAAATGCATTTTCTGCTATCCGCGCATCGAAGCAGGCCAGCCAACGGTATGCTCGGAAACATGCGTTGGCCGCATCCGCTACCTCGGCGTCGTGCTCTACGACGCCGACCGAATCGAGGAAGCGGCCAGTGTTCCCGACGAGCAGGACCTCTATGAGTCACAGCTCAATATCTTTCTAAATCCGCATGACCCGGCCGTGATCGAGCAGGCCCGCCGCGACGGCATTGCCGACAATTGGCTGGAAGGCGCGCGCCGTTCGCCCATCTATAAAATGGCGATGGAATGGAAAGTCGCGTTCCCGCTGCATCCGGAATATCGCACCTTGCCAATGGTCTGGTACGTCCCGCCATTGTCGCCAATTCAATCAGCGGCGCAGGCTGGAAAAATCGGTCACGACGGTGAGATGCCAGATGTGCGGTCCTTGCGCATTCCGCTCAAATATCTCGCCAATCTTTTGACCGCTGGCAAGGAGGAGCCGGTAGCGCTTGGGCTCGAGCGCATGTTGGCGATGCGGGCCTATATGCGAGCCAAAACCGTCGACGGCGTGATCGACGAGGGCATTGCAAAACGGGTTGGCCTGACCGCGCACGCGATCGAGGACATGTACCACATTATGGCAATCGCCAATTACGAGGACCGCTTCGTGATTCCGACGGCGCATCGCGAAATCAATGAGGACGCCTACGACCTGCGCGGCTCTTGCGGCTTCACGTTCGGCAACGGCTGTTCGGGCGGCACCAGCGAAACGAACCTGTTCGGCACGCCTAAACGTGCCAAAACGCCGATGGAGGTCGTGTGATGAGCAGGACACTGAAGGCACTATCGGCGTTGCTCACCTATCCGACCGGTGAGTTGCAGCAGGCGGCGGCTGAAATTCGCGGGATCTTGGACGCGGACACGCTTGTCCCGCCGCGCATCCGCGCAGACCTGCGAAAACTCACGGACGATATCGCTGCCGGCGATCTCTACGACCTGCAGGAGCGTTACGTCTTGTTATTCGACCGCACCCGCTCTCTTTCGCTGCACTTATTCGAGCACGTGCATGGCGAAAGCCGCGACAGAGGGCAGGCCATGATTGATCTCAAGTCACAATATGAGCAGGCTGGCCTGTTGATGAGCGCGGCGGAGCTTCCGGATTTTCTGCCGTTGTTCCTGGAATATCTTGCGACAAGGCCACTCAAGGAAGCCTGCGCGACGCTCGGCCAGCCGGCGCATATCTTTGCCGCGCTGGCAGAGCGCTTGCGCAAGCGCCAGTCTCCTTACGAAGCGGTGTTTCGGACGCTGGTTGCGCTTTCGACCGCCAAGCCGAAGGACGAGGAAGTTTCGGCGCTGCTCCAGCTGCCCGATCCCGACGCCGATGACCTGGCGGCACTGGATGCAGCCTGGGAGGACGAGCCGGTCAGGTTCGGGCCCGGCTCGGGCGACGGCTGCAAAGACGGGCTGATTGCCCGCGTGCGCGGCGGTTTGCGCCCCGCACCGGATATGCCCGCGCCAAAAACCGTTTCGCCGCGTCATTGAGGGCAGACACATGCGCGAACTGATCAACTACGCAGTGTTCGGCTGGTATCCTTACCTCTGCCTCACTGTATTCCTGCTCGGTAGTCTGGTGCGTTTCGACCGCGAGCAATACACATGGCGCAGCGGCTCAAGTCAGCTCCTGCGCCGCCGTCAGCTGGCCTGGGGTTCGAATCTGTTTCATGTCGGAATCCTGGTGATCTTCATGGGCCATTTCGTAGGCTTGTTGACGCCGATCTGGGTGTTTGATGCCCTTGGGATCTCGCATACCTTCAAGCAATGGCTGGCGATTATCGTCGGCGGAGTTGCAGGCGTATTCTGCTTCATTGGAATTACGCTGCTGGTTCACCGGCGGTTATTCGACTCGCGAATCCGTAAAACATCCTCGTTCGGCGATATTGCGGTCCTGCTGATGCTTTATGCCCAGCTTGTGCTGGGTCTCGCCACCATCGGCGTGTCGCTCAACCATCTTGATGGCCACGAAATGGTGAAATTCATGACCTGGGCGCAGGGCATTCTCACGCTGCAGCCAGGCGTTGCGGATCTGATCGCGAATGCCAATCCGATCTTCAAGGCGCATTTGTTCCTCGGCATGACGATCTTTCTCGTCTTTCCGTTCACTCGCCTCGTGCATGTCTGGAGCGCGCCGATCTGGTATCTCGGCCGGCGCGGGTATCAGGTGGTGCGCAGCGACGGCCGGCGCACGGCCGCCACGCGCGCAATTCCGGCGGAGTAAGAAATAATGTCGTGTTCGGTACATGTGCAGTTTCCGGCCGGCAAGCCCGTGACGGTCAGCGTGAACGGCGTAGCGATCGCCCGCGACGAGATTCAACGTGAAATGCAGCACCATCCCGCGGGAAAGCCAATTACGGCATGGCAGCAAGCGGCAAGGGCATTGGTCGTGAGAGAGCTGCTGCTGCAACGCGCGCGGCATCTCGCGTTGACGCCTGAGCCCGTCAGCGACCAGGGCGGCCGGCGCGAGACCGATGAGGAGGCCCTCATCCGCGCGGTTGTCGAGCGCGAGGTCGCGGTCCCGGAACCCGACGACGAAACCTGTCGGCGCTACTATGAGCAAAATACGACGCGTTTCCGCTCGCCTGATATCTATGAAGCCTCGCACATTCTTTTTGCCGCGTCGCCGGATGATCGCGAAGCATATGCGCAAGCTCGTACCGATGCCGGTGCCGTGCTGGCCACTCTCCGGGACAACCCGGAAAGCTTTGCTGCGTTGGCGAAGGCCTATTCGCGCTGTCCATCGGGCGAGCAGGGCGGCAATCTCGGCCAGCTCACGAAGGGTCAAACCACGCCGGAATTTGAGCGTGTGCTTGTCTCGCTGGCGCCCGGCAAGCTTTGCGCGGAGCCGGTCGCGACCCGATACGGCTTTCATCTGATCCGGCTTGAGCGCAAGCATCCGGGACGTTTGATGCCCTACGAAGCGGTAGCGGAACGTATTGCAGATTACCTGCGCGAGAGCGTACGGCGTCGCGCCGACGCCCAATATATCGCGCGGCTGGCGTCGGCAGCAGTCATTGACGGCATCGATTTTGTCACCGCCAGCGAGATGCGCGTCCATTGAGGTGCCGGCCATGATGCTCGGGGATGTCCTAAATCGAATTAACAGTGACGGCGAGGCCGTCGAAATCATCCTTGGGGCCGGCGATCTGCGCTTGTTGACGGCGATGCAAAGACAGGCTGAGGCAGAGGGTCTCGATCTGGCCGCCTACACGCGGGTGGCAGTCCAGCGCTATATGGCGAGTGCGTCCGACGAAGAGTGGGTCACTCTGCTGGGCCAGATGGGTCGCGCAGCAGACCCCGGCGGGGCCTGTTTAAAGAGAGCTTTGGAATTGGCGTTGAGCGCTTGATACCATCCGTGCCCGCAGGCGACGTCTGCCGGCCCCTTGGGCCGCTGCCTGCTGCGTCACATGGATATGATCGGGTCGCATGCCGGCCTGATGGCGACGATACATCTCAATGTACGCCGCTTCGATATGCCGCGTGAATCGCTGCGTATCAAATAAAGCTTCGGTCACACGGTTGCGCCCCAACCTGTTCCTGATTGCTGCAAATTTTTCAGGGTGTGTAGCAAGATCGGTGGCGACGGCCTCATAGGCTTCTGGCGTTTCGGTCACGAGTTCCGGCAGCCCGACCGCAATGAGCAAACTTGCCGCCATGCGGCTTGCAAAAGTTTCGCCGGCGCGCGTCAAGACAGGAAGGCCCACCCATAGAGCGTCGCTCGCGGTCGTGCCCGCATTGTATGGTGCCGTATCAAGAAATAAATCCGCTGCCGAAAGCCGCGCAAGATGGTCGGCGTATGGCATGCGCGGCGCATAAATAAGTCGCGCCGGATCGACACCTCTTGCGGCGGCCTCTTTTCGCAGATTTTTCTCAACGCTCCCATTGTCCGCAACGAGCCACAGCACGCTGCGCTCAACCCGCGTTAGAATGCGCATCCAGCTATCGAAGACGTCAGGCGTGAACTTGTAATTGTTGTTGAAGCAGCAAAACACAAAGGCGTCGTCCGGCAGTTGCAGTTGCGAGCGCGGAGGGGCAGGCGCGGGAATCAGCCGCTTCCGATCGTTCGCCTGGAAACTGTCGGGCAGGTAGACGATTTTTTCCGAATAGAATTGCTGATTTTGAAAGGGGACGACAGTCCGGTCGCCGATAATGTAGTCGATATATGCGGCACCCATTGTGCCTGGAAATCCGAGATAATTCACCTAAATCGGTGCGGGTCGCTGCGCAAAAATGCCTGTGCGCGAGAACTCGGTAAATCCGGCCAGGTCGATCAAGATGTCGACTTCCATGTCGCGGATGAGCCGCGCGGCGTCTTGATCAGTCATCGCCGAGACGTCGATGAGCTGCTTGAAAGCACGCTTTATGCGTTGCCCTGTTTCACTCTGCTCTTCGGGCCGAAGTGAAATGCCGATGATTTCAAAGTTTTCTTTACTGTGCGTTTCGATAAGCCCTGCCATCAGAAATGTGACCGCATGTTCGCGAAAATCGGCGGAAACATAGGCAATACGGGGGATGTCGTGTTTGTAAGAAGTATCCGGGCAAAGGGGAGAGTCAGAAGGCGGACATTTTTTGGCAACCCAGTTTTTTGCACAATCCAGCGCTGCCTGACCGGATGGAGAGACGCCGAGGAATTGGAAAGGCTGCGAATTGAACCTGTTATTTCTTGATGTTGCGGTAATATTTTGAAGGTCAAGATTGAAATTAGTCCAGTCGCAAATGCGCATTTTGCAATGGAGGCGTTCGCCCTGCACGAATTCCAGATCGGGCCTTAGCGCCAGCGCCTTATCATATGCGGCAATTGCTTCATCAAGTCGCTTGAGTGCGGCGAGCATGTTGCCGCAGCCGGCGTGGGCTTCAGCCAGATTGGGCCTTAATGCGATCGCCTTTTTGTAGGCCGCAAATGCCTCGTCATGTCGCTTTAGCTCGCGAAGCGCATTGCCGCGACCAAGCCATGCTTCGCCCAAGGTAGGAAAAAGTGCCGACGCTTTATCGAATCTTTCAATGGCTTCGTTGGGTCGCTTGTGGCGGAGGAGGAAAAATCCGTAGTTGACCTGGCACGGCGCAAATCCTGAATCGATCGACAGGGCGGCGCGAAAGAATTTGTCGGCGTCGCCGGCCTTCCCGGTGCTGGAGCAGAGGACTCCCAACATATGGAGGGCATCGAAGTGTTCGGGATCGTCGGAAATAATTTTCCGGTAAAGTGTCTCGGCCTCCGAAAGTCTTCCACTTTTGTGCGCTTGTGCGGCCTGACTGAACAATAACGACATACGGCAAATGACCTTGAATGCGCTACTCAGTTCGGATGTTAAGTTAGGACCGCAGTTGGCGCCAGCGCCGTACGCCCGCGAAGTGCCTTGGCCACGTGATCGCCTCGCTCGGCGTCAAAGATGCCCGAAGATGATATTCGCGCGGCGTTCTTGTCGGCGGTATTAATACGCCGTCGAATTGTTCGGCAGGCAAGATTACGCGCTAGCGATCCGGCGAGCACATTACGGTCGCTTGCACCACTCAATGGATTGGCGGGAATTGGAACACCGGTTTGTATGGCGCGCCCTAGGGGATTCGAACCCCTGTTACCGCCGTGAAAGGGCGGTGTCCTAGGCCTCTAGACGAAGGGCGCCTGACCGCTGATCGGGCCATGCGGCTGGCGGGCAGCCGGGGTCCGACCTGCAAACGTCGGTCGAGGTTTCGCGGGTATAAAGAGCTTCGCCGCTAGCGGCAAGCGACCATCGCTACCATTTGCCGGTATTTCCCATCGATTTCCATGGTTCCTGCGGCGGCAAGGGTGAACCCTTCTGCAGCAATTCAATCGAATGCCGGTCCGGAGAACGTACGAAGGCCATGACGCCGTCGCGCGGGGGGCGGTTGATGGTGACGCCCGCCTTCATGAGCCGGTCGCAGGTCGCGTAAATATCGTCGACTTCATATGCGAGATGACCGAAATGGCGAGCCTCGCCATAGTCTTCGGTATCCCAATTATATGTGAGCTCGACTTCGAGCCCCGGGCGGCCGGTTTTCTTGCCTTCCTCGATAAGCTTCTCATCGCCGGGTGCGGCCAGGAACACCAGGGTATAGCGGTTCTTTTCGTCGACACGACGCCGGGTTTCTTTAAGCCCAAGTTTGTTGCAATAAAAATCAAGGGCGGCATCCAGATCGCGCACGCGCAGCATGGTGTGCAGATATCGCATAGGGTAAACCTCACTGACTGACGAACGAGCGGTGACTACCATACAACAATGATTGCCTCCGATCTTCCGACCGCGGTCGCCCAGCTGAGCCGGTTCATCGATGAAGCTCAGGCGATCGTGCCATTTACGGGCGCCGGGATATCAACCGAATGCGGGATTCCCGATTTCCGCTCGCCCGGGGGGCTTTGGGCCAAAAACCAGCCAATTCCATATGACGAATTTGTCGCCAGCCAGGACATGCGCGACGAGTTCTGGCGGCGGCGCTTTGCCATGGAGGAGAAGTTTGGCGCAGCCAAGCCCGGGCGGGGTCATCGGGCGCTCGCGAGCCTGTACCGTTCCGGCAAAGTCCCGGCCTTGATTACCCAGAATATCGACAATCTTCATCAGGCCTCGGGCATCGCAGCGGCAGATGTCGTTGAATTGCATGGCAACACGACCTACGCAGTCTGTCTCGATTGCAGCGCGCGCTATGAACTGGGGTGGGTGAAGCAGAAATTTGAGAATTCGGGACAGCGCGCGCCCGCATGCGACTGTGGCGGGTACATCAAGACCGCGACCGTTTCCTTTGGGCAGTCAATGCCTTTGGAAGCAATGGCACGAGCCGAGCAGCTGAGCAGGAATTGTGATCTGTTTCTCGCGGTGGGATCCTCCCTCGTCGTGTGGCCGGCAGCGGGATTCCCCTTGATGGCGAAGCGGAACGGTTCGGCTCTCGTCATTATCAATCGTGAGCCGACCGAATTCGACGATCTCGCCGATCTCGTCATCCGCAATGACATCGGCGATGCTCTCGGCCCTTTCATCGCCCACTGATTCGCGCTGCGTTGCGCTGTGCACAGAGCTGTGCGCAAGCCTATTTTGCTCTTTGCGGTTTGAGGGCGGGTGTTATCTTCGATTCCACAAGATTCGTTGAAGCGCTCTTGAAGAGGCGCCAGGAAGACGGCGGCGTGCGGCGTCATGGCGTCGGACGGGATCGAATCGAAAATGTCTGGGACCAATCTCCGGCTTGGAACGGTCAGAGAAATCGTCGATGAAACGGCGACCGATCTCATTGAATTGAGCGGCGTCATCAAATGGTTCGACGTCGCGAAGGGATTTGGGTTCATCGTCCCCGACAATGGGATGCCGGATATCCTGCTGCACGTCACGTGCCTTCGTCGCGATGGTTTTCAGACAGCCTATGAAGGCGCCCGGGTCGTCTGCGAGGTCTTGCAGCGTTCCAAGGGTCTGCAGGCCTTCCGCGTTGTCTCCATGGATGAATCGACCGCCATGCATCCGGCGCAAATGCCGCCGCCACGAACGCATGTCACGGTTACGCCGACCAGCGGGCTCGAACGTGCCCAGGTGAAATGGTTCAATCGGCTACGCGGGTTCGGCTTCTTGACCCGCGGCGAGGGCACGCCCGATATCTTCGTGCACATGGAGACACTGCGACGTTATGGCTTTGCGGAGCTGCGGCCGGGTCAGACCGTTCTGGTCCGCTTCGGCCCCGGCCCAAAGGGCCTGATGGCCGCCGAAGTGCGCCCGGACGGGGGCTCGTTGGGCCCGGCGTCCCACTAATTGCGCTGATTTTCTGATTGCCGCCTTCCTCGTGGCCGCGTAAAGGCGTGCCATGCGCATCATTGATATAGCTGCGATAACGGTTCTTGCGCTGGTCGTCACGGTCGCGCCCTCGTGGTCCGCCGGACAGCAAACGCTTGAGATCGCGAGCAAGACGGGCGTTCATGTGTTCTCGGTCGAGGTTGCCGATAACGACGCCGAACGGGCCAAGGGCCTCATGTATCGCAAGGACCTCGCCGAAGGGCGGGGGATGCTGTTCGATTTTCATCGCGACCAGGAGGTGAGCTTCTGGATGCAAAACACTTACATACCGCTCGATATGATCTTCATTCGCGGCGACGGACGAATTCTTCGAATTGAAGAAAACACCGAGCCGTTGTCGACGCGATTGATACCATCGAGAGGTCCGGTGCGGGCCGTATTGGAAGTTACCGGCGGGTCCGCCCGGAAACTTGGCATCGCACCCGGCGACCGCGTGGCGTCCCCGATCTTCAATGGTCGCTGAGCTTTGGTTGCGGGGCTATATCGAAGCGTGTATCGAACCCAGGTTCCCGGCGGGGCATAGCGCAGTCTGGTAGCGCGTCTGCTTTGGGAGCAGAAGGTCGCAGGTTCGAATCCTGCTGCCCCGACCAACCCGCCGCCGCGATATTATTGCGATGTAATCGGCTTATTGCGATGCAATTGGCCACCCGGGCTGCAATACCAACCGGGCTAATCTGGCTCACCAAGCAAGGCTTTTAGAACGGCCGCGTTCGTTGTGTTCGACTTTTGTCATTGTACCAAAGTACTTAACCCGCCGCCGGGGGCCTCCCGGCCGGATTTGGGCGTAACCGCCGCGCGGAAGACCGCCCGAGAGGCGGCACAAAGGATATTTCCAGCGGCGTCCAGCGTGGCACCAGCCCGATTGTTTCGGCTTCCGATCGGCCCTATAGGGATGTCATCGAAACCACCCCGGTTTGCCCATGACAGCCCGCATCTACAAGCCTTCGAAGACCGCCATGCAATCAGGAGCGGGCAATACCAGGGCATGGGTGCTCGATTTTGAGCCCGAGACGCCACGCCAGGTCGAGCCCCTCATGGGCTGGACATCGTCCGGCGATATGCGTCAGCAACTGCGTCTGCGGTTTGGCACAAAAGAAGAGGCGATCGCTTATTGCGAGCGTCACGGCATGGCCTACCAGGTCTTCGACACGCCGCCGTCGAAACGGCGCGGGATGTCCTACGCGGACAACTTTTCGTTCAAACGCCGCGACGCCTGGACCCACTGATTTATCTTTTCGGACAGCGGGGGCGTCAGGCGGGCCGTTTTTCTGTTTCGCTCGGCGCGCCGTCGAGGCTGAGGCCCTGGGTTGCCGCACGCTGCCGCAACAGCGAAACGAAACGCTCCTCGGGCATCGGCTGACCGAGCAAATAGCCCTGGCCGTAGTCGCAACCCATGCTCACCAGCGCAACCGCATCCGCGGCCTTTTCAATGCCAACGGCCACCACATAGCGGCCGAAATTGTGCGCGAGATCGATCACGGTCTTGCATAGCGGCGCATTGACCTTGTCGGTTCCGCAATCCGCAACAAATGATTTGTCGAGCTTGAGCTCTTCGAAGGGCAGCTCTTCTGCCTTAGCCAGCGTCGAATAGGCCCGGCCGAAATTGTCGATCGCAAGCCGCACATTCAACGGCTCCAGTTTTTTGCTTATCTCGCCGGCGAGCTTCAGATCGGTGATGATCTGCTCCTCCGGAACGTCGATGATAAGTCCCGCCCATTTTTCGGTTGCGGGCCGGTGCGCCTTCACGATCTCTTCGACTGAAATTTTCGTCAGCGCCGGCACCGGAATATTGACTGTCAGCCGCAGGTTAACCCCGAGCTTCGAGAAGTGAGCACTGGTCTTGAGCGCGTTCTCAAGCGCAAGCTCCGACAGTTTTGCGGTTGCGGCCTCTGAGGCATTGGCGGTGAAAGCCGCCGCCAGCACGATGCCGTGTTCGGGGTGGCGCACGCGGGCATAGGCTTCCGCGCCGGCGAGCTGCTTTTTGCGCAGTGCGATCTTTGGCTGATACCAGAACTCGACCCATTTGTTCTTGATCGCTTCCTCGAGTTCAAGGCGCGCGGCCACCGCCGGCGGCATGCCAAGCTTGAGCTCCTGGATGATCTTGACGATCGTATCGGTCTCGAACGGTTTCTTGAGCACGGGCATCATCTGCAATTTGTGCTGAGTGCCAATGCCCTTGACGTGTTCGAGAACGGCCGCGCCGCGGCCGCTCATCAGTTGTACGGCGCCGCGATATCGCAACTTGCCGAGAGCAACGACGGATTCGATTGCGTCGGCCGAACTCGAGCGAAATATTGAGAAAGACGAGGGCGGGCGCGCGGGTCTCTATGGCCTTGCGCATTGCAGCGCCGTCCGCGAACTCGACGACATCAACGCCTGATCCGTGCAGTACAAGGGAGAGGAAATGCCGGATGCTGGGTTCTTCGTCGACGACATAGCAAAGCGGCGTACCGTCGGGAGCGAGCGGCGGCGATTCGACCGCTGGCGCGCCGCTGCCGGCTTTCGCGGGATGGAGCAGGTGTCTCGGTCATGCCGTTCAGGCGCACTCAAACCGAGGGAATGGACGTCCCCCCGCACTATTGGTGTGCCAAACTTGTTAATTATGGGTTTCCCAACGACGTCGAGGCGTCATTCGTCGACGCGGATAAGCCCTCGGGAATTCACGGAAAAATGATGCCGGCGGTTCAAAGGGCAGGGTGAGCCGCGTTGACCGGTTACGATGATTTTCCCCCTAAAGCCGCCCCGGTTCGGGCCCGGCTCGTCAGGGTTCAAGCGCCCCCTCAAAACAAAAACCCCGCGGGTGTTGGGTCTGCTAGGCTGGCGCCGGAAGCGGAAGGCTGGAACAATTTTGCGAATCCCTTTGCATAAATTCACAGCCGCCTCTCTCGTTCTCCTTATCGGCGTGTGCGCGACCTCAATGGCTTTCGCCGCGCCAAGTGCATCGGTTCGCGCAGCCTGCCTTGATGACGCCAAGAGGTATTGCGTTTCGGTCATTCAAAACGATGAAGCGCGGCGTGCGTGCATGCGAGCCCACGCCGATGAATTGTCTGCCGGCTGCAAGGCGGCGGTTGCCGCACAGCAGGCGTCCGGTAAGCCTGATTTTGGAAAATGCCGGCGACTGGCTTACGCTAAATACCACATTGAAAATGGGCGCATGTTAAACAACGCAGTGGGCGCCGCCATACAGCGCTGCATGAAAGATGGGCCGTCGGCGCTTTAGCTTCAGGACGACACAATCAACCTGTTTACAGATCCCGGCGCGGCGGTCTTTCTGCGAATAACGAATCCGGTGTCATCGTTTCATGCAACCGGATTACCGGAATGCCGCTTCCGCGATGTCGCTTGGTGTCTGCTGCGCGCTTTAGTCAGATCTCAGATCAGCCCGCTGCCATCCGCGGGCAGGCCGACGCGGTTGCACTTCCAGGCTATTTTTTCAGGGTTTGTGCTGTTCGCACCAGAAATCAAGCAGTTTTTTGGCTGTCGCGGGAGACAGCTTGATGTAGTCGCTTTTCAATTTCCTGAGCTCGTCCTCCGTGGCTGCCTTACCCAGCAAGTCGTCTTGCAGCAGAGAACGCAGGGTGAGCCACGAAAATCCTGCAGCCTTGCACAGCACCAACAGTGGCTCATTGCGTCCGTCCTGCAGCATGTGTGTGATTACATTGACCGGCGCGGAACACAACGTCGAAAGTGCAGTCACTGTTGTCGCGTATTGGCGCGCTTTTGCAAAGCCTAACAGCGCTACCTGATCAAGCTCCCCTTTTTCATGCAGCAGCTGAATAAAGCGCTCGGCCGCCCCGAAGTCGTTGTCCACTTGGTCGTTTTCGATCACGTCATTTGAAATACTGGCCAATATCTCGTTGATGTCATCCCGCTTTTCTGGCGTAGCCAAGGCCAAAAGGCGCGACCGCACAGCGTCGGTAGCGCGCTCCAAAATACGACGGAAAATATGGAGCGGGATATCCAGACGTAAGCCGAGTTTTTCGAGAAGTGTTTCATCGGCGTCGGCTTTTTCTACGAGACAGGCATATGCTTTTTCAGAAAACTGGACACCCGCATTTTCCGCCAGTTTGTTGATGACTTCGCGATCCCCGCGTTCGAGCAATGTGTCGGTCAAGGATTCACTTAGGCTGCTGCGCTGCGCAATCGCAAGCAGATGGGACTGGCTCTTGGCGGCAGCGATTTCAATAAGATCAGGCACACTCAGACGATCCGACATCGATAAAACCGGTCCGGCTATGGCGATTTCATCGTCACACGCGAGCGTGTGTACGACTTTGATGGGGGCATTGTTGATTGGAGCAAGCCGCTCGCTCAATTCGATTAGCGCGGTTGATTCCATTCGCGCCATCAAATGACCCAAAACCTCGTCAAATACCTGAATTTGCGCTTCATTGAGCTGTTCGCGCTCGCCCAAAAATAGATCTGTGATGCGCCTGAGGGTCTCGACCCGTTTTTCCTTTGAACCACGCCGCACGGCATGTTCAAGTTCAGCAATCAGTGGCCTGTGGTGCAACATGGAATGCATCCTGGAGACGCCGGCTTCTGCCGCTATGAATTAAAAATAAGTAAACATAATCTTATCGATGAAATCTTAAAATATTCGAATGTCGGTCCAACACTAATGCGGACGCTGCGATTGCACCGCGCAATGCCCGCTTATGGGGCCGGCCCAACCGGTCGACGCAAAACAGGCCTTAAATCTTTCTGCGGGGTTTCGCGACAGCCTAACAACCGTTTGATGTGGCTGGTGAAGGCCGCTCGTCGGGGGGGCGGCCTTTTCCTATACGGGTCCACTCCATGCACGAGGATGTCAGCATTTGGCGCATAGCGGACTTGGGTTGTTGCACTGCACATGTCCGCTTCTGACCCAGACCGGAAATGACCGCGGCTTCGCCTAAAAGAACCTCTCACCTGCGGGTGCAACGGCCCCTGTACAGAAAGTCCACTCACTTCTTGACGACTACCACCTCTAGATATTCGCCCGGCACAACCATAGTGCCGTCTCGCGCCGTATTGAGACGCGCGATGAGTGACGTGATCTCAGCCAACAACGCGATCTGCCCGTCCGCAGGCAGCGCACCGAAGGTTTTGTGTATCGGCCCATAACAGGTCTTGAACACTTCGACCCAGTGCTGTGCCGAACGGTAACGAAAAACAAAATTGCGCGGCGACGCCTC
Organism: uncultured Pseudomonadota bacterium; assembly: GCA_963702605.1. GTDB lineage: Bacteria > Pseudomonadota > Alphaproteobacteria > Rhizobiales > Xanthobacteraceae > Pseudolabrys. The sequence goes on from CAVPDI010000008.1 coordinate 196,075, forward strand.
GATCGCGGATACCTGAGCACCGAACAGCTCTTCGAGCCGCGCGCGCGTGCCCCACAGTATCGGTGACCTCAAGCCTGCCGGTGGTGGCATGTGTTTGCTGATGATCTTGAACAGCTGGCCGATAAAGCCGTCCGGCGTCCAATTCGCCATGCCGATTTTGCCACCCGGCTTGCAGACGCGCAGCATTTCCGCCGCGGCCTTGTCCTGGTTCGGAGTGAACATCACGCCGAAGCTCGAGACGACGGCATCGAAGCTACCATTCTTGAACGGCAATGCCTCAGCATCGGCTTCCCTGAACTCGACCGACAAGCCTTCTGCATCGCTGCGTGCGCGTCCGCGCTCGAGCAGCGCCGGCACATAATCGGTCGATGTTACGTCGCACCAGCGGCGCGCGGCCGCGAGCGTGACATTACCGTTGCCAGCGGCAACGTCGAGCACCTTCTGTCCGGCCCGTAGGTCCATGGCCTCGCACAACGTTTCACCGACGATCTGAAGCGTCGCGCCGATTAGGCGTAGTCGCCGAATACCCAGATCGCCTGCTGCTTTGTTTTCACTGCGGCGAGATCGGGTTGGGTTGCTGCGGGCTTGCTTGAGACTGCTGCGGTCATGTGAATTCTCCTTCCTCGAATGATCGACTGCTAATTCTCATTGGGAGCGCAGTTTCGTTCCAGTCCCAGAAATGAAGCGATGGACATGGGTTTCTGACTGAAACACCCCAAAGACATTCAGTCGCATGCATTTTCGTGCGCGTGCGGGTGACGCACCGGAACTTTCTCGCTACAGTTTTTGTACCGGCATTGGCGAGCAAAAGTCCGGCGATGAAAGGTGCAAGCGAGAAAAGCTACGGACAGTTCTGCCCCGTTGCCATGGCGGCAGAGAGGTCTGCTCGCGATGGACCCCCTTGGTGCTGCGGGAAATGATGTGCGGCTCGACCCGGTTCAATGATATTCGCCGCGGGGTGCCGCGCATCTCGCCGACACTGCTCTCAAAGCGACTGAAGGAACTCGAGAAAGCAGGGCTGATCGAGGAGCGCAAGAGCCCACAGGAGAACGGCGCCAACGAGTACCGGCTCAGGGCGGCGGGCCAGGACCTTCGCGAAGTCGTCATGTCGCTCGGCCTATGGGGTCATCGCTGGATCGAGTCTTGGGTATCGCTAAAGAATTTAGATCCATCGCTGCTGATGTGGGACATGCGGCGGCACCTCGTGCCGTCCCTTCTTCCACGCCGGCGTTGTACGGTGAAATTCGTCTTTCCGGAGCTTCGCGGACGAAAAATATCGTGGGTCGTGGTGACAGTGGTGAGGTCGACATATGCCTGGTCGATCCCGGGTACGAGGTCGACCTGCATGTTCAAAGCTCGCTCCGCAGCATGACCTCGGTTTGGATGGGCATCCGACTCTAAATCGGAAATCGACGCAGGCAACATCGAGCTCAGCGGCAGAAGACGGCGAGCGCTCGATGCACGAATGGCTGGGCCTGAGTCCCTTCGCGAAAGAAGACCGCCAGGTTCGTTAGATAACGAATGGGATGACCTGGCGACGCAAGCGATGCGGACGTCGGTTTGACCCATACCCGAGGCGACCACAGGGTAATTGGATACTAAAACCGTCACGTGCCGGCGCGTTGCCTTGGTTTGCCCCTGTGAACGCGATAAGTCCTTTGGCATCCGCGTATGAACAGGGGGAGGGCGGCCGGAAACCCCGGCTAATGAGGCATCGTTGCCGGCGAGGTTTTATTCCCGAATTCGGCGCATCTAGTGGTTTTCCTTCATCGGCCCGGCAAGTTTGGAAAGTGCGCTTTGATAGGCGGTCTGCCTGGCGATGAAACGCTCGTAAGCGTCCGCGGTGTTGGGTTGCGCTGGCACGGTCATTCCAAATGGTATGAGCTTGTTCGCGAAAGCGGGCGAAGCGATCGATTCATTGAGAGCCTTGTTCAGTGTCGCAATCACTGGTGCCGGTGTGCCGTGTGGTGCCAATAAGCCGACGAACGCTTCGTGCTCGAAATCCTTGTAGCCAAGTTCCACCATTGTCGGCACATCGGGCAGGGCAGCTAACCGCTTAGCTGTGGCAATTGCTAATATGCGCGCCTTGCCGCTGCTCACCATTCCCGCAACGCTCGGCAACCACACAAAGCCACCCTGAACCTCGCCACTTAAGACGGCAGTCGCAGCCGGCCCTGAACCGTTGTACGGGACCGGAACGATTTTTGTACCGGCGAGCGAGTTGAGCTGAACCACTGCGATCGCTGGACTTGTCGCGGGCCCCGTTGTCGCGAGATTCGTCTTCGACGGATTTGCCTTGGCGTAGGCGATCAGGTCGGCGACACTCTTGAATGGCGAAGCGGCATTGACGGCGAGCACCAGAGGAGGCCCGTCGGCGATCTTGCCGACCGCGACGAAGTCCTTTTGGACGTTGTAGGGAACGTTAATATAAAAAAGATTTTGTACTTCGGAGACGCCGCTGACGAGCAGCGTGTAGCCGTCGGGCGTGGAATGTACGACATATGACCCGCCGGTAACTCCGGACGCGCCAGCTTTATTTACGACCACCACCGGTTGCCCAAGAAGCCTTTGCAAGTCGGGCGCTAACATGCGCGCAGGAATGTCAGTGAGCCCGCCCGGCGCAAACGAGACAACAAGGGTGATTGGTCGATTTGGAAATTCCTCCGCGCGCGCGCCAATTGTACCGGTGAAAATCGCTATCAACAGACCTAAAAAGATACGAACGTTCATGTGTTCCTCCACGCTACTTATGACCGGGCTGATTTCGCCGATTAGTTATTGGGCGGTATCCATTTTGAGTGCGGTAGTCTTGTCAACCGTGGAATTGCAAAGATTCAGCGCTGTTTCGAGATAGATTCGTGAGGCGAGCACGACGTCGTCCAACAATACGTGATCTCCAATGGCATGCATCGAGCGTCCGTTGGCGTCCGGGTGGAGACGTCCGCCGGGTCCAAATTGAAGGCAAGGAACGTCGTAGCGCGTGAGGTGAACGGCGTCTGAGCCGGGACGACGAAGGAAAGTGGTGGTCGTTTGACCCATGACTGATCGTTGCGCCTGCGTGAGCGCGCTCACGATCGGAAGATCCTGCCCAATGACCAGCGGCGGATCGGTAATGATGAAAGCGAGGGATGGTTCATCGATCCCGTGCCGATGTGCGAACCGCCGCAACATCGACCGCAGTTCGCGTTTAACGGAGTCTGCTGTCTGTCCCGGGACCGTGCGAATGTCCAAGTAAAGAGCGCATGCGTAAGGATTACGCGACAGCCGCCAAGGATCGCCGCCGCGAATGCAGGCGACCGTGACATTGGCATGTTCATCGAGGAAGACGTTGTCCTCTTGAAAGTTTTTCGCCCACAAATCGATCTCATCGCACAACAGTCTTGCAACGTTAATGGCGTTGATGGTGCCCGGCTTGTTGCTTAAGGCTGAATGCGCGACGGTGCCGGTGACCGTAATTTTCGCCCAGAGGCAGCCCATGTTCGCGGTGCAGACGCGCATGCCGGTCGGCTCCGCGAGAAGCGCATAATCGGCGGTGACGCCGTGCGAGACGAGATGTTTGGTGCCGATGCCGTAACCGGAATATTCGCGCCCCTGAAACTCTTCGACCGCAGTTTTTTCAATCTCACCGACCACCGCGCCCAACGAGACGTCGCCGCGCAAGGCTATTCCACTCTGGGCCAGCGCTTCGATCGCGGTCACGAGGCCCGCGAGCCCGCTTTTCATGTTGCTCGCCCCAAGCCCCCAGATCCAGCCATCGCGAAAAATACCCTTAGGCTTAAATCCCTCTCCCTCGAGATGCTCTTCGTCGCCGCTATAGGAAGTATCCATGTGCCCTGTGAACAAAAGATTCAATCCATCTCCCTTCCCGGGTAAATGAGCGATTGCGTTGGGACGACCTTCCTCCACCGGCTGCCGAAATGCGTCGAGACCGCAACGCCGCAGGCGTTCGACAATATAGTCCGCCATTCCCGCCTCGGATCCAGTCGGGCTGCGGATGTCGATCATGTCCAATAAAACTCGGCGGACAACATCCGGCGTGATGTAGGCAGCTGCCTTGTCACAATCTGGTTGAATCATGTGCGTCCCAATTTTTGTTTTGGCAATGTACTCTCTTCGCAAGGCCACTGTCATCGGGACGGGCTTCCGTTCAGGCCAATGACCGGGTAGGAGGCAAGTGCACGAGTGACGTTCCGAATTCTGCACGCCGGAGGCGCTTGCTGTTGGTTGCTAGTCAACATCTCGAGCCGTTTACGACTGTCCGCTTGTGGCCCGTTGCGGACATCGGTTGCTGCACCGCACATGTCCGCTTCTGTCTCAGAACGGACATCTGGGGTTCTATCGGAAGGTCAGGATGGTCTTGTTGTATAAATATCACGCCAAAAATCAACCTGTGCAGATGTGGCAAACGCGCGTCAAGCCATCCACGATTACGTGCTAGAAACTAGCCGTAATTTTATTTTTCGTGCGGTTTTGGGGGCTAATCATGCGTTATTTTCGTATTGCAGCGCTCGCTACTGTTGCTGTTATCGGCTTTGCTTCTGTTGCATCGGCCGCTGACATGCCGACCAAGGCACCAATCCAGAGGGCTCCGTTGGCCACATTCTACAATTGGAGTGGCTGCTACATCGGTTTGAACGCGGGTGGAGGCTGGGCCCGGACGGAATTTACCAACACCGCCAACACAACGGCATTCGGTCACCTCGATCCTGGCGAAAGCTTCACATATTCCTACGATGGCTTTGTCGGCGGCGGCCAAATCGGCTGCAACTATCAAGTCAGCCAGTGGGTGTTCGGGATCGAAGGAACATTTGACGGTAGCAGCATCAAGGGCGATGCGAATAATCTGGCCGTCCTGAACGACGACATATTCACGACAAAGATTAGTAGCCTCGCGACAGTCACCGGCCGCATCGGCTACGCTTGGAACAACGTGCTGCTTTATGCCAAGGGAGGCTATGCAGGTGCCCATGTCCAGTTTTCCGTATCTGACACGTGTTGCACCGATGGCTCCTCCCCCATGGGAGCCGGAAGCCAGTCGAATTGGCAAAGTGGCTGGATAATCGGCACCGGCCTTGAATACGGACTTACGCCCAATTGGATGATCGGTGCAGAGTACAATTACATCCATTTGGGAACGGCCAACTACGAAGTGGGCGGCGGTGCGGGCAGTTACGCTTTCGACGTCAAGACACGTATTCAAACAGTTCTCGCACGTGTCAGCTATAAGTTCGGCCCGTAGCACCAAGACAAGTTCGAATTAATAAAAAGCCCCCGGGCAGTGCCCGGGGTTTTTCTTTTTAGGAGACCCGAGGTAAAGCGGACAATAGGCTCGGTTGCGGCGGACCCGACCACCGTTTAGTGCACTACAATCCGAACAGCCGCTCCGCATTGCCGCGAGCAATGCGCGAGCGATCCGAGATACTGACAGGAATCTGCTTCAAAAAGGCGAGCGCGTCAGCCATCGATCCATAGGGATAATCGGCCGAGAACATTATCCGGTCGGCTCCGACTTCAAGCAACAGATTGAGGAACGTCGCCGGAAAATTGAATGCCGCGAATGTATAATGAATATTTTGGCGGAGATAGTCGCCGAGTGACCGCTGTAGTTTTGTCGCGTGGCCGAGCGATTCAGCCGCGGCAACATGAAAGGCAGCCCTTCTCCCATGTGGCCAACCACGATTTGCAGTTTCGGATAGCGATCGAATACGCCGCCGAGCACCATGCGGATGACGTGGGTCGCGGTTTCGATATGCCAACCCCAGCCCGGGCCGGATAATAGAAAGTTCATTTCCGGAGAAAATCCACCATATGATGCCGCGATGACCGCCTTCGGAGGTAGAGTGGGTGAAGATAGATCGGCACATTGAGGGCTTCGGCGCTTTCCAGGATGGGCCAGTAGAATTTGTCGTCCAGGTAACGGCCGCGATTATGTCCATTGATAATCGCGCCCTTGAATCCGCTCTGGCGAATGCGGCGATCAAGTTCTTCGACGGCTTTATCGGGAGCCGCGGTCGGCAATGCGGCAAGCGCGGCGAAACGCGTTGGATTTTTCTTCACCGCGTCGGCGAGGATATCGTTGGTCTCGCTTGCAGTCGCAATCGCCTCAGCCGCTTCCGATTGCTCCGTTCCCGGGTAGTTGAGCGACAGAACTTGCATGTCGATGCCGGCGGCATCCATTTCCGCCAACCGCTTGGTGCCAATATCGCAAAGTTGCTCAAAGATCTTTGTAGCGCGAGCACCGCCTGACTTCAGCATGTACTGCCGAAATTCCCGTCCTGGCCCGTCGAGAAAGGCAGGGGTCACAAAATGCTCTTCGAGCGTTATTGTACGCATCATTATCCCCTTATCCGCGATATCGCCCCGATAGATCGCACGTCGCGAAATTTGCGTCCGAGCTTGGACAAAATCTTTTTTAGATTCCCCAGCAGTCCCAGAGTTGCTTGGTCTTTAGCATGTCCACAAGTGACCCCGTAGTGGACTTCTTTATTCCCTCTTCCAAACGAGAATGCCGCGCATCACTCTGCCGCCGAAATTAGCATAAGGCTGGGGCGCGGCTTCTATGTGCAATTCGTCGCCGTCAATCTTGTAGTATCGAACCTGTTCGGCGCCATTCCATAACTCGTCCGCGGCGATGTCGACGTTGATCACGACTTTGTTTCCCTCGGTTCGATATTTGCCTGAATAGGCAAGCAGCGACTTGAATGCAGCGATACGATCTTCGTCATTCCGTGGAGCTTGGCGGCCTTCTGCGGTCTGAATGACGATCCATCGGCCTTCGGGAGTCATGACGATGTAGCCGTTTGGATTTGCTCCCCAGACCGGTTTTTGCTCTTTGCTTTCGACGTCCTCTAGAACGCACGACACGGTTTCCATGTGCCAATAAGCGCTTTGCTGTTACCACTCATCGCGCGGTCTCCCCAGAGAAACTAATGTAATGGTGCGAATGAACGCCCGCTGTCTTGGCGGACACGGGCTCTTGCACCGCATTCCGGGGTTAAGCCGGCAGCCCAGAGCGGACATTCGTAAGCGATCCCAGGTGGCTTGACCGCGCAAACGTTAGCTGGTCCCATTTATATAAGGACCTAGAAACCACGGAGAGGAAACATGTTACGCCTGCGCCATTTGATGCCGCTTGTCGCGCTTGCGGCTGCTGTTTTTTACGCCATGCCGACGCCAGCACCGGCACAGACCATCATCGACGAATGGTCGAGCGTCAAGGCGCCGCCCGCGCCCGCACTCACTTCCGTTACCGTTGATCCCAAGACCACCGCGCTCCTGATGCTGGACTTCCTCAAGCAGAACTGCGGCTCCAATCCCCGCTGCGTTGCGACGCTGCCCAAGGCTCAGAAGCTTTTGGCCGCGGCACGTGCCAACAACATGACCATCATCTATAGCGTGTTCCCCGGTCCGGTTATCGGTGACACTCTGCCGGAAGTCGCGCCCAAGGGAACGGAGCCAGTCGTCACCTCGTTCTTCAACAAGTTCCTAGACCCCAATCTCGACAAGGTCCTCAAGGACAAGGGCATCAAGACCGTCATCTTGATGGGCGCGGCATCCGATGGCGCCATCCTCTACACCGGACTGAGGCATTCTTCCGTCACTACCAGACGATCGCAGTCGACGCCATTGCCGGGGCGACCCCCTATGTCGACCAGTTTACCGTCTATCAATTCACCGTCGCGCCGGTCATGGCCGGGAAGGTAATCCTGACCCGGACCGACATGATCAAGTTCTAAAGATTAGCTTCGGGAATAGCGCGAGAGGGGGGTGCCGCTGGCTGCCCCCTTTCGTTGTCACACCCTCTTATGCCACCCGTCCCAAATAGGGTCCAGGAGTGATCGCAGCGATGCTCGCTCCCGGCACTATAACGGGGCATTGCAGCGATACCGGATTGTCAGTCCGGCTCCGGCCACGCCTCTGATTGCGAGTATCGCCGATCCGAAGGCGTTCCGATCAGCGCGCGACTTCTCAGCCTGGATCGGGCTGGTGCCGAGGCAGCATTCGAGCGGGGGTAAAGACAAGCTCGGCCGTATCAGCAAGCAAGGCGACCGCCATCTGCACAGCCTGTTCATCGCTATTTGCTTCGGTGTAAACCACGTCCGTGCATCCCCACTTCCATCGCTCACCTCCCAATCCAACAAGATTAGAAGGTGTTGCTTCGATCGGTCAAATCCGCTCCCCAATAGCGCACATTCGCACGCGCTATGACTGGCCTGAAGCCTTACGGAAGTTGACGATTTCGGTCTTGCTGTTGCCGCACGCCTTGCACCCGAACGTCCGTAGGTCGTGATCCGGTTCGTCGGGCTCGATGCGCGCGAGCCACATCGGCGCGCCGCATTTGGCACATTCGGGGTGTTCGATTTCTTGAGATAACTGTTGGATATAAGAGTGTTGCATGTGCCCCCCGTCAGGTGTTCGCAGGGGTTGCGATGGCAACACCGTAAACTCATCGCATCCCGTGCAGACATAGGTGAGAAGGTCGATATTGTCCTGAACGGGATGAGCCTCGCTACCGAATAGGCGCGTCGGACAACCGCAATGCTGACAATGGATCAGTGCTGCCGGCGAGGTCTCACTTTTTCTTTGAGTTTGATCTGTTTCATGACTTGGATCCTAGGGCACACGCAATGCGTGTCAATTTTGTTTCTTTGCAACCACTATTTGTGCAGACGGGGGCATCGGCGGACAGTCATGCTGCTACCAAGCGTTAGATTTCACAGTTTTTCAGTCGTTTGGAACGTTTTGAGCCTTTCGCTGTCTTTCAGCTACTTGTAGTGTTTATGTATAATGAGTAACTTACTCATGAGGTGATATTCATTATGGGAGCGCCACATGGCAGATAGCGAAAACCGCGGTGAACGGCTCCAGATCATGCTGACGGGCGAAGAGTTGGTGGTTCTGGACGATTTTCGCTTCAGGCAAAGAATGCCGAGCCGTGCTTCAGCAGTCGGGAGTTGTTGAAGCGCGGGCTTACGGCTGAAGGCTTTGCTTCTGCGGCCTTCGGCACCAAGTCCGAAGACTTCGGTGTCACCGGCGCTCCTCCAAAAGGACGCGACAAGTAATGATCCGCCTGGAAACGAACTTTCTAATTCTTGAGCTATTTAGTCCGCGCAGTCGCTGTCTCAAGTGTGGGCTTCTGCAGATCAACGGAGTGTATGGGGAGTTGTGATGACCGAGGTTAGAGCCAAGTCCCAATAATTCTTTGCACGGTCGCAACGGGTCGTTGGATGACGCTCTTATTTCTCTGCGACCGCGTCGAGGCGCTGGCAGCCGGTTCGGTTGCTGGTCTGACGATCTGCAGACGATCTCCGCACGCATATCGAACGAGCCATCTTCCCCCGACTGCCCGAGTACGCCGCCGCGATTAAGGCAATTCCGTTGTCGCCGGTTAACTTTGGCGGTTGTGTCCGGGCTGTTGCGCGGGGCGAAATCATCACCTGTCCCGACATTGCGGAAGAGCGGCGCTTCGATACATGGCAGCGGCCCTTTGGCACGTTTGTGCTTGCTTACAGGCAACCTCGCGCGGAAACCGATTGGGATGTCGCGTTGATGACGTTTGCCGCTGATGCAGCCGGTCTAATTATTCAATCTGACTTGGATCGCACCAACCAATAGCCGGGCGGGGGGATTAGGCGATGGTGACTTGCGGTGACGTGGCAATTTTCAGCTTAGCTCACTGCCCGATTTCCATTGTCCAGTAATGCCGACCGGAGCGTGACACCGCCGAAGCAATACCCTTGCAGCCAGGCAACAGCATATTCGCTGCGTGAGGCGGAGATGCCGACCACTGTGCAATCGTAAGCGCCTTGCTGGAATTGCCGCTGGCGACGTTTTCGGCTCTCGCGCCTCGTCTGGCACGGTCCATAAATCCGGCATGATCGAGGGTGTCGCGTCTCGCCATGTCGATTGAGTGTTTCTTTCGCGAGCCTCTGCATCATTTTGGCAGCTTGTTTTGAGTACCTTGGCGTCGGTGGACATAGGCGCGAAAACCAGCAGTGCCACTGCCGCGATAAGGTATGGCTTCATTGTATTTCCCTCGATCGGCTTTGTCTTTGTGGCGAGACATGTTTCCGGTGTGTTCAGGCGAATGAGGGCCTGGCGTTGAAATATTTTATCGCAATCCCAATTCTCATCGCGAGTGGTGCGTCGCGGGCGATCGGACACCTTGCGGTGCGAACTGAGGCGATGATGACGGGCTGTGAATATATCATTTGTCGTCTTTGATCTACCGCCGTCCACTGCCGCCAGCCTCAACATCAATGCTACCGCCGATCTTCAGGCACGTGTCGGAACCCGCCAGCTTTATGAAGCCGGGTCCGTATTTTGCGCAAGGATTAGGGGAATGGGTTTTTGCCGACTTGGGCGCGGCCTTCGGGTTGTGTTTGAATTCGTGTGCATCAGCCAAGACGGGGAGCGCGGCAATAAAGATCGCAAGCGCGATTTGCACAGCGTGGCGTTGGGTGAAGCAACTCCACATCCCGAGCCAGTCGTGAAGCGCCGATGATCGGACCGTTCATTGCGGGTTCGTATGCGCTGAGCCAGAGCTGCGACATTGTCTTGCCGACCAAATTTTCAGTGCGTCTTGATTCAGATAGCCAGCCAAGATTAACACGATCGCAAATGAAACCACATTGGCGAGCAATGCACTAAAAGTCCGGCGTTGCTTGACCTCTGCTTTATCGGCGAGACTGAAAAAACTCATCGCCCCCGTGCTGGGCGCTTACCGCCAATGGTGAGCAGCACATCGGCCCTCGCGGTGAATTGAGCGCAGAGCTGGCAGCACAAGCCGCAGAGATTTCCAATTAGATTTATGCAAACACTTCAGGAAGCAGCGGGAAGCCGCGAGGGCAATCTAGCGCGGCATGGGAAAAATGCGGTCACTGCCAGGCGATGATGTTCGTCGTGGCCGCCGTCAAAACTATCCCGAACGTCGCTGTAACTACGACGATCCAGAGGCTGACGATGGCAACTCCGGAAATGCTTTGGAAAATGTCTTTGATCATGCTGCACCTTTCGATCGGAAACATGGGTCGATCGGCTGCAGTCCGCAACGGAACTCGGTCGGTAAGCTAAAGCGTCAACGTAAATTCGGACCCGTTAACGTGCGGGACCAGAGCTGCGAGATGAAATGCGCAAGCCAGGGATGCTGCCAAATGTTTAGCGGCCGCGCCTCCGGGCAGGGACAACGCGGCCTGACCGCTTCCGGCTTTGGTGAGGAGTTTTGTGGGATCTCGGACAGAGCGGCTGCATCGCATGTGTTCGCATTCACCGGTGCTTTCAACGCCATGAACGAGATTTAATACTTTGATTGAATTCACATCCGGCAACGGCTTGAGGTTCGAATTGAACCACTCGACACCTATGGGCATCAATTCAGGCGTTTAGGCCCAGCATCGGTCAGGCCAATTCTGCCAGGCTGGTCGGGCCTCGTGCTGCGGCGTGGCGAACCGTAGAGCCAACTGTATGACCGTTTGCCAAGCAAATTGCCAAAACCACGGTAAATAATACCACCTTCGGGGTTGCGGCACGAAGAGACGTTGGCGATGCTGCCAATCCATGTCCGGTTTCGGGGCAAAGCGGGTAAAATAAACTCTGTTTCGATTTCCTGTCATCCTCACCGGCCTCGGCGCATTGGGGCTGATGGGGTGGAGGAGGAAGCGGGCTAGGAAAAATTGAAATTTTAGCCCGACCTTTATTTGCCTTTGATGTGGACAAGTCACGCTTGAGGGCTTTTTGCGTCGCCCGGCGAACCGTCCATTTGATGTTTGTACCTTACGTAAACATCCGCAATTGACGATGGGCAACCCGGCTCGCTAGCCGCGTTACATGGATAAAAAGTCTAAACTGCAAAAGGTACGACCATGCCCGGTCTGCGGCGTGGCGATGCTCGTCACCAAATCAGGTGATGGTGTTCATTATCGCTGCGAAAGCTGTGAAACGGTCATAACGCTTGCCAAGCACGACAGCGGGTCGTCCCAGGTCACTTAGGTCCCAGGTCACTTAGGGAGACTCACCATGGACTTGCTCTCGATTATCGGCCTCGTCGTGCTGGTAACTGCCGTTGGCGCTGTGGGCATTTACTTGATGATGCCTGAGAAAAACAAGTTTTAGTGCTGCGTGCGTTCGTTATGCCGTGTATACTTTACGCGGAGCTATTTTTATTTGCCTGATGCGCCAGACTGGCGGTTTAATGCCACGGTCGACAAGACAAGTTCCCTTTTTTCGGCCGCGCTCCCCATGGGCGCGGTTTCTTTTTTTGTTCGCCACACGGCGCATTTTGGACGCAGAATTAGCGCAAGGTATCAACCCGTAATCCGGCTGCCGAAGCCGAACCAAGTGATCGGGGGTTTGCATGGTAGCGTCAACGCTCACTGGAAATTCCGCCCGCATTCCGAATGTAGTCTGCGCAATGTGCGGCTCGCGCATGAAACTTGCCACGATGGAGCCCGAGGAATCCCCGGGCAGCAAAGTCACTTTTGATTGCATCTGCGGCCACGTGTACGAGGTCTCGCGCCGGGCCCTCAACGATCTTGCACAGGATGATTCAGACCGCTGGTAAGTTCAGCCCCACGTGGCGGTCGATGGCACCGTCCAGCCGACATTTCTCCGCTGTGTCTGCTGCGCGCTGTAATCAGGTCTCGGCTCTCCTCCAGTGACCTCTTCGCTTTGGGTCTACTCGGGTGGAGGATGAAGTCAAACTCGACGCACTTGCTCGATCGGAGTACTGTGTAAATGAGGGTTTGGGGGGTTCGGAGAAATCAAATGATTGCCGAACCGAAACAACACAAAGACCAAGAAACGCGCGAGCGCAGACGCGACGAAAAGGCGCTTGACGAAGCCCTGAAGAACACCTTTCCGGCGTCCGATCCGGTTTCAATTGAGCAGCCAATGTTGCCCGCAGGCCATATGGAACGACCCGCTTAGTAGTCAGTTTCGCTTGTGTTATGAGCATGGATGCGCCGTCAAATAGCGACATTGTCGAGTGTTCCTTGGTGTCTGACTGGCCCAAGCCCGGCGTTCCATCCCTCAATGTCGGATGTGATGTTTGTGGTGCGCGAGTTTGGGTTCCCCAAGAAGCGCCACTCGAACCAATACGCCTTTGCCCGGCTTGTGCCGCAGCCGGACGCGAAGGCCAAGCTAGCACCGCTCATTAAATTCGCGGCGCAGCGTGTCAAAAGACATGTTCGGCGCGGCAACTTACGTAGAACTCCATAGTTGATAACCACCGCAGTTCATTGCAGAGCGTGTTAATGGTTGAGAAATCACACGAAGCGGGATGGCATGACATTGCGAGCGCCCCCATCGGTCGCGATCTGGAGATCTCTGTTATCGAACGCGACGGGGCTCACGCTCTCAACTTTCCTTGCCGCCGGGCTCCGGGCGGCTGGTTAAAAGCTGGTACGCGGGAGATGGTAGACGTGAGGCCCACACATTGGCGGATTTGGCCTAGGAGTTAGACTCGTTTTTTTCATTGGCCAAGGCTTCAGCAAGTTTGGCCTCTTCTTCGGCAATCAATTTGGCAAGTAGTGATCGCCTGCGCGCGTCGGTCTCTTTTGCAAGCTCGTCTTTGAAGTGTTTGATATTCTCGCTGGCAATAAATTTATCCATATAAACAGTCTATACCCTGTACATGACTGCAACAAAACTGGACCAAGGTCCACATAGGCATGGCTGTCATGCCCGGGCGTCATCTACCTTGCGCAAATCCCCGCACCGCTACAGTGTTCGGATGTGGGGACGGGGGCTGATCTGGCTGCTTTTGCTGGCGGCCGCTGTGCTTTGGGCCGCCGCCGTTGTATTTGTGTTTGATATTCCGCTCCCCGGTTTCCTGGCAACATTTACGACGCCACACAACTAGAGCCGCCTCCTCCGAGAGCCGATACGTGGATGCGGTGATTGGGACAACAAAACATAAATGTGTCCTTTGGTATTTACTGGGATTGTGTGTCAAACGCTGCTTTGATTCGTAACAATTAATAAGAACGAATATGGGTTTCTGCTTTTTGTCTAACGTATTTCGACAATTTGCAAAGTTGGCCGAGCATCCGCGACTGCCGCGGAATAGGGTTCGGTCCGCCTTACTGCCGCCAAGGAAATTTTGCTCGATGATGGGTGCCGGCCGCTCCAGTGACCGGAGCTGCTTTGAGGGGACGGGGCAGCAGGGAACCCGGCCTGTCACGACCGGCATTGGTTAAGGGCGAAAGTGCGATTTTGGTTCCGTGCTTATACAGCGTCAGATCCGCACGGCGCAGTCGGCGGCATCATCCAGCCAACGCTAGAGCGTTATCGAGTTGGCTCGTTGGCCGAACCGGAAGTCGATCGCGCGTGAGTTGAGCCTGCAGGCGCGCTCGTGCGCCAGACCGGATGTATGCTCAAGGAAAATGCAATAATTGCCACGACCAAAAACGCGCCCGCGGTTGCGATCCAAGCTCCGACAGCGAACATTTCGGAACGCCGACGGCGCGCGCTATCAGGAGTCCTATTAGGGTTGTCTCCATGTACGAATAATTCTTCGCCTGCTGGGTTGTTCCTCTATGTCTTTTCACATTGATCTGCTCGGTCTCAGATCTGCCGGACACCATTTACCCACTGCGCCTTGAAATCCGCCGTCGCTTGCTCGCGTGCTGCCGAGTAGCCGCGATTGTGCACCGACGGCTCTATGTCGGGGGCGGTGATCGTCCACATCCAGTTGCGACCGGCTGGCCCCTGAGGCGCTGAAAAAATGCGGCCGATGACACGGCCACCGTCGAGCACGACGTAGTCGGTCTTGTCGCTGAAGCCGAAATATTTCGATGCGGGGGAGAGGGTCAGAGGGGCCTTTATACTATGAACGACAATACCATTATCGCCCATGTTGCGCGGCCGCTGTTCCTGCAATGTCATGGCCGGCGATTGCCGGCGACCCCGACCCGATCTTCGAGGCGATCGACAGGCATCGAAAGGCCGAGGCGGCCTATATTGCGGCCTGCAAAGTCGCCACGGAGGCCGATGCTACTCGCAGCGGAATTCTAACCGACAACATCGCATCGCTTGAAGAACGGGCGGGCGAAACCGGAGACGCCGCACACAACCATCTTGTCAAACTTGCTGCAATGACACCGCCGATCGCGGCGGGGTGTGCCGCGTTGCTCCTGCACATTGAGCAACACCTAATTGCGTACGGTCACGTTCCGATCTTCGAGGGCTGGTTGCGCATGGAAGAATCGGGAAAAACCTTGCTTGGCCGAATAGCCGCCTCACTCAACAAGGCAAGGTAAGCGGATCGCCGCCCCGCGGGCCGTCATAGCTGGCGGGGCGATTTTATCGTCGAGAATGCTAACGCGGCCATACACCAGCAGCGATGGCTTGGCGCATCAGGTCGCTCAGCTCGTACGGACGATTGAGGTATTCGCAGTCCCGGTCGAGGCGAGGCTTTTGAGCCAGCATCTGGAAATGATCGGCATCCACCCCGAATAAGTCTACGAAGTAGGGGCCAGAGAGGCTTCGGGGGTCTGATTTGTGATCGTGCTCATGGTCATCTCCCATCCATCTCGGCGGATTGGCAAATCGTTGGAGTAAGACTAGTCGGCTCGAGAACAGCCGTCAGTGACGCACGTCACAGAATGGCGAGTTGCTTCCCAGACGCTTCCCAGGACGTTTTTTGGGAAGCAGTTTTTATTTTGATAGTCTTTGATCTGGCTGATCGCTGGCGGGGCGTTTTTAGGTCAACCGCCCCGAAAATCTAATTGGAGTGCTTTTGGGGTGTGATGGTGCCCGTTATGTCGTGGGAGAGGGCCAGGGTTCGTCTACTCTCACGAGTGAAAAGGACAGAGCCGATGACGATGCCGCCCAAAAATACGGCGAGAAGAGCGAGCCCAATTAATCTTGGAGGCTCGGGATGAACACTCCAGAGCTGTCGATCCAAAAGGGCCTTGTCGCGTCGGTTCATCGCGGGAAGCTCGCACGCTTTTACAGGCCTCAAAGTTGAGACAATCGTTTTAAGAAACGGTGAACTGACGCTTGGCCGCCTGGGCCGCCGTCATGTTGCAAGCTTGTCGCGTGGAGTTGCCGGAACCAAGTTGGGAATCGTTGAAACACAGTGAGAACCAACGCGACATGACGCGACATGAAAAAGGGCCTAGCCGAAAGCTAAGCCCTTGATTTTATGGCGACCCCGGCTGGATTCGAACCAGCGACCCTCAGCTTAGAAGGCTGATGCTCTATCCGGCTGAGCTACGGGGTCAACGCAACATCGGTTACTTACCCGTCTGCGGCGATTGGTGCAAAAGGCGGCAGGCCGGCTAGCGGCACTGCCGTACGGTTTGCCCCGGTCCCTTATAATGGTTCCCGGTCGCAGCAGGGCGCATGACGTGGCCCGACGCTTCTGCGACTATTTCTACTGTTAGATGAAGCTCTTACGGTAACTTTTGAAGTCGTTCATGTCATCTCTGAGGATATCGGTCAAGCAATCTGATCGTCGGACCGATTTTCGATCGCGGTGTTCCTCACTCTTTTATCCATAGCGCCGTTGAGCCGGCGGCCATGTCCTCGACACCATCGGGAACTGAAATGATAGTTGCGGCCATCAGCTGCTTCCGGAGGTCTTGCCCCATGCGGTTTGTCGTTCGCGCCGGCCTTGCTGCCGTGCTCATTGCCTTTGCGTTGTTTCCGGCGCTGGCGGCCGACAAGTCCTTCAAGGAAAGCGGGCTCGATGAAGCGGCGATCAAGCTCGAAGCCCAGATCAAGGCTGACGCGGGCACGGTCACCAAGCCCGCTGCCGTGCTGCGGCGGGATGCCGATGCCGCGTTTCAAAAGAACGATTTTCGTACCGGCATGCTGGTGCTCGGACAACTCGTGACCGTCGCCCCAGAGGACGCATCGAGCTGGTTGCGGCTTGCCCGCGCGGTTCTTCAGATCCGGCCTCGCGATGACCGGGAAAAGGCCCTGCTGCTCGATCGCGCTTCGACCGCTGCCTATGTGGCGTATCAGCGTGCGTCTGATCGCACGGTGGAGGCCGATAGTCTCTCCGTCCTTGGACGAACGCTCGCGGATCGAAAGCAATGGCGCGGCGCGCTCAATTCACTGCGCCTTTCGCTCGAGTTGCGCGAGACCGCAGAGCTCCGCAGCCAGTATGAAAAGTTGCGGGCCGAGCATGGGTTCCGGCTGCTCGACTATACGGTCGATTCCGATTCCATATCGCCGCGCGCCTGTTTCCAGTTCTCGGAGGAATTGCCCGGCCGCCGTACCGATTTTTCCCCCTTCGTCGCGGTGGCAGGCATCGACAGGCCGGCGATCTCGTCAGGGGAAAAGCAGCTTTGCGTGGAAGGTCTCAAGCACGGCGAACGCTATTCGGTGACACTGCGGGCAGGCCTGCCGTCCGTGGTCAAGGAAACGCTCGCGAAGTCGGCCGAGTTCACGATCTTTGTGCGCGACCGGAAGCCATTCGCGCGTTTTTCCGGAAAGGCCTATGTGCTGCCGCGCACGGGCCAGCGCGGCATACCCGTGCTCAGCGTCAATACCAACGCGGTGGCCTTATCGATTTTCCGCATCGGCGATCGCAATCTCATCGATACGCTTCTCGGTTACGACTTCCAGCGCAATCTGAGCCACTATCAGGCCGAACGATTGGCAAATGAGCGTGGCGCCAAGGTCTGGAGCGGCGAGCTCGCGGTTGAACCAAAACTCAACACTGAGGTGACAACGGCCTTTCCGCTCGATCAGGCGGTCAAGGATTTAGGGCCAGGCATTTATGCGATGACGGCGGAGCCGAAGGACGCCGTTACAAATGACTATGGCCAGCAGGCGACGCAATGGTTCATCGTCTCGGACCTCGGCCTGACAGCCTATACGACCCACGACGGCATCGACGTATTCATCCACTCGCTCGCAAGCGCCGAGCCGCGCGGCAGCGTTGAGGTTCGCCTGATCGCTCGCAATAACGAAGTGCTCGCGACTCGTCAAAGCGATCGCAATGGTTTCATTCATTTCGAGGCAGGCCTTGCGCGCGGCGAGGGCGGTGCGGCGCCTGCCGCGATCGTCGCCAGCGAAAGGAGCGACTATGCGTTCTTGAGCCTGAAGGCGCCTGCATTCGATCTGTCTGACCGCGGCGTTGCGGGTCGGCCGATACCGGTCGGGCTCGATGCGTTCGTCTACACGGAACGAGGCGTCTATCGGACCGGTGAGGCCGTCGCCATCACCGCGTTGCTGCGCGATGCGCGGGGCTCGGCCGCTCCGAATGTGCCGCTCACGCTGGTTGTCGAGCGCCCCGATGGCGTCGAGTATCGCCGCGCACTTGTGGCCGACCAGGGCCTCGGTGGGCACAGCCTGAGCGTGCCGATCGTGGCTTCGGCATCAACCGGCACGTGGCGGGTTGCGGCCTATACCGATCCCAAGCGCCCGCCGGTCGGCGAGACGACCTTCATGGTCGAGGACTATGTCCCCGATCGCATCGAGTTCAACCTCGCCTCGCAGGCCAAGGAAATCTCGCGCAACGCGCCGGCGCAACTCAGTGTCGACGGGCATTTTCTTTACGGCGCGCCGGCGTCCAAGCTTGAGCTTTCCGGAGAAGTGACGATCGGCATTGCCAAGGAGCGGGCGGGCTTTCCCGGTTATGCATTCGGACTTGCCGACGACGAAATCACGGCGGTCCGCGATGAACTCGATGACCTTACCGAGCACCGATGCGTCGGGAAAGGCGACATTTCCGGTCAAACTTTCCGAGGTGCCCGCGAGCAGCCGGCCACTCGAGGCGCAAGTCACCGTCAGCATGGCGGAATCAGGCGGACGGGCAGTCGAGCGCAAGCTGACCCTTCCGGTGACACCCGATGCACCGATGATCGGAATCAAGCCGATGTTTTCGGGCCGCTCGCTTGCGGATGGCGCCAATGCCGAGTTCGATGTTGTTTCGGTGGCGCCCAATGGCGACACAATGGCGCGGCCCGGTCTTCGGTACGATCTGCTCAAGATCGAAACGCGCTACCAATGGTATCAACAGAGCGGTCAGTGGGAGTACGAACCGGTCAAGAGCACCGAGCGTGTCGCAAGCGGTGTGCTCGATGCGATCGCCGACAAGCCGGCGCGGCTGTCGCTGCCGGTGAAATGGGGCCGCTATCGTCTCGAAATCTCGAGCGGCGAGCCGAATGGCCCGGTTACTTCGGTAAGCTTCGATGCAGGTTTTTACGCAGAGTCCACCGCGGACACGCCGGACCTGCTGGAGGTGGCGCTCGACAAGCCTGATTACAAACCGGGCGATACGTTGAACGTCGCGGTGACTGCACGAACGGCAGGCAGGCTCACCGTCAATGTGTTCACGGACCGCCTGGTCGCCAGCCAGTCGCAGGATGTTAAAACCGGAACCGCGCGCGTGAGCCTCAATGTCGGCCGCGATTGGGGAACGGGTGCTTACATGGTCGCCACGCTGCGACGCCCGCTCGACATGCCCGCGCAACGCATGCCTGGCCGGGCCATCGGTGTGCAATGGTTCTCGATCGACAAGGCCGCGCGCACGCTCGCAGTCGACATGAATCTGCCCCCGTCGATGCGGCCGAACTCAACACTGAGCGTGCCGATCAAGCTTGCGGGACTTGCCGCCGGCGAGGAGGCGCGCATCGTGGTTGCCGCGGTCGATGTGGGCATCCTGAATCTCACCAACTACAAGCCGCCGGCCCCCGATGATTTCTATCTCGGCCAGCGGCGGCTGACGGCCGAGATTCGCGATTTTTACGGCCAACTGATCGACGGAATGCAGGGCGTGCGCGGCCAAATCCGTTCGGGCGGCGACGCGGCGGGAGCCGAATTGTCCGGCTCGCCACCGACGCAAGCGCCGCTTGCCCTATATTCCGGCATTGTCGCGGTCGCTCGCGACGGCACTGCGCAAGTGCAATTCGAGATGCCTGCGTTCGCCGGCACGGTTCGGGTGATGGCGGTTGCGTGGAGCAAGGAAAAGCTCGGCAAGGCATTCGGCGACGTTGTCGTGCGCGATCCGGTCGTGTTGACGGCGACCCTGCCGCGTTTCCTGCGAACCGGTGATCGCGGCGCCATGCAGCTCGAATTCGACAACGTGGAAGGCGCGGCCGGCGAATACACGGCGACCGTCTCTACGAACGGAACCGTCGGGATCGATGACGATAAGCCGCAGACGCTCAAGCTCGCGGCGAAGCAGCGCGAAAGGATTTCCCTGCCGGTCACGGCGTCAGTCGCCGGACCGGGGACAATCACGGTAAAGGTCTCCGGGCCGGACAATTTTGCGCTTGAACGCAGCTATGTTCTCGACGTGCGACCGGCGACACAAATCTTGACGCGGCGCACGGTTCGTGCACTCGCAAAGGGTGAGACGCTGACGTTATCCAGGGATCTCTTCGCGGATTTCGTGCCAGGAACCGGCCGTGCCGGGTTGTCAGTCGCGGTGTCGACATCGCTCGACGCTGCGACACTTCTCAATGCTCTCGATCGATACCCGTTTGGCTGCTCGGAGCAGATCGCCAGCCGGGCGATGGCGATGCTCTATGTCAACGAACTCGCCACGCAATCGCAGCTCGCCCCTGACGGCGAGATCGATCAGCGTATCAAGGATGCCATTCCGCGATTGCTGGCGCGGCAAGGATCGAACGGCTCGTTCGGGCTCTGGTCGGTGGGGGGCGACGATCCCTGGCTTGATGCCTACGTCGCCGATTTCCTCACGCGGGCACGCGCGCGAGGATTTGACGTTCCGCAGACAGCCTACACGCTCGCGGTCGATCGGCTGCGGAACTATGTAGCAACGGCTCCCGATCCGGCCAAGGATGGCGGCCGCGATCTCGCTTATGCGCTTTACGTGCTGGCTCGCAACGGCACCGCGCCAATTGGCGACCTGCGCTATATCGCGGACGTCAAGCTTGGCGATGTCGCGACGCCGGTCGCGAAGGCGCAAATTGCGGCGGCGCTGGCAATGGTCGGTGATAAGGCGAGAGCGGACAATGTCTATCTCGCTGCACTCAATGCCATTGCGCCGCAGCCCAAGCTCGACCTGGGGCGCGCCGATTTCGGCTCGGCCCTGCGAGACGCCGCGGCGCTGGTGACGCTTGCGTCTGAAGGCCGTGCTCCCCAGAAGACGATCGATGATGCGGTGGTTCGAATCGATGCAGCGCGGACCTTGTCGGCATCGACATCCACGCAGGAGGCGGCGTGGCTGGTGCTTGCGGCTCGCGTACTCGCCAAACAGCTCAACGCGATCTCACTCTCGGTGAACGGGGAGGTGCGACAAGGGGCTTTGTATCGCAGTTTCCGGCCGGACGACCTTGCTGCCACGCTCGCGGTGCAGAACCGCGGCGACGGGAATGTTCAAACCGTTGTGTCGGTTAGCGGGGCGCCGCTCGCGCCGGAACCTGCCGCCGAGCAAGGTTTCAAGATCGAACGCAGCTATCACACGCTTGACGGCGACAACGTCGATCCGGGCAAAGTCGCACAGAACCAGCGTTTTGTCGTTGTGCTCAAAATGACCGAGCCGCAGCCGCAGTTCGGTCGCGTGATCGTCGCCGACTATCTGCCGGCGGGATTCGAAATCGAAAATCCGCGGCTGGTTTCTTCCGGCGAGACCGGGACACTGAGCTGGATCGCGGATGCTGCAGAGCCGGTGAACAGCGAATTCCGTGACGATCGTTTCACCGCGGCCTTCGATCGCAACAAGGATTCTCCACCCGTGTTCACGGTTGCATATGTCGTGCGGGCGGTGTCGCCGGGACGGTACGTGCTGCCCCAAGCAAAGGTCGAAGACATGTACCGCCCGGATCGGTTCGGGCGCACATCGACCGGGTCGGTCGAGATCGCAGCCAAATGAAACGCTGGCAGCGGATTATCGCCGGGGCAGGCGCCGTCGTAGCCGCGATTGTTGTTGCCGGCGCAGGCTGGGTATATGCGCTCGGGCCGGTCCCACTCGGGACAAACCTCGAGTACTCGCACGTCGTGCTTGATCGTGAGGGCCGGCTGTTGCGGGCTTATGCCACCAGTGAAGGCCGCTGGCGGCTGCCGACGACGGTCGGAGACGTCGATCCTCGTTTCCTTCGGCTGCTGTTTGCTTACGAAGACAAGAGGTTCTACGAGCATTGGGGCGTCGACCCGTATTCAATGATGCGAGCCGCGTTCCAATTCGTGACCAGCGGCCATATCGTGTCGGGCGGCTCCACCATCACAATGCAGGTGGCGCGGCTCCTGGAGCCGCGCGAGCATCGCAACCTCGGTGCCAAGCTGCGCCAGATTACCCGCGCGATCGAGCTTGAGCGCGCGCTTGGCAAGGACGAAATTCTCGGCCTTTACCTCACGCTGGCGCCCTATGGCGGCAACCTGGAAGGGACGCGCGCTGCCGCTCTGGCTTATTTCGGCAAGGAACCGCGCAAACTGTCATTGGCCGAAGCTGCACTGCTGGTCGCCTTGCCGCAGTCACCGGAACTGCGCCGGCCCGATCGTTATCCGGATGCCGCTCGGGCTGCGCGCGATCGCGTGCTCGATCGGATCGCCGTGGCAGGTGTGGCGCCTGCCGACGAGATCGCGCGCGCCAGGACCCAGCCGGTTCCGCACGCGCGCATCGAATTGCCGATGCTCGCGCCGCAGGCGGCCGATCAGGTGGTAGCGCTCGAGCCCGATCGACGCGTCCATCGTCTGACGATCGACCTCGGGCTGCAGAAGAGCCTCCAGGAGCTTGCCTATGAGCGCGCGCGCGCCCTGGGGCCGCAGATTTCGATCGCAATCATCGCGGTCGACAATGCCAGCGGCGAGGTGAGAGCGCGCGTTGCCTCCGCAGACTATTCAGACGCCCGCCGCGCGGGCCAGGTGGATATGACGCAGGCCTTGCGTTCGCCAGGGTCGACGCTGAAGCCCTTTATTTATGGCCTAGCTTTTGAAGATGGGCTCATCCACCCCGAAACGCTCATCGACGACAAGCCAGCTCGCTACGGCAGCTATGCGCCGGAAAATTTTGATCTCACGTTCCAGGGTACAGTCACAGTGCGCCGGTCGCTGCAATTGTCGCTCAATGTTCCCGCGATTGCGGTGCTCGGCAAGGTTGGAGTCAATCGTCTCAGCGCGCGGCTTGCTCAGGCCGGTGCGGCTCTGGTGTTGCCCAAAGATGAAGCGCCCGGCCTCGCAATGGGGCTCGGTGGCGTGGGAATTCGGCTTTCGGATCTTGTGATGCTCTATGCCGGACTCGCGCGGCAAGGTTCGGTGACGTCGCTCATCGAGCGCGAGAATTCTCCGCGGCAGGCAACGCGGCGTCTGCTTGACCCGGTTGCGGCCTGGTATGTCGGCAATATTCTCATTGGCGCTCCCCCTCCGGAAAACGCGCCGTCTGGGCGCATCGCCTTCAAGACGGGGACTTCTTACGGGTATCGTGATGCTTGGGCCGTCGGCTTTGATGGCCGGATGACCGTGGGGGTTTGGGTTGGTCGGCCCGACGGCGCGCCAGTCCCGGGCCTGGTTGGCCGCGCGTCGGCAGCGCCGATCTTGTTCGACGCCTTCGCGCGATCGGGGCTTACTCTCTCGCCTTTGGCCCGCGCGCCCAGAGGGGTGATTTTTGCCGGAAACAGCAAACTTCCGCCGCCGTTGCAGCGGTTCAACGCCGGCAACGGCTTGCGCGAAGTTGTCGCACGGCCCCACATCATGTTTCCGCCGGACGGCGCTCGCCTTGAACTGGCGGCGAGCGGGCCACCCAATCCGGTCGCGATGAAAATCAGCGGGGGTCGGGCGCCATTGACCGTCATGATGAACGGTGTACCGCTCGCCGCCGATGGCGCCAGCCGCACATTGTTCTTTCAACCCGACGGACCGGGATTTGTGCGCCTGACCGTCTTGGATGCAGCAGGCGCCACCGACAGTGTGACGATAAGACTGCAATAGCGCCGAGCATGACAGTGCAGGGGCAAGGCTCTATTGTCCGGCCACAAGCGCGGATATCAAGGGCCTGAAAGTGAGCACTACCACCGGCAATACACGTTCATCGCTTGCTGCGGGGCGCGGCCTTGTGGGTGTGCTCGACTATGCCACTGTTTCGCATTGGCGTGCCGTTGTGCTGCTTGTCCTGTTCGCGCTTTTGGCCTTTCTGCCCGGCTTCTTCCAGATCCCACCTGTCGACCGCGACGAGGCGCGATTTGCGCAGGCGACGAAACAGATGCTGGAGACGCATGAATTCGTCGACATCCGTTTCCAGGATGAAGTCCGCTACAAGAAGCCGGCGGGAATTTATTGGCTGCAGGCGGCGGCGGTAAGCGCAGGCGCTGCGCTCGGCGTGCCGCAGGCGCACACGACAATCTGGCTCTATCGCTTGCCCTCGCTCCTCGGTGCGACGCTCGCAGTATTGGTTACTTACTGGGCCGCGCTTGCCTTTGTCACGCGCCGCGCTGCTTTAATCGCGGGGCTGATGATGGCGAGTTCGGTGCTGCTTGGTGTCGAAGCGCGCCTCGCAAAAACGGATGCCATGCTGCTGTTCACGTCGGTCACCGCGCTCGGCGCCATGGCGCGCATCTATCTTGCCAAGGCTCGGGTGCCCGAATTGACTGGCGGATGGGTCGAAGCCGGCATTTTGTGGACGGCGTGCGCCGGCGGAATTTTGCTGAAAGGCCCATTGATCCTGATGTTCGTGGTTCTGACCGCGGTGGCGCTGTCATTCGCCGATCGATCGGCGAAGTGGATCTGGTCTTTGCGGCCGGTTGCCGGATTTATTTGGATGACGATCCTGGTACTGCCGTGGTTTGTAGCAATCGTCGCAAAGTCGGGCGACAGCTTCTTTGTCCAGGCGCTTGGCCATGACATGCTCGGCAAGGTTACCAGCGGCCAGGAGGCGCACGGCGCGCCGCCCGGCCTGTACTTTCTTCTGTTCTGGGTCACCTTCTGGCCCGGCTCGGTTCTCGCCGGCCTAGCGGCGCCGGCAATCTGGAAAGCCCGGTATGAACCCGGCACGCGGCTTCTGCTCGCGTGGCTTGTCCCGTCCTGGCTCGTATTCGAAGTCGTGATGACTAAACTGCCTCATTATGTTTTGCCGCTCTATCCGGCCATCGCCATTCTGATCGCCGGCGTCCTCGAATCCGGCACGCTTTTTAAAGCGCGATGGATGGTGCGCGGGACCGTAGGCTGGTTCCTGTTTCCGGGAGCGATTGCAATCGCCGTATTGGTTGCCTTCATCATGTTCGGCCGCGATCTTGGATTGATCGCATGGCCATTTTCCGCTGCCGCCGTGATCTGCGGCCTGTTCGCGTGGTGGCTGTACGAAGTGGACGGGCCCGAACGCTCACTGCTGCGAGGCATGGTCGCCTCGGTGCTGGTAGCTATAACGGTTTATGCGGTGACATTCCGATCACTTCCGGCGCTATTTCCGAGCGCGATGGTTGCCGATGTGATCGATGAGGCGGATTGCAAGAATCCACAGGCCGTGTCGACATTTGCGTACCAGGAACCGAGCCTTGTATTTCTGCTGGGCACGGACACTCGATTTACGGATGGCGCCGGCGCCGCGGATTTCCTCCGCTCCGGGAAGCTGTCATTTCGCGCTCGTTGACTCTCGCAGCGAGCGCAGTTTTGTCCAGCGAGCCGAATCGATCGGATTGCGCTATTCACTCAGCCAACGTGTTGAAGGATTCAACATCAGCGTCGGAAAGCCGGTGTTGCTGACAATATTTCGCTCGCAGGCGAACCAATGAGTTTCGCGAACGGATTTAATCGCATGGACAGTGAAGTCACTTCTGTTCTGCGGCGCTGTGCCACCAATGTCATGACGGCACTCAATGTACTGGTTCGTCCGCCGCGCATCCGTCCGCCGCGTTCGGGCTTGCTGGCGCCAGGCCCTGTGGTGCTGATTGCCGGTATCGTCATCATCGGGTTTTTCATTTTGATGATGACAGTGGACGGCGCTGCGATCCGCGGAGTCGGCCATCTCCCGCGCTGGGTCATTTCGATTTTCGACGAAATAACCGATTACGGAAAATCGGGCTGGTTCTTATGGCCGCTCGGCCTGCTGTTTCTGGGGCTGGCGACATTGCCACCGGTACTCACGCCATTTTCGCAGCGAATTCTGGCGGCGGTGATGGTTCGCGTCGGTTTCCTGTTCACGGCAATCGCGGCGCCAAGTCTGTTCGACACGATCATCAAGCGCATTATCGGCCGGGCGCGGCCAATGGTGGGCGGCACGCTCGATCCGTTTCTGTATAGTCCCTTTGCCTGGAAAGCGGCCTATGCCGGGATGCCGTCGGGCCACGCCACGACGGCTTTCGCCGTATTGGTTGCGTTCGGCACGTTATGGCCGCGCGCCCGGACGGCGCTGCTGGTCTATGCCTTGTTGATTGCAGTGAGCCGGGTGATCGTGACCGCGCATTACCCGACCGACGTGCTCGCGGGCGCCCTGGTCGGAATCGTCGGGGCGATGATGGTGCGAAGCTACTTTGCGCACCGGCGGCTTGGCTTTTCCGCGGTCCCGGGCGGCGAAATTCATCAATATCCGGGCCCTTCGCTCAGGCGCATCAAAGCGGTTGCCCGCGGGCTGCTGGCCCCATAAGACATCGCGCCATGAATACCAGCGATCCGGCGGTGTCCATTGTGGTACCGGTGCGAAACGAGGCCGGCAACATCGCGCCACTTGTGGGCGAGATTGCCAAGGCTATCGACGGCCAGTGGCCCTTCGAGGTCGTTTACGTCAACGACGGGTCGAATGACGCGACCGAACAAGAACTCAAGCAGCTCATGGTTCAATTTCCCTGGCTGCGGCACATCCGCCATCGCGAGTCCTGCGGGCAGTCGGCGGCAGTGCGAAGTGGCGTGGCTGCGGCACGCGCTCCGCTTGTGGTGACGCTCGACGGAGACGGGCAAAATGACCCTGCATTCATCCCGGCGCTCATTCGTGCGCTCGAGGCGGGTGCACCACATACCGGGCTGGTTGCCGGCCAACGCATCGGACGCAAGGCGAGCGGTTTCAAGAAACTGCAGTCGCGGATCGCCAATTCAGTGCGCGCCGCGGTGCTGCGCGACGGCACACGCGATACCGGATGCGGCCTGAAGGCATTTCGGCGCGACGTGTTTCTAAAGCTGCCATACTTCGATGGCCTGCACCGGTTTCTGCCTGCGCTGGTGCGCAGGGAAGGCTATGCCATCGCCTATGTCGATGTGGTCGACCGACCGCGCGCCCATGGTGTCTCCAATTACGGAATGTGGGACCGGCTGTGGGTCGGCATAATGGATCTTGCCGGCGTGTGGTGGTTGATCCGCCGTAAAAAACGAAATCCTGAAATCGCAGAGGAATAGCGCGTGGCCGCCGGCGTCGATGGCGGATCTCGCGCAACCGAAAGGCTAATCCATGTTGATTGATATTGCGCAGGCTGTGGGCGGTTATTTGCACGATGTATTCATCGGCAACGCCGATTGGGGAATTCTTGTCGGCTACGTTGCACAAGGCATGTTCGCGATGCGATTTGTCGTGCAGTGGATCGCGTCAGAGCGGGCGGGAAGGAGCGTGGTCCCGACGACATTCTGGATTTTTTCCATCGGCGGAGGACTGATGCTGCTCGGCTATGCGCTCTATCGAAGGGACCCTGTCTTCATCATCGGGCAGGCGTTCGGTGTATTCGTTTATCTTCGCAATTTGCAATTCGTCATGCGCGGCGGCGGGACTGCGGCCGCAGCGTGATCGACAGCGCTGAATTATTTGTTGGCCGCCAGTGCCGCAAATCCATGCTCGAGGTCGGCGATCAAATCGTCCGTATCCTCGAGCCCAATGTGCAGCCGGATGGCGGGGCCGCCCGGCGCCCATTTTGTTGCGGTCCGGTATTCGGCACAGTCGAAAAGAATCGCCAGGCTTTCAAATCCGCCCCACGAATATCCCAGCCCGAATAGCGAAAGTTCGTTGAGAAATGCATGCACCGACTTTTCGCTGGTCGGCTTGAGGACGACACTGAACAGGCCGCACGCTCCGGTGAAGTCCCGCTTCCAGATTCCGTTGCCGGGATCACTTGCAAGCGCGGGGTGCAGGACACGCAAGACCTCGGGGCGCTTTTCGAGCCAGTGCGCGATCCGCAAACCAGACTGAAAGTGTCGCGCCAGTCGAATACCGAGCGTGCGCAAGCCGCGGAGCGCGAGGTACATGTCGTCGGGTCCAACACAAAGGCCCATCGAATAGACGGTATCCTTGAGCGCAGGCAACGTCGCCGCATTCGCCGATACGCAGCCGAACATGATGTCGGAGTGGCCGCCGATATATTTTGTGCCGGCCTGAATCTCGAGGTCGACGCCTTTTTCGAAGGCGCGGAAATAGAGCGGTGTTGCCCAGGTGTTATCCATGAGCACGACCGCGCCTTTCGCGTGGGCGATTTTGGCAATGGCCGGGATATCCTGCATTTCGAAACTTTGTGAGCCGGGCGCTTCGACGAACACAGCCCGCGTGGTCGGCTTGAAAAGTTTTGCAATGTCGGCGCCAAGCAATGGGTCATAATAGGTCGTTTCGACGCCGAGACGCTTCAAAACGCCATTGCAGAAATTTCGGGTCGGCCGGTAGACGCTGTCGGTCACGAGAATGTGGTCGCCGGCGCGAACGGTCGCGAGGAGGGCGGCTGAAATCGCGGCGAGGCCCGAGGGCAGCAGTGCGACTCCGGCGCAGCTTTCTCCATCAAGCTCACGCAGCGCTTCTTCCAGGGCTTCGGAGGTCGGCGTGCCACGGCGGCCGTAGTTATAGCGGGAGCGGTGGGCGACCTGATCTTCAGCCGTGGGATAGAGCAAGGTCGACGCATGGTAGACCGGCGGGTTGACGAAGCCGTGATAGGCCTTGGGATCCCGTCCTGATGTGACCAGCCGGGTTTCCGGTTTCGTCGGGGTTTTTGCTTTCTTCGCCATACGATTGAGGGCCTTGGCTAGCCGCGCTTCGAGGCGCGCGACACATATACGTCTGCCCAAGACGCAAGCGTCAACCCCTTGACCCGGCAGGCTGATCGTTCTGAGATGCCGCGCAACAAGGGGTTATTGAGAGAGAAGCGGCCCAAACAGGACCTGTTCGTCGTCAGGGCAAGACCTGGCGCGGAAATGTTTGAGTCCCTGAAGCCGTTGCATCCGCACAAGTTTTGAAGGAACCGTCAGATGAAGCGATTTGCCACCGTTCTCGCGCTAGTTCTCGCCGTCGCCGCGCAGGGGGCGTCCGCCCAAACGCTCAAGGCGGTGAAGGACCGCGGCATGCTCAATTGCGGAGCCAACGGGACTCTCGCTGGCTTCGGTCTTCCGGATGCTCAGGGTAAGTGGACCGGCCTGGATGTGGATTTTTGCCGGGCGATTGCAGCCGCGGTGCTCAATGACGCCAACAAGGTCAAATTTGTCCCGCTTTCGGCCAAGGATCGGTTTACGGCATTGCAGTCGGGTGAGGTTGATGTGCTCGCCCGCAACACCACCTGGACCTCGTCGCGAGACACCTCGCTCGGGCTCAACTTCGTCGGCGTCAATTATTACGACGGCCAGGGCTTCATGGTTCGCACGGCGCTCAAAGTGAATTCCGCGCTGGAACTCAACGGTGCCGCCGTCTGCGTGCAGCAAGGGACCACGACCGAGCTCAATCTCGCCGACTATTTCGGCGCGCATAAAATGCAGCTCAAGACCGTGACCTTCGCGACCGCGAACGAGGCGGTGAAGGCTTACGACGCCGGCCGTTGCGACGCATACACCACGGACGCATCCGGCCTTTACGCCGAACGGCTGCGGCTCGCCAATCCAAACGACCACATCATTCTGCCTGAGATCATATCCAAGGAGCCGCTCGGCCCCGCAGTGCGGCACGGTGACGACCAGTGGTTCGACATCGTGAAGTGGACGCTGTTTGCCATGCTCGACGCCGAAGAACTCAACATTTCGTCGAAAACCCTCGACGACGCCATGAAATCGACCAATCCCGAAATCAAGCGGTTTGTCGGGACGGAAGGCAACTACGGCGAGCAACTGGGTCTGACCAAGGATTGGGCAGCCCGGATCATCAAACAGGTCGGCAATTACGGCGAGTCATTCGAGCGCAACGTCGGGCAAGGCTCGCCGTTGAAGATCGAGCGTGGCTTGAACAAATTATGGACCAAGGGCGGCATCCAATACGCGCCGCCGGTCCGCTGATTACGAACGCCGGTCCGCGGAAAAATACCGCAACGGCGGTCTGATCTGAAGGAGTTGTAGCGGCTGCGAGCCCGACGGGGGGTCTATGTCGAGTGAGCATCGGGCGCAGATGCGCCCCGCACAAGTTTCCTTCTATAACGACCCAAGAGTCCGGAGCGTTGCGTACCAAGCGATTCTGTGCGCGGTCGTTGCTTATCTGATTTACGGCGCAGCCCACAATGCGAGTGAAAATCTTGCGCGCGCCCACATTGCTTCCGGATTTGGATTTTGGGGCGAGAATGCCGGCTTCGATATCAGTCAGACGCTAATTGCGTATTCGGCGCAGGGCTCGACCTACGGCCGGGCATTCTGGGTCGGCTTGCTCAATACGCTGCTGGTCGCCGGGCTGGGCATCATCCTTGCGACGATCCTCGGCTTTGTCGTGGGAATATCGCGATTATCGCGCAACTGGCTTCTGGCGAAGGCCGCCGGCGGCTATGTCGAGACGATTAGAAATATCCCGCTGCTGCTGCAATTGCTGTTCTGGTACAACGCCGTACTGAAGGCATTGCCCGAAATCCGCGACAGTATCGTCGTGCCGGGCGGCGCCTATCTCAACAATCGGGGACTTTATCTGCCGCTCCCCGTGAGCAAGGACGGGCTCGGCTGGGTCGGAATCACGTTCTTGGCGGGCGTGGCCGCATCGATTGCGCTTTATGTCTGGGCGCGCAAACGGCAGGAACGGACCGGCGCCCAGGCCCCGGTGCTGACCGTTACGGCCGTGCTTGTGGTCGGGCTGCCCCTCGTCGTGTTCGCGCTTGAACGCTTTCCGCTTGGCTTCGAATTTCCGCAAGCCGGGCGTTTCAATATTGCCGGCGGAATTGAGATCCTTCCTGAATTCGCCGCGCTGCTGTTCGGGCTTTCAATCTACACAGCGGCATTCATCGCCGAAGTCGTGCGCGCCGGGATCCTGGCGGTATCGCCCGGTCAGACGGAGGCGGCATATTCGCTGGGGTTCAAGCCCGGGCCGACCTTGCGTCTGATCGTGGTCCCGCAGGCGATGCGGGTGATTATTCCGCCGCTGACCAGCCAATACCTGAACCTCACCAAGAACTCGTCGCTCGCCGTTGCGATTGGCTATCCCGATCTGGTTCAGGTTTTCACCGGTACCGTCCTCAACCAGACCGGCCAGGCTGTTGAGGTGGTCGCCATCACCATGCTGGTCTATCTCGTCATCAGCCTCGCGACCTCGCTGCTCATGAATATTTACGATCACCGCATCGCCCTGGTGGAACGATGAGGGGGCAGGGCCTATGACGATGTCCGAAGGCGAACTGGCCGTTGCCGAGATTGCGTTCGTGCGCCGAGAGACGATCGCGCCGCGCCCGCATCCGGCGGCGATGACCGGTGCGCTCGGCTGGCTGCGGGAAAATCTCCTCTCAACACCGTTCAATATTGCGTTGACAGTCGTTATTGCGCTTTTGCTGGCCTGGGTGGTCCCTGAACTCGTCAAATTTCTCTTCGTCGATGCAGTGTGGAGCGGAACCGACCGCGACGCGTGCCTCGAATCCGTACAGCATCGTGAAATAGGCGCCTGCTGGCCTTTCGTCTGGGAGCGGCTGCCGTACTTCATTTACGGCTCTTATCCCATTCCCGAGCGCTGGCGTGTCGATGTGTTCTTCACCTTGCTTGCAATCGGCGTGGTGTGGCTGCTGTGGCTCAACGCACCTAAGCGCGATTTCGGCGCCATCTATTTCTTCGTCGTGATGCCGGTCTCGTCGTTCGTTCTGCTGACGGGGTGGCGCGCGATCGGCCTGGAGCCAGTCGATACGGTACTCTGGGGCGGCGTATTGGTTACGATCGTCGTTGCCTCGGTGGGAATCGTATTCTCGCTGCCGCTGGGGATCATCCTGGCCCTTGGCCGGCGATCGCACATGCCGATGGTGCGATCGCTCTCGATTGTCTTTATTGAATTCGTTCGCGGCGTTCCCCTGGTGACGGTGCTGTTCATGGCAGGCGTGATGCTGCCGTTGTTTGTTCCCGAGCAGCTGTCGCCCGACAAGCTGGTGCGGGCGCTGATCGGCATCGCAATGTTTGCCTCCGCTTATATGGCCGAGGTTGTCCGGGCCGGTCTTCAGGCCGTCCCGAAAGGCCAATACGAGGGTGCGATGGCGGTTGGACTGCGCTACACGCAGATGATGCGCTTGATCATCCTGCCGCAGGCGTTGAAAGTGACGATCCCCAACATCGTCAATACCTATATCGGCCTGTTCAAGGATACGACGCTCGTTTTCATCGTCGGCATATTCGACCTGTTGCGCACGATTGAAGTGGCGCGCATCGATCCGAAATGGGCGACGCCGGTCACAAGCACGACCGGTTATGCCGTCGCGGCAATGTTCTATCTGGTCTTCTGTTACGGCATGTCGCGTTATGCCCGGGCGATGGAAGCGCGCCTCGCCAAGAGCGATCGCCGGTGAAAGGATGCCGATGAACGCGTCAGGAAATTCGGGCTCGCTGCTCAAGCCGGGCAAGCTGAATACGGCGGTCGCGGTTGAGATCGTCGACATGAACAAGTGGTACGGCGACTTCCACGTCCTGCGCGACATCAATCTCAAGGTGACGGGTGGAGAACGCATCGTCGTCTGCGGGCCGTCAGGGTCGGGCAAGTCGACAATGATCCGCTGCATCAACCGGCTGGAAGAACATCAGACGGGCACGATTTTGGTCGATGGCGTCGAGCTTACCGCCGATCTGAAGAAAATTGACGAGGTGCGCCGCGAAGTGGGCATGGTGTTCCAGCATTTCAATCTTTTTCCGCATCTGACGGTTCTTGAAAACTGCACGCTGGCGCCGATCTGGGTGAGAAAATTGCCGAAAGCCCAGGCCGAGGAGATTGCGCTTCATTACCTGCAACGCGTGAAAATCCCGGAGCAGGCCAACAAATATCCGGGCCAATTGTCAGGCGGGCAGCAGCAACGGGTCGCGATTGCGCGTGCCCTGTGCATGAATCCGAAGATCATGCTCTTCGACGAGCCGACGTCGGCGCTCGACCCGGAAATGGTCAAGGAAGTCCTCGACACCATGGTGGAGCTCGCCCACGATGGCATGACCATGCTGGTGGTTACGCATGAGATGGGGTTTGCCCGCCAGGTGGCAAACCGGATCGTGTTCATGGATGAGGGGCAGATCGTCGAAAGCAATGTGCCGGACGAATTCTTCGCCCACCCGCAGCACGAGCGCACCAAGCTTTTCCTGAGTCAGATCTTGCGCTGAGCCGGCACTTCAATCCTTGACGACGGGCAGGTCGGGCCGTCCGCCCCATTCGGCCCACGATCCGTCGTAGATCCGCGCCGGCGCCGTGCCGATCGCGTCGAGACCAAGCGCCAGAATCGCCGCCGTTACGCCGGACCCACAACTTGTAATGATGGGCTTTTCCGGATCAACACCGGCCTTTTCGAAGGCCCGTGCAATCTGCTCAGCGGAAGCGAGCCGGCCGTTTTCGACAATTTCCGTGAACGGAACATTGAGCGCGCCGGGCATGTGGCCGGAACGCAGGCCCGCGCGCGGTTCGGGTTCGTGTCCGGAAAAACGGCCGGTGGAGCGTGCGTCGACGACCTGCGCGCTACTATTGTTGATTGCCATCTGCACGTCGCCGAGCATCGCTACTGCGCCGGTGTCCATTTCAGCCTTGAATGCGACGCTTCGGGCGTTTCACGTCTCCCGCTTCGGTCGGGCGGCCCTCGGTCTTCCAGCCGGGGAGGCCGCCATCGAGAATGAAGACATTGCGCGCACCGAAGATGCGAAACGTCCACCACACGCGCGGCGCAGAATAAAGTCCGCTGCCGTCGTAGACGACGATGGTGTCGCTCTCGGCGATGCCGAGCCCGCCCGCGGCTTCTGCAAATTGGTCCGGTCCCGGCAGCATATGCGGCAGGTCGGTGGAGTGATCGGCGACGGCATTGATGTCGAAGAAAACCGCGCCCGGGATATGCGCCGCGAGATATTCGGCCTTGGCGTCGCGCTTCTGAGTTGGAAGATAATAAGATCCGTCGACCACGACGACGTCGGGCTTGCCAAGCTGGCCGGCAACCCATTCGGCGGACTTGAGCCAACGGCTCGCCGGGCTTCTGGATGCGCTCATCGGAATTTTTTCCACTTCTTCGCCATTTTGACTTGCCATGCCCATCGAGGCACGACCAAGGGCAGCTCTATACTAACGCCAGACGCACCCGTCTGTTCAGTTTGCCCTTCTTCTCAATCTGGGTGACGCGAACCGCGCCGATTTCTCCCGTTGCGCGCACGTGGGTCCCGCCGCAGGGCTGCAAATCAAAGCCCGCGATCTCGACGAGCCGCACCCGCCCGGTGCCCATCGGCGGCTTTACGGACATCGTCTTGACGAGACCCGGATTGGCGTCAAGCTCCGCGTCCGTGATCCAGCGGATGCTGACAGCTGCATTGCTCGCAATCATTTCATTGACCTTGGCGGTAATTGTGTCCTTGTCGAGTCCGGCTTCCGGGATATCAAAATCGAGCCGGCTTTCGCTGTCGCCGACCGACCCGCCGGTCACGGCATAAGGCAGCACGGCCGAGAGAAGATGCAGCGCCGTATGCATCCGCATGCGCGCATATCGTTTTTCCCAGTCGATCGTCACGTTAACGGCGTCGCCAATTTTCAGGGCAGGGCTGCCGGCAGCAGGCACATGTGCGATCTCGGTTTTCGCCGGGTCCGTATAGATGGCGGTTTCGAGAGGAATACGCTCACCATTGCTTGTCGATAATACGCCGGTATCGCCGGGCTGGCCGCCGGATGTGGCGTAGAAGACCGTCCGGTCGAGGATGATGCCACCCTGATCCGTCAATGCCACAACGCGTGCATCGCAGCTTTTCAGGTACGAATCCTCGCGGAAAAGGCAATCGGTCGCCATCGTCGCGCTCACGTCTTCTCGAACGGCGGCTTGATATTCGATTTACGTGTCGAGCCAGTCGGGGAAGGGCAGCTTTTTCGAACGCAGGAAATCCGGATTGAACAGTTTCGACTGATAGCGGCTGCCACTGTCGGCAAGGATCGTGACGATGGTCTTGCCCGGACCCAGGTCTTTGGCGAGCCGGATTGCGCCGGCGATATTGATGCCCGACGAGCCGCCGAGGCAGAGACCTTCATGTTCGAGAAGATCAAAGATGAGCGGCAACGCTTCCTCGTCGGGGATGAGATAGGCCTTGTCGACCTTGAGGCCCTCGATAATCGGCGTCACGCGGCCGAGCCCGATGCCTTCCGTGATCGAGCCGCCTTCCGTTGCCTTGGCTTGTCCGTCGTTGAACAGGTGATACATTGCCGCCCCGCGCGGATCGGCGACGCCGATCACGATGTTCGTTTTCTTCTCACGGAGAAATGTCGAAGTTCCGGCGATCGTTCCGCCGGTCCCGATCGCGCAGACAAAGCCGTCAATCTTGCCTTCGGACTGCTCCCAGATCTCGGGTCCGGTCGAGACGTAATGCGCCTTGCGATTGTCGAGGTTGTTCCACTGATCGGCGAAAATGACGCCGTTCTTTTCGCTCTTCTTGAGTTCTTGCGCGAGCCGCTTGCCGACATGCTGATAGTTGTTCGGATTCGAATAGGGGGCCGCGGGCACCTCGACCAATTCGGCGCCGCACAGCCGGAGCATGTCTTTCTTTTCCTGGCTCTGCGTTTCGGGGATGACGATGAGCGTGCGGTAGCCGCGCGCGTTTGCAACCAGAGCGAGGCCAATGCCCGTATTGCCCGCCGTCGACTCTACGACAAGTCCGCCAGGGCGCAACTCGCCTCGCCTTTCGGCCTCGAGGATCATCTGCCGTCCGGCGCGGTCCTTTACCGAACCGCCCGGATTCATGAATTCGGCCTTGCCCAGAATGGTGCATCCGGTCGCATCGGAAGCGCGTCTGAGCTTGATCAGCGGTGTATGGCCGATTGCATCGATAGTGCCGTCGCGAATTTGCATTCCCGGTCCCAGGGGCCCCAAACGCTAGAGGTGGTGATTTCAACCTAGTAGACGCCCAATGGGGCGACAAGACCGGGAATTGCTTCCAGATCGCGCCTTATGGCCCCGTATTTCCGACCAAGTTTCGACGATTGCAATCGGATTGGAAACATTCCCGAAACCATAACGGCGCATTGAGCCGACAGCGGCGCGCTCATTCATCAGTTTTTTCCGGCCGCCCGTCTATGCGTGGCGACGGGGGAAGCCGGCATTCGCGCCCAGGCCATCATGAGCCAATGACACTCGACATCCACACGCTTTTTCTGGTGACGACTTACGTCGAGGCAATCCTCGGCCTGCTGTTGCTGTTCGTGTGGGCGCAAAACATGGCGTTGCGCGCGGTCTGCTGGTGGGGCTTCGCCCATCTCATCCGGCTGGCGTCGATCGCCCTGTTCGGAATGTACGGGTCGATCCCCGATCTCGTCAGTATCGACGTTTCCAATGCGTTGTTGTTCACGGCCTATGCGGCCACCTGGACGGGCGCGCGCGTGTTTGATGGGCGGCCTGTGGAGCCGGTCTATCTGGTGACCGGAGCCGTTCTGTGGCTGCTGATCTGCCGGCTTCCGGTTTTGGCCGACCATGCCAATACGCGAGCCCTGATCGTTGCCGGCATCATCACCTCTTATATTTGGCTCACGGCCTACGAATTCTGGCGTGGCCGCAGTGAACCGCTCGTCTCGCGCTGGCCGGCGATCATCATGTTCTTCGCGCACGGTGCGCTGTTCCTGCTGCGCACGCCGATGATTGCTTTGCTTCCGGTCGCGGCGAACAGCGATGGCGTGTTCGGCAGCGTGTGGATGACGGTCCTGAGCTTCGAGGCTCTGCTCCTTACTATTTCGAGCGCGTTTCTGCTGCTGGCGATGGCCAAGGAACGCACGGAGTTGCGTCATCGCACCGCCGCTATGGTCGATCCGCTGACCGGCATCGCCAACCGCCGCTCATTCTTGCAGGACGCGTCTATCCTGGCCAAGCGCCACATCGGAAATCCGCGCCCCACGGCGGTACTGGTGCTCGATCTCGATCACTTCAAATCGATCAATGATCGTTTCGGTCACGCCTTCGGGGATCGCGTGCTGGAAATTTTCACGGAGGCCGCGCGCAAGTCGATGCGCGGTTCGGACCTTGTCGGTCGGCTTGGCGGGGAGGAGTTCGCCGCGGTGCTTGCCGACACCACATGCGAAAAAGCGGTTGCCGTCGCGGAACGGATTCGGGAGAGCTTCGCGCAAATGGCAACCGAGGTCGACGGCCGCCCGGTTGGCGGCACCGTGAGTATCGGCCTGGTCCATTGCCAGGGCCCAGTCCTCGATGTGCCCGAACTGCTGGCGCAGGCTGACCACGCGCTCTATTATGCGAAAGAACGCGGCCGCAATCGGGTCGAAGTTGCCTCACTCGAGATGGTCGGCGAGCAGAATGGCGTGACTGCGGCCCCCGTCACCAGCTCGGTCGCCGCGATCAACTCCAAATCGGCGGCCTAGACGGCGCTCTTGCGCTCATGCGGCAGCCTATGTGGCGCGGTCGAGCGCGCCGGCCGGGCATTCCGCGGTCCACTGCAGACAATCTATAGTTCGTGCAGAAACGTGACGCCGCGTCGCGCCGATCCCGATTGACCAAAGGCTTCGAATTAGTCCAGTTTAGGTCAAGTGGGCCGCGGGGCGAGCCCATCGATTAGTGGGATTCCAAACTATTTCAAGTATCTAGGGAGGATAGGATGCGAACGATTTGTTGGCTCGGGGCGGCAGCCCTGGCCCTCGCGTTGGGCGGACCGGCCCAGGCCGAGACCGTCAAGATTGGCGTCGTGCTTCCATTCAGCGGGGCCAATGCCGATCTCGGTCACCAGATCGACAAGGCGTTCGATCTTTACGTAAAACTTCACGCCAAGGATATCGCACCGCACAAGGTTGAAATCATCAAGCGCGACGAGGGTCCGCCGACTGGCGCCGTGGCGAAGACCGTGACCACCGAACTAATCACGAACGACAAGGTTCAGGTCGTTACCGGCTTCGTTTTCTCGCCGTCGGCCATCGCGCTGGCGCCGGTCATCACGCAATCCAAGGTTCCGATGGTAATCGCGAATGCGGGCACCGCCTGGATCACGAATCTGTCGCCCTACATCGTGCGGCTGTCATTCAGCATGTGGCACCCGGCATATCCGATGGGCGCTTATGCGCACGACAAGATCGGCTGCAAGACCGCGGCGATGGCCTATACCGATTTCCCGCCCGGCAAGGATTCGACGGAAGCCTTCAAGACCGGCTTCGAAAAAGCAGGCGGCAAGATTACCGATTCAATCCCGATGGGCAGCCCGGTGCAGGTGCCGGATTTCACGCCCTTCTTCCAAAAGATCAAGGATGAGCATCCCGACTGCATGTACGTGTTCATTCCATCCGGCGCGCACGCGACCGGCGTGATGAAGGCATACGGCGAGCTCGGCATGCGCAAAGCCGGCATCAAGCTGATCGGGCCGATGGATCTCATCCCCGACAACAAACTGCAGGACATGGGCGACGCCGCCATCGGCACCATCGTGATGGGGCACTATGCGGTTGACCTCACCGGCGCGCAGAACAAGTCCTTCAACGAAGAGTGGCACAAGGCCTATGGCGCCGACTCCTATCCGGACTTCATGTCGGCGGCAGGCTGGGACACGATGCACGCCATCTTTGACACCATCAAAAAGCTCAATGGCAATCTTTCGGACGGCGCCAAGGTTGTCGATGCGATGAAAGGCTGGTCGGCAGATGGCCCGCGCGGCCATGTGATGATCGATCCCGCGACGCGCGATATCGTGCAGGACGAGCACGCCATGGAGGTTTACCGCAAGCCTGATGGCAAGCTCGGCGAGCGTATCCTTGGGACAACCAAGGCCGTGAAAGACGAGTGCAAAATTCTGAAAGTCGGGCGCTGCGCTTCCTGATCGCCGGTTCATTTGACACGCATGAGCGCCGCCGCGCATAACGGCGCGGCGGCGTTTTTCTTCAAGACGGGGTGGGACTCGTGCCGCATTTCGCCATCATTGCCGTCAGCATTCTGTTCGACGGCTTGGCCTATGCGATGTTCCTGTTCATTACGTCCGTTGGCCTTTCGGTGACGATGGGCCTGATGGGCTTTGTGAACCTCGCGCACGGCGCCTTCGCCATGGCGGGCGGCTATATTGTCGTATCGCTCACTTCGCGCGCCATCGGGCTCGGGTTTATTCCTTCGTTGATCATCGCGGCCGTCGTGGTCGGCGCAGTCAGCGTGATATTCGAACGCGGCCTCTATCGCCGCCTGTACAAGGCGACCGACCTCGAGCAGGTGCTGCTGACGATCGGTCTTGCATTCATGGCGATAGCGACCGCCACTTATCTCTACGGACCCATTCCCAAATCGGTGCCGCTGCCGGAATGGCTGCAAGGCGACGTCAATCTCGGCTTCCGCAATTTCCCGAGCTATCGGGCCTTCCTGATCCTGCTCGGCGCTGCGCTCATTGCCGTACTCTGGTACGCGTTCGAGCGCACGAATATCGGCGCCAAGATCCGCGCCGCCGTCGACAACAGGCGCATGGCGGAGTTGGTCGGGATCAATGTCGACCGGCTATTCACGCTGACTTTCGCCGTCGGCTCGGGTCTCGCAGCGCTCGGTGGCGGCCTCGCAATCCAGCTGCTCGGGCTGTCACCGAGTTTTGCGGTGCTTTACCTGGTGCTGTTCCTGATCGTGGTGGCGGTCGGCGGGCTGGGCAGCCTGAAGGGCACGCTGCTTGCGGCATTGGTGCTGGGCGTGTTCGACACGGCGGGGAAATATCTGCTCGCCGACGCCGGCGGGTTTTTCATTTATGCGGTCACTGTTGCGGTTCTGCTGATCAAGCCGGCGGGTTTCTATGGGCGCGAGTGACACCACCGCCGTGATCGACCGCAGCGAGGCGCGCGAACGCGCCGCCGAATATCTGCTGCGGCGTCACCGCTTTCGGCCGGCCGAAGCACTGCCTTGGCTCATCGCCGTGGCCGCTTTCTTCGTTTTTCCGGACCGCATGACCTTCGGCAGCCAGGTCCTGATCATGGCGATGTTTGCGCTCTCGCTTGATCTTATCCTGGGCTATGCGGGGATCGTGACGCTGGGCCATGCCGCGTTTTTTGGCGTTGGCGCCTACACGGTCGGGCTTGGGGCGGCGCGTCTCGGGTGGACCGAACCGATCAGCGGCCTGCTTGCGGCGGCGATTGCGGCGGGAATTGTCGGCTTCATCACCGGCTGGTTTCTGCTGCGCTATCGCGGCCTTACACTGCTGATGCTGACGCTGGCGACAGCCATCATGCTACAGGAAACTGGCAACCTGCGCTCGGACATTTCCGGCGGATACGACGGATTGCCGGGCTTGAGTTTCAAGCCGGTGCTCGGGCTGTTCGACTACGACCTCTATGGCCACACATATTATCTGTATGTGCTGGCGGTACTGGCAGTCGTGTTCTACTTCGTGCGCAGGATCGTGTATTCGCCGTTTGGACAAGCGCTCACCGGAATCCGCGAAAATGTACGGCGAATGCACGCGATCGGTTCGCCGGTCCATCGGCGCCTGGTGACGGTCTACAGTATTGCTGCGGCAATCGCCGGTGTTGCCGGGGCTCTGTTCACCCAGACCAACGCCTACGTCACCCTGACTGTTTTCGATTTCGACAACTCGGCGAAGGT
Organism: uncultured Pseudomonadota bacterium; assembly: GCA_963702605.1. GTDB lineage: Bacteria > Pseudomonadota > Alphaproteobacteria > Rhizobiales > Xanthobacteraceae > Pseudolabrys. The sequence goes on from CAVPDI010000008.1 coordinate 236,799, forward strand.
CATGGTGATGCTGATCCTCGGCGGCACCGGGCGGCTGTATGGCGCCTTCGTGGGCGCGGCCGTCTACATGGTGCTGGAGGACTATTTCTCGAAACTGAGCCCGACCTTCTGGCAGTTCGGCATCGGTCTGATGCTGGTGCTGGCGGTTTTGTTCGCGCCGCGCGGCGTGCTTGGCGTGCTTGAAAACATTGCCGCCCGTCTTGACCGGGAGCAAAAAATCGTGACCGCTGCACTTGACGTTGAAGGATTGAACAAGGCCTTCGGGGCGTTGCCGGTCACGCGCGACGTGAACCTCAAGCTCGATCGCGGCGCGCGGCATGCGCTCATCGGCCCGAACGGGGCGGGCAAGACCACTCTGGTGAATCTCATCACCGGTGTGCTCAAGCCGCAATCGGGCCGCGTTATTCTCAACGGCGATGACATCACCGCGCTGAGCCAGGCCGATCGGGCACGCCGTGGCCTGGCGCGTACGTTCCAGATCAATCAGCTATTCCGCGGGCTCTCGGTGCTGGAAAACATCGGCATGTGCATCAGCGAACGCGACAACCACAGTCACAATCTGTGGCGGCCCGTCGGCAGCCGCCGGGCTATTCTTGACGAGGCGCTTGATCACCTCGAATCGTTGCGCCTGGTCGAGGATGCACTCAAACTTGTTCGCGAGTTGCCCTATGGCCGGCAGCGCCTCGTGGAGATCGCAATTGCGCTCGCGCAGAAGCCGCGCGTGCTTTTGCTCGACGAACCGGCGGCCGGCGTTCCGTCTTCCGAAAGTCATCTCATTCTCGACGTCGTGGCTGCGCTCGATCCGGACATCGCCGTGCTGATCATCGAGCATGACATGGATGTCGTTTTCCGCTTTGCGAAGGAAATTACGGTCCTCGTTCAAGGAGCGGTGTTCACACAGGGGACACCTGCCGAGATTATGAACAATGAGCAGGTGAGGGCGGTCTATCTCGGCCAGGAAGGTCACCATGAAGGT
>CAVPDI010000009.1:0-41287 GCA_963702605.1 uncultured Pseudomonadota bacterium
GTGATCTTACTAAAAACGCGGTCAATTTAATCCAACAAGCAGTTTTTGATTTTCCCAAAGTTCCGTCATGCGATTTTCGGGAATCTCAATATCGTCCCAGGTAATCGGTTGGTCTTTTTTCACCGCACGCTTGATAACGGGAAACCGGGCCTGGCCTTCGACCGTAAGCACGCCTTGGGGAACGTGATTGGTCGAGTCGGCCTTCTTCGCTTCATCGATGAGGCCATAAATTTCATTTCCGCCGATGGCGTGGCGCACCTTGTCGCCGGGTTTAAGGTCCCGCTTCGCATATGCAAAAGTGTCGGTTACGCGGCCTCGGCGCATGGTGCAGACAGCTTTCCCGCGGAGTGCGGCGAGCGCAATAGCCCGAGGTGTTTCGAGATGGCAGAGATGGTATGGGCGAAAGAAGACGTAGTAGGGCGGCCTGGTTGTCATTTTGTAGTAATTTAGGTAGCGCTGCTGGAACTCGCTGTTGCACTTGCCGACAACGTACACGCCACTGCCATGCTCCTTCGCGCCTAGGATATAGTCCACGCGACCCTGCTCGCCATATTTATCAAAATCAAACAAATCGATTACGTCCTGGACCCGGTTTGCCCGTGGTCCTTCCATGCCTGGCACAAACGGAGTGAGACCGTACTCGTTCGCGATGATGCACATCTCAATATTCAGCTTTGAGCCGTCCGTGTAAGCGAGGCATTGCCCTATGGAGAGATTGAGTTGTTTCGCAATGGGCTTGATGCCTTCGAGCGTTTGGTGACGGTTGAGGAAACCCTTCATGTTGCCGACCTGCACGATGTCGAAACCCCACATTTCGATTTCTTCGGTCATGCGCGCAAGCACGCCATGCTGGTCGCCAGCGTCACTTGTGACAATAACATTTTGTTTCGCCGCAGCGGCGCGCAGAAGGTAGCCGAGAACAATGTCCACTTCGGCATTCATTAGCACGCAATGAGCATTGCGCTGGATCGCCGCCATGCAGTAGTCGTGTGCGGCCACAATGGAGTTGGTCGCTTCCACGAAAACATCACAGGGGATTTTCGGATCCTTCAGCGCCGCCAAGCCGTCTTTCAGGATATTCGTCGGCTTGCCGTAGACTTCCGCGCCCCTTTTTGATGCAGCCTCATCGTAATCCGCCACGAAAGACAGCCTCATGCCGGGGGTCCTACCAATCTGGTAGGCAACGCCTAATCCCATGAACCCAAGGCCGATAAGTCCAACATTGATTGGACGTCCTTCTTTTTCACGTTGCTTGAGTTCCTGCAGCACAACAGCGCCCCCGATTTACCTTAAAAAGAGCAGCGATTTCGCCATTCAGATCAAACTACAGCGCTACAATATCTGTCCAACCACTCTAGGTCGACGCCGTCATTTTAGTGGGTGGCAAACGTGAACTTGCCAGTATGTGCAATGATACTTGGCGAGAATATTCATGTGCCGCAGACGTTGATAAAGGCCGCGTCACCAAGGATACTAACAGAACAATATGCTCGATAGCCAGATGCAGGTACAGCCATTCGATCTAAATTAATTTCGGACCTGAGCCAGTCGGTGAAGGTTGCTCATTTCATGACAAAATTAGATCAAGCGGTACAAGCCCATCGGAATGGTCGAATTTCCGAGGCTGAGAACCTTTATCGCCAAGTCATTTCGAAAAATCCAAAAAACTTCGATGCCCTCCATATGCTGGGGATCGTTTGTTCCGGTAATGGAAAAACTCTGGACGCCGATAAATTCTTCCGCGCAGCGCTTTCTATAGATCCAAAGTTTCCGCCTTGTCACGTCAACTATGGATTTTATCTTCTTAAACAAAAAAGATCCGATGAGGCTATTGAGAGGTTCGATAAAGCATTAGCGCTTTTTCCAAATTTCGCCGAAGCATGGCTTGGTCGTGGCAACGCGCTACGAGAATGCAAGCGCTATGACGATGCGTTTGCTGCCTACACCAGGGCTATCGGACTAAAGCCGAATTTAGCTGAAGCGCACGCTGGACGTGGCAATATGCTCGCTGAGTTTAATCGCTGTGACGAGGCAATCGCCGCTTATGAAAAGGCGCTGGCGCTCAAGCCGGATCTCGAGTTTGTCCAAAGCGAACATCTTCACTGCAAAATGCGTCTTTGCAATTGGACTGGTTTCGCCGCTGAGCATCAATATCTTGTCGCATCGATAAAAGACAAAAAAGCGCAATCTCAGCCTTTCTATTTTCTCAATATATCTTCATCCGCAGCGGACCAGCTCGAATGTGCAAAATCCTGGGTTGCCAAAAAGTTTCCTGCCTCTGATACGCCAATTTGGAAAGGAGATGTTTACAGACACGACAGGATTCGTATCGCGTATATCTCCGCTGATTACCGTGAGCATGCGGTGGCGTACTTAATCGCCGGACTGATTGAGAGCCATACGAAAGAGACATTCGACGTGATTGGCATTTCGTTGCAACCAGAGGATTTGTCTCAAACTGGGCAACGAATGAAGCGTGCTTTTGGACAGTTTATTGACGTATCAAGAATGACCGATAAAGAAATAGCTGAACTGCTATGCGAGCTGGAAGTCGATATCGCAATCGATTTGATGGCATTTACTCAAAATGCACGAACAGGCATTTTTGCGCTGCGGCCCGCGCCGGTTCAGGTTAAGTATATGTTCCCTGGAACGATGGGCGCGTCGTATATCGATTACATTATTGCAGATCAGGTTGTAATCCCAGATCATCAGCAGGAATTCTATACGGAAAAGATCGCCTATTTGCCCAATAGTTTCCAAGCCAATGATCGAAAACGTTCAATTTCTGAAAAGACCTTTAGCCGTGACGAATTGGGCTTGCCGCGGGAAGGCTTTGTATTTTGTTGCTTCAACAATAGTTACAAGATCAACCCCGATACATTTGATATTTGGATGCGTATTCTGAACCGTGTCAGCGACAGCGTGTTGTGGCTTGTCGCGCCCGATGGAGCGGTTGAAAAAAACCTGCGGAAAGAAGCTGCCGCTAGAGATGTCGCGCCGGGGCGATTGGTCTTTGCATCACGCGTACCGTATTCTGAGCATCTAGCGAGGCTATCAGTCGCAAATTTGTTTCTTGATACCACGCCGTATAACGCGGGCGCTACTGCTAGTGATGCGCTTTGGGCAGGAGTTCCTGTTTTGACGCGTATTGGCGACGCTTTTGCAGGCAGGGTAGCCGCAAGTTTGTTGAAGGCAATCGACCTGTCTGACCTCGTAACGACAACGCCTCAGGCTTATGAAGAGCTTGCGATCGAACTTGCTACCAATCCCCAAAAATATGCAGCGATAAAGACTAGGCTCTCGCGAAATCGTCTGACAACACCGCTGTTCGATACGCAACGTTTCACGCGAGATATCGAAGCGGCTTACACAGCGATGTACGAACGCCATCGAGCCGGTCTTGCACCCGAACACATCTACGTATCATGATAAATAGGCGGCGAGAGATCTGGAAACACGCCACGGCCATTCAAGAAAGCCCGAATATTGGCGCGTGGACCGCCGCGAAAGCCAGGCAACCCTTCGCGCTTTTGCGTCGCAAGTTCGCCACCCCCGAATTAGATGTTTTGCAGCAGCCGAAGGCCGGCGAGGAGAGGGGAACCTGATCGCGAACGCATTTTGGCAAAACGAACCCAATTGGGCAGATGTCAGTATTTAATGCAAACAGACACGTAGAACCAACGAAAACCGTGTGTTTCACAGCAGTTAGAAAGTATATTGCTTCCCGATGTATTCGGGCGAGGTTTCATCGAATTAGATCGACGAGGTGTCGTCACGCGTTGCCGAATGATCTGAAGAATTCAGAGCTTGCGAGATGCCAAGGGGCGCGGACGGGCCAGGAGCTGTCCAAGCCCTGCCGCAGAATTGTCACTCTCGGGCGCGATTATTCCAACGTGACAGGGTCGAGGCGTATGGGCGTTCCCGGTCAAAATATCGTGCTGCTACTGCTGGCGGGCCTCATCCTCGGCTTGCTGCCGAGCACGATTGCGGACCGAAAAGGATACCGACTGATCACCGATATTGGTGCTGCGGTCGTCGCGACGTTTGCTTTCGCTTGGCTGATCGTTGGATGGCGCGATTTAATTCCGGCTTCTCTCGAGCCGCTCTCGCAAAGCTCAACACAAAAGACCAGCCTGGAGCAGGGGCCAAACTACGAGCCGGTCGTGCTGCCACTGAGGCCGTTGCATCCACTGCTCAAACCGGTGGTCTATCGGTCCCCTGAAGAAATTTGCGACACACTTACGCGGGCTGCCCACAAAAACGATCTGCCGGCGCACTTTCTGATCCGCCTGCTGTATCAGGAAAGCAGTTTCAGGCCCGAGGCCATCAGCTCGGCTGGCGCGCTCGGCATCGCTCAATTCATGCCGGAGACCGCGAGCGACAGACGTCTCGATAATCCGTTCGATCCGGTGCAGGCGATCCCGGCTTCAGCTCGTCTGCTGCGCGACCTTTACCGGAAGTTCGGCAATCTCGGTCTCGCTGCCGCTGCGTACAATGCGGGTCCAAGGCGCATCGAAGACTGGCAAACAAACAAGACTCCGTTGCCGCTCGAAACGGTTGACTATGTAAGGGTCGTAACGGGCTTTCCAGTGGAAACCTGGACCGCGGCTCTCAGCGGAAGTCCCGCCCTGAGAATTCCGCCAGGGGCGCCCTGCCAGGACACGGTGGGACTGCTTGCGTCGGATGGTCCAAACGAAATTCCGTTGCCTGCGCCCGACCCGCGCTCAAGGGTGTTAGGAGACACAAAGACCGCTCAGACCATCTCGACGCGAAAAAAAGTCCCCGATGCGGATCGGCGAGGACAAAGAAAAGAACTCATGCCTGCCGAAATTGCTGCTTCGGAGTCAGCATTGAGCCGCCCCAAAGGAAGCGCCCGCTCTCGGCAATAATGCATCGACAAAACCAGAGTGCCTTGCGGCGACCGATGTCTGCGCGGCAAAAAGGCAAGGTAAGTTTCGCGGCTCGCATACCGACCGTGCCGGAACGAATTGCGACAGCGGCTACCGACTGCGGCACATTTCGGGCGGGCGCGGTGGGAGAGTGTCGTATATTAGCGGAGTCGCGGTCAGAGCGCCGTCGCCGATAGTCTGGTAAAAACCGCGTCGCCGCGCCTGTACCAGACCAGATATGTCGAACCTGATTAATCGAACGGCGAGAACCGACCAGTCAATCGTACAAACGGCCCGTAGAGATTACGGTCGATATCTATCGGCGACCGATTGAGGTCGAATGTTCGAAGTGCGTGCCAATAATAATCGAACTGAAAGCCTACAGTGGCCTTCACAGTTTGGGTAAATGCATAAGAAAGGCCGACCGAGGCGTCGACATTGGGTACCCAAGCTCTGCTGTCGAAGGAGCCCACGGGAAATGGAATACACGCGGCGCAAGCAGATCCCGTCACGTTAAGAGTTCGATTGCCATAAAGCACGGCAATTCCGGCGCCATAGTCGATAGACCACGGGCCTTGTATTCCGAACACACCACTGATTGCAGCACGCGGGCCAAAACCGAGAAAGCGACTGTGTTGTCTGAAGCTGTATCCATAGGATGAGCCGTAATAGGAAACATACGTACCATTATAATTCGTCGTGGCGCTCAAGTCAGCCACACGTAAGCCAACCTTCAACTGGCTCTGTTGCCCGATCCCGATGTCGCGACCCACCATGAAATCGGTGACCCAATGCTGCTCGCGGTGTGTTGCCTGTGAGGAAGCGGCGCCGCTCTCGTAACCAAAGGAAGCCGAGTTATTGTGCGTTCGTTTGCCCGAACGACCGAAGCGGACATCGAAGCTTACGTGCCACGGGGACGCCGCAAATTGATAGTCAACGCCGCCGGCAATGGTCCATCCGACGGGAGGCCGTCCTATGCTGCGGCTAAAACCGAATGCCGGGTCAAAGTAATTGATCCCGCCGCCGCCGGTCCACATCGGGCCGCCTTCGATAAACATTGTGACGGTCGGGTTCGCTTCGGGAGCGGCCTTGAGTATGGGCGCCTTGGTCGGCAGGTCGGCCGGTCTTGCAAGCTCCGGCGCCGCAGCCGTTAAAGCGAGCACCGATACGCCCAACAGCAATGAGCGGCGAACACTATTCCGGTACCTTAACATGCCCCAGCCCCCCTCAGCACAGAACGTATGAATTTACCCATTGTTAAGATGGGAGTTTCTGCCAAGAATTAGGCTTGGCCCTAAGTTCAATTGGCTGTGGCCTTTTGGCCACAGCCAAAAGCCGATGAATTAGCTCGCATTTTTATTGCACAGGCCAAAGGTAGAAAAGACTATTGCCAATCGGATACCCTCCAAACCTGCACCAAGCGAATTGGTGAATAAGGATTGGGGGGAATGGGGTGTCCAGACAAAAGGAGACCCGATAGCCGACGCCACTGCCGCCAAGGCTGGAATTATTTGGATCGCATCATTTCCCAAGTCGGGCAACACTTGGACGCGCACATTTTTGCATAACCTTGTGAAAGTTCAGGCCGGAGAAGAACGAGCCGCAGCGTATTAATGAACTCAACCGGTTCTCTACATGGGACATCAGCAAGCAGTATTACACTAAGCTTCTCGCGGCTACCCGCCGGGGCCTGACCACCGGAACGAGATTGCAGCAACACGTCACAAGGTTCATGAAGAAATTGCCAACGCAGCTGAAGGCGTTGTTTTCGTCAAAACCCATCATGCATTGGTGATGGACCGCGGCTATTCCACAATAAACTTCGCTGTGACGTCCGGCGCCATATACATCATTCGCAATCCGTTCGATGTCGCTATTTCTTATGCTCACCACATGAATGAATTGATCGATGATGCAATCGAGCGCATGAGTATAGAGAATGTCGAGACAGACGTTACTGAAAAAACTGTATACGAGGTCTATGGTTCCTGGAGCCAACATGTCTGGAGCTGGACGCGAACACCGCACAGCGCAATCTATGTTTTGCGCTACGAGGACATGATTGCGGATACCCGGAAATCGTTCAACGGATTGATCGAACACCTTTTACTCAATCCCACCAATAGCGAGCTCGCGGAGGCAATCGATCGCTCATCGTTCGAAAAACTGAAGGAACAAGAAAGAAGCGAAGGTTTCCGCGAGAAACCAAAAGCCGCTGCCCGCTTCTTTCGTGAAGGCCGTTCGGGCCAACGGAAAGACATACTCACGCCACTTCAGGTCCAGCGTATTATTAGAGACCACGGCGAACAAATGAAGCGCTTTGGTTATCTAAATGACAATGGAGCGCCGGCGTAGCGTATAGCCGATGCATTCCGATCTCCCGAACTGGCCATTATACCGGACAGGCGCTTCCGCAGAACGTAATCTCATTCTTGTTCACACGAAGGGATTCCAAAGTATTTCCGATTTCGAGGCTATCCGCGACTTTGTTGTTCAAAGCTCGCCTGACATAGAGGTGTTTTTGGTCGACAACGAGCAATCCTCTTCGGGACTACGCCGCAAAGCGGCTCGTCGTCCAACGCTTTTGTTCTCGCCGGTCGCACGTATGAACTTTCGTCCTGAGCGCGGCAAAATCTATGAAGGCCGGGCGATGGCAAAGATGGAAACAAGTCGAACGATTGCAAGCAGCAGGGTTGCCCGTACCTAAGACAGCCTTGCTTGCGCCCGGCACAAAATTAGATCTTCAGAGAGTGGGGAGAAGATGTGGTGCTTAAACCATCACTACCCGCGTTCCAGTCGAAGGGTCAGGCTGTAATTTTGATGTGCACCGAGGATGTCCGTTTCATTCCTCCGGAAAGATCATCCCGCTGAACATCCCGGACGATACAGCCCGATGATTGTTCAGAGTGTATGTTCACGCGGAGCCGGCCCTTTCGAGCATCCGGGTACGGAAAACGATGTTCGGAGAGCCGTTGTATGCACTGCAAAGCTCAAGCAAGTTGAAAAGCGTCGAGCTTACGCCTGCTAACGTTCGGCAAAACATGCTTGCCGTCGCTCACCAGTCGATTCCTCCGGCCAAAAGAGAGTGTACGATTTGTCTACGACGAAGCCGTACTTGTGCTTGCGCGCGCAGCCTACGCCGCATGCCCGGAGGCCGCGCTGCAGGGATGCGACATTTTGCGCGACAGCCGAACCGGTCGGCTTTACATTTTGGAATTCAATCCGGGCGGTAACACATGGCATTTTTCTTCGGCGCGTGCGCAGGTTCTGCGCGAGGTGGTCGCGCCCGAAGACCGTCTTGGTCAAAAACGAAAATCACAATTTGATGCGTTTAGAACAGCCGCTCGTGTGCTAGCTGAGCATACCAGGGTTGAGGCTCTTTAGTGTCGCTGCGATGACCGAATCACGCTTCGCAATCAACCGTGGTGTTCGGATCCACTACCAGATAATTGGGAGGGGAAAGCCGATTATGTTACTGCACGGCTTTCCGGAGTATTGGAACGTGTGGCGTCATCAGATTGCCGATCTGAAGGCCGATTACTGTCTCATCACACCGGACCTTCGCGGATTTAACCTCAGTGATCGGCCAGAAGGCGTCGAGCATGTTTGGCCGATGTATTGGTGCAAGACGTCTTAAGCATACTTGGTGATTGCAAGGTGGATCGGGTGGCCCTAGTTGGTTATGACATTGGCGGCATGGTTGCGTGGTGGCTTGCAACCAATGCGCCAGAACGGATTGAACGGCTAGTTACGCTTTCGGCGCCTCACCCAACACTTTATTTGGAGACTAAAAAAAAGCCTGCGCAAAGGCAGGCAGCTAGCTACATTGACCGTCTGCTTACGCACGGGTCAATGCGAATTGACCGGCTTACATTTTGGGTGGACGACAAAAACGAGCGAAAAGAGCTGGAGCTCGCCTTAAGTCGTTCCGACGCCAACGCGATTGGTAACCATTACCGCGCCAATCTCTCTCCCAATTCGCCGTTTTTAGCTCCCGGCATACCCCACGTCAGATGTCCAACGCTTGTTCTCTACGGCAAGGAAGATCCTTATATTTTGCCGAGCGCATATGAGGGGACGCACGAATGGGTTGATGGATATTTTGAAATCAAAGCACTGTCCGGCGGACATTTTTTGCACCATATAGCTGCTGATGTGGTGAGTGCTGAAATTAGACGTTGGTTCTGCGGATTAGGTGAGGCTGACGAGCCAAGCGTTGATCGCAAATTTGTGGGTAGTCCGACTTTATACAAAACCCTGTATGCGCGTCGGAAAGCCGTTCCTCTGGAGGCGCCTGCGATTAATCTCAAAGATCCAGGCGCTTGCCGCTCGAGAAGATTACCATGCCTTATTTTCCCGTTTGCGGACAGAAGCCCCGATCTATTGGAATCCAGAGTTGGGCGGGCGGGGTTTCTGGGCGATTACCAGATACGACGACATCGTCCGCGTCGCAGAGGATCCGATAACTTTCTCGGCGGCGTGAAGAGACGGTGGGATGCGAATATTTGACGCTTCTGACGTGGCCCAAAATCCGCGCGCTCATCTTCTGTCGATGAACCCGCCGCAACACACCGAGCTCCGTCGCACTTTGCAGCCACTCTTCACGCCAAGCCGTGTTGGGCTGATGGAAGCAGGAATACGCAATCGAATGACATCACTCATCGATCAAATTGCAAATATCGGTAGCACCGAGTTTGTGTCCTCGATTGCAGCTCCGCTCACCTTGGGGTTGCTCACTGAAATCTTGGGCGTCCCCCAACGTGATGCGGACAAATTGTTAAAATGGTCAAACGCATTCATCGGCGACGATGACGAAGACTACCAGCGGTCAATCGAGTTTCGGCAGCAATGCGTTACAGAAATGGATGAATATGCGTTGGACCTGTTATCACGACGAAGGGGAGGCACTGGAGAGGATTTCGTCTCTCTCATCTCGAAGGCCAAAATAGACGGCCAATATCTTGACGAAGACACCTACACCACGAATTTCGGCGCCTTCTTGGTTGCGGGCAACGAAACCACGCGCCACGCGCTTACGGCGGGAATTTTGGCCCTATCCTTGTTTCCGGAAGAAAAAGCAAAGCTTCAAAGCGACCTCTCGCTGATCAGCAGTGCAGTGAAGGAGATCATCCGATGGGCATCCCTGTTGATGCATGTTCGGCGCACAGCAATGCAGGACGTTATCATCAGCGGAAAGACAATAAAAAAGGGAGACAAAGTGGTCGTCTGGTACGTTTCTGGAAACCGCGATCAAGAGAAAATGGTTAACTGGAATGCAGTTTGATGTTGGAGCTTTATTCATCTATCGTTCCGCGCCGCCCCATCTTGCATTTGGATATGGACCACACCACTGTCTTGGCTGGCGGATGGCTGAGCTCCAAATCAAAATCGCCCTGGAAGAGATGCTGCGCAGGATCCCGGATTTTGGTGTGCGTGATCCAGTTCGTCGCCTGAAATCAAATTTTATTGGCGGGTTTAAAGAGTTGCCGATCGTCTATACGCCCGAGCAACGTCTTTAAGTGTTTGCGGCTAGTTCGCTTAGAAAGCGCTGTTTCCACGCAATGTTTAGTCGATCTGCCTGTTTCTGCAGGCCGACACAGGTTATTTGCTCAGTCTTTGGCAATTCAAACCAGTCGAGAATTTGCTGGACCGTTTCGTTTTCGTTTGCGCAAATGTCCTCATAAAAGAGTTGGAGATGCGGTAGCCCTGATCGTTTGATATGACGCGCCCACGCGCGGTTCATTTGCTGGATCGCTTCGAGGCAATCGGCGATGGCGACACGGTCGTAGGTCGGCGCGCGCGACGGTTTGTGGAAGACGGTCCATCTGCCAGTCTGCAAACCGATGGCGAGCGAGATTGCTTGTTCGACCAAGTCGCGGCGCATGATCCAGATAATTTTATGCACGTCGATAAGATCGTGAGGGATTCTGAAGCGTGCCAAGTTTGCCAAATGATACCAGTGTGCCTGTAGGCCAAACCAGCCGTTCGGACTTGTTCGTCTCGCCATGATCTCGCCGTACACGACGCGAGGATCGCTGGACCCTATAAGTTCACACCAACGGCCAAAATTGGCGGCACTGAGATATTCGAGAGGCGCTCCGAGCTGCTTTGTTGAGAACAGGAGATGACCAAGGTAATGACTTCCACTTCTTGGAGTTGTTGCGATGAGATACGCGCCCCGCTTTTGCGTGGTGGGCGGAAAATCATAGGTAGTATCAAAAAACCGATCCACCAAAATGTGGGGTGGCCCGGCCTGGCGCAGCGCGGAAAGTCGACGGAGCCATGCCGGCTGGTACGCCATGTCGCTTATTGAACGACGCTATAAATGGGCCGCTGCGGCGGTTGCAAAGGTGGGGAAATATTCAACAATGTGTCCAGCATCGTACGCCTCGACCATCTTTGGGATTTCGTCCCAAGCATAAACCGTTTGCGGCTGTGGCGGGAGCCACCCCGTTTCAAGAGCGTATTGCATCGCATCAAGCCCCTCTTGCAGTGGACTTGCGTGTGTGTGCACGAATATATGGCGTTCAATACACTCGACCGCTCGGTTGTATTCGAGTGCGAGGCCGCGCTTCCATCCACTGCTCGCGATAACGCCTTGCCGTCCCAGCGCCCGCAGAGTTGGCGCACGACCGGTCCTCCGATATTATCGATGAAAATCGATACCCTTCGTCCGTTGGTGAGTTCGTCGACCAGATTGAGAAAAGTGCGTTCCGACTTGAAGTAGTCCGCCAGCCCTTTGCGATTGGCAGGAATGGCAGTCGTTAGTGCCGCAAACTGTTCTCTGTCGACCGGAGTAATTCCAGCGGCGCGGATGATTGTGCCCCGTTCTTTTCCGCTGTGAAACATCACGGTCTTGCAGCCGATGGAGCGCGCAAGCTCCAGCTCGGCGAAAGCCACACCGCCACCCCAAGCCCATACGTGAGTTTGCTCTGTGGGTACGGAGGGCATTTGGAGGCGCCAAGCGCCCAGTGCTACTCGCCAATTCGACCAAGCCGAAGTGTAGCGCACCGGAAAACTGGCCCAGCGGACGAGCGGCACGACTTTCTCGTCTGGAAGGGGAACAAGCTGACTTGCATTTACGTAGAAACGCTCTGCCAGCGTTCCCATGGTTCCGGGTTCATCGTATGCACATACAGTTCGTACGTAGCCATACGGATCTTGCTTTCCGATTGGCGCAAATGCGCAAATGGTGCCTTCGGGAGGATACCCTGGCTCTGTTCGTGATGATAGGACTCGCACAACGCCGCTGTTGCCAAGCACGATCCACTCTTGACCAAGCCGTCGACAAACATCGATCGGATCGCGCAGGATCGCATGGGACATGTTGCCTTCCCATGAGCCGTAGATCGTCTCTACGAGGATCTGTTCGTCAGACGATCTCGCCAGCTCGATGTCGGCAAGCTCAAGAATTCCTGGCTTGCGGGGGATTTTACCCGGTATCGCCGCGGCGCAGAAGCCACGCTCGTGTTTTTTCGCCAAGTCGTTGAGCAGATGTATTGGATACGGATGTCATGATAGAGAAATGGTTTTTCAATCTCGGTTTGGCGTCCTTACACAACTCAGATACGAAAGCCCAATTTGCGTTTAACTTCCGCTGTGGCCGGAAAAAAATCACAGGCGGCATACTTCTGGAGAAAAAGAGAAGTCTGTTGTTGCCGATCATCAACTCCAGTGAGTACGGCGCGTTCGTCTCGCCGAAGTCTTTCACGAAGCGAACCCGCATAGGCAATGTAATTCAGAGACGTTTCATCGTTGGCAAAGCCAACTAGAAGTATCCCAGCGAGAGCCGCATTTCCGATCGAAACGATATTGTCAGTCGAGATTAGTCCGAGCATATGGTCGATACGCCTTTCGACAATTTGCTCGCGCCTCAACCGGGAAATTCGCTGGGCAGGCGTGCGGCCCTGATAGTCGGGATGAACGACCGTTCCGTCACCATGATAAATTGTGCTGTTACCATCTTCGATCATCGCAAGAATTTGATTTTCGCGGTATGGGTTTCCAGGAATGCGGTGACAAATAGAGTAGGCGACCAGCCGTTTGCCGTTGCGGATACCGGTAGCGATCACGTCTTCGGTAGGCCATGATAGGATTTTCCGGAGATCGTACTGCGTTCGCTTGGCGACAAATCCATAGGGCGTTGAGGAAAGCGCAAGCGAGTAAAGCGCGGATATTTCCTGAATGTCGTTAACCGACAAAACGACGCTATTCAGGGAATTTTCCACGGTCACACCTTCAACAGCGTTACTGGTTTGACTAGAGTAGGCACGACGGCCGTTTCACGACACTGGACAGCTTGCTCACCATTTTTGCCTTACGAGAGCATATGGGCTCCAATGTAGGCGGTAAGGGCTATGTTGGTCACAATCGCGAGCGGGACGTCTAGAGTTGCTGATGGCATGGCATTAGGTTGGCGATAATAATTACAATACCGACATGCGAAAATACACGTATATTGGCTGTGTTAATAGCAGCTGTGGTGGTTAATGGGTATCGCATTTGTGTTGTCTGGGGGCAGAATCCCTTCACATTCTGCGCGGTGCGGTCTGTAAGGATGGGTTTCTGACGCAGCAATCACAGCGGTGCGACGAGGAGATGAACCACGCAAAGAAATTATTCAGGTTCGCGCTAAATCCACGCTTCGTGCGCGGGAAACCAGCGCCCGGAAACAGAACGTGAGTTCGACACGCGGATATGACCACGTAAGAGAATGCAGATATTTCCACTTTCGAAATGGGGGCAACTTCTGGCAATATATTATGCTCGGGAAACTTGAAATCGTTGGCTTATACTTTGCAAAGGCGCGGCCGGCCGGTAAACGGCAGGGAAGCACGGAAACATTAAAATCAAATCTGCCCGAACGGGTGCTTAGTCGATCACGGCGACATGCCCTCGACGGAGAAAAGTAAGGGTTATTTTCAATGCTGATCCGCGCGACTTTCACACCGGTGCTACGCGAAAGATACAAACGCGCCCGTGAGCTCTCCCGTTCGCATTTTGACGTGTGGTTCGGTCCAGAACGGGAAATCAACGTTCGTCCGACGCCTTCTTTACCATTCCGACTTCGTCGGCGATGAACAATTGCGCGCGCTCGAGCGCGATGGCCGAAAACACGGCACGATTGGAGAAAATGTTGATCGCATTCTGCTCGCTGACGAACTCAAGGCAGAGAGCGAGAATGGGATGGACATCGCCCACCGCAACTTTTCGTCGGCCCATCGGAACTTCATTATCGCCGATACGCCAGGGGACGAGCAGTATACCGGCAATATGGTGACGGCCGCATTGACAGCCGAGATTATGGTTCTGCTCGTTGACGCGCGTAACGGGCTTTTACCGCAAACACGCCGCGACAGCGTCATCTCCAATCTGATGGGAATCAGGTATGTAATACTTGCCGTCAATAAGATGGATCTTATAAATTTCAGTCGCGAAGTGTTCGAGCAAATATCCGCGGCATATTCTGAGTTCGCTGCGCGCTTGAATTTCACCAGCATCGTACCAATACCCATTTCGGCACGCTTTGGCGACAATGTTGTGAAGCGCAGTGAGCGGACATCGTGGTATTTGAGTCCAAGAACAGTGTTGCGACTGTCTGGAGCGCAATCAATGTCCAAGCTGAACAAAAACAAGCACCTTTTCGCGGTACCCGCCGTTCAGTCGGTCAATCGATCAAATGATGATTTCGGGGAGGTCTGCGGCACGATTTCCTCTGGTTCGCTGCGGATAGGGGAAGAAATCATCGTCGCAAACTCCGGGCGTAAAATGCAGATAGGCCGGATATTCATCAGTGGCCGCGATAATGATGTTGCGGAAGCCGGTGAGAATGGTCACGCTCGTGAGCAGTAATAAAGTCGAAGTACGCGTGGAGACTTGCTGTCCCTCCACTGACAATCGCCCAGAGGTAGCCACACAGTTTGCGGCACATCTCGTCTGGATCGGTGAGCGACCGCTGTTTCCAAGCCGTAGCTATATTATTCGCATGGGAAATCGATTTGCCGATGCGAGCGTAACCGAGCTAAAGCATCGATTGGACATCTCTACACTTGATGCTCTTGCATCAAAAACGCTGCAACGAATGAGACGGGTGAGGTCAATATTAAGGCAAATCTAGCGTTCGCATTCGACCGTTATAAGGAAAATCGCGAAACTGGATCTTTCATACTCATTGACCGCGAGACGAACCAAACAGTTGGCGCGGGCGTGGTTCTGCATGGATTACGTCGCGCTCGAAACGTCCACCAACAGCATTTCAGTATCGAAAAGATCGGTCGCGCGCGAATAAAAAGCCAAAAAGCTTCCATAGTGTGGTTCACAGGGCTTCCGGCCTCTGGAAAATCAACGATCGCAGAGTTGGTCGAACGCGAGTTATTTCGGCGGGGCTACCATACAATGCTGCTCGATGGTGACAATTTTCGTCATGGGCTCAATCGCGACCTCGGTTTCACTCCAGAGGACCGCGTTGAAAATATACGACGCGCTGGCGAAGTAGCGCGGCTCATGGTCGATGCGGGGCTGATTGTGCTCTGTGCTTTTATTTCACGATTCAAGATAGAGCGGCAACTTTGTGCGTCGTCTGGTTGGCGAAGACGAGTTCATGGAAGTATTCATCGATACACCGCTCAATGAATGCATAAAACGAGATCCCAAAGGCCTCTACAAAAAGGCCTTGGCCGGCGAGATCCCAAATTTCACCGGTATTACTGCTCCCTACGAATTGCCTGACGCGCCGCAAGCCGTTTTGCAATCGAGCAGAGCCGGCCCGCAGGTCTTGGCGGACGACTTGATAAAGCTTCTCGAGGCACGCGGGATTATACAACCGCGACAATCCGAGTGAGTTTCAATTTTGGAGCCCGTGCTTTCTCGCAGTCTGTTGTTGGGCTGTGTCAGCGCAAGCAGGCTCTTGTGGTGCTTGGCTTTGAAGCAGGCTGGTGGAATCTTCCGCGGAAACGTTAGTTCGTCGCCGCTCGATAAAACGGCTCTTTTGCTCTTTGCGACCAACGTTCGCACGATCCGCGATACTCCGCTGGATCAAATCCTTCTGTGTATTTCTTGTAGATCCACTGGCCGTCGTCTCGCCGGCGCAAAACGGTTCCCCATATCAGGCGTCCTGTAATTGACCGCCTTGGGAAAACAACCTTCCACAGATGCCAGACCTCCTCGTATGGGAGTCTTGGTTTCGCGGTGAGGATCCGAAAAACGTCGTGCTTGCTCGCGGTGATGCGCAACATTGCGGCCATCCGTTCCGCTCGCACAGTAAATGCAGCGCATCCTGCTTCAATTCGATTTCGAACTTACCGTGAGGAAAAAACCTTAACGTGCTGGCCCAAAGAGCTGCTTGGCGGTGATTCGGGCACAAAAGGTTGTGAATAGGAACACCGGGGATGGAGCGATCGCCGCGGGAGCCGGCGCGTTTAGCCTACGTGTATATCCAGTAGTCGAAGATTCATGATTGTTAAAATATGACGATCGTAAAATTGCGCAGGGTTGCATTCAGCACTGTGACAGTCCTATTTGGTAACTGGAGCGCCCTCCGTCTCTTAAGAGGCAAGGAGCCAGCGTTGAAATTCACCTGCGAGCGACAATCGATATCGTCGTCAGAGGACCGACACAGCCGTCCAGGTTGAGCAGGTGCACCTATTAAACGGCTCACCGATCATCGTTCTCATCAATCCGATCAATGCGTCCATCGTCGCTATATTACTGTGGCAGATGTACCCGGCGTATTCGTATTGGCCTGGATCGGCCTTTTTGTGGTGGTCATTGGCGCAAGGACTTTCCTCTGGTACCACTTCCATAGCCGACAGCGGCCCGTCCAAGATCCCGGTCGCTGGGGCCGACGTTTCGCGATGGAGGCTTTCGTTACCGGGTGTCTCTGGGGACTTCTGGTGTCGATCATTTTCGTGACCGACGATCCGGTTTATTACGTGTTCGTCCTGTTTGTGCTTGGCGGCATGACGGCCGGGGCCGCCATGCAAAGTTCGGCGTACCTGCCGGCCTTTTATGGTTTCGCCGCGCCCACCTTACTGCCGATGATCATTTTGCTGGTGGCAAAGGAGGGCGCTCACTTCGCCGCCATGGCGCTATTGCTGACGACATTTGCAGCCGTACTCCTGATCATGGGGCGCGACAACAACCGCCGGATCACTGAAAATATCCGACTGAGGATCGAGCAGACTGCTTTAAACGAAGAACTGCGCCGACACGAACAGGACATGATGGCCATCGCAAGGCTGAGCGATATGTTGCAGTCGTGCCATCCGCGAACGGAAGCCTATCCGATCATAGCCTTGACGGCGAACAACGTCTTTCGAGGGGCGAGCGGCGCTCTGGCGCTCGTTGAAAATGGAACGCATACGCTAAAAACAGTCTTCCAGTGGGGTGCCGATCAATTGATGTCGCCGCAGTTTTTAGCTGACGATTGCTGGGCGCTTGGACTGGTCAGAGTTACGAAGTCAATGGCGCGGGTAGCCAGGCAGGATGCAGCACTTCAAGTCTGTAGCACCTGGTTCCTACGTATGCCTGCCCCTTATCGTCCATGGTGAGACGAGCGGGTTGTTGCATCTGAACACCGCGGCTGGTGATATTCTAACTGGGGAACTGCACCGTCAAATGCTTAGTTTCGGCGACGTCGTCAAGTTGTCGCTGTCCAATTTGAAACTGCGCGAAAGCTTGATCGAACAAGCGATGCGCGATGAACTGACCGGGCTGTTCAATCGGCACTATCTTGTCGAGACACTGCCGCGGGAAATTAAACAACAGCGGAACAATGCTCCGTTATCGATTGCGATGCTGGATATTGACCACTTCAAGATGTTCAATGATACGCAAGGGCATGACGCGGGGGATTTGATACTCAAAGAATTGGGCGCGCTTCTTCGCAGATCTCTGCGAGCTGGCGATATTGCATGCCGCTACGGAGGAGAAGAGTTCCTCCTGCTCTTGCCTGAATGTGACTTGAGCGCGGCGCTGACGCTTTTACAGCAGATCTTTTTAAAGATAAAACGGAAAAGCTTTCAGTTGCAAAATCATACCCTACCAACCGTAAAAATGTCGGCGGGCATATCGCAACTAGACCACGATTTGGCCTCTCAGGATACGTTGATCAGGGCAGCAAGACGAGGCACTGTACACAGCCAAGCGTAATGGGCGGGATCGTATCGAAATTTTTTCGAACAAGTATAAGAGTATTAGGGCGCATACCGGCGGCATTAATCAAATAGGCTATTCGTTTTTGCCGCGCTGCTTGAGCCCGCCGTCGACCGGTTGAGCGGGCTGCCCCTTAGCGGCCACTTGTTAGCCTGCAGGGACTTCCTCTTTGGGTCAGTTAGGCACAATGCTCAGCATGAAGTTTGATATTCACTCCTCGCAGAGACTTAAGGCTGGTTCCGGCATTGACAGAGCAGAATGTCAGTAATGTTTCAAAGAATGCAGGCTTGCAGTGTTCACGACGGTTGGACCCCAGGATACGATCTTAGCCCATACACCGAGCAATGAATGGACCCCGGTCGCGCGACCGTTCTGCAGCCGGGGCCCACCACGCGCTCCTCCCTGGAACGAAAGTGTGGAGCTGGTTCACTAGAGTAGAAGGGCCATGCAGGGGGGACGCCTGCATGGCTCTTAGTACTCAACGCGACCACGCCTCGGGGACGGGAAATCCCTACGCCGGTCTTTCACCAAAACGCAAAGCGCTATGCATTCGTTCCGGCTCGATCTTTAAAACCGATGTAGTTCCACCGGTTCCGCACATCGTCGCGTGAGCTTCTTACTAGAAAAAAAGTTCAAAACTGTTGCTGACTGAACGTTTGTTCACGTCAGTCGTTATCTGCGTATGGGAGAGCAGCAGACAGCGCGGTTATTTGGATGGTCGTTGGGCGGCGTATTTTTGGTCATCCTCGTGCTTAATGCCATTACGCGATAAACGTCTGGCCACTTCTTAGACGCCGCCTATGGAAGGCGCACTCGTGTCGAAAGCGAATGAGTGGGAATTACTAAGACGTAAGTTGGATGCGCTAACGCACGACGAAAGCGCAGAAAGCGTTGAAGATATTTTTGATGCCCAGTTTCGTCGCCGCTTCGCCGAATTAATCAGCCAGGTTGCGAAGCCACCGAAGCTGAACCGAAACGCCCACCGCCTCTCGCGCCCTTGATGGGAACCATTGCCAAAGAATTGAAAAGATGAACCAACGCGACCTCGAACTTTTAGACAAGGAACTGTGGGGCATTAGTCCTAGCCCTCCACGTAGCCGGGACAGCATCGCTGTGGCGTTCGTTACGGTATTTTTAGTGGGTATCGTCATCGGGGGCATTTTGTTTAAGCGCGACAGCAAGCAGACACAAATCGCGTCGCATGGTGCGGCGGCTGCGATTTCCCTTCTCAATGGTGTGCACCTACGGCGCGCTAACCGGAACCGCGATATCCGCCACGCATTCACCGCTCTTCCAGCGCTCCCAAAGCTCAGCCCTCTGCGGCGGCGTGAACCAAGTCCGTGTATTCCTCTCCATCGCGCACCTCCCAATCCGACAAGATTAGAAGGTGTTGCCTCGATCGGTCGAACTCACTTGGCCCTGTGGCTGGCTAGGAGTCGGATACATCACGCCTGAGAACAATCTATCCAGACATGCCAAAAGTGCATCGCGCCATCTGGTGGCCTGCTAGAATGCAGATGCAATCTAATTTACGCCTAGGCTTTCAGGGGCTGATTAATGCACCAATCCCGTTTTGCAGCTCTCACAACCGCTGCTTTTATTGGGTTCACTTCGGTGACATTCGCCGCCGACTTGCCGACAAAGGCGCCAGTCGATCGAGCACCGGTGACCACGGTTTACAATTGGAGCGGCTGCTACCTCGGCGCGCAGGGCGGCTATGGTTGGGGTCGCAGTCAACACATCGCCAAGGGAACCATAGACGGCGTGGTCAATCCGACCGGGCCTGCAGGGCACGCCGATCACTGAAAAATACAGGGTCGACGGAGGATTGGCCGGTGGTGAAGTTGGCTGCAACCTCCAGAACGATCGATGGGTCTTCGGCGTCGAGGGTGATGGGTCCTGGTCAGGGCATGAAAGGTTCGTCGTTCGATATTCCTCCATTTACAGTGACGACCCTTAGCACGACCGAACAGCGCTGGTTTGCGACGGCACGCGGCCGGATCGGCTATGCTTTCGACAGCGCAATCATCATTCATATGCCGGTGTTGTTTTATATCACCGGTGGTGCCGCCTTCGCCGGGCTTGATATCGGATCCTCGGATCGAACCCCGTGACCGAAAGCCATACCGCAACCGGCTGGACGGTTGGTTATGGTAGCGAGTATGCACTTTCCGGGAACTGGTCCCTCAAATCCGAAACGCTCTACGCCCGCTTCTAGGATACAGCGTCCCATCAATTCGTCGCCACGACCAACTATCGCGACGTGCCCATGCATCAGTGGGTGTGGCGCATTGGCCTGAACTATCGCTTCGGCGGCGATATTTTCGGCATCCACTTGCGATTGGCGGACTCGACAAGAGAGCCTTCGGGCGCAAGCCCGAGGTTATTTTTCCGGCTGCGGATCTCACTCACCCAGGACAAATCCCGGCAGCGGGCCGTTGAGCTTGGGCGTGTCGCTTTGGTGCGCCCGGGCCCATCGCGCCGACCCCGAGAGGCTTTTCCCCAATAAAACGAGGGGATCTCAGGGTTAGAGCCCTGAAATTAATGTAAAAAAGCCAAATATTTCTAACCAAATCCTACTCCGGGTAGTATTGTACTGCTGTGGCGGAGTTCGGCGAAGTACTCGAAGAAGTATCGTCAGAACAGGGGTAGGGGGGCAGGACCATTGCTCAATGGTCGCTGTAATCATTCTCCCAACTGGGTGTTGGAAGAATGGCGCGCTGTGATCTGCGGCCTGGCTTCGCGCAAGCCGGCCCGCGCGCGGTTGAGCAATGGCTATTTGACAAGCTTGCCGGACTGCGAACCCGGCGATCGATCAATCGATGCCGGGCCGCGCGAGTTCATGAATGACGATAGTGCGCACGGCGTATACACGCGGCCCAACTCAGGGGCGCGGCAGCAATGAGTCGATTATTCGCTACGCCCACCGCAGACACCGTCAATTTGCACGCGATCGCCAACGATCATTCTGATGCGGCATCCATCACCGTCCCGGACGCGCAGCTGCTGTTCTCGGCGGAATTCAAAAGGGCGGGACCGGATCTGACATTGACCGGGCCGAACGGCCAGAAGGTCATCATCTTCGATTACTTCCGGAGCGAAAAACATCCCGATCTGGTCTCGCCCGACGGTGCAGTGCTGTCGGGAAAAATTATTGAAAGTCTCGCCGGTTCGGCAGCACCGAACCAATATGCCCAGGCGACGGCTCCGAGTACCGCTGCCGCGCAAATCATCGGTAAAGTGGAAAAAATCACCGGCTCTGTGACGGCTGTGCGCAACGGCGTGGCTGTCACATTGAACGTCGGCGATGCGGTCAACAAAAGCGATGTCATCCAGACGGCAGCAACTCAACAGTCGGGATCAGTCTTCTCGATGGAACCGCGCTCAATCTGTCCGCCAATACGCGGATGGCGCTTACCGATTTTATTTTTGACCCGAACGCGACCACGGGGAACGGAAGCCATCTTGCGTTGGTACAGGGCGCTTTCGCGTTCGTCTCCGAACTCGTCGCCAAGACCGGCGGCTTGAATATAGATACGCCGGTCGCGGTTCTTGGTATTCGCGGAACCGTCGGCGGCGCCAGTTGCGCAGATGCTGGGACGTGCGACATCCACGCCGATAAGGAGATGGATGGCCAGACCAACAGCACTTTTGAGATCCGCAGCCTCATAAACGGCAGTTTGATTGCCAGAGCAACGGTCGGCTCGGACGTTCACGTTGCTACGACGGGTGTCGGTGCAACTCCACAAGTGACCTTCGTCACGCCCAATCCGGTATTGACGGCACTCACTCAGCAACTGGCTCAGTCTTACCCGCAATTCACACCCGGGCCTCCGGCTCCTCCGGGACTTCCGGGGCCACAAGGTCCGCAGGGGCCGCAAGGTCCGCAAAGTCCAAATCCGCAATCGGCGCCCAGCCCGGGCAGTTCGACACCGCCAACACTCGATAATGGCAATCCCAACGACAATCATTTGCCGTTGACGCTGTTAACGCCGCCCACGCAAAATCTCACCACAGCATTTATCGTTACACCGCCGCCTGAGCCTCTGCCCACGCCAACGAATTCAAATTCGACGGTCGATGCGCTTGTTATTCTGTCATCAGCACCTCCGCCGCCGGTAAATGCAACAATCAGCGCGACGATTGTCACGGATACGGGTCATACGCCGACGATTTCCAGCGGGGGCGTGACAAAGGACAACACGCCAACGTTGTCGGGTTCGGTCGATACGGCCTTCGTCTCGGTGAATGTGCTTGACGGCTCCAATAATCTCGGCGCCGCAACAATCGACATTGCTGGCAACTGGACCTTCACGGCACCTCCGCTGTCCGACGGTCCACATAGCTTCACGGCCGTTGCGACGGACGCGATCGGCAACACCGCCACCACGAGTGCGGTAGCGGCCGTCGTCGATACGACGCCGCCGGCGCCTCCTGCCATCGGTTCGGTGACGGACGGCGTAAGCCCGGTAACCGGCGCGCTTATAAACGGGGCGGCAACCAATGACGCTGACCCGACGGTGAGGGTCAATGTGATCGCTACCGGAGCGCAAGCCGGCGATACGATCCAGCTTTACGACGGAAGTAATCCGTTGGGCAGTCCGCACGTGTTGACGCTCACCGACATCGCGAACGGGTTCGGCGATGTCCATACCGGCACTCTCGCCGACGGCAGTCATACCATCACCGCCCGTATAACGGATGCGGCTGGTAATCAGAGCAATAACTCGGCGGTCTTTACGATCGTCGAGGACACCACGCCCCCCGCAGTGCTTACGGTTCTGACGCCGAACGGCTACGACATGCACGGCCTTTATGGCGACATCGCCAATTCGACCATCAATACGGGTACCGCAAACGCCAACCATTTTGACGCCAGCAATTCCGGCAGTGGCCATACATTTCACATAGTCGGAACAGGCTTTACATACGACCCGAGTGGTAACCTCATTGGCGGCACCATCTCCGAAATCGATATCGACGATACGCTGACCGGGTCGACGCTGGTCGCAATTACAGGTTTCGCCATAGATGCGGTCGCGATGTCCAATGCCGTCAATGCGTTCAAGAACAGCAATGATCCGACCCAACTCACCGCGATTTTCAATCAGTATTCCTTCGACGCAACGGGCGGCGCCGGCAACGACAATATATCGGGTTTTGTCAACGCCAATTCATTCGACGGCGGCGGCGGCCTCAACACAGTGGACTACAGTCACTTTCAGTCGGGCATCACCGCCAACCTGGCGGATCCAAGCCAAAATACCGGCAACGCGGCTGGCGACACATATTCCAATATCAACGGCTTGATTGGCACCGGCTCCAACGATGTTTTGATCGGCGATAGCAATACCAACGCTCTCGAAGGCGGCGCCGGGGCTGATACGCTGATCGGCGGCGGAGGTTTGCTGGATTTTGCATCTTATGGCCACGCTCAGTCGGCTGTTACCGCGAACCTCGCCAGTCCGAACCTGAATACGGGGGACGCGGCCGGCGATAGCTACGTCGGCATCAACGGCCTGATCGGCTCGAATTTCGCCGACACGCTGACCGGCGATAACAATGACAACTATCTGCGTGGCCGCGGCGGCGGCGACACGCTCGACGGTGGTGGCGGCAGCGATACGGCGGATTATTTCAACGGGGCGGCGGTGCGGGCCGATCTGTCCAATCCAGCAACCAACACGGGCGATGCCTTCGGCGACAGCTACATCTCAATCGAAAACCTGCGCGGCAGCAGCTTCAATGACATTCTGATCGGGGATGCCGGCGCAAACACGCTCGACGGCGGCCTGGGCCTCGATCAAACGAGTTACGTCAACGCAGCCGGTCCGATCATGGTCGATATGGCGGCTGGAACGGTGAGTGGACCCGGAGTTGGCAACGACACGCTGATCTCGGTCGAGTCGATCGTCGGCAGCAATTTCGATGACATCTATATTGCAACGGGTTACGCGGGAGCGAGTGCGGTCGGCAGCGTGCCGGCGCAGTTTAACGAATTTGAGGGCATGGGCGGAAATGATGCGATCTTCGGCAATGGCAATACGGTGATTTCTTACCTCAGCGCCACGGCCGGAGTCACTGTTGATCTGAACGCCTTCCCAGCCGGTAGTCCGGGTGCAACCGGGACCGCTCACGGAACCTTGTCAGATGGGGGCATCGGCACGGACTTGATATTCGGCGGCGTGAATTTCGTCCGCGGCTCGCAGTTTGATGACACCCTTCTGGGCAGCAACAATTTTTCCGGACCGGAGGTATTTGAGGGCCGCGCCGGCAACGACCTCATCGATGGCCGCGGCGGCTTCGACCGCGCGATTTATGAATTTCGTATCGGCAGTAACGTGACCGCCGGAATAACGGTCAACCTTGCCGCCGGTACGGTCCTGGGCGATTCTTCGATCGGCACCGATACGCTGCGATCGATCGAGGCCGTGCGCGGCACACATTTCACCGACAATTATACCGCGGCAGGCTTTACCACATCGAGCACCAATGCCGGCAGCGCGGGCGCCCTGAGCAACGGTGCCGCATTCAACGAATTTGAGGGGCTGGGCGGCGATGACAACATTACGGGCAATGGTGATACGCGCATCTCATATTTAAACGCCGATGCGGGCGTGACGGTTGACCTCAATTCGCCGACAGCCGGGAAGGCTGGCTCGACCGGAATCGCGCATGGAACGGCGCCTGGAGACGTCGCCGGCATCGGTCAGGACACCATATTCGGCGGTGTCAACAGCATCATCGGATCGGCGTTTGATGACCTGCTGTCCGGCAGCGACAATGGTTCGACATCTGCCGAGATATTCGACGGCGGCGCCGGCAACGATAAGTTCGATGGCCGCGGCGGCTTCGACCTGGCGGTTTATAACGCCGATCTCGGGACTGCATCCGGGATCAGCGTCGATATGGCGGCCGGCACCGTCACGGGCGACGCCACGATCGGAACCGACACCCTGATCTCGATCGAGTCCGTGAGGGGCACCAATTTTGTCGATCACTACGTCGCGACCGGTTTCAACGGCGCCTCGGCCGATCTTCTGAATGGAACGGATTTCAACGAATTCGAGGGATTGGGCGGCAACGACACCATTACCGGCAACGGCAATACGCGCATTACCTATGTAAGCGCGACCGCCGGCGTTGCCATCGATCTCGCCGCCGGCACGGCGACCGGCAATGCCTCGGTCGGAACGGACACGTTTACGCTGGTGAACCGCGCGCGCGGATCAAACTTTACAGACAGCATCTGGGGCGATGCGGCCAACAATGTGCTCGACGGACAGGGGGGCAACGATGTTCTCGATGGTCGCGGCGGCAACGATACGTTGATCGGTGGGGCCGGTTCCGACCAATTCCTGTACAGCACTGGCGCCGATACGGTCACGGATTTTGACCGTTCTTCCGGGACCTTCAATCACGCCGAAGGCGACCTGATCGACCTGACGGGGTCCGGCATCACCAGCTGGGCGCAGCTCCAGTCACCGTCCGTCATGAGCCAAGTCGGCGCGGATACGCTGATCAATTTCGGCAATGGCAACACCATGACGCTGAGCAATGTCACGGTGGCCAGTCTTGCGCAGAGTGATTTCATCTTCGGCGCGCCCATCGCGGGCGATCTGGCGACAATCGTCAACAAGGGTGGGGTCGTCGTTCTGAGCACCGCGGATTTCCACGCGGTCGACCCGAACGTAAGCGCGGCCCAGCTCACGTTCACCGTCTCGGACGCAACACATGGGCATGTCGCTTTGGCAGCAAATCCGGGAACCGCCATTGGCAGTTTCACCCAGGCCGATCTGCAATCAGGTAATGTCGTATTCGTTCAGGACGGCACGAACGTCACCCAGGCGACTTTCAAGGTTTCGGTTTTTGACGGCATAGCAAGTCCGCCGACAACGATTGTCGTGGCGGTGCCGACTGTCAGCATCAACGTGCTCAGCCCGAGCGGATTTAGTTTTGACGGCGGTGATTTCATTGTCCCCATGGGCAGCGGGCAAATCCAATCTGTGGCGCAGAACCCCACAACGCAACTCACGATCATTAACGCCGCGGCCAATCTCAAATTCGTTTTTGAGGGCACCGGACTTACAGTCGATCACATCGTCAATCCTACCGACATCACCGCCGGCACGATTGCTAAAATTCATGTCACCACGAACGACGCGGCGCCCGCGCCGCTGTTCGACATTACCGGCAGCATCGACGCAGCGACCTGGTATGACGCGGTCGTAGCGGACGCGGCCGGCAATTCGAGCCTTATCAACACACTGACCAACGCATGGGCATTCAATTTTGCCGGCAGTGCGGGCGGCGATTCATGGACCGCCGGAGACTTCAGCGACTCATTCATCGGCAGCGGCGGCAATGACTTTTTCGATGGGCAAGCGAACTATGACCGCGCGCTCTATACGTCCGCGGCAGGTCCGGTCGACATTTTGCTGGCCGACGGGACAGTGACCAAATACGCGGACGGGACGAGGACCGTGGTTGCCGGCACCGACACATTGCGGTCCGTGGAGTTTGTGACCGGCACCGCGTTTTCCGACACCTTCAATGCAGCGGGAACCACGAACAACCCGCTCGGATTCAGCGGCAGCAGTACGAACTCCGGCAGCGCGGTCGCAGCCGACGTCGCCGGCACGTTCAACGAATTCGAGGGCCGCGGCGGAAACGAACTCGGTCATAGGCAACGGCAACACGCGGATTTCATACCTGCACGCGGCCGCGGGCGTAACCGTGGATTTTGCCGCCGCGACACAGTCGACGTCGTCGATCTTCGGGCCGGCCGGAACCGTCGTCGGCCATGCGTCCGGAATTGCGCCGGGCGATCTCGCGGATATCGGCACTGACACATTCGTTGGCGTGGACAGCGTGCGCGGCTCGAACTTTGACGATTCCCTGTCCGGCAGTAACAACGCGGCCGGGACGCATGAGAATTTCGAGGGGCGGGGCGGCAATGATTTCATCGACGGCCGCGGCGGCTTCGATCGCGCGGTATATGCAAATGAGGAGCCGCGATCAATGTGCAATTGGCGGCAGGCACCGTCACCGGCGGGCCAAATACCGGGATAGATACTTTACGCTCGATCGAAGCGATTACTGGATCCGATTTTGCCGATACTTACAACGCGAGCGGATTTACGGTGACATCCACCAATGCCGGGAGCGCCGGCGTCGACGGCAGCGGCAACGCATTCAACGAATTCGAAGGCCGCGGCGGCAATGACATGATCACCGGGGACGGCAACACCCGCGTGGCTTTCTACGACGCGGCCGCCGGCGTGACGGTGACGCTTGGTGCGAGCGGATCGGGCACATCCTTCGGCACCGCGCCGAATGATCTGGCCGGTGTGGGAACCGACACGTTTGTATCAGGCGTAAAGGATGTGCGGGGTTCGCAATTCGGCGACGTCATTACCGGCAATGGTGCGAACAATGTGCTCGATGGCCAGGGGGGTAATGACGTTCTCAACGGCAACGACGGCAATGACACCCTGACCGGCGGTACGGGTTCCGATATTTTTGTCTATCAACCGCACAGCGGCGCCGGCGGTGCGGACGTGATCACCGACTTCAATCAAAGCGAGGCTGACCGTATCGACCTGAGGCCGGCGACGGGGAGCGGCATTGTCGACTTTGCAAGTTTGCAGGCCCTTACCCAGATAACGCAGTCAGCGTCCGGCACCGTTATCGAATTCAACAGCAATCCCGCGACCACGCTGACTCTGCAGAATTTTACGGGCACACTGTCGGCAGCCGACTTTATCTTTCATGGTGCTGCGCATGATCAGGTCGCCATCACGGTCCAGACGCCGGATGGCTACAACTTCGGCACCCTGTACGACGATATGGCGGGCAGTATTGGCGCCGTCTCGATCGTGGACGCAAGTCACTTTACCGCTACAAACGCGGCGCGCGGCCTTGTTTTCGACGTCACAGTCAGCGGGGACACCGTTGCGGGCAATCCGCTGTCGGGAACTGTCAATGCGATCGACATCTACGACCTCACCGGCCATATCCTCGCTAACACCAACGGCTGGAATTTCCTTGCTTCGAATTTCCAGACGGCTCTGCAGGCCTATGCTGGCGACCAATACTCAAACGTCTGGTCTCGATGCGATCTTTGGTGCTGTCAGCTACAGCGCAGTTGGCAACTTCGAACCGAATAACGCATTCGACAACAATTCGATCAATTTCGGTGGCGATACGTTTATAAGCGGGGCCGGCAACGACATTTTCAACGGCCTGACCAATTTCAACGGCGACTTCTTCAATGGTGGCGATACCGTGGATTATTCCCATGCGCCGAGCGGAGTGACGGTCAGCCTAATGTCGCAAGGCGTCCCTCAGCGTACCGGCGGCGCGGGCACGGACACCTTGATCAACATCGAGAGCCTGCGCGGATCGGCATTTAACGACACATTGACCGGCAATGGGTTCGGCAGCGTGGTGGAGGGCGGTCCCGGTAATGACACCCTGCCGGGGGAGGGGGCGGGGGAACAACCGTCAGCTACGAGCACGCCACGGGGCCGGTGACGGTCGACCTGACCTTGGCACGGCCAACGGCGACCCCCCTTCGGTCGGGCACGACACGATTTCAAACTTCGGCGCCGTGCGCGGCTCGGCATTCAACGATACGCTGACAGGCGGCGATGGCGCGGTGCTTGAAGGGGGTGCCGGCGCCGACGAGCTGATTGGAAAGTCGGTTGGGAGCGACGGCTCGGTTACCGCGAGCTACGAGCACGCCACGGCTGGCGTTACGGTAAATCTGCTTAATCCTGGGTTGAATACAGGTGAAGCATCAGGCGATACTTTCGTTTTTGTTTCCAGGTAGCAGGCAGTCATTTCAATCTCCAGGGCTCTCAATTCAACGACACGCTGATTGGCGACAACAATAACAACGTGCTCGACGGCCGCGGCACTCATGACAACGGAACCGATACCCTCACGGGAAACGGTGGCGCCGACACGTTTGTGTTCAGCGGCGGTC
Source organism: uncultured Pseudomonadota bacterium (assembly GCA_963702605.1). GTDB lineage: Bacteria > Pseudomonadota > Alphaproteobacteria > Rhizobiales > Xanthobacteraceae > Pseudolabrys. The sequence goes on from CAVPDI010000009.1 coordinate 29,035, forward strand.
ACGTCACCATCACCGATTTCAATCCTGCGCAAGGCGACTTGATCGATCTGTCCAACCTCAACTTCGGCAGTGGAATCACCAATGCAGACTTGCAGTCCCTGCTCTCGGCTCCGCCGGACCCGCATACGCTCGATTTGGGCATCGGCCAGCTGACTTTGACAAACGTTGCAGTCAGCACGCTGCAGGCGAGCGATTTTATTCTTCACCACTGATAGATGCGTCTGAGGGCAACTCCCGCCGCATCTGAAGCCTTGCCGGCGGCGTTCGCATCTGCGCTATCAGCAGCGAGCGCGTGACTATGCCGGAGTATTGGGGCGCAAATTGACCACGGACTGGGCGACCGGAGACGGTGGCGGTACTGCCGACGAACAGCACGTGTCGGCAGATAAAACATCCGCGCGGCACATGCACGACGAAGTGATCGGGACATCGGTTTTCTGCAGGGCCCGCGCGAGCTTCGCCTGGAATTCTGGCAGCTCGTCCGATGCCTGGCGTTTTTGCAGACATTCAACTAGACCGTGCAGTGCCCAGACATTGTCCGGATGCTGCGCGCATCGTTGAATTGTTCCGGTCAATCCGAGGTCTTCGCGATACACTTTTTCGGCTTCACCGTAGTAGCCCCGCTCCGCCAAGAGAGCGCCCAAAGCATGCCGAGGCGGGTGCATCCATGCCCAAGGCTCAATATATTCGAGATTGTCGTCGCGACGGACGGCCTCCCGCAAATGAGCATATGCTTCGTCAAAGTTGCCCTTACGAAATTCCAGCTCCCCATCAAGCATGCTTTGGCCGACCGCGAGGACGTTTTTCGCATAGTTGTTGGAAAATCTCCGCCAGTCCGGAATTGCTCGGATACATTCAGCCAACAATCGACGCTCTTCCTCAGCCTCCGGGATTTGTTTGAGTGAAGCGTAAGCAACGCCCTTGGCGTAATGATGCATGGCTGTGGTCACCGGATACATGTCTGGATTTTCCGGCAGGGGGTCGCTGATGATCTGCTCCCAGCGTCCAAAACGGACCATCACATGCAATCGCATGGAATGGTAGGCTTCCAAGGTCATGACGAGTTTCGGGCGATCCTCAATAGAAAGTATTTCCTCAGTGATGGAGCTCCGAAGCTTGTTTGCGGCTTCCATCGCCGGGCCATACTGACCAAGAAAGCTGCACGTATAAATCATGAGATGAAGATCATGACAGCGAGCTGCTGTATAGAAATTAAGAACCCCGGCATAGTCGACATACATGTCATCAGCGCGTATCGCCTTTTCGCTCGCGATCTTGGCTTTCTCATAGTCTCCACATAAAAAATAGATATGCCCCGGCATGTGATTTAGGTGACCTGCATCGGGGCACAGTGTTGAGAGGTGGTCCGCAGAGCGGATTGCTTGCTCCGGTACATTTGACATTTCCATCAGATGGATATGCAAGTGCACGATTGCCGGATGCTGCTTTACCCCGGCCTTATCCGCCAACGCCATCGAGCGTTCGCAGACCATTTGTGCTTCGACAGCATCGGAGTTCCGGGCCGGCGCTCCCGTCCTGAGATCCCAGAGAGCTCGCGGAGTGCGCATGATGAGCGCCTCGACAAACAGCGCCATTACGTCATGGTCGTTCGGATGATTGTAATAGACCCTGCGCATCTCGGCGGCATAGTCATCGTCCCAGCGATTAAACTCCTCCAAAGAAACATAATGCGGTTTCTGAAATCGCCTGGCGAGAGCCTCAATCAACTGGTTTTCAACGTCGGTTGCTTGTTTAAAAAACGAGTGCGCTTTCAAAATATTTTCATGGGCAATTCGAGCGTGCGTATCGGCTTCGCGTTCGCCCTGCTCACGCCAGAGCAGGTTATAGAAAGGGCTTTGGCCGTAGGCGATGCCCCAATATACCATCGCGCACTCAGGATCATATTGCTTTGCTTTCTGAAAGCACTTCACTCCTTCTTCAAAATTAAATCCGAAACACCAATTCAATCCCATATTAAACCAGCGCTGCGCTTCAGGTGACGGTGTCGAAATTGTCCGTGTGTGCGTTCCGAGATCGAAATGGTCCATTCATCTCTCTCCTAGTTTCCGCGCGCGGAATCATGCGCACAGACAGCCTGGGCTGCGGGGCCTCAGGCGACGCAATTCGCTGGCGTTGATCAATGGGCGTCCCGGTGGAGGCTCTTCTTGCGGGATAATAGATTGCCGCGATACCGATAGCCACGCAGCAGGATATTGGTGCCGGTTGGTGCCACCGTCGCCGTTCGTAGCGTCCAAGTGGCATTCGAAAGTTTCTCCGTCGGAGGCCGAAGCCGATGACCGTAAAGATATTGTAGTCCTAAACATAGTACCTTATGGTCCGGGGCTTAGTCTTGTGGGACCCGAAGCCGCTATGCAAAACAAGCCCAGCATTGCCATTGTCGGCGGTACCGGAGATCTCGGATCGGGGCTTGCCCGGCTTCTCGCGGCCGCCGGTTATCCGGTCGTGATCGGCTCGCGCGCGAGGGACAGGGCCGAACAGGCCGCGGCGGAGCTTGCCGCGCGGCTCCGCGTGCAGGTGCGCGGCGACGATAATCGTGGCGCGGCCAGTTCAGCCGATATCATTCTGCTTTGCGTGCCATATTCCAATCACGACGCCATGCTCGACGAAATCAAGCCGGTCATGGATGGGAAGATCCTGGTCGATGCGGTCGTTCCGCTCGTGCCGCCTAAAGTTTCAGTGGTGCAGCTTCCTGTGGCTGGTTCCCCCGCGCTCGTTGCCCAGCGTGTGCTTGGGCCTGCGGTGCGTGTGGCTGCGGCATTTCACAATGTCGGTGCCAAGAAATTGCAGGGCGGCGAGAAGGTCGATTGCGACGTTCTCGTGTTTTCGGATGATGCTGCGGTGCGCGAGCAGGTGATTGCGCTTGCGAATGTCATTGCGACGCGCGGCGTCGACGGTGGCGCGCTCGCCAATTCGGTCGCCGCCGAGGCGCTCACGTCGGTCTTGATAGCGATCAATCGCCGTTACAAGATTCCCGGCGCCGGCATTCGTATCACGGGTTTGCCTGCAACCGAAGCGCGGTGAGCATATAAGATGACGGCGCGAAGCCTGACGCTCAACGCTCTGGCGGGGATTCCGCTGATAAAGCCGGGTGACGACCTCGGTGCGCTGCTGATCGAGGCCTTGGGGCGCTCGCGGATCGTGCCGCAAGACAAGGATGTCATCATTGTCGCCCAGAAGGTAGTGTCGAAGGCGGAAGGACGTTATGTCGATCTAAAGGCGGTGGTGCCATCGGCGCGCGCGGTCGCGCTCGCAAAGGAAGTCAACAAGGATGCGCGTCTGGTCGAGACCATCCTTGGTAAGTCAACGGAGATCGTCCGGCAAAAACGGGACGTGTTGATCGTTGTGCATCGGCTTGGGTTCATCATGGCCAACGCGGGCATTGACCAGTCCAACGTTGCCGGTGAGGGCAGCGATCGCGCGTTGCTCCTGCCGCGCGATCCGGACGCGTCGGCAGCCGGCTTGAAAGTGCGACTTGACCGCGAGTTTGGGGTCGATCTTGGCGTCATTATCAACGATAGTTTCGGGCGGCCCTGGCGCTTCGGTGTCGTCGGCGTTGCGTTGGGCGCCGCAGGATTGCCGGTCGTGCGCAATTTGATCGGCGTTCCGGACCTGTTCGGCCGCAAATTGCGGGTTACCGAAATCGCGGTGGCCGACGAAATCGCCGCGGCAGCGTCACTGCTGATGGGGCAGGGTGCTGAAGGACAGCCGGCGGTACACTTGCGCGGGTTCGAATGGAATGAGCCGGCGGCATCGGCGTCCACGCTGCTGCGGCCGAAAGATCAGGATCTTTTCCGATGAGCGTGCGCTGGCACCTGCCGACAAAGTAGTTGCGCTTTGCGGCGGCATCGGCGGGCGCCAAGCTGGCGCTTGGACTTTATCGCTTGCTCGGGGCGGACCTGACCATTGTCGTGAATACCGGCGACGACTTCGAGCATCTCGGCTTGAATATCTCTCCCGACCTCGACACCGTACTTTATACCCTGGGCGGACTTTCCGATCCTGAACGGGGATGGGGTCGCGCGGGGGAGACCTGGCAGTTCATGCGCGCGCTGCGCGACCTCGGTGGTGAGAGCTGGTTCCAGCTCGGCGACCTGGATCTTGCGATGCATGTTCAACGCACGGAGTGGTTGCGGACCGGCCGGAGCCTGTCGGCTTTCGCGGAACATGCTGCGAGTGAGTTCGGAATTACCGCACGGATTTTGCCGATGTCGAACAACGCCGTCCGCACGATCGTGGAGACCGACGAAGGCAGCCTGCCGTTCCAGCACTATTTCGTCCGGCGTGGCAGCGAGCCCATTGTGCGCGCCATCCGTTTCAATGGCGCGCAAGAAGCCTCACCGGCGCCCGGCGTGCTCGATCTCATCGCCGATGCATCCCTAAGTGCGATCGTGATATGCCCGTCCAACCCTTACCTTAGCATCGACCCGGTTCTGGCGGTTCCGGGGATCACAGCTGCCTTGATGACGGCGCGGGCGCCGGTGATCGCGGTATCGCCCATCATTGGCGGGAAGGCGGTCAAGGGCCCGACTTCGAAAATCATGGACGAACTCGGCATCCTGAACACAAATGTATCGATCGCCGCGCATTATCGTGGGTTGATCGATGGCATCGTCATCGATGAAGCGGATGTGAACGATCGCACGCGCATCGACGTGCCGGTGCTGGTGACCCGCACAATGATGCGCGACTTGGCGGACCGCGAGCGGCTTGCCGGCGAAATCATCGCGTTTGCCGGCAGTCTGCTTCGATCGCCGATGGTAATGCGCGCCGGAGGCCGTCGATGATGGGACCTCAACGCATTTGGACGGTCGTTCCGGTCAAGCGGTTCTCGGCCGCGAAGGTTCGTCTCGCTCCGATTCTGAACGCCAGCGAGCGCGCCGAACTTGCGCGGACAATGCTCGAGGATGTGCTGGACACGTTGAAACAATGCAAGGACGTGGTTTCTGAAATGGTTGTCGTGACCTCGGATTTCGATGCCGCTGCTTTGGCCCGCTGCAGCGGATTGGCCGTCGTGGCAGATGAACCCGAGTGCGGGGTCAACGCTGCTGTCGCGCGAGCGATTGAAACTATCCGCCCCGCCGCAGACAGCGGGCTGATGATCATTCCCTCCGATATTCCGCAGCTGAGCCGTAATGCTATCGCTCAGGCCACGGCCGCGATCGAAAAATCACCCAGCCTGGCGCTTGCCGAGGCGGCCGATGACGGCGGTACGAACCTGTTTGCTCTTCGGCCCATCGGTGCGGTGCCTCCGCTGTTCGGACAACATAGTTTTGCACTTCATCGTAGCGCAGCGCTGCAAGCTGGAATTCCGGTTCAGGTGCTCCGAATTCCTGAGCTTTCCCTCGATATTGACCGCCCGGAAAACCTGAAGGCGTTTGTGGCGCTCGGATCACGCACACGCACGCATGAGTTTCTTTTTCGAATTGGCGTGCACGATCGGATTGCGGAATATAATGACGCGGTCAGGCGGCCGCTCGATCAGCCGGTTGCAGGGGCGTAGGAATGAGTTCTGACCTGGACAGGATGCCGAGTAATTTCGATGGCGATCGCGTGCTTGCGCCTGAAGAAGCCTTTCGTCTCGTCGATCTGCGCGACATAGCTTCATTACTGCGTGTCGCGGCCAAAAAGCGCGACCGCGCTCATGGCGAAACCGTGTCGTATTCGCGCAAGGTGTTTATCCCGCTCACCAAGTTGTGCCGCGATGTCTGCCATTATTGCACTTTTGCACATGCGCCGCGCGACGACGAGGCGGCGTTTTTGTCGCGGGACGCAATCCTCGCAATTGCCAGCGCCGGTCGCGACGCCGGCTGCAACGAGGCGCTGTTCACGCTCGGCGATAAGCCTGAACTGCGTTACCGCGCGGCGCGCGAGGCGCTCGCGCAACTCGGGCATGCCAATACGCTGTCTTATCTCGCGGAAGCTGCGCAGCTGGTGTTCGACGAGACGGGGCTGTTGCCGCACCTCAATCCGGGATTGCTCGATGAGGCCGATCTCGCGGCGCTGCGCAAGGTATCAATCTCGCAAGGAATGATGCTGGAAAGCACGTCGGCGCGACTCGCGGAGCGGGGCGGCCCGCATTTCGGCTCGCCCGACAAGGATCCGGCGGCACGGCTTGCCACCATTCGCATGGCCGGCGAGCAACGGGTGCCGTTTACGACCGGAATTCTCATCGGCATCGGTGAAACACGGCGGGAGCGTGTCGAGGCGCTGCTGGCGTTGCGCGAACTGCATGATGCGTATGGCCACATCCAGGAAATCATCATTCAGAACTTTCGTCCCAAGCCGGGCACGCGAATGGCCGATGTCGAAGGGCCCTCGCTTGACGAGCACCTTTGGACAATTGCGATGGCGCGGCTGATTTTTCCCGCTGCGATGAATATTCAGGCGCCGCCCAATCTGAGCCCCGGCGCGTTGAGCGCATTGGTGCATGCGGGCATCAATGATTGGGGCGGCGTTTCGCCGGTGACGCCCGACCACGTCAATCCCGAAGCGCCGTGGCCGCATTTACGCGTGCTGGAGCGCGCGACCATGGCGGCCGGCAAGCGCCTGGCCGACAGGCTGGCGATCTATCCAAGCTATCGCGCGTGCAAGCCAGGATTGGGTCGATCCCGGCCTGCGGAGCGCACTGTTGCAACGAATTGATGCCGATGGCTGGCCGCGAACTGATAGCTGGTCGCCCGGCACGAGATATTGCGTTGCCGCCCGAGGCGCAGAGGCTCGCCGCGCCCGCCACCATTGGCAGCGACATCGCGCGCATCCTCGATCGCGCAGGCGGGCGGCCGCAATCTTGGTGAAGGATGACATCGTTCGTCTTTTCCGAGCCCGCGGCGACGAGTTTTTCGCGGTCTGCGCGGCGGCCGATGCTTTGCGGCACGACGCATGCGGTGACGTGGTTTCCTATGTCGTGACGCGCAACATCAACTACACCAATATTTGCTCATTTAAATGCCAGTTCTGCGCTTTCTCGAAAGGAAAGATGAGCGAGAATTTGCGCGGGCGGCCATACAATCTGTCGCTCGACGAAATTGCTGCACGCGCCCGCGAGGCGTGGGAGCGCGGTGCCACCGAAGTCTGCATGCAGGGCGGCATTCATCCGGATTTTACGGGCGAGACTTACATCAACATCTGTCGCGCCGTTCGCAAATCGGCGCCCGGCATTCATGTGCATGCATTCTCGCCGCTGGAAGTGCATCAAGGCGCCGAAACGCTGGGTCTTCCGGTTTATGAGTTTCTGTTGCGCCTGAAAGAAGCCGGTCTCGGCACCTTGCCGGGCACGGCCGCCGAGGTGCTCGACGACGAGGTGCGGGCCATACTCTGTCCGGATAAAATCAATACGGCGCGCTGGATTGAGGTCATGGGCGCCGCACATCGCGCCGGTTTCAAGACGACAGCGACGATTATGTATGGCCACGTCGACGGCTATGTGCACTGGGCGCGGCATTTGTTGCGGCTGCGCGAGCTGCAATCCGAGACCGGCGGGCTTCACGGAATTCGTGCCGTTGCCCTTCGTCCATATGGAGGCGCCAATCTATCTGAAGGGGAGAGCGCGGCGCGGTCCAAGTTTCCGCGAAGCCGTGCTGATGCATGCGGTCGCGCGGCTCGCGCTCAACCGGTTCATCCCGAATGTGCAAACGTCCTGGGTGAAAATGGGGCCGGAGGGCGTGAAGGCGTGCCTTCGCGCAGGCGCAAACGATCTTGGCGGAACGTTGATGGATGAAACGATCACCCGTTCGGCCGGCGCCGTCCACGGACAGGAGATGACTCCGGCGAGGATGGAAAACATCATCCGTGCAATTGGGCGATTGCCTCGACAGCGAGACACGGTTTACCGGGACGTCACCGCGGAGCGCTATCAGGTGTCCTTCTTGCCGCGCCCGATGGGTGCCGGGATGGCCGTGCCAGCGCGCAGCGCAGTTGTGCGGGAGGCCGGCTGAAAACTCCTATTGTTCTAATCATAGTATGACTTTATGATCCACCTCCTGCCTGACGCCCCGCGTTCACGCCTCTCACACGAGTGAATTCAGGAATTTTTCGCGCAATGAGTCTCTTTATTGAGCCCCAGATCGTGGATCGCGACCGCCGGCGCGCGGCGATCGAACGGCTTCGTCAGGTCGGTGGCAGGTTGCCGACCTGGAGCGAGTTGGCCGACCCGTCCAAGGCCAAGCAGCCCGCGCTGACAAGCGTTGACCCTGATGCGCCGGATGCCGCCAATCTATGGCGCGTTCACTGGTTCAACAGCGCCGATCGCAAGACGGTGGTCGACGTTCCGGGGCATGTGGTGCTTCCGACGGAGTTGACGGGCGTGAAGGCTCCGATCGTCGTGCTGCTCGGCCGCCGTTTTCCGATGATCGGCGCGCACAAGGTGCTCGCCGCGTACGCTTGTCTTGTGCCGCGCCTGGTGACCGGCCAATTTGACCCGTCGGATGACAGGGCGATCTGGCCCTCGACAGGCAATTATTGCAGGGGCGGGGTAGCCATCTCGCGAATTCTGGGCTGTCGCGGTGTGGCGGTGTTGCCGGCGGGAATGAGTCGCGAGCGGTTCGACTGGCTTAAGCAATGGGTAGCAGATCCAACCGATATCATCCGCACGCCCGGCACCGAAAGCAACGTCAAGGAAATCTACGACAAGTGCGCAGAGCTCGCGCGCGACAAGCAAAACGTCATCCTCAATCAGTTCTCGGAATTTGCCAACTATCTCATTCATTATCATTGCACTGCGCATGCCTTCGACCGTGTCTTCGCGCATTTGAAGACTGCGCACCCGCACGCGCGGTTGTCGGCCTTTGTATCGGCCACAGGCTCCGCCGGCACGATCGCAGCGGGCGACCGGCTGAAATCGGTGCATGGCACCAAGATTGCTGCCGTGGAGGCCGCCGAGTGTCCGACGATGCTGTGCAATGGCTATGGCGAGCACAATATCCAGGGTATTGGCGACAAGCATATTCCGCTGATCCATAACGTCATGAACACCGATCTCGTCGTAGCGGTCTCCGACGCGTTCAGTGACTTCGCTCAACCTGCTGTTTCGCAGCGACGTCGGCCGCCGCTATCTGACTGGCCGCCGCAAAATCGATCCGGCGTTGGTGCGGCAGTTCGAAGACATCGGAATTTCCGGTCTTGCCAACATCGTCGGCGCCATCAAGCTGGCCAAACATCTGGACTACGGACCGAACGACGTGGTCATGACGGTTGCGACCGACAGTGCGGCCATGTACGGCAGCGAGAGCGAAAGCTTTGTCGCGCGCCGCTATCCGGGTGGGCTGGATGAGGTCAACGCCGGCGAGATTTTCTCCCGCTATATGGAAGGTATCGCCGACGACGGGGTACTCGAACTGCGCCACATCGATCGCAAGCGGATTTTCAACCTGGGTTATTACACCTGGGTCGAGCAGCAAGGCGTGTCGGTGGAGGATTTCGATATACGAAAGTCCCAGGACTTCTGGCACGGATTGACCGCTGGAATTCCGGCCTGGGATCGACTTGATCCAGGACTTCAACGCTGAAGTCGGCGCCAGGACGGCCGCATGAGTTCTGGTTCAACCTTACGCGAAGTTGCGCAAGGATCTCGCGCAGCGCGACCGCAGCCTGCGCGAGAAGGTCGTCTCGCTCGACGAGGCGGTTTCATTCGTGCGCGACGGAGATTCGGTCGGCATCGGCGGCAGCACAATGTCGCGCACGCCGATGGGCTTGATCTGGGCGGTGATCCGCGCAAAGCGCAAAAGCCTCTCTTGCTCACGCTGCATCATTTCGAGCGACGGCGATCTCCTGTACGGGTCCGGGGCCAGCGAACACATCGTGACAAGCTGGTTCAGCCAGGGAATTCTGTGGGGCGTGTCGAAGGTCATGCGCCACTACGTCGAAACAGGGAAAGCGCGATACGACGAGTGGAGCCATATGGCGATGGGCATGCGCTTTCGCGCCGGCGCGATGGGCGTTCCGTTCATGCCCATACGATCGATGCTTGGCTCCGGTGTCGTCAGCCAGCGACCCGAAGTCAAGGAGATGATCTGCCCGTTTACCGGTGAAAAGCTTTTGCTCGTTCCCGCGCTCAATCCCGATGTGGCGCTTATTCATGTTCAACGGTGTGATGCCTACGGCAACGCGCAAATCAGCGGTCTGCAATTCATGGACATCGATTTGGCGATGGCGGCCAACAAGGTCATCCTCACCACCGAGCGGATCGTATCCAATGACCAGATACGCCGGGCGCCTGATCAGACAAAGATTCCGTTTTTTGCCGTCGATGCGGTCGTCGAGCTGCCGTTCGGTTCGGCGCCACATGAATGCTACGGCGTCTATGAACCGATGATGCGGCACATGGAGTACTATGTCGGTCTTGTAAACAAGGATCCGGTTAGCGGGACGCGCGAATATCTCGACCGGTTCGTCTACGGGCCGAAGTCCTGGACCGATTTCCTCGACCTCATCGGGATGGACGAGGTATTGGCGGCTGCGCGCGCCGGGATGACCATCTATGACGCATAAGTCCGCTTATACCGCGGGTGAGTTGCTCGCGATTTTGAGCGCACGCCAGCTCAAGGACGGTCAGGTGGTGTTCGCCGGCGTAGGCATCCCGTTGCTCGCGGCAACCCTGGCGCAGCGCCTGCATGGGCCAGGGCTCACCATCCTGTTCGAAGGAGGCGTGATCGGCGCCTTCATCGAGCCGGGCAAGTTGCCACCCTCGACCAATGATCAGCGCTGCACGAGCCGGGCCAATATGGTGCTTGGAAGCGCGGATGTTTTATTGCTTCTGCAGCGCGGCTATGTCGATGTCGGATTCATGGGCGGCGCCCAGATCGATCAGTACGGCAATCTCAACAGCTCGTTTATCGGTGATCCGGCGAAGCCGAAGACGCGCCTCCCGGGCACCGGCGGTGGAAACGACATCTCCAGTCTCACCAACATGATCGTTGCGATGAAACACGAAAAGCGTCGCTTCGTGGAGAACGTCGATTTCATCACAAGCCCAGGGTGGCTCAAGGGCAGGCAAACGCGTCACGACAGCGGGCTTCTGGCCGGTGGCATGTATCGCGTCGTGACCGATCTCGCCGTCTTCGGCTTTGATGAAATCACACATCGTCTCACTCCGCTTGCGCTCAACCCCGGCGTGACGCGCGAGCAGGTTCAGGAAAATACCGGATTCAAGCTCGAGTTTGGCGCCGACACCGGCGTGACCGAGCCGCCGACGGCGCATGAATTATCCGTCCTGCGCGCGTTGGATCCGGAGCGACTTTACATTGGCTGACGCCGCGATACTTTATTGGAGAGTAACGACATGACTGTTCTTGACCGAACCTTCGGTATTGCGGCCCGGAATTTCACCGCTTATCCGGAAATGCCGGACGTCCATGCGCTGGTCGAGTACGGCGTCAAAACGGAACAGCTGGGGTTCGATTCACTGTGGGTGTGGGATCACGTTCTGCTCGGCGTCGAGCCGAATTTCCCGATTATCGAATCGCTTACGTTGCTCACGGCAATTGCTGCGCGGACGAAGAAGATCAAGCTCGGCACCGGCATTCTCGTTCTGCCCTTGCGCAATCCGGTCGTCCTGGCGAAACAGTTGTCGAGCATGGATCTGTTGTCGGACGGCCGGCTGATCATGGGAATGGCGTCCGGCTGGTACAAACGCGAATTCGACGCGGTCGGCGTGCCGTTCGAGAAACGCGGCAAGATCATGGACGAGAACCTCGAGATCATGACTCGGTTTTGGACCGAGAGCATGGTCAAGGGCGAATACATGTATCACAAGATACCCGCCGGAGTGATGTATCCCAAGCCGGTTCAGAAGCCACGCCCGCCGATCCTGATCGGTGGTTATGTTGACCGCGTGCTCAAGCGCGCTGCCGTCGACGGTGACGGCTGGCTGACTTATTTCTATCGTCCCGATAGTTTCGCGAAGTCGTGGGCCAAAATCCGTGATTTTGCAAAGGAAGGCGGCAAGGATCCGGACAAGCTGCTTAATGCGGCACAATTGCCCATTCGCATCGGCAAATCGCGAGCCGATGTTGAAGCCGGAATGATGGAGTGGCTTGGGAAGGAATGGGACTACGCCTCGTGGAGCGAGTTGACCAAAGACAGCGCCATTCTTGGCACCGTCGACGAATGCGTCGAGCAGTTGAAGGCGCACCTTGCCGTCGGCGTACAGAAGCTGATCTTTGTTCCTTACCGCTACGAGATGGATCAGATCGAGATCATCGCGCGTGAGATAATTCCGCGGCTCAAGAAATTCTGA